>NZ_CP157675.1:1100000-1770000 GCF_040105105.1 Polaromonas hydrogenivorans | reverse complement strand
GCAGGGAGCCTCGGGCAAGGGCGGCGACAGCGTTCCCGACTCGCCGCTCGGATTCCCGTTTGGCGTTGAGGTCACCACCCCTGCATTTGACGGAGGCCTGCGGCCCTTGACGCCCAGCCAGGTTGCCGACTGGCTGCCCGAATACCGCACCGTGCTGCGCTACCGGCCGGACGGTTTGCCGGGCACCACAACGCCCGCGCAGGGGCAGGTGGCGCTTTTCAACAGCCGGGACTGCAGCGGCGCCGCCATGCTCGTGGACCAGTACGACCTGCCCGGCATCATTGCGGGCGGCCCGCTGGGCAATTTTGACCGCTCGTTGAAACTCGGCACGCTGACGACGGCCACGGTTTACGCCAGCAAGTTCCATCGCGGCGAGCGCCAGCAACTCGAACGCTCCGGCTGCCTCGCCAGCGGCTGGGGCACCACGGGCTGGAAGGCCGCCTCCCTGTCGATCAGGATGGAAACCGTTCAAATCATCGTCTCCACCAAGGCGTGCGAGCAGTGCAACCTGGCCGGCATTGACCTTTCAAGGGCAGACCTGAGCAATGGAAAATTCTACGGCGCCAACCTCAACAATGCGCACCTGGGCAACAGCAACCTGGCGGGCGCCGACCTGCGCTACGCCTCGCTCCAGGGCGCGCAACTGCCCAATGCCAACCTGGACGCCGCCAACCTGTGCGCGGCCAACCTCAATGCCGCGCCGTCCAGCGCGGGTTCGTCCAATGTGGCGGCCAACCTCAATGGGGCTTACCTGCGCAATGCCTACCTGTATGGCAGCAACATGGCCGGAGCCAACTTCAGCAATGCAAGTTTTTTCAGCACCAGCGCGGGCGCATGCCAGTCCACGGCCTGCGGCAGCTACCAGAAACCGGCCTGCGCAAGCGCTTTTGGCGCGACGCTTGAAAGCACCAGGTTCAGCAATGCCTACCTGGCGGGCGTGGACATGGGCAACGTGGCCGGCAGCGCCGCCGATTTCAACCATGCCGTTCTAAGCGGCGCGTCGTTTCGCAATGCGACGCTGACACCGGACTTCAATGGCACGGCGGTGAATTTTGGCAACGCTTTTTTGCAGGGCACCGATTTCACGGGCGCCAATCTCGTCAGCGCGATTTTTACCAACGCCTATGTGGACACCGCCCCGAATGGGGGCTGCATGCAGTTCGAGCTGGGCGCGGCCTACACCTCGTTTCCAGGCTTTTCGGTGCCGACGCCACCGGGCAGCGCCACCTGCGCCAGGGCCGCATCGCCAGCGCCAACCTGCGTCCAGTTCACCTACAACCGGCCCACCATTCTGTCGGCCCTGGTGGACCCGCCGACAACCCCCTTGAGCCAGGCCATTCCCAGGAACAGCAGTTGCTTTGACGCAGCCCCGCTGTGCGGCGATGCATTTACCGGAGTCGGCCCGAATACCTGCTGGTCAAGCCCCTGACATTGGCTCATGTTTGCTACGTATTTGATAGCTGTCCGTGCTCACCAGTCCTGCGCAAAAGGCCGAAAAGGCTTTAAAAAAGAGATGGATGGCCGTCTTCATACCCGGTCAATTTGTAGGATAGGCGCTTGACCACATTGATGCAAGACTACTGCAACATTTTCAAAAAGAAGTAACAAATGACACGTTCGGCTGCGGGATTCATGCTGATGGTTTGCCTGGTGCTGGCCAGTTCCTGCGGCGGCGGCAGTGATGCTTCGGCGCCCGCACCCGCTGAGGCTGATCCGGTTCACACGGCCAGCACGGCAGTGGCAAGAATCAATGCCACGCAAGGCGTGCTGGAGCTGCCGCTGCTGCAGTCGGGCGATGCACTGTATGCCGACGTGCGCATCCGGTTTTCACTCGACGGAAGTTTTGAGCTGCTGTCATGGCGGCCGGTCACATCGGCTTTTGCACCCGTGGACGCCGATTTGCAGCCGCCAGTTGCACTGGCCGACCTGCAGCGGTCCAGCCAGGCCCTGAAGCTGAACATCCGGCGCCTGCACATGGATGCGCAGGTCTATGAGGCCGTGACAGTGGCGCTTGAAAACGGCCGCTGGCGCTATCCACAGCCGCTGCTGCCCGCCACCGCCCTGACCTCGAAAGACCTGCGCGCCAACCCTGCCCTGTTTGCTCGTGACGACCATCTGGTCGTGATGGAATCGAGTCCCGGCCGGTCGGAAGAATTTCCGCTGCGGCTGGAGACCAGGCGCTACCGCTTCTGCATGGACCCGCAGGACGAGGGCGCTGACAGCGTCGCCTTGCTCGATGCAAGCGGCGCCAGCCTGCTGACCGTCCAGGCCGGAGGGCCTTGCGCCACCATTCAGGCCGAACAGGGCTTGTACAGGATTCGCCAGCGCTACGGCGGCACCGGCGCCAGCCGCACGATGTTCATGCGCCGGCAGCCGGCAGGGCAACCCGTGTTAACCCAACCGCCCGGCAGCCAGCCGCCGCTCAAGGACGCTGGTGTTGAAGAGTACTGGGGGATTCTGGCCAGCTTCATTGACCCGACGACACAAAAGGCAAGCAGCAGCGGGTTTTTGGGACTGTCGGGCTGGCGGCCTGGCGGCCCAGAGTTTCCGGACATACAAGGATGCGTGGGATATATCCATGCCTCGGTCCAGTCATTGAAGGCCAACAACACCAACAGCTATTCAGCGAGCACCCTGCTGGATGGACTGAATTTTTTCAAGCGCATCAATGACAGCCAGGGAAACCCCACGCAACTCGGGGCACCGCTTTCATGCAATGGCGGGCTGGTGGGCCTGGAGGCATCCCCAACACTGGCTGTTGCGTTGATTGCCTCGGGTGACGTTCTGCGCCTCACCGGCGCGATTCAGATCGACAGTTTTTCCACCGCGACCAACGCATTCATTTTGAAATCCGTCCGAGACGGCTTTGCATCCCAGGCGATGGGCTTTCCCTACGGCGTCAACGGGATTGTGCCCAACCGCCCGGAGGAACTAGGCGTCCTGGTGACTTTGACGCCCGATCAAATAGCGCAATACCAGCCCGAATACCGCACCGTGCTGCGCTACCGGCCGGGCGGCTTTGCAGGAAATAGTCTCCCGGCTCAGGGCCAGGTGGCTCTATTCAACACCCGCGACTGCAGCGGCGCCGCCATGGTGGTTGATCACTACGACCTGCCCGGCATCATGCCCGGTGGCCCGCTGGGCAATTTTGACGGCTCCTTGAAACTCGGCACGTTGACCACGGCCACGGTCTATTCGGCCATGTCCCAGCAAGGCGAACAACAGCATTTGAACCGGTCTGGATGCATTGCAGCCGGCTGGGGCAGCGCGGGCTGGAAGGCAGCGTCCCTTGCCATCGACGTCGCGACCCTGGAGATGGTGCTGTCCGACAAGAAGTGCGAGCAGTGCAATCTGTCGGGCATCGACCTGACGGGCAGGTCGATGCCCGACGTGAAACTCTACGGCGCCAACCTCAACAATGCCCATCTGGCCGGCAGCGACCTGTCGGGCGCCGACCTGCGCTACGCCTCGCTGCAGGGCGCGCAACTGCCCAATGCGAATCTGGACGCCGCCAACCTGTGCGCGGCCAACCTCAATGCCGCGCCGTCCAGCGCGGGTTCGTCCAATGTGGCGGCCAACCTGACCGGCGCTTACCTGCGCAACGCCAGCCTGTATGGCGGCAACATGGCCGGGGCCAACTTCAGCAATGCGAGTTTCTACAGCACCAGCCAGACCGCGTGCCAGCCTTCGGACTGCAGCGTCTACCAAAAGCCGGTGTGCGCCAACGCCTACGGCGCCAAGCTGGACAGCGCCAAATTCAGCAGCGCCTACCTGGTGGGCGTGGACATGAGCAATGTCGCCGGCAGCGCCGCCGATTTCAGCAATGCCGTGCTCAATGGCGCATCGTTTCGCAATGCCACGCTGACCCCTGACTTCAATGGCACGCCGGCCAATTTCAGCAACGCCTTCCTGCAGGGCGCCGATTTCACCGGCGCCAACCTCGTCAATCCGATTTTCACCAATGCCTACGCAGACACCAACCCGGATGGCGACTGCATGCAGTTCGAACTCGGTGCCTCCTACACCTCATTTCCCGGTTTTGCCGTTGCCGTGCCTGCGCCGCCGCCGGACCGCACCGTATGCGTCAAGTCCGCGCCGGTGCAAACCTGCGTGCAGTTCACCTACAACAAGCCCACCCTCGGCCTGGTGCTGGACCCGCCGGCCACGCCCTTAAGCCAGGCGCGCCCGAAAAACACCAGCTGCTTTGCAGAGGCGCCGCTGTGCGGAGACCCTTTTATCGGGGTCGGTCCCAATACATGCTGGTCGCCATGACGCGCCTGCGCGCAAGCAACAAGCCCTGACGAATGAAAGCTTTTCACCCTGAGCACCCAGGCATCCAAGCCATTATTTTTACCGTCAATCCAAAGAAAACCTCATGAACAACGATCAACTCCCGCCCCCCAAAGACACCAGCCGCCGGCGTTTTCTGCATCAGCTCTCAGGGGCTGGACTGGCGCTGGGCACCGCGCCCTGGCTGATCAGCTGCGGCGGCAGCGACTCGGAACCCGCCACACCGGTGAAGCCGTTGAATGAAACCCGCAGCTATTTTTTCAACCTGACGAATTCCCAAGCCAACACCGAGTATTTTCTGGTGGCCGGCTCGCGCCATATCAAGCTGGCCAAGGCAACGCTGGCCGACCTTCAAACCATTCATGGCGACATACCGAACCTTCCGGCCGATGGGCTCACCCATGTGGCCAGCCAGATCCAGATGTCGGCCCGCAGCCCACAGGTCTGCTACATCAAAGCCGTGCATGGCACCGGACCTTCCGACTGGCACATGCACAGCATCTTCTATCACGTCCCGGCCACCGGCATCAGCGCCGAGGCAGCCTTGCAAAAAGACTGCAAAAAAGATGGCGATCTGCTGCGCCAGGGTTTCACCTCCTGTCCTGCGGGCGTGCCGGCGGGCTCGGGCTCCCTGCTTGCAGCGTCCAACTTCTGCGTGGGTCCGGTGTATGACAAGTACAAGGATTATTTTGACCATGCCGTGGCGCTGATTTCCAACCATCCGGAAATCGGCTCGTTTGATGCGGAATCGCTGAACTACATCCACCAGAACATCATCTGCAGCGACCCCAATACCTACAACCTGGCGGTTTCGCTGGTTCGCCAGGGGGCGGCGACCAAGACCGAAAACGTCGGCTGGGCCACGCTGGTTCCGTTCATCGACCCCAACACCGGCAAGGTCCGCATTGACACCAACGGCCAGGAAGTCTGCATGGTCAAGTATTCGGCCACCACGCTCAACATGGTGGGGCTGGCCATTGCAAGCGTGCTGCCCAAGGTCAAGAACGACCCCAACCTGGGCGTCAACATCACGGGCCTGCCGGCCGACCAGCTCAATGCCGCCCTGAAGGGAAAAATGTGGGTGGTGCGCAACGGCACGCCCACCGCCCCCGGCGCCGGAACGGCCAGCAGCGCCCTGTTCACCCGCACGCCGGTTGCCAACGCCGCCGCAACCTTCACCTCGCGCGACGTGTCCACCGGACCGGGGTTCAACATCATCAACGTCGCCGGCAGTGGCCGCACGGTGAACTTCACGATTGAAAACTGGTATTTGCGCTATCTGGGCCTGTATGCGCGTTTCCTGGACGGCAATGGCAACCCGATCAAGATTGCCGACCTGCCGGCGGACGCCAAGAACCAGTTCTCCAGCAACAACCTGAACGGCACCCACGACGGCTTCATCAGCATCATCAACCAGGAACTGGTGATCCTGGGCATTCCGGTCAAGCAGAACGTGCAGGACTTCAGCATCAAGATACCGGACATGGCCGCCTCGGTCACCATCCTGGCCGGCGGCCTGGGCCACGGCACCAAGTCCTACCCGGACACCATCAACCCCGGCGCCGTCATGACGGCGGTGCTTGACCTGGCGCTGCCCGGCCTGTTCCTGGTCATGGCGGCGGCCCAGGGCCTGGTGTCGCTCTCGACCAAACTGTCGGTGGCCACCAAGCTGCTGATCAGCACGGCGCAGGTGTTCATCACCGCCATCACCGATGCCGGCCTGGTCGGCACCTTTGGCGATGCCAAGACATTCGCGAACCTGATTGTTCCGGTGGCCTCCACATTGCTCAAAAGCGCCAAGGAGCTGTGGCCCCTGGTGACCGAATCGCTGGCCGAAGGCGAGGCCATCGGTGTCGCGGAAGACTGCATCCCGTTTGGCATCGGCCTGATCCTGCAGGCGGTTTGCGCCGTGGCCACCGCCGCGCAGATCACCGAAACCAGTGTTGAAGTCGCCAATTCGCCCTGGACTTACGCCACGCAGGTCGGCCTGACCCATGACCTGGCCGTCACCCTCAACCACGACCCGGCTGACGTGGCCGGCTTCCCCGCCACGGCAACGTCGTACCGGCTTCTGGCGGCATGCGACGGCGGCACGCCCAGCGACTCAGGCGTGATCGCCATGCCGGCGGGCACCCGGACCACGCCCCTGACCTATACCTTCAAAAACCTGCCTTCAGGCGGCAATGTGACGGTTTCGGTTGCCTTCAGCGCGGGCTCGACGCTGGTGGGCACAGGCTCCACCGGACAGGTTTCCAATGTGCTGGATACAGCGAGCATCACGATCAAGGAACTGCTGGTGCCGCTCACCGCAAGCACCCAGTACAGCCACCGCGAGAAAACGGCGCTCGACAGCACAGGCAAACACATCTGGCTGCCGACCACCACGCCGCCACCGGCCCCTGCGCTGAATTGCGGAAACCAGGCGGGCAATCTCTGCTCGCTGGTGGGCATCACCCTGAGTTCACCCTTCGGCGCAGTGGGTTACGCCTGGCAGGCGTCGAGCACGGGCGTGACTTCATCGACCGGCGCCACCGGGCAGCTGTACCAGTTCGCCAACATCTCCTTCACCGAAGACCCGCAAGCCGGCTATATGTCGTCCGGTATCGGCTTTCCCCTGCCCGCCCGCCTGGCTTATGACCGCGCCAGCCCGAGCAGCCACAGCTTCTACATCGACACCAGCACGGGCAAAAGCATCGTGCGGCGGGTCAACATGACGGGAGTCAATACCCCGCCGACGTTCGACAGACCGGACTCCAACAAAGCGGTCGGGCAGTTCAACTTTGCCTCGGACGCTTTCCTGATTCATCCCACTGGAAAATTGATCAGCTTCAACTCATCGCTCAGCAAGATGGAGGTGCTGACGCCCTCCGACCTCCCCACCAGCGATGCCGCCGCGCCGCTGGCCCAGTCTTACGCCGGCCCGGGCTCGCGCGACGGACTGATGAATGGCCCGGTGTGCGCGGCGGTGGCGCCGGATGGCAGCATTTTTGTGATCGAACAGCGCAACAACCGGATCCAGGCTTTCGACACAGGCGCCAACCCGGCGCCGCTGTTTGGCGGCACATCGACCATGGCGCTGAAGCAGCGCAGTGCCGCAAGCTATCTGGACATCAGCGTGGAGTTCACCGGCTTTATCTATGTATTGCTTAAAGATGAAAGTACCGGGCTGTTCGTGCTGGACATTTACACCAAGCAAGGCGTTTTCCTGGCTTCCACCAACGACATGCGCGCCTCCAAACTGGCCATCGACCTGTTCCGCAATGCCTACACCCTGAACTTCGAGACGATTGGCAATGCCAGTTTCATCGAGCCTTCGGTCAGCCAGTGGATTCCATCGACATAAACGCAAAAAGGGGGGCCTGCGCTGCAGACCCCCCTTACAAAATTTTAAAGAGAATTCAATCAGGCCTGGGCGTCTTCAGCGTGTGGCTTGGCCATGCGGTGGCCGTGCCTGGTGACCACTTCGACATAAAACTGCTCGCCGCCTTCCTGGACAACCGTGTCGATCAGTCCCATCAGCGTGGCGAAGTGAACGACGGCGGCCGTGGCTTCGTTGCTGCCGAACTTGCAGTCGAAGTCCCAGAAATCCACGCCCGCCGGCAGGGGCCGGGCACGCTCGCGCTTGACGTATTTGCGAATGTCGTGCTTGCTGGCTTCCACCAGGCGTTCACGGTTTTTGCCTTCGATAGTAAGGAGGTATGTTTTTCTCATGGGAATGTGTCCTTGTATGGAGCGATTAGATGCAATATCACCCCTTGCGGACGTGACTCGGAAGCGCCCTATTATCGGGCCGTGCAAGGCTTCTTTTACCGTGCCGGCAAGCGTCAGCTCCGCAGCAAGGCCTTGTCAATCGCCTCGTGCAGGTGCTGCAGCCCGAACGACACATCGGTCAATACACCGTTGACGTAAAACGCCGGCGTCGAGCGCACGCCCAGATGACGGGCGCCCTGCATGTGTTCCTGCACCCGCTGCAGATAGACATGGTCGTTCATTTCGTTCTGGTAGCGTGCAATGTCCAGCCCCACCTGCCCGGCATAGTCGAGCAGGTGCTTTTCCTTCAGGTGCTGGGAATGGGTGAACAGCAAGTCGTACATCGGCCAGAACTTGCCTTGCGCGCGTGCCGCTTCAGCCGCCTCTGCGGCCAGTTCGGCATGCGGATGGACTTCGCGCAGGGGAAAATGGCGAAACACGAAACGCAACTGGTCGCCAAAATGCGCGAGCAGGATGTTCAGTGCGCCATGCGCCTGCACGCAGGACGGGCATTCAAAGTCGCCGTATTCAATCAGCGTGACCGGGGCGCCAGCCGGCCCGCGAATAGCGTCGGTGGCCTCGTCAGGCCTTAGCAGCGGGTCAAGCCTGGAATGCGGGCTCATGGTGTTCCCTTTCAAAGTCAGTTGCGGCGTCTGACAGAGGATTTTCAAGACGCGCAGGCCGCTCAGTATGCGCCGCCTGGTGTCCGGGAATCAATAACTAAAAGCAGCAGGCCAGGCCAGAAAAGCCCGGCGGGCCGCCAACCCGCAGGTCAGGCGGCCGATGACGCAGTGGCAGCGGCAGTGGCGGCGGCAGCAGCGGCTTCCAGCGCTTCATCAAGCCCCTTGCACGAAGGCGCGCACACGGCCTGGGACTTGCCCAGCACCTTTCGGGTTCCCATCAGGGAGCGGGCACGGTGCTTGCCGCACATGAAGCACGACATGGTGGCGGCGCCAAACGAAGTGGTGGCAGCAAAGGGCGAACCCGATACTTTTGATTTGTAGCGCAGGCCATCTGCGAGTACGGCGGTTTTTGCGTCAGCTCTTGCCATGGGTGGGGTCTTCCTTGTGTGGTGGGATGGAACGGTTCAGGGTCCGGCTCATGGCGCGGTCCAGAATTTCTTTGGCCTGTCGCTCCGCAGCGAGCGAAGCGTCCAGTTCGGAGCGGCAAAGCCCCGCATATTGGTAATTGACGTTTTCATACAGTTCGGCGGCAGCCGGATGGCTGTCGAGCAAAGCGCCTAGCGCCGTTCCCGGCTCTACGTCGCCCAACTCGCTTGCCAGGTGCTGCACGACCGAGCGGTACTGCTCGGCCCCGACAGGCACCTTACTGCGCTCCAGGCGCTCAAGCAATTCAGCGAGCACATGGGTCACAGTCAGATCGGTTTTACGGGAGTGTGGTTTTGTGGCGTTCATGGAGGAAAATCTGGGGGCTCCTTCCCCAAATTCAAGCACTTTGCCAGTCAGCGCCAGCAGGTCTGGATCAGCTGCCGGGCCACTGCAAGCCCAGCCTGGCAAGCACCAGTGCTATATTTTTTATAGCTTTTGGCGCTTGTCTGTCGTGGGTTGGAGCCGTATTTTACCGTTAAAAATGAATCAAGTCACTACCCTGATGTTTCAAGAGGTCTTTTATGCTAAGCCGCAGCCCGGCCGGAGAAACTCTCGCATCCCCTGAACACTAGCAGTCAGTCATTTTTTAATAGCAACCCATGCCCGCCAGTCAAGCGAAAAAGCATGATTTAACCGTAAAAACAAGAAAACGCGCCCGGCAAACCCGGACGCGTTTTTGATTTCAAAGGCACAAGGCCATGCCGGCTTGCGGACGGCCGCGGACTTTTCTACAGCTTGGCTATCGACACTTCGGTCGATTTGACCAGCGCCACCACCTCGCTGCCGACCACCAGTTCGAGTTGGTTGACCGAGCGCGTGGTGATGACCGAGGTGACGATGCCCCAAGGCGTTTCGACATCGATTTCGGACACGACATCGCCGCGAATGATTTCCTTGACCTTGCCGCGAAACTGGTTGCGGACGTTGATGGCTTGAATGGCTTGGGTGGGCATGAGGTTCTCCTGGAACGGTTAAAAAAATGGATCTGAAAACGATGGAAATTGCTATTTAATCAATAGCTTCTTGCGCCCGCGCCCATTGCGCAAAAGGCATTTTTCATTCATCAAATCGCCCAGCGCAGGCCATGCGCGGGCGCCTTCGGCCAGACGGGTTCATTGGCCGGGGTTTCCTGCGCGGGCTGCTGCAGCACGCGGTCCAGAATCCTCTTTTCGATCACGCCGAACAGCGGGTCGCTGCGCTGGCGCGGACGCGCCAGCGGGATGCGCTCGTCGAGCGCAATGCGGCCGTCCTCGATCAAAATCACCCGGTCGGCCAGCGCCACAGCCTCCTGCACGTCGTGCGTGACCAGCAGCGCGGTAAAACCATTGCGCTGCCACAGGCCCTCGATCAGCTGGTGCATCTCGATGCGGGTCAGCGCGTCGAGCGCGCCCAGCGGTTCGTCGAGCAGCAGCAGGCGCGGGTTGTGCACCAGCGCCCGGGCCAGCGACACGCGCTGGCGCTGCCCGCCCGACAGCCGCGCCGGCCAGTCATTCAGCCGGTCGGCCAGGCCCACCTGCGCCAGCACGTCAAGCGCCGCAGCATGCCCGCCGGACGGCAGGCCCAGCGCCACGTTGTCGATCACGCGCCGCCACGGCAGCAGGCGCGAGTCCTGGAACATGACGCGGGTGTCGCCGCGCAGGCCGCTGACTTCCTGCGCATCGAGCTTGACCACGCCCTGCGTCGCCGCTTCCAGCCCGGCCACCAGGCGCAGCAAGGTGCTTTTGCCGCAGCCGCTGCGGCCCACGATGGCGACGAACTCGCCGGGTTCAATCCTCAACTCGGTGTGCTGGAGCACCTGGCGCTTGCCGTAATGCTTGGACAGGCCGCGAATCTCCAGGCGAACGCCGCGTGCCGCATTTTTTTCAGGATGAGTCATGGGTTTTCCTTAAACACCAGCGCTTTGACTTTGATAACCGGGATGCCAGCGCAGCCAGTAGCGCTCCAGGCCACGCGCGAACACATCGGCCAGCTTGCCCAGCAAGGCATACAGCAGGATGCCGACCAGCACCACGTCGGTCTGCAAAAACTCGCGCGCATTCATCGTCAGGTAGCCGATGCCGGCCTGCGCCGAGATGGTTTCGGCGACGATCAGAATCACCCACATCAGCCCCAGCGCAAAGCGCAATCCCACCAGAATCGACGACATGGCACCCGGCAAGATCACTTCGCGGTAGAGCTGCCAGCGCGACAGGCCATAGGTGCGGCCCATCTCGATCAGCCCCGGGTCCACATTGCGGATGCCGTGAAAGGTGTTGATGTAGAGCGGGAAGAACACCGACACGGCAATCAGGAACAGCTTGGCCGTCTCGTCAATGCCGAACCACAGGATCACCAGCGGAATCAGGGCCAGCGCCGGAATGTTGCGCACCATCTGGATGGTCGAGTCCAGCAGGGTCTCGAAAAACTTCACCGATCCGGTCAAGAGGCCCAGCCCCAGCCCCAGCCCGCCGCCAATCGCCAGGCCGGCCAGCGCGCGCCAGGCGCTGACCTTCACATGCGTCCACAGCTCGCCCGACACGGTCAGCGCCCAGGCGGCCTTGATGACCTCCGACGGCGCGGGCAGCACGCGCGTCGAAAGCCAGCCCAGCGACGCGGCCACCTGCCAGAGCACGATCAGCCCGACCGGCACCAGCCACGGCAGCGCGCGCTGGCCCAGATCGCGCAAGATCGCGCCGCCTTCAAGGCGCGGCAGGCGCAGGCCAGCGAGCAGCGTTAAAAAGCCCAGCCCCGGGCCGTCGATCACATCAGGCAGGGGCGTGACCTGGAGTTCACGGATTGGTTGTGTCATCAATATGTCCTTGAACTGCGCTTAGCTTTGCGACACGCGCGGCAGGTAGTTGTTGGCCACGACTTCGCCAAACGGGCCGGTCAGCCCCGTGCCCGGCAGCTTCTGGCGCAGCTTGCGCGGCAGCAGCGGAAACACCAGTTCGGCAAAGCGGTAGGCCTCTTCGAGGTGCGGATAGCCCGAGAACACAAAGGTGTCTATGCCCAGCGCGGCATATTCCTCAATCCGTGCGGCCACCGTTTTGGCATCGCCCACCAGCGCCGTGCCGGCACCGCCGCGCACCAGCCCCACGCCGGCCCACAGGTTGGGGCTGATCTCCAGATCGGCGCGCGTACGTTTCTTGCCGCCCGCATGCAGCGCGGCCATGCGGCGCTGGCCTTCCGAGTCCATGCGCGAAAACGCCGCCTGCGCCCGGATCACCGTGTCGTCGTCGAGCCGGCTGATCAGGCTTTCGGCGGCGCGCCAGGCTTCGTCGTCGGTTTCACGCACGATGACGTGCAGGCGAATGCCGAACTTGACCGTGCGGCCGAACTTCGCGGCGCGGGCGCGTACATCGGCAATTTTCTTGGCAACTTCGGCGGGCGGCTCGCCCCAGGTCAGATAAGCATCGACCTGCTCGGCGGCCAGGTCGTGGGCGGCGGGCGACGAGCCGCCGAAATACACCGGCGGATAGGGCTTTTGCACCGGCGGATACAGGAGCTTGGCGCCCTTGACGCTCAGGTGCTTGCCTTCGTAGTCAAAGCTTTCCCCGGTATGGCTACGCGCAATGATCTCGCGCCAGATGCGGATGAACTCGGCCGACTGCTCGTAGCGCTCGGCATGGTTGAGGGATACGCCGTCGCCTTCCAGCTCGGCCTGGTCGCCGCCGGTCACCAGATTGATCAGCAAACGCCCGCCCGAGAGCCGGTCAAAGGTCGCGGCCATGCGCGCGGCCAGGCTGGGCTGGTGCAGCCCCGGACGCACGGCGACCAGGAACTTGAGGTTCTTGGTGGCAGAAATCAGGCTGGAAGCCACGACCCACGGGTCTTCGCAGGAGCGGCCGGTGGGAATCAGCACACCGTCATAGCCCTGCGTGTCGGCAGCAATGGCCACCTGCTTCAGGTAGTCGTGGCTGACCTCGCGGGCGCCCTCGCCGGTGCCGAGGTAGCGGCTGTCGCCGTGGGTGGGAATGAACCAGAAAACTTGCATTGCCATGTTCCTTGATGTCTTATTTGCGGTTGATCGGGTTGAGCTGGGCCAGTCGGGCCGAATCGGCGTGCCAGACGATTTCCGCGACCCGCACGGGCCGGGGAATCAGGCCCAGCTTGAAAAAGGCATCGGCCACGCGTTGCTGGTCGGCGACCGTGTCGGCGCTTAGCGGCCCGACGGGCGATGCCGGGCGGCGCTGGATGAACAGGCTGACGATGCCGGCATCCAGGCCGCTGAAATCGGCGATCAGCTTGATGGCGTCCTTGCGGTGGGTCTGGGCGAAGGTGTCGGCGCGCGTCAGCGCTTCCAGCAGCACCGCCAGCGCCTGTCCGTTCTGTGTCGCAAAGGAGCGCGACGCCAGGTAGAACGAGTTGTTGCTCGACAGCGCACGGCCGGTGGCCAGCACGCGCGGCTTGATGTCGAGTTCGATGGCGGCGTAAAACGGATCCCAGATCACCCAGGCATCGACGCTCTTGCGTTCAAACGCGGCGCGCGCATCGGCCGGCGCCAGGTAGATGGGCTGGATGTCGCTCCACTTCAAACCGGCCTTCTCGACCGCGCGCACCAAGAGGTAATGCGCGCTGGAGCCTTTTTGCAGGGCGATTTTCTTGCCCTTGAGGTCGGGCAGCGTCTGGATCGGCGAGTCGCCCAGCACCAGAATCGCCGAACTGTCGGGCTTGGGCGGCTCGGCCGCCACGTACACCAGATCCTTGCCGGCGGCTTGCGCGAACACCGGCGGCGAATCGCCCGTCAGGCCAAACTCCAGGCTGCCGACCGACAGGGCTTCGAGCAACTGCGGGCCGGCCGGAAATTCGGCCCAGGTGATCTTGGTCGCGGGAAAGCGCTTTTCGAGCACGGCCTGCTGCTTCAGGATGACCAGGTTGACGGCGGATTTCTGGTAGCCAATCCTGAGTTGCTGCAAGGGTTCGGCGGCTTTTTCAGCCTTGGCGGGCGCTGGCTGCGCGCCGGCATGCTTGACTCCCAGGCCCCACCAGGCGGCGGTGGTGCCAGCAATGGCGAGAAAGCGCCGGCGCAGCTGAAACGGTGTTAGCTTGTACATGAAGGTTTCCTTTCAGGGCGCTCAGGGCGCGGCCTTGTAGGCGGCGTCACGCACCGCAATGGCTTTGGGAATCAGCTTGAGGTCAAAGAAGGTGTCGGCCAGCTTTTGCTGGTCGGCAATCACGCTGTCGGGAACCGGCCTGACATTGAATTCATAGCGGTGCAGGCTGAGTTCGACAACCTCGACCGGCAGGCCCTGCAGCGGTGCGATTTGTTCGGCCGCCTTGCGCACATTGGCCTTGAGCCAGGCGCCCCGCTCCACCGAGTCGTCAAACAGCGCCTGGATGACCTTGGGGTTTTTGGCGGCGAAATTGCGTTCGGCCAGGTAGTAGGCATAGTTGTTGACCACGCCCTTGCCGTTGGCCAGCACCCGGGCGCCTATGGCTTTTTCAGCGGCTGCGGCAAACGGATCCCAGATCACCCAGGCATCGACGCTGCCGCTTTCAAAGGCCGCCCGCGCGTCGGCAGGCGCCAGGTAGATCGGCTGAACATCGCTGAGCTTGAGGCCGTTTTTCTCCAGCAGTTTGACCAGCAGGTAATGCACGTTGCTGCCCTTGTTCAAAGCAACTTTTTTGCCTTTCAGCTCAGCCACGGACTTGATGGCGGAAGTTTTGGGCACCAGGAGGGCTTCGGCTTCAGGCGCGGCCGGGTCGTAGCCGATGTAGGCGAACTTGGCGCCGGCGGCCTGCGCGAAAATCGGCGGCGCCTCGCCCACGTAGCCGACATCGACAGAGCCCAGGTTCAGGCCTTCAAGCAGTTGCGGGCCGGCCGGAAACTCCACCCATTTGACCGAGGCATGCAGCGGCACCAGGCGTTTTTCCAGCGTGCCCTGGGCTTTTTGCAGCACGAACAGGCTGGCCGATTTCTGGTAGCCGATGCGCAGTTCGACCTTGTCCTCGGCGTGCGCTTTCGGCAGCGCCAAAAGGCTGGTGGCCAGTGCCAGGGTAGCGACCAGCAGGACACTGGCGAGCAGGTCGCGCAGGCTTTGCCGAATCGGCTGCGGCGGTGCCAGATCAGGCGGGGCGGTGATGGATGAAGTCATGTTCTTGAGCCTTTAATTATTTTTTGGGGGGTCTTTTGCCTGCGGGCAGGCAAAGCGCTGCCACCCGCCTGCATGGCGGTTTTCAAAATCTGGAGTTCAGGCGGAGCCGAAAGGGCCGGCGGCGTCAGACGCTACATCGCACCTGGGAAAACAGCACCGGATCAAAGCGCGTCGGCGGCGGCAATCGAAAGCCCTCGGCCAGCAGCGTGGCAACGGCCTCGTCGAGCCGGGTCGAAATCTCGGCGGCGGGCGCATAGATGCCCTCAGTCGAGCGCGGAATCTGCGCATCGGTGGCGTACACGCCGGGCAGGATGTGCCGCGCCGAGAGCGACTGCAGCACCGGCCGCAAGGCATAGTCGAGCGCCAGCATGTGGTGCGGACTGCCGCCCGTGGCCAGCGGCAGCACGGTCTTGTCCTTCAGCGCGGTTTGCGGCAGCAGGTCCAGGAACACCTTGAGCACGCCGCTGTAGGCTGCCTTGTAAACCGGCGTCGCCACGACGATGGCGCGCGCCCGCTGCACCTGCGCCAGCGCCTTGACAATCGCCGGATGGCCCCACTCGGCCAGCAGCAGCGCCTCGGCGGGCAACTCGCGGATGTTCAGGCGCTCGACCTTCAACTCTCCCCGAAGCGCCAGCCGAAGGCTGACCGCATCGAGCAGCGCGGCAGAACGCGAAGGGTCGGACGGGCTGCCTGCAATCAGCAGTACGGTGGGCGATACGGACATCTTGGCGTTCTCTCTTTTTGTTCCATGAAATGGCTTGGGATGGACTGTTTACTTCTGCGTGTAAATCTGGTCGAACGAGGCGCCGTCGGCGAAGTGGTTCTTGTCGGCCTGGGTCCAGCCGCCAAAGCCCTGGTCAATCGTGAACAGCGTCAGCTTGGGGAACTGGCTGGCATACTTGGCCTTGGCCTTTTCGCCGGTCGGGCGGTAGTAGTTGCGCCCGGCAATGTCCTGGCCTTCGTCGGAATACAGGTAGTCGAGGTAGGCGGTCGCCACGGCGCGGGTGCCCTTCTTATCGACGTTTTTGTCCACCAGCGTCACCGTGGGCTCGGCCAGGATGCTGATCGACGGCACGACGACCTGGAACTTGTCGGCGCCAAACTCTTTGAGCGCCAAAAAGGCTTCGTTTTCCCAGGCCAGCAGCACGTCGCCGACGTTGCGCTGCACGAAGGTGATGGTCGAACCCCGCGCGCCGGTGTCCAGCACCGGCACGTTCTTGTAGAGCTGGCCGACAAATTCTTTCGCCTTGGCGTCGCTGCCGCCGTTCTTGCGCTTGGCGAATTCCCAGGCGGCCAGGTAGTTCCAGCGCGCGCCGCCGGAGGTCTTGGGGTTGGGCGTGATCACCGCCACGCCGGGCTTGGCCAGGTCGTCCCAGTCCTTGATGCCTTTGGGGTTGCCCTTGCGCACCAGGAACACGATGGTCGAGGTGTAGGGGGCCGAGTTGTGCGGCAGGCGTTTTTGCCAGTCCTTCGGAATCAGCCCGCCGTTCTTGACCAGCGCATCGACATCGCCGGCCAGCGCCAGCGTGACCACATCGGCGTCGATGCCGTCGATCACCGAGCGCGCCTGCTTGCCCGAGCCGCCGTGCGACTGCTTGATCGTCACGTCCTGGCCGGCCTTGGCCTTCCAGTATTTGGTGAAGGCCGCGTTGTAGTCCACGTAGAGTTCGCGGGTCGGGTCGTAGGACACGTTGAGCAGCGTGACGGGCGGCTGCTGGGCGTGACTGGACAGCACCGATCCGGCCAAAGCCACAGCCAATGCGGCGCGGCCAGAAAGATTGATAAAGTAACGACGTGAATTCATGACTGGCTCCTAATTTCCAAAAACGCATCTGAATGCGAACAAAATGGATTCTGGAAGCCGCCGATGAAAAACAAAACGAATAAAAACTTAGTTCTTTATTCGAAAAACATCTTTAGACTTTTTAAAACACGAAAGAACGCTTCCCATGGCACGTCTCGTCAATTGCATCAAACTCGGCCGCGAAGCCGAAGGCCTTGATTTCCCTCCCTATCCCGGCGCGCTGGGCAAGCGCATCTGGGAAGAAGTCAGCAAACAGGCCTGGGCCGACTGGATGAAGCAGCAAACCATGCTGGTCAATGAAAACCGGCTCAACCTGGCCGACGCCCGCGCCCGCCAGTACCTGGCGCGGCAGATGGAAAAGCATTTCTTCGGCGACGGCGCTGATGCGGTGCAGGGCTACGTTCCGCCCACGCCTCCCGGCGCCTGAGCGCAGCGGATGTCAGAGCGCATTGAATGGCTGGAAGACGGCACGGCGGGCGGCAGCCCCTACAGCCCGCGCTTTGGCGACCGCTACCGCAGCGAACTCGGCGGGCTGGAACAGGCCCGTGAAGTTTTCCTCAAGGGCTGCGGCCTGCCCGACGCCTGGCGCGGCCAGCCGCAATGGTGCGTGCTGGAAACCGGTTTTGGCCTGGGGCTGAATTTTTTGGTCACCTGGGCCGCCTGGAAAGCCGACCCGCTGCGCCCTCGCCTGCTGCATTTCGTCTCGACCGAGGCGTATCCGGCCAGCGCCGACGACGTGCTGCGCAGCGCCCGCACGCATCCCGAACTGATCCCTTTCGCGGAACAATTGAAACGCCAGCTCTGGGGCCTGTTGCCCGGCGTTCACCGGCTGGTGTTTGAAGATGGCCGGGTGCTGTTGACGCTGTGCATTGGCGATACCAAGGCGATGCTGCGCGAACCCTCATTTGAAGCCGATTCGCTCTATCTCGACGGCTTCAGCCCGCAGCGCAACCCCGACATCTGGGATGTGCATACCTTCAAGGCCGTGGCGCGCTGCTGCCGTCGCGGCACCCGAATAGCCACTTGGACGATTGCGCGCAGCGTGCGCGATGCGCTGGCGCAATGCGGCTTCGTGGTGAAGAAAGTCCCCGGCACGCCGCCCAAGCGCGACAACCTGCAGGGCGAATACCAGCCCGCGTGGGAAGTCAAGAAATCCCGCATCACGCCAGAACGAAAAGCCCCGGCGCGTTGCATCGTGATTGGCGCCGGGCTGGCGGGTGCCGCCGTGGCGGCCAGCCTGGCGCGGCGCGGCTGGCAGGTGACGGTGCTCGACGCCGCCAGCACGCCTGCCGCCGGCGCGTCGGGCTTGCCTGCCGGCGTGCTGGCGCCGCATGTATCGCCCGACGACAGCCTGCTGTCGCGCCTGTCGCGCAGCGGCATCCGGGCGATGCTGCAGCAGGCCGATGCGCTGCTGCAAACGAATATCGACTGGAGCCAAACCGGCGTGCTGGAGCATTGCGTGGAGCATGCGCGCCAGTTGCCCGCCGCGTGGCATCCTGGACAGGCTCTGGCCGGTGCCGCAGGCGACTGGACGCGCCCGGCCACGTCCGAACAACTCGAACACTGCGGCCTCTCGCCAGAGACTCCGGCGCTGTGGCATGTGCAGGCAGGCTGGATCAAGCCTGCGCGCCTGGTCCAGGCCTGGCTGTCCAGCCCCGGCGTGAGCTGGCACGGCAACGCGGCGGTCAGCCAGTTGGTCCGGCAAGCCGGCGCGTGGCAGGCGCTGGATGCCGCCGGGAACGAACTGGCCAGCGCCGAGCTGGTGGTGCTGGCGGCCGGTCATGGCAGCCGGGCGCTGAGCGAGATCGCCAGCCCCCAAGCTGGCCGCCCGCTGGCGCTGCAGGCCATTCGCGGCCAGGCCTCGTGGGGCCTGCATGCGCCGGACACCGAACAAGCCATGCCGGCTTTTCCGGTCAACGGCCACGGCAGCCTGGTTCCGCGAGTCCCGCTTGAGCAGGGCCTGGCCTGGGTCACCGGCTCCAGCTTTGAGCGGGACAACACCAGCCCCCAGCTCCGGCCCGAAGACGAACAGCACAATTTCGGCAAGCTGAAAACCCTGCTGCCTGTTGCCGCGCAGGCGCTGGCGGCTCAATTTGAAAGCGGCCAGGTCCGGGGCTGGACCGGCGTTCGCTGCGCCACGCCGAGCCGGCTGCCTGCACTCGGTCCGCTGGAAAATGCGCCCGATGTGTGGGTTTGCAGCGGCATGGGATCACGCGGCCTGACATTTGCCGCCCTGTGCGGCGAACTGCTGGCCGCCCGGCTGCACGGCGAGCCCCTGCCAGTTGAGCTGCGCCAGGCCGATGCGCTGCTGCCGCAGTACGCCACGCGTTTGCAGCCGTCCGGCAGCTGAAAATTCAAGTCAAATAGGCCTTTTGCGCACGTCCTTATTGCGCAAGCAGCTATTGAATCAATAGCAAAATCACTTCATGGCATCAGCCGGGCGGCGCGCCTTGACATAGGCATCACTCGGCAAATACGCCTTGCCGTCGGCGTAGCGCCAGTTCACCATCGTTCCCTTGTTGCCGCGCATATCGAGCTTGCCGACGTAGGCGCCCATGGTCGATTGCTGGTCGATGGCGCGGAACTCGGCCGGGCCGAAGGGCGTGGTGAATTTCAGGCCGCGCAGCGCGACGACCAGCTTTTCGTTGTCCGTCGAGTTGGCCTTTTTGATGCCGGCAAAAATCGCCTGCATGGTCGAATAGCCGACCACCGAACCGACCTTGGGGTATTCCTTGAAGCGGCGGTAGTAGTTGGCGGCAAAGCTGGCGTGTTCGCTGGAGTCAATCTGGTCCCACGGGTAGCCGGTCACGATCCAGCCCCTGGGCGTTTCGTCCTTCAGCACATCGAGGTATTCAGGCTCGCCCGACAGCATCGAGACTACCGGCACCCTGGGGAAAATGCCGCGCTGGTTGCCTTCCCGCACCAGCTTGGCCAGGTCGGCGCCAAAGGTCACGTTGAAAATCGCGTCGGGCTTGCTTTGCATCGTGGCTTGCAAGGCGGTTCCGGCTTCGAGCTTGCCCAGGGCGGGCCACTGTTCGCCGACAAACTCCACGTCGGGCCGCCTGGCCTTGAGCAATTCCCTGAAGCTGGCCACCGCGCTCTGGCCGTATTCGTAGTTGGGCGCAATCGTCGCCCAGCGTTTGGCGGGCATTTTCGCGGCCTCCTCGACCAGCATGGCGGCCTGCATGTAGGTGCTCGGGCGCAGGCGGAAGGTGTAGCGGTTGCCCTTGTCCCAGACGATGGCGTCGGTCAGCGGCTCGCTGGCGATGTAGAGCCGTCTGTTTTTCTGGGCATGGTCGGCCAGGGCCAGGCCGACGTTGGACAGATAGCCGCCGGCCAGCACATCGACCTTTTCGCGCGAGGTGAGTTCGATGGCGTGGCGCAGGGCTTCCTCGGGCTTGCCGGCGTCGTCGCGGGCAATCACCTCGACCTTGCGGCCCAGCAGGCCGCCGGCCTGGTTGATTTCCTCGACGGCCAGTTGCCAGCCCTGGCGGTAAGGCTGGGTGAACTGCGGCATCGTCGAATAGCTGTTGATTTCCCCGATCTTGATGGGCTTGTTCGAGGCCGACTGCGCGAACATGGCCGTCGCCAGCAACACACCGCCCAACAGGACAGGTTTTGTAAATTTCAAGGTGTTCTCCAAAAGCAAGGCCATTCGGCCATCGGATGGGCCGCCACGCAAGCCGCCTTCCTGAAAAAAAGAGACTGTACAGCGGACCTGCCGCTGGCGTTCGCCACCATGCCTGAAATGACGGCCCGGCTTATCCAGCCTGAGGCCAAAAACCGCTGCAAACCCGCATGCGGACTGGTGAATATGCTTATTCGCATAAAGGAAGAACAAAACTGTAGTTTGCATCCATAAGCAAGGCCATTACATTTTCGCCCTTATGCATGATTTTGCTTTTATATTTGCCGGCTTCGTTGTCGGTCTCGTGGTCGGCCTGACCGGCGTTGGCGGCGGCTCGCTGATGACGCCGCTGCTGATCTTCGTGTTCGGCGTCAAGCCGCACCTGGCCATCGGCACCGACCTGCTGTTTGCCGCCTTCACCAAGATGGGCGGCACGATCAGCCTGGCGCGCGCGAAAGTGGTGGACTGGAAAATCGTCGGACAGACGGCCATGGGCAGCATTCCGGCCGCACTGGCCACCTTGTACCTGCTGCAGCACCTTGGCCCCGCCAATCCGGCGACCCAGGCGATCATGACCACGACGCTGGGCCTGGCGCTGCTGCTGACGGCCACCGCCACCTTCTACAAGGTCTTGCGCGGCAAGGCGCCGCCCACGCACATCGCCCCTGAGCTGATTGCCCATGCCACGCAGGCGCGCCACTGGGCCTTGCCGATTGTGTTTGGCGCGGTCATCGGCACGCTGGTCACGCTGACCTCGGTGGGCGCCGGCGCCATCGGCGTGATCGTGCTGATGCTGCTCTACCCCGCCCTGCCCCTGCCGCGCATCGTGGCCGCCGACATTGCCCATGCGGTTCCGCTGACACTGGTGGCCGGACTGGGCCATGCGTCCATTGGTTCGGTGGACTGGCCTTTGCTTGCCAAGCTGCTGGCCGGCTCGCTGCCGGGCATCTGGATCGGTTCGCACCTGATGCGCAGAACATCCGACCGCGTGATCCGCTCACTGCTGTCGCTGCTGCTGGCCTATGCCGGCATGAAGCTTATTTCCATCTAGCCGCAAGCGGTTAACGCACGGAATTACACTGGCCGGCCGCGAAATTTAACTAAAACCCAAGTCGATAGACACGTTCGATACCTGACAGCCATGTACCAATACACAGAATTTGACCGCCAGTTCGTCAAAGCCCGCGCCGACCAGTACCGTGACCAGCTCACGCGCTGGCAGGCCGGGCAGTTGCCTGAAGACGAGTTTCGCCCGCTGCGCCTGCAAAACGGCTGGTATGTGCAGCGCTACGCGCCCATGCTGCGCGTGGCCGTGCCCTACGGCGAACTCTCCAGCGCCCAGCTGCGCGTGCTGGCGACCATCGCCCGCGACTACGACCAGCCCGATGCGGCGCTGATCGCAGGCGCGCAGGCCACGCAGGACAAGCTCGGCCCGGTGCTGCTGAAGAACGGCCAGTCGGCGCACACGCACCTGACCAAGGGCTATGCCCACTTCACCACCCGCCAGAACGTGCAGTACAACTGGATTCCGCTCGACAAGTCGGCCGACGTGATGGACCTGCTCGCCAGCGTGGACATGCACGGCATCCAGACCAGCGGCAACTGCATCCGCAACATCACCAGCGACGAGCGCGCCGGCATTGCGGTGGACGAGATCGCCGACCCGCGCCCGTTCGGCGAGATCATGCGCCAGTGGAGCACGCTGCACCCCGAGTTCGCCTTCTTGCCGCGCAAGTTCAAGATCGCCATCAGCGGCGCCCAGGAAGACCGCGCCGCCATCGGCTGGCACGACGTAGGCCTGCAACTGCTGCGCAATGAAGCCGGCGAGCTGGGCTTCAAGGTGCTGGTCGGCGGCGGCATGGGCCGCACGCCGATCATCGGCACGGTGATCCGCGAGTTCCTGGCGTGGGACCAGATCATGAATTACCTCGAAGCCATCGTGCGCGTCTATAACCGCTACGGCCGGCGCGACAACATCTACAAGGCGCGCATCAAGATTCTGGTGAAAGCCGAAGGCCAGAAATACATCGACGATGTCGAGGCCGAATACCAGCAGATCATCGAGCATGACGGCGGCCCGCACACCATCACGCAGGCCGAGTACGACCGCGTGGCGGCCTGCTTCGTGGCGCCCACGCTCAACGGCGCGCCCGCGGATGCCGAAGCCATCAGCGCCGAAGAGCAGCCCGCCTTCAGCCGCTGGCTGCAGCAAAACGTGGCGCCGCACCAGAACCCCGAGCTGCGCGCGGTCAGCCTGTCGTTCAAGCGCCTGGGGCAAGCGCCCGGCGACGCGACCGCCGACCAGTTGGACATCGCCGCCGACCTGGCCGAGCGCTTCAGCGCCGGCGAAGTGCGCGTCAGCCATGAACAAAACCTGCTGCTGCCCTGGGTGCATGCCGACGCGCTGCCCGCGCTGTGGCGCGCGGCCAGCCAGGCCGGCTTTGCCAAGGCCAACATCCATTTGCTGACCGACATGATCGCCTGCCCCGGCGGCGACTTCTGCTCGCTGGCCAATGCGCGGTCGCTGCCGATTGCCGAAGCCATCACCGAGCGTTATCAGGATCTGGACGAGCTGCACGACATCGGCGAGATCGACCTGCACATCAGCGGCTGCATCAACTCCTGCGGCCACCACCACAGCGGCCACATCGGCATCCTGGGCGTCGATAAGGACGGCAAGGAGTGGTACCAGGTGTCGCTGGGCGGCTCGGACGGCTCGAACCTGTCGGGCGCGGCCATGGCCGGCAAGGCGGTCGGACCTTCGTTCTCGGCGGCTGAAGTGCCTGACGTGATTGAAGCCGTGCTCGCTACCTACCGCCAGCAGCGCGAAGGCCGCGAGACCTTCATCGCCACGCTGCGCCGCGTCGGGGCCGAGCCGTTCAAGGCGGCCGCCAACGGCGCGCGCTTCAGCGCCAGCCGCACTGAGCCAGCCGAAGCCAGCGCCGCCTGAAGCGCCGTATTGTTGAACTGATCACGCAGAGAATCACTATGAAATTAATAGCTTACAACGCAGATGCAGCAAGCGCAAAAGGCCAAAATGTTGTTGAACTGGCGAACGATGCAGACCCGCAGCAGCTGTCGCTTGAAGGCGTGGAGCGCATCAACCTGAATTTCCCGAAATTCACCGATGGCCGGGCGTTCAGCCAGGCATTCTTGCTGCGCCGCCGCTTGGGCTTCAAGGGCGAGATTCGCGCCACCGGCGACGTGCTGGTGGACCAGCTGGCGCAGATGGAGCGCAGCGGTTTTGACGTGGCCGTGCTGCGCGCCGACCAGGACATGGCCATTGCCCAGCGCGTGCTGGCCGCCTACCCCGGCTACGGCGTCGGCAAATACCAGGGCGATGCGGTGGACATCCAGCCCCATTTCATCACCGCCGCCACCCCCGTTTGAAAGGAAAAAGCATGAGCGCCATTTCCCTCTACGCCAAGCCGTCGCCCGACTTTGCGCAAAAACTCGCGCACAGCCTGGCGCTGATCAAGACCGCCGCCACCGAGTATTCGCCGCTGACGCAGGCGTCCAGCCTGGGCTGCGAAGACATGGTCATCACCCACCTGATGCACGAAGCGGGCCTTGACAACGCGAGCGCCAGCATCTTCGTGCTCGACACCGGCATGCTGCACCTTGAGACCGTCGCGCTGGTCAAGCGCATCGAGGAACGCTACCCGTTCAAGATCGATGTGTACCACCCCGACGCCGACGCAGCCTCGGCCTTTGTCGAAGAAAACGGCTCGCAAGCCATGTACAAAAGCCTGGCCTTGCGCAAGCAGTGCTGCCACATCCGCAAGATGGAGCCGCTGGAGCGCGCGCTGGCCGGCAAGAAAGGCTGGCTGACCGGCCTGCGCCGCGAGCAGTCCGCCGCCCGTGCCGAAGTGCATGACATCGAGCAGCAGCCCGAGCGCGCCAAGGTCAACCCGCTGGTCGAATGGACCCAGGGCGACATCTGGCACTACATTTCCGTCAACGCCATTCCCTACAACCCGCTGCACGACCAGTTCTTCCCCAGCATCGGCTGCGCGCCCTGCACCCGCGCCGTGACGCTGGGCGAGGATTTCCGCTCCGGCCGCTGGTGGTGGGAAAACGAAAGCGCCAAGGAATGCGGCCTGCATGTGGCCGCCGACGGCACCCATGAAGCGCAGGAACCCGCCGCGTTCGAACCGCTGTCCAGCATCATCCCTATCCGAGAAATACAAGCATGAACGCCCGCTTAGATGTGAACCCCATGAATCATGAACCCGACTTGCTGGCCAAGCTGAGCAATTCCCACCTCGATGCGCTGGAGGAAGAAACCATCTTCATCCTGCGCGAAGTCGCCGCCGCCTTCGAACGCCCGACCCTGCTGTTTTCGGGCGGCAAGGACTCGCTGGTGATGCTCAAGTGCGCCGAGAAGGCGTTTGGCATTGGCCGCATTCCCTTTCCGCTGTTGATGATCGACACCGGCCACAATTTCCACGAAGTCACCGATTTCCGCGACTCGCGCGCCAAGGAACTCGGCGCCGAGCTGATCGTTCGCAATGTCGAGGATTCGATGAAGCGCGGCACGGTGCGCCTGGCCCATCCGGGCGAGTCGCGCAATGTGCACCAGTCGGTCACGCTGCTGGAGGCGATTGACGAATTCCGCTTCGACGCGCTGATCGGCGGCGCCCGCCGCGACGAGGAAAAAGCCCGGGCCAAGGAGCGCATCTTCTCGCACCGCGACAGCTTCGGCCAGTGGCAGCCCAAGGCCCAGCGGCCCGAACTCTGGACGCTGTTCAACACCCGGCTGCAGCCCGGCGAACACTTCCGCGTGTTCCCGATTTCCAACTGGACCGAACTCGACGTGTGGCAGTACATCGAGCGCGAACACATCGAACTGCCGTCGCTCTACTACGCGCACCAGCGCAAGATCGTCGAGCGCAAGGGCCTTTTGGTGCCGGTCACCGAATTGACCCCGGCACGCGATGGCGAGGAAGTGATTGAAAAAACCGTGCGCTTTCGCACCGTCGGCGACATCACCTGCACCTGCCCGGTGGACAGCACGGCCGCCACCGCCGCCGAAATCGTGATTGAAACGCTGGCCGCCGATGTCAGCGAACGCGGCGCCACGCGCATGGACGACAAAACCTCAGACGCTTCGATGGAAAAGCGAAAGAAAGACGGGTACTTCTGATGACTACTATGGATTTGATAGCTGCAAGCGCAGACACAGCAAGCGCAAATGGCCAAAATGACCTGAGATCCGCGCTGAAATTCATCACCTGCGGCTCGGTCGATGACGGCAAGAGCACCTTGATCGGCCGCCTGCTGGTGGACAGCAAGGCAGTGCTGGTCGATCACTTGGCGGGCGTACAGCGGGCCGGTGAAACCGACCTGGCGCTGCTGACCGACGGCCTGTCGGCCGAGCGCGAACAGGGCATCACGATTGACGTGGCCTACCGCTACTTCGCCACCGAACACCGCAAGTTCATCATCGGCGATGCGCCCGGCCACGAGCAATACACCCGCAACATGGTCACCGCCGCCTCCAGCGCCGACGCCGCCGTGGTGCTGGTCGATGCCACCAAGCTCGACTGGCAAAACCCGGACATGGAACTGCTGCAGCAAACCCGCCGCCATTCGCTGCTGGTCAACCTGCTGCGCGTGCCGTCCATCGTGTTCGCGGTGAACAAGCTCGACGCGGTCGAAGACGCCACCCTGGCCTTCCAGAACATCAGCGGCGCGCTGGCGAAATTTGCCGAAGCCGCCAAGATTCCGGTCCGCGCCACGGTGCCAGTATCCGCCCTCAAGGGCTTCAACGTGGTCGATGGCAAGCCCGGCTGGTGCGGCTACGAAGGCCTGTCGCTGCTCGACCTGCTGGAAACCCTGCCGGGCACGCCGGCCGAAACCGCCGAAGCCTTTTCCTTTCCGGTGCAGTGGGTCGAGAAGTTCTCGTCTTCGTCCGACACCTCGCAGGGCCGGCGCGTGTTCTGGGGCCGCGTCGCCACGGGCAATGTGCAGCCCGGCCAGACCGTGACCGTTCTGCCGAGCGGCCAGACCGCCGTCGTGGCGCAAGTGCTCGACCATATCCGCCAGCCCAAGGCCATCCCGGCCGGACACAGCGCGGGCATCGTGCTCGACCGCGAAGTCGATGTCTCGCGCGGCGACTGGCTGCTGGCGCCCGATACCTTCACGCCTTCGCGCGAAGTCGCTGTCACGATGGCCTGGATGGATGACGAGCCGCTGGTCGCCGGCCGTGTCTATTGGGCCTTGCAGGGCCATCGCTGGGTCAAGGCGAAGGTCAGGCGCATCGTCCACAAGCTCGATGTCAACACCCTGGCCGAGGAAGACGCCAGCGAACTGCCGCCCAACGCCATCGGCCATGTCGAGCTGAGCTTTCAGGAACCGCTAGTCACGCTGCCTTATCTGCGCTCGCGCATTCTGGGCTCGCTGGTGCTGGTCGATACCGCCTCGCACAAGACTTCTGGCGCCGCGCTGGTGCTGTAAAGCACTTTTTTAAAACTTTCAACCCTGCTTTAGGCCAGCACTGAAAAAGTCCGGTTTACTTGAAGCTCCGCCTGCGAAATCCGTTGATTTTCAAAGGTATGCGCTTGATCAACCGGACTCGCCAGGCATTGCCTTAAAATTCAGGGTTTTCACCGATTAGCCAACAACACCATGACACACGTCGTTTCCGATTCCTGCATCCGCTGCAAATACACCGATTGTGTGGACGTTTGTCCCGTGGACTGCTTCCGCGAAGGTCCAAACATGCTGGTGATTGACCCGGACGAGTGCATCGACTGCGCCGTGTGCATTCCCGAATGCCCGGTTAACGCCATCTACGCCGAGGAAGACTTGCCGTCGGATCAGCTGCATTTCATCAAGATCAATGCCGACCTGACCAGCGCGCCGGGCTGGAAGAGCATCACCAAGCGCAAGGAAGCCTTGCCCGACGCCGACGAATGGAAAGACAAGACCAACAAGCTGTCCGAACTGGTGCGCTGACCCGGCTCATCATGGACATGGGCGCCGCCAACCCCGAGCTGATCCCAGAGCCGTTTAAAAATCCAAGTCAAGAAATCATGGAACCTCAACTGAACCAAGAAGTGATCAACACCGCAGCGCTGCACGACGGCCCCATCGAAACCGATGCTGTCATCGTCGGCGCCGGCCCTGTCGGCCTGTTCCAGGTGTTTGAACTCGGCCTGCTGGAAATCAAGGCGCACATCATCGACTCGCTGGCCTACCCCGGCGGCCAGCCCATTGAGCTGTATCCTGACAAGCCCATCTATGACATTCCTGCGATTCCGGTCTGCACCGGCAAGGAACTGACCGACAACCTGATGAAGCAGATCGAGCCGTTTGGCCCGACCTTTCATCTGGGCCAGGAAGTCAGCGTGCTGGAAAAGCAGGAAGACGGCCGCTTCTTTGTTGAAACCTCCAAGGGTACGAAGTTCCTGACCAAGACGATTTTCATTGCTGCCGGCGTGGGCGCTTTCCAGCCCAAGCTGCTGCGGGTCGATGGCCTGGACAAGTTTGACAACAGCCAGCTGTTTTACCGGGTCAAGAATCCGGCTGACTTTGCCGGAAAAAACCTGGTGATCGTCGGCGGCGGCGATTCGGCACTCGACTGGGCATTGAACTTTGTCGCCGAAGGCCCGAACAAGGCTGAAAGCGTGATCCTGATTCATCGCCGCGACGGCTTCAAGGCTGCGCCTGCGAACGTCGCCAAAATGAAGGAACTTTGCGATGCCTACGAGATGCAGTTCATCGTCGGCCAGGTCACGGGTTACGACGAAAAAGAAGGCAAGCTGACTGCGGCCAAGGTCACAGGTGCCGACGGCATCACCCGCGTGGTGCCGCTCGATGTCATGCTGGTGTTCTTTGGCCTGTCGCCCAAGCTCGGACCGATTGCCCACTGGGGCCTGGACATCGAGCGCAAGCAGATCAAGGTGGACACCGAAAAGTTCTCCACCAACATTCCCGGCATTTTTGCGGTGGGCGACATCAACACCTACCCGGGCAAGAAAAAGCTGATCCTGAGCGGCTTTCATGAATGCGCGCTGGCCGCATTTGGTGCTGCGCCCTTCATCTTCCCGGACAAGAAGATTCATCTGCAATACACCACCACCAGCCCCAAGCTGCACAAGGTGCTGGGTGTGGAGTCGCCGGTTTTTGACTGACAGGCGTTAGCGATACCCTGCGTTCGGCCCGGGTATTCAGCAAGCCGACCTGCCATTGACAAACGGAACTGCTGATGGCCTCCACTCCCCTTTCTTCTGCGGGCGGCAATACCGCACTGACACCTTTGCCTGCGGGCGAACGCCTGTTCGGCTGGCGCGACCATGCAGCGCTCTGGCTCAGCCTGGGCGTGGGCCTGCTCGTGATGCAGATCGGTGCGTACCTCGTCCCAGCGCTCGGAACCCAGGCCGCGCTGACAGTGATCATCTGTGGCTCGATACTGGGCGCAGGCTTGCTGGCCTGGACCGCCAAGATTGGCTGCGACAGCGGCTTGTCGAGCGCTGGTCTGATGCACGCGACCTATGGCAGCAGCTTTGCGCGCTTGCCGGTGCTGCTCAACATCGTGCAACTTATCGGCTGGACGACCTTCGAGCTGGTCGTGATGCGCGACGGCACGATGGCCATCGCACGGCAATCCGGCAGTTTTTCGGCTTCCTTGTGGCCCGTACTGACAACCTTGCTCTGGGGCGCCGTGCTACTGGCCCTGCTGTCCGGCTCCATGGTCAGGCTGGTGCGCAAATTCATTGGCCGCTATGGCTTGCCGCTGGTCATTGCCTCGCTGCTATGGCTGAGCTGGCAGTTTCTTTCCAAAGCCAGCGCCCAAGGGCTTGAGGGAGTGTGGCATCGCGCCGGCGACGGCAGCATGAGCACCCTGTCGGCGCTGGATCTGGTGATCGCGATGCCTGTGTCCTGGCTGCCGCTGGTAGCTGACTTTGCCCGTCATGGCCGCCACGGGAACAGCGCCTTGCGGGGCACATGGCTGGGCTACGCGGTGGCCAATCTCTGGTGCTATGCCCTCGGCCTTCTGGTTGCGCTGACGACACCCAGCACCGACCTGGTTGCCGCGCTGCTGCTGGCGCAAGGCGGACTGATCGCACTTGGACTGATCCTGATTGACGAGGTTGACAACGCTTACGGCGACCTTTACTCGGGTTCAGTGGCTGGGCACAGCCTGAAACCCGGCTGGAGCGTTCGCCGCTGGGGAATGGCGCTGGCCGTGCTGTGCACGGCCTTGGCGCTGGTGCTGCCGATGCACAGCCTGGAGCCGTTTTTATTGATGCTCAGTTCGGTATTTGTTCCGCTCTACGGCGTCATTCTGGCGCGCCTGGCCGGACAGGCGAACGTGGTATCGCTGGTGACGGAACGCAAGGTCAACATCAGCGCGGTGGCCATCTGGCTGCTGGGCGTAGCCTGCTATCACCTGTGCGCGCAACTGGCGCCCAGTTGGGGTGCAGCGCTGCCGACGCTGGCAGTCACTTTTGTGCTGGCACGGTTCACCCGCAAGTTGTTGAACAGCCCGGAGGTCAGCGCAGCGGCTTGAGCTGCATGGCGAGCGGTGCATGGCTGTGATTCAGCGGCCCGCTGCCTGCGCCCGTGCGCACTGTTGAGCCGGCCACCAGCGCGGCACGCACATAGGTCCGCGCCGCCTCTACCGACTCCAGCAAAGTTGCGCCCAGCGCCAGGTGCGCCGCAATGGCTGAAGACAAAGTGCAGCCCGTGCCATGGGTATTGGCCGTGTCGATACGCGGCGCACGCATCCAGTGCGCCGCGCCGTTTTTCGTGAGCAGCAAATCACAAACCAGATCACCCGGCAAATGACCGCCTTTGAGCAATACTGCATGGGCGCCCATGGCCAGCAGTTCTCGCGCTGCCGCCTCCATATCAGCTTCGCTGCACAAAGGCCTTCCGACCAGCAATGAAGCTTCGTCCAGATTGGGCGTCACCACCAGCGCGCGCGGAAACAACTCGCGCACCAGGATCTGGACAGCCGGGTTGTCAATCAGCACGGCACCGCTCGTGGCGACCATCACCGGGTCAAGCACCACTTTTTGCAACGCGTGACGGTCGATGGCCTCGGCCACGGTCAGCACGGTCTCCGGTGCGTGCAGCATGCCAATCTTGACCGCATGCGTACCGATATCTTCAATCACCGCATCGATCTGGTCGCGAAGCATCTGCGGTGGAACCCCATGAATGGCCCGCACGCCCAGCGTGTTTTGGGCGGTCAGGGCGGTAATGGCGGTCATGCCATAGCAGCCCAAAGCCGCAAAGGTTTTCAGGTCGGCCTGAATGCCGGCACCGCCACCACTGTCCGAACCTGCGATGGACAATACACGCGGATATTCGAACGCATGGGAATATTCAAAAGTTTCATTCGTCATTTTTTCTGTTTCCGGACTCTCGACTATTCATCACACAAAACTCTCAAGGTAGCAGCAGGCATGCGGATCGCCTGCCGGGCAAAAACGCGCTCACGGTCACAAGACTGTCAGCACCTGCACGCTACATGTCGCATGCACTTGCCACATGAATTCCGCCAATGGCGACCAAGGGCAAAGAAGTAGAGGCTCACCCCATGATTAGCCCGTCAACGCCCAGAGATTCTTTGTATCGGTCTTGGTAAGCGTGGCAAAGTGGGACTCACGCCCAGGTAATCCACGGGCAGCATGGCTGCTTTTGAGCACATTGTCCATGAACTCAACCGAGCAGCCGACAAAACTTAGGACGGCAACTGACCTTGCCTCCGAAAATTGGCGCTCTTGAGCCTTGTACAAAATGTGTTCAAGGAGCTAGGCAATGTAAGACAAGCAAGTTTTGGAATTGTTGCTCAAAAATCAGTAAATTCCCCCAGACGGATCAAGGGTTTACGTGCTTTTCAGGGTGAACTTTTTACGTCTTTTCGGATGCCTGACGGCTGCTCGTGAACGGAAATACCGGCAAACCTTCACAATGATCCGATGCAAAAAATTTCCAGCACTCTCAGTCATCCGCTGTATGACGTTGCCGCTATTCGCCTGATCGAGCAGCAGGCGGCAAGCGCCCTGCCCGCGCACACGCTGATGCAACGGGCAGGCCTTTCGGTGGCGCGCCTGGCGCTGGCGCTGGCTCCGCATGCTCAATGCATCTGGATTGCCTGCGGACCCGGCAACAACGGCGGCGATGGCTTCGAGGCCGCGCTGCATCTGCACCAGTGGGGAAAGAAGGTCGTTATGACCTGGACCGGCTTGCCGTCCGGCAAATCCGAATCGCCGCCGGATGCCCAAGCCTCGCGCCAGCGGGCACTGGCTGCCGGCGTTCCGATGGCCAGCGAACCGCCGCCCGGCTTCGACCTGTGCATTGATGCGCTGCTCGGCATCGGTGCCACGCTCGACCCAAGCCGGCCGGCGAGCGCCTTGATGCAGCAATGGCTGGAAACAATGCATGCCAGCGCGGCGCTGCGGCTGGCAGTCGATATTCCGACCGGCCTAAATGCCGACACCGGCGTCACGACTTTCAAAAGCACTATTAAATCAATAGCAGCTAATACCCACCCAATAAGCGAAAAAGGCCTATTTACCTTGAGTTTATTGAGTTTGAAGCCAGGACTCTTTACCGCCAGCGGTCGGGACTGCGCGGGTGAAGTATGGTTTGATGACCTTGGGGTCAGTCCGGCCGACAGCGTGCTTGCAGCCGAACCTTGCGCCTGGCTGCTGGGTGCAGACCGTGCCAGCCTGCCGGTACGCACCAGCGCCGCGCACGCCAGTCACAAAGGCAGTTTTGGCGATGTCGCCGTGCTGGGCGGTGAATCGACCGCCGCCACGCAGATGACCGGAGCGGCCTTGCTGGCCGCCAGCGCTGCATTGCACGCAGGCGCGGGCCGGGTGTTTGTCGCCTTGCTGGGCAATGCGCCCGGCATGAAGGTCGATCCGGAACAGCCTGAACTCATGTTCCGCTCGCCTGACGCCGTGGACATGGCGCACCAGGTTGTGGTGTGTGGCTGTGGCGGCGGTGAATCGGTCAAGACTGTCCTCGCAAAGGTGCTGTCAACGGCCAGGCGGGCCGTGCTGGATGCCGATGCACTGAATGCAATTGCCATGGACCCGCAGCTGCAAACCCAGCTCAAAGCCAGGCAAGGTCGCGGCTACAGCACGGTATTGACGCCCCACCCGCTGGAAGCCGCCCGTCTGATGGGCATCACGGCCGTGGCCGTCCAGGCCGACAGGTTAAGCGCAGCCCGGCAACTGGCCGAGCGGTTTCAGTGTGTGGTGGTGCTCAAGGGTTCAGGAACCGTCATCGCCACACCAGGTCAGGCGACCCTGGTCAACAACACCGGCAATGCCCTGCTGGCCACCGCAGGCACCGGCGACGTGCTGGCAGGCATGCTGGGCGCCTGCCTGGCCAGAGGAATGAATGCTGTCGAAGCGGCCCGCAGCGCGGTGTTTGCCCACGGCCACGGGGCCGATACCTGGGCCAGTGACAGGCCGGGCCAGGCCTTGACCGCATCGGCCCTGGCCCAATCGCAAACGGGCTAGAGCAAAACCATCATGCCGATCTGAAGCACCAGCAGCAGCACCAGCGCCGACAGATCGACGCCGCCAATGGCTGGAATCACGCGCCGCAACGGTGTCAGCATGGGCTCGGTCAGGCGGGCCAGCAGGCCGTAAACACTTGAGCCGGGCTGGACCCAGGACAAGATGGCATAACCCAGCACCAGCATGAACAGGGTTTGCAGCGCGACCCGAAGCAGCATCTTCACGGCAAAAAACAGCATTGTGAACACCGCTGCCACTCCGAAATCCGTGCCGCCGGCCGCTGCACCCAGCAACAGCCCGAACAGCAGCCACCACAGCAGCGCGTAGGCCAACGCCATCAATGCGGCTGCAAGCACACTGGCCCAGTCCACGCGTGACTGGCCCAGTGACTTGGGCAGGGAGCGTCGCAGCGGTTTGACCAGCCAGTCGGTCAGGGCCATGACAAAGCGGCCCGGCTGCCCGACCATGCTGACCCGCAGCCAGTTCATCCAGGCGCGCAGCAGCGCCGCTGCAATCAGGATGAAAAATGCCGTCTCCAGCAAAAAAGCCAAAATCCGGATCAGCATAAATTCCCGGCGTGTCTGAACATGGAAGACTTCATAAGCTTCTAGCGACGGGACTTTTTGCCCTGTTTCATGCCCGGATTGGCCGCTGCTTTTTTAGCCGCTGTCTTGCGTGCCCTGGGCTGCGGCTGGGATGTGCGGTCAGAGGGAGGCTGACGGCTTTTTGAAGGCGCGCTGCGCCCGTTGCGCCGGGATCCGGCACCGCGTTCCTGCAGCGGCAGTTCAGCCGCAGAACCACCGGCCTTGTCCTTCATGGCCCGATTCACCAGCCCGGCCTTGTCGTCACCTTCATGCACCAGGCGAAAATCAATTTTTCGGCCATCCAGATCAACCCGGCTGACCTGGACCCGAACCCGGGTTCCCAGGGCATAGCGCATGCCGCTGCGCTCGCCGCGCAGCTCCTGCCGGGCCTCGTCAAAGCGGAAGTATTCGCCGCCCAGCTCAGTGATATGCACCAGGCCTTCGACATACATGGCGTCGAGCGTCACAAAGATGCCGAAGCCGGTTGCCGCCGTGACCACGCCGCCAAACTCTTCACCCAGATGCTCACGCATGTACTTGCACTTGAGCCAGGCTTCCACGTCGCGGCTGGCTTCGTCGGCACGGCGCTCATTGGCGCTGCAATGCAGGCCGGCCGCCTGCCAGGCCAGCTGGTCAGCAGAAGCTTTTTTCGGTTTTTCGGTCGGCAGCTTGACACGGGCGGCGAGCCGTTTGGACAGTTTGGCCTCCGCCTCGCCCGGCGTGGGCAATACCGGCAACTGGTACTTGGTCTTCTTCAGGATCGCCTTGATCACCCGGTGTACCAGCAGGTCGGGGTAGCGGCGGATCGGGCTGGTGAAGTGCGTGTAAGCCTCGTAGGCCAGACCGAAGTGGCCGCCATTCATCGGCGTGTAGATCGCCTGCTGCATTGAGCGCAACAGCATCGAGTGAATCTGCTGCGCGTCCGGCCGGTCCTTGGTCGCCATGGCAATCTGCTGGAACTCTGCAGGCGCCGGGTCGTCGCTGACCGTCATGCCAATGCCAATCGCCTTGAGGTAATTGCGCAGCAGGTCAATTTTCTCGGGAGTTGGACTTTCGTGAACGCGAAACAGGGCCGTGTGCTTGCTCTGCGCAATAAAGTCGGCCGAGCAGACATTGGCAGCCAGCATGGACTCTTCAATCAGCCGGTGCGCCACATTGCGGGTACGGGGAATGATTTTTTCAATCCGCCCGACTTCATCGCAAACGATCTGGGTTTCGGTGGTTTCAAAATCAACGGCGCCGCGTATGCCGCGCTCCTTGAGCAAGGCCTGGTACACCTCATGCAGATGCAGCAAGTGCGGCACCACGGCCTTGCGCTGCTGGGCTTCCGGCCCGCGTGTGTTGCCCAGGATCGCAGCCACATCGGTATAGGTCAAACGCGCCTGGCTGAGCATCACTGCCGGATAAAACTGGTAGGCGTGAACATCGCCCTTGGCATTGACCAGCATGTCGCAGACCATGCACAGCCGCTCGACATGGGGGTTGAGCGAGCATAGGCCGTTGGACAGCTTTTCGGGCAGCATGGGAATCACGCGGCGCGGAAAATACACGCTGGTGGCACGGTCGTAGGCGTCAATGTCAATCGTGCTGCCGGTCTCGACGTAATGGCTGACATCGGCAATCGCGACCAGCAGGCGCCAGCCCTTGCCACGGCCGACCTTGACCGGCTCGCAATAAACCGCATCGTCAAAATCGCGCGCGTCTTCGCCGTCGATGGTGACCAGGGGAATGTCAGTCAGATCAACACGGTGCAGCTTGTCACCGGGGCGAACGGCATCGGGCAGGGAGCGGGCCAAACCGAGGGCTTCATCGCTGAACTCATGCGGCACGCCGTATTTGCGCACGGCAATTTCAATTTCCATGCCCGGGTCGTCAATTTCGCCCAGCACTTCCATGACGCGCCCCACCGGCTGGCCAAACAGGGCTGGTGGCTCAGTCAGTTGCACTACCACAATCTGGCCGGTCTTGGCTGTTCCGATCGCGCCTTTGGGAATCAACACGTCCTGACCGTAACGCTTGTCTTCAGGCGCGACCAGCCAGACGCCGCTTTCCTGGAGCAGGCGCCCAATGATCGGATTGGGCGAGCGCTCGATGATTTCGGTGACGCGGCCTTCAGGCCGGTTCTTGCGGTCATGCCGCACGATGCGCGCCTTGACGCGGTCTTTATGCAGCACCGCACGCATTTCGTTGGGCGGCAGGTAAATATCTGCTTCGCCGTCATCACGTTGAACGAAGCCATGGCCATCGCGGTGGCCGGATACCGTACCCTCGAATTCGGCGAGGAGTCCGGCGGTTGCGCCAGAACTTTGAAGATTTGTTTTGATAAGAAGTCTCTTTCGTGAGATGGCGCGGGTAAAACAGGGTAAAACCAGCGCGCGTTGAATAGGGGGATTGGCCAGTTCCGTGTATTTTTGTATCAGTTTAAAACCAGATACTAGCCGCGATTTGTGAAAAGCTGATTTCCCGGATAACGGAATGCTTCACTGGAGTCGGAATTGGGGGAGTTTTCAACCGGCGCAAACCAGACATTTCGCCAGTCATCGAAAATTTCTGAAGAAAATTGAATTTTTTCCAGCAACGCACCTGATAAGCCATAAATGTAATGTTAAACTGCTTGCTGTGCCCGGGTGGCGGAATTGGTAGACGCGCACGGTTCAGGTCCGTGTATCGCAAGATGTGGAGATTCGAGTTCTCTCCCGGGCACCAAAATTACTCAAGTTGAAAAAAGCTGCTGTTAACCACAGTGGCTTTTTTTTCGCCCGAAAATTGGAAAACTTGTAGCAAACAAGTTCACAAGTTGCTGGACCAGCCCTTGCAAACACAAGGGCTGGCATGAAACATAGCGACTTAAAAGCTTCAGACAGGCACTGCGATCAGGTCGTGTCCCTGAACTCCGACAATGCGGGCACGGGTGAACTCGCCAACCTTCATGGTTTTGCTGATTTTCTCGGGCGGCAGCAGCTTGACCACGCCATCAATCTCGGGCGCGTCTGCATAGGAGCGGCCAATTCCGCCTTTGCGGCCCAGCGCAGGCGCATGGTCCACCAGCACCTGCATGGTCGCACCAACGCGCTGCTGCAGTTTCTGACTTGACACCGCTTCCGCCACAGCCATAAAACGTGTCCGCCGCTCTTCACGCACTTCCAGCGGGAGCATTCCGGGAATGTCGTTGGCCGTTGCGCCCTGCACTGCGCTGTAGGCAAAACAGCCCGCACGGTCAATCTTTGCCTCGCGCATAAAATCAAGCAAGTGTTCGAATTCAGCTTCGGTTTCACCGGGAAAGCCAGCAATAAACGTGCTGCGAATGACAATTTCGGGACACATCTCACGCCAGTGCGAAATACGTTCCAGATTCTTCTCTCCGCTGGCAGGCCGCTTCATGCGCCTCAAGACATCCGGATGACTGTGCTGCAAAGGCACATCCAGATAAGGCAGCACCTTGCCGGTTGCCATCAGGGGAAGAATCTCATCCACGCTAGGATAGGGATAGACATAGTGCAAGCGTACCCAGGCGCCAAAGGGCGCGGCAATCTCGCCAAGCGCCTGGACCAGTTCGAGCATCCGGGTCTTCACCGGCTTGCCATCCCAAAAGCCGGTACGGTATTTGACATCGACGCCATAGGCAGAAGTGTCCTGACTGATGACCAGCAACTCTTTTACCCCGCCTTCGAACAGCGCACGCGCTTCGTTCAAAACATCGCCGACAGGCCGCGACACCAGATCGCCGCGCATGGACGGAATGATGCAGAAGGTGCAGCGATGGTTGCAACCTTCACTGATCTTGAGATAGGCATAGTGCCTGGGCGTGAGCTTGATTCCAGCGATGCCGAAGGCATTGGGCACCAGGTCCACGAACGGATCGTGCGGCTTGGGCAGGTTCAGATGGACCGCATCCATGACCTCCTGCGTCGCATGCGGACCGGTGACTGCCAGGACACTGGGATGCATCTGGCGCACCAGGTTGCTGCCGTTGTCGCCTGACTTGGCACCCAGACAGCCGGTCACGATAACCTTGCCGTTTGCAGCCAGCGCCTCGCCAATCGTGTCCAGGCTTTCCCTGACGGCATCATCAATGAAGCCGCAGGTATTGACAATGACCAGGTCGGCACCTTCGAAGGTTTTGGATGTCTGGTAGCCCTCGGCACTGAGCCGCGTCAGGATCAACTCCGAATCGGTCAATGCCTTGGGGCACCCAAGGCTCACAAATCCAACGCGGGGCGCAGGTTTGGCAGGGGAAACAGGGGAAAGGGGAGATGGGGAAAGTACTTCGCTCATGCCGCTATTGTCTCAGAGCAGGCGCAGGAACGAGAAAAACCCAGCGGATGGCCTTCAACCAGCCATCAGCAATAGCCGGTTATTAACGCTTCAGCCCCAGTGCCGACAGCATTTGCTCGCTCTGCTTTTGCATCTGCTCCTGCATCTGCGTAAAGACATTCTTAGATTGCTCGACATAAGCCCCCATCATGCCTTGCATCATGGGCGACTTTGCATTCATGAACTGCGCCCACATCTCGGGGCTCATCCCTTTGGACTGCTCGGCCATCTTGAGCTGCAGGTCCATGAAACTCTGGACATTTTTCTCAAGATACGCACCCATGAAGCTCTGCATTGCATCGCCGTAGAAACGGATGATGTTGGCCAGCACGGCCTCGGTAAACATGGGTGCGCCACCGGCCTCCTCTTCAAGAATGATCTGAAGCAGGATGCTGCGCGTCAGGTCTTCATTGGTTTTGGCATCACGCACGACAAAATGCGTACTACTCATTACCAGGCGTCGAACTTCGGCCAAAGTAATGTAAGCCGAAGTTTCAGTATCGTAGAGACGCCGATTTGGGTATTTCTTGATGATCCGCGTCGCCTCAGTCTTGTCAGCAGCCTTGCTGGCGTTATGGGCAGAAATTTCTTCTGAAGAAAGACTGCCAGCCACGGAAGGCTCGCCTGAGGGCGATTGAAGGGATTTATTACTTTGCACTGATGACTCCTGGAAATAACGAAAACCTGCCTCATAGCGACAAAGTTCGATACATTCTAGGAATGTCTTGATATACGCAATTTATCTGGGTTATCTTGATTCAATGTTTTGAACTGCTAAGAGTTCAAAACATTGAAACAAAAACTGTTTCAGAAAAATTGGTAGGCGCGATTGGACTCGAACCAACGACCCCCACCATGTCAAGGTGGTGCTCTAACCAGCTGAGCTACGCGCCTAAAGGACTGTTCGAAGCTCGTATTCTAGCAGTGCAAAACACGAGTTTTCAAACAAACCGAAAAATATGTGCAAACAGTTCAGCGTCTTCGGGCTGACCGCACGCCCGGCACATCGGCCACGATGCCCAGCACCCGATTGAGCCGTCCCGATTGGGCCACCTCGACCGTGAAGGTCATCCAGGCTGTCCCGCCACGGTTGTCCTTGACCGACTGCGTCTGCACACCGATCACATTCATTTTTTCCTTGGCAAACACTTCTGAAATATCGCGCAGCAAACCTTGCCGATCAGCTGCTTCCACGGCCACATCCACCGGATAAACCGCGCCGTCCGGGGCTTTGGCAGAACCCCATTCAACCTCGATGACACGGTCAGGGCTGCCGCTGGCCATGTTGCGGAAATTGCTGCAGTCGCTTCGATGAATACTCACGCCCTTGCCCTTGGTGACGAAACCAAGAATGAGATCCGGGGGCGCGGGTTTGCAGCATTTGGCCAATTGAGTCAGCAGGGAGTCCATTCCCACCACCAGCACGCTGCCCTTGCCGCCTTTTCCAGCAGCGCTGGATTTTTCGGACTGCCGTGTTTTTTTGGCCAGCACATAGTCGTCCGGAGACAGCACAGGTTCGGGTGGCCTGAGCATGTTTTCAATGGTGCGCAGGGAAAATTCATCCTTGCCTACGACCTCAAAAAGTTCATCCGCCGTCTTGAAGCCCAGCAGAAACGCCAGATCCTGCAGCTTCATGGCCGTTTTTCCTTCGCGCTGGAGCAGTTTTTCAACCGCTTCCCGGCCCTTTGCCACGGTCTGCTCCATGGCCAGCGCATTGAACCAGGCGCGCACCTTCGATTTCGCCCGGTTGCTCGACAGGAAACCCAGTTCCGGGTTGAGCCAGTCACGCGAAGGCCCCCCCTCCTTGGTCGTGATGACTTCAACCGTCTGGCCGTTTTGCAGCGGTGTATTCAGCGGCACCATGACACCATCAACACGCGCGCCGCGGCAGCGATGGCCCAGGCTGGTGTGCACGCTGTAGGCAAAGTCAACCGTCGTGGCACCCTGGGGCAATTCCACGATGGCTGCGTCCGGCGTCAGCACATAGATGCGGTCTTCAAACAGGCCCTGGTTGGCATCCCGGGCACGCTGCGCAGCCGGACCCGAAAGTTCCCGTTCCCAGGCCAGCAGTTGCCGCAGGACCGCAATCTTGGCGTCGTATTCACTGCTGGCCGAAACGCCGGCATAGCCTTTGGTGCCGGCTTCCTTGTAAGCCCAGTGCGCCGCCACGCCGTTTTCGGCATGGTCGTGCATGGCCTGGGTGCGTATCTGGATTTCCATGGCCCGCCCGTACCCATCGCGAACGACCGTGTGCAGAGACTGGTAGCCGTTGGGTTTGGGCTTGGCGATGTAGTCGTCAAACTCGCCTTTGATGGGCGAAAAGCACGAATGCACAAAACCCAGCGCGGCATAGCAGCCCTTCACATCGGCGGCAATCACGCGCAGGGCCCGGATGTCAAACACCTGGTCAAAGCCAAGCGACTTGCCGCGCATTTTCTTGACAATGCTGTAGATGTGCTTGGGCCGGCCCTGCACCAGTGCGGCAATGCCGTTCTGGTTCAAATCCCGTTCAAGCTGCGCGCGCAGGGCCTCCATGAAGACCTCGCGCTCGGCACGTTTTTCATCGAGCAGCCGGGCTATCTGCTTGTAGGTTTCAGGCTCCAGAAAACGAAAGGACAGGTCTTCCATCTCCCACTTGATCTGCCAGATGCCCAGGCGGTTGGCCAGTGGCGCAAACACATGCAGCGACTCATGTGCCAATGCCCGTGGCGCAGCCTGCCGGCTGGCCGCGTAATAGCGCAAGGTCTGCAGGCGCGAAGCCAGGCGCAGCATGACCACCCGCAAGTCACGCGAGAACGCCAGCAGCATCCTGCGCACGTTCTCCGTCTGGGCGGCAGGGTCATCATGCAAGTGCGACTTGGCATCAACGGCGCGCGTCTGTCGCTGCAGATAGATCAGCTTGGTGGTTTCCACCGCCAAAGCGGCATAGCTGGGGCCGAAAGCCTTGGCGATGACATCCTGCGGCTTGTTGAGATGCGGGCAGGAATGCACCAGGTAAGTTGCCGCCTGCACAGCCTCGGAGCCGCCAATGATTTTAAGAATGCCGACCACCGCATCGGCATGCGCCAGGATGTTTTCGCCCGTGTCCATCACTTCGCAGGCAATCAGCGGCTCGGCAAAAGCGCGGGCACGTACCAGGACATGCGGCTGCTCGGGCAGGCTGTCGGCCGTGGCCGCGACGATGGAACTGAGCGAGTCCTGGGAAATTGCGGGGGCGTGCGTTGCCGCCACTTTGTTTTTCATGAAGCCTTTGTCACGTTATTTTTATGTTCGTAAAAGCAGGAAATCTGCCACTGCAGCAATCTGGTCTTTCGCAACCAGCGTCGGCGCATGGCCAACGCCTTCAAACTCAACCACTCTGGCGCGCGGGCCGCGTTGCGTCATGGCATGGGCGGTCTGCGGGCTCAGCAAATCGGACTGCGCGCCGCGCAGCACCAGCGTTTCCGCCTGGATGCCATCGTAAAGCTGCCAGAGCGTGGCCTCGCCCTGCTGCGCGCCTTCTTCGGTGGTCAACCTGAACGGGCCGGCAATGGCCGGGTCGTAATGCAGGCGCAGCGGGCTGTCAGCGGCTGGCGACACCGGCCTGACCATCGGCAGCGACAGCGCCAGCCATTGCTCCGGCGTGTGCGGGCCAAAGCTCTCGGAAATCTTCCACATCGCATCGGCCGCTTCCTGCACGCTATTGAAATGGCCGGACTGCCCCAGGTAAGCGCCAATCCGTTGAATGGCCTGCCACTGCAGCGTGGGGCCGACATCATTCAGCACCAGTCTGCGGACCGGCACCGGAAGCGGCAAGCCCGGCTGGCCGCAAACCACCATGCCGATCAGCCCGCCCATGCTGGTGCCCACCCAGTCCAGCGTGCTGATGGGCGACTGGGCCTGCAGGTGCGCCAGCAGCGAAAGCATGTCTGCGGCATAGGCCGGCACCTGGTAGCCCATCGGGTCCTTCAGCCAGTCGCTTTCACCCCTGCCCGCCACGTCGGGGCAAACCACGCGGATGCCACCCGAAGACGATGACCCGGCCCGCTCGCACAAAGCCTGCGCCAGCACGTCAAAGTCGCGTCCCTGGCGGGTCAGCCCATGCACGCACAGCACGACATGCGGGCTGTCGGGCTGGCCCCATTGCCAATAGGCCATGCGATGGCCCTCGGCTGCATCGGCACAGGTGACGTAGTTCAAGCTGGGTTCAGTCATGGTGGAGCATTCAGGAAAAAGCTGGATAAAGCTTGATAATTGATTCGGCAAATTTTGCAGCGCCTGGCGCGCAAAGCGCTGTTCAACTCTCAAGTCAACCATCGTAAATCATCCGGAGAAACTTCATGCTCAAAGGTAAAACAGCTCTTGTCACAGGCTCGACCAGCGGAATCGGCCTGGGCATTGCCAGGGCCCTGGCCGAACAGGGCGCCAACATCGTCCTGAACGGATTTGGCGATGTGGACGGACCCAAGGCCGAGATTGCAGCGCTGGGCGTGCAGGTCGCCTACCACGGCGCCGACATGAGCAAGCCAGGCGAGATCGAGGAGATGATGCGTTTTGCCGCCGCCGAGTTTGGCCAGGTCGATATCCTGGTCAACAACGCCGGCATCCAGCACGTTGCCCGGATTGAAAACTTTCCGGCTGAAAAGTGGGACGCAATCATCGCCATCAACCTGAGCAGCGCTTTTCATGCAACCCGCCTGGCGCTCCCCGCGATGCAGGCCGCCGACAACGGCAAGGGCTGGGGCCGCATCATCAACCTGGCGTCGGTGCATGGCCTGGTGGGTTCGGCCGAAAAATCAGCCTATGTCGCGGCCAAGCACGGCATTGTCGGCCTGACCAAGGTGACGGCGCTTGAAAACGCCACCAGCGGCGTGACGTGCAACGCCATCTGCCCGGGCTGGGTGCTGACGCCGCTGGTGCAAAAACAGGTCGATGCCCGGGCTGCGGAAGGCGGCATCAGCAACGAAGCGGCCAAGCAGCAACTGCTGGGTGAAAAAGAACCGTCGATGCAGTTCACCACGCCTGAAGAGCTGGGTGCGCTGGCGGTGTTTTTCTGCTCGCCGGCCGGCGCCAATATCCGGGGCGTGGCGTGGAACATGGATGGCGGCTGGACCGCGCAATAAGCGGCTCCATGCCATTACGGCGTTGACTTCGCTCAGCTACAGCCGCCGTGGATCGGTTTGCAGCAGCAGCTCGACCAGCGAGCGCAAATGCGACCTCAGGGCGTCGGCGCCTGGCGTCATGGCCAGCGTGTCTTCGTTCATGTAGAGCTTGCGGTTGATTTCAAGCTGAATGCTGTGCCGCTGCGCTGCCGGATTGCCGTAGCGCCGCACCAGTTCCACGCCTTTGTACGGATGGTTGTAAGCCACGTTGTAGCCCAGCGCCCGCAAATGTGCGCAGACCAGCGCGGACAAGGCCGGGCTGGCCGTGCTGCCATCGCGGTCGCCGACCACGAAATCGGCATGCTTTTCGCCCGGAAAGTCGGTCGCGTGGCTGGACGCAACCGCCGGCATCGAATGGCAATTGACATGAATGCTGTAGCCGTGCCCGGCATGCGCCCGGTCAATCGCCTGCGCCACGGCCGCGTGGTAGGGAGTCCAGCAGTGCGTGATGCGCATGTTCACTTCTTCCACCGACAGCCTGCGCTCATAGATGGGCAGGCCGTCGTCCGTGGTGCGCCAGACCAGCCCCTTGCCGAGCCGCACCTTGGACAGCAGCCCGGGATCGGTTTCCACCGGATGCGGCCAGGGCTCGTCCAGCAGCGAAACATCCAGCTCCGTGGTGTTGCGGTTGGCATCGAGGTAGCTGCGCGGAAAATGCGCTTCAATCCAGTGCGCGCCCAGGCCGGGCGCAAAGTCGTACAGCTTTTCAACGTGCGTGTCTTCAGCGCGCCGCAAGACGGCCATCTCGCAGGTATAGAGAAAATCCGGTGGATAAACCACGCCGCTATGGGGCGAGTCAAGAACCAGCGCGCTGCTGCCGGGAAGGTGGGTGATGAGCTGCATGAGCCGACTTTAGCAGCAGCGTTCACCCGCAGGCAAAACCCGTTTGCAGAAAACCCGCAGCCTTCAAGGGATGGAACTTCTGGCGCTCAAACTACTCAAAAAAGTCACAGGAAGTTGATATTTGTCCTACACAAAATTATCTTTTGGCCCCACAGTCGCGTTTACTCACAACCCTAGACTGGTCAGGTGAGAGGAGTCCAAAGATGTTTTGTTCACAGGCACTTTTCGTTATTTACCCACTGAAGGAGCACCAATGAAATCATTGAACCGCATTTTTTCAGCCACCTTTCTGGCGGTCGCTGCACTGACGGCTGTCGCTGGCGCGCAGGCCCAGAGCACTTACGCCCTGTATGGTCCGGGTTCCGGCTATGTGGGCCTGAATGCCGGCCAGTCCAACTATTCGCTGGGCAACGGCTTGAGCCTGTTTTCCGCCGACGACCACGACACCGCCTACAACATCTACACCGGCACGTTCGTCCATCCGAACTTTGGCTTCGAGTTGGGCTATACCAACTTCGGCAAGATTGACCGCGCTGGCGGCAGGACCAAGGCGGAAGGCATCAACCTGAGCCTGGTCGGCCGGGCGCCGGTCAGCCCCTCGTTCAACCTGCTCGGCAAACTGGGAACGACTTACGGCCGCACAGATGTTTCTTCCGTCCCCGGCTCGGGCGTTGCCGCCGGCAAGGAAACCGGCTTTGGCGTGTCCTACGGCCTGGGCGCCGAATATGTGTTCAACCCGCAATTGTCGGCCGTGCTCCAGTACGACGAGCACCGGCTGAAATTTTCGGGCGAAGGCCGGGATCGCATCAGCGCCACGACCGTCGGTTTGCGCTACCGCTTCTAAACCCTTGGCAAGCGCCGCACGGCGTTTGCCACCCACAGGCCTGCAAATCAGTGGTTTGCAGGCCTTTTTATTTCGACGCGCATTTTTGCTATTTAAAAAGTAGCAAACTATTCTCATGCAGCATGCGCAAACTGCCAATTTGTTGGCCAATTGATGCGCGCCGTCCTGGCATTCAACCCGCGCTTTCGATGTCCTCCCGGCATCGGCGAAAATACGACCCCGCCCTGACTTTCCCTGCAGAACCGACCCGACCTCATGCACTCCCCTCTTCATAAATCAGCCACTGAACGGTTTTTCCAGGCGCTCGCCTTCGAAGTGCTGGCCGTCGCCATTTGCGCACCGCTGGGCGCCTGGCTGATGGGGTATTCGCTCGGGCACATCGGCTTGCTGACCTTGATGATCTCGCTGATCGCCATGAGCTGGAACATGCTGTTCAACCTGGTTTTCGACCGTGCCCAGCGCCGCATGGGCTTTGACCGCACGCTGGTGGCGCGCGCGGTTCATGCGGTCATGTTTGAAGTCGGGCTGGTGCTGGCCGTGGTGCCGCTGGCTGCCTGGTGGCTGGACATCGGCCTGTGGGAAGCCTTTGTGCTGGACATCGGCATCGCGCTGTTTTTCCTGCCCTACACGTTTGCCTTCAACTGGACTTACGACCACCTGCGGGCTCGCTTCGTCGCCCGCAAAATCCGCCGCGCGCGCGCCTGAACACCGGCTCAGGGCATGCGGCCAAGCGGCAAGGCGCTTGACTGGACGCATTCAAATTGCCCGCTGGCCGCCTGAAAATCCCAGCGCTCCAGCTGGCACGCAAGCGACTGGCCGGCGCCTTCGTAGCGCAGCAGATTGACTGAATTCGGAATGCCCTGGCGCACCCGCGTCGAAAGCGCCGTTCCCGCCTGCACGCACCAGAGCCGGCGCTCCAGCCCGCCCAGGCGCGTGGACAGGTCGCAGACATACGGCAGGTGGATATGGCCGCCCATCACGATGTCGGCGCCCGCCCCGGCCCAGGCATGCACCGCCGGCTCCCAGCCGCGCAGGCGGTCATGCTGGTCCTCGGCGTGCAGCACATGCACCGGCTGGTGAACCACCACGATGCGCAGCTGCGCCGGAGCCGAACGCCCCAGCTCGGCAACGACCCGCCCGATTTGCGCAGCCGAGACTTCGCCATTCTTGTGCCGCCAGCGACGCGTGGTCTTGACGCCGATCACATGCAGCAAGGGCGTGGACAGCACCGGCTCCAGCACCGGGCCAAAGGCCCGCAGAAAGCGCGCATAGGGAGTGAACAAGCGCTGGTAGAGATTGAGCAGCGGAATGTCGTGGTTGCCCGCAATAGCCAGCATCCGGGGTATTGCCAGGCGGTCGCAGAACGCCCGCGCCTCGGTAAATTGCGACACCCGGGCGCGCTGGGTAATGTCGCCCGACAGCACCAGCACATCGGGCCGCTGCTCTTTGGCCAGCTCCACCAGCGCCTGCATCACGGCCGGCTGGACCGTGCCGAAGTGCGGATCGGAGATTTGCAGCAGGCAGGCCATGCGCAGCTTATTCAACCTTGACCTGATCGGCGGGCATTGGCACCAGCAGCAGCAGGGGTTGCGCAGCCACCTCAAACACCAGCGGCGTCTGCATCCAGGCGATTTCGCCGTCCGTGGCGACCTTGATGCGCTTCATGCCCCTGGGCGTCACCGTCAGGCGCTTGAAGGAAAAACTCCGGATATTGTCGGCATCTCCCAGACGCCCGAGCAAGCCGCGCAGCAGCAAGCCAAACAGCGCCAGCGTGCCGATGGGACGGACCGCCACGGCCGCAAGCTGCCCCTGCGCCACCGATTCGGCATGCTGCTCATCAATGCCAGCCCGGGTCAGCTGCAGCCGGTTGTTGCCGACGAACAGCGTTGGCGTGCGCAGTGACGCGGCCTGGCCCGCCGACTCGATGCGAAGCTGGAGCTGGCGGCGGGACTGCAGCAAGGTCGCCATGCCCGACAGGAAAGCCACGAAACGGCTGCGCCCGAACTGCTTCTTCCAGGCTTCGCGGTCTTCCAGTATCTGGGGGTACAGGCCGACGCTGGCATTGACCAGGAAAAGCCGGCCATTGACCTTGCCGGCCTGGACCGGCGCTACAAGTCCACCCAAAAGCACCTGGGCCGCCTTACCGCTGTCCTGCGAAATCGCATTGTCCCGGCCAAAATAATTGAAGGTTCCCTGGGGCAGCACGCCAAAGGGGCAGCCGCTGCCCAGCACCGCGTTGGCCACCGCATTGATGGTGCCGTCGCCTCCGGCGGCCACCACCACGCCCCGGCGCGCCCTGGCCAGGTCCACGGCGCGCCGGGCCAGTATGTCCATCGACTCCGAAGCTTCGCACTGCAAGAATTCGAAATCGCGTCCGCCTTCGTGCAGGACGCGGCTGATGGTTTGCTGCTCCTCCCCGGCGTCGCGGCTGCCCGAACCCCCATTGAAGACAATGAAGAAAGGTCCGTGGCGCGCTGCCTGGCTGGCAAATTCCGGGATGTCAGTCATGCCCACTTCTCAAGCAGTTCAAGGAGTTCAAGCAGTTGCCTGCGGCGCACAGCGCAAGGCGTCATGGACGGGCGGGCAGCGGCAGCATCTGCACCGAACCCGAAACATTCACCAGCACCGTGCTTTTGCCGGCCTCCACCGGCACTGCGGACTCGGCCATGTCCGACTTGGCGCTCATCGCCACCATGCGCGGGCGCGGCGTGAAGCCCTGGTCGTTGGCGTTGACCGATACCTCACGCAGGGTATAGCCGCCAAAGCCAAAAGCGCTGGAAACCTCGCCCGCCTTGGCCTTGAAACGCTCAATCGCCTGCGCCTGGGCCTCGCCCTCGACCTTGGCGCGCTGCTCGCGGCTCAGCGCAAAGCTCACGCTGCCCAGGCTCAAGCTCTGGATCTTGCCGGCCGTGCCGGTGATGCGCGCAAAGTCCTTGCCTTCAAGCACCAGCTCGGTCGAGCCCTGCCAGCCGTTGATCTTCCCGTCCTTGCCGTAGCGTGGATACAGGCTGAAATTGCCGGTGCGCACCTCCATCAGCCCCGGCGATGCGGCTTGCCTGGCCTGGGTCAGGGCCGCGTCAAGCGCCTGCTTGAGCTGGGTCTGCACCGTGCCGGCGTCAAGGCCGTCGCGGCTGGTGCTCATCGAGATCGACAGCAGATCCTGCTGCACCTCGACCGAACCGCTGGCGGAGATCTGGGCCACGTTCTTCAGCGGCTCATTCGGCAAATTCTGGGCAAAAAGTCCTGTTGCGCATGCTGCAAGGGCGCAGGCAGCTATTAATTTAGGAGTAAGCATCATGGTGGTTTGACCTTTCAGGTCATGTAAAAAGAGGTTCAGACTGAAAAAACCTGATTCGATCAAGTCAGCCCTCAAAAAAACGGCTTGCGGGTTTGCGCCGCATCAGGCGCTTGGGCAAGGTAGCATAAAGTCCCGAAAAACCTTGCAGGCCGATGCCGCGAACCGCCTGCCCTGGCCAGCATCCTGTCAAGGCCAGCAACCCTGATCCCGAGTCGCCATCAAGGCCATATCGATTGCAAAACTTGCTTTTTGTTCCTGATTGCAGCCAAATGCCAACAATCGAAACAAGCGTAAGAAAAAGTTTTTTTGAGTATAAAAAAAGACATTCTCTTTTTTCAGCCCGCAAAATGGGCTCTGTTACATATTAAAAGACCATCATGCTTCAAGCTCAAACCACTGCCCGCGCCGACAAAATCTTGATCCTCGATGATGACGCACGCATCCGCGACCTGTTGCGCCGCTATCTGGCGCAGGAGGGTTTTGACGTCATCCTTGCCGAAGACAGCAAGGCATTGAACCGCATCATGCTGCGCGATGCCGTTGACCTGATCGTGCTCGACCTGATGATGCCGGGCGAAGATGGCCTGTCGATTTGCCGGCGCCTGCGCGCGGCCAACGACCGCACGCCCATCATCATGCTGACCGCCAAGGGCGAAGACGTGGACCGCATCGTCGGCCTGGAAGTCGGCGCCGACGACTACCTCGCCAAGCCCTTCAACCCGCGCGAACTGCTGGCCCGTATCCACGCCGTGCTGCGCCGCCGGCCCACCGCCGAAGTGCCGGGCGCGCCGTCGAGCGACCAGGAAGTCATCAACTTCGGCCCGTTTTCCTTTGACATGAGCCTGCGCACGCTGCAAAAAAATGGCGAGGAACTGCCGCTGACCACCGGCGAATTCGCCATGCTCAAGACCTTGGTGCGCCACCCGCGCCAGCCGCTGTCGCGTGAAAAGCTGGCCCAGCTGGCGCGCGGCCGGGAGTTCGAGCCCTTTGACCGAAGCCTGGACGTGCAGGTTTCGCGCCTGCGCAAGCTGATTGAAACCGATGCGGCCGTGCCGCGCTACATCCAGACCGTCTGGGGAATTGGCTACGTGTTTGTACCGGACGGCAACAGCTAAGGAAAAATCAGCGAGCCAGGGCGCCAGCCGCCTGAAAGCTCAGCCCCTTGCACAAGAGTGGCGCACTTGATTCACCTGTTTTTCAAATTCTGAAGGCGCCAGCTTCTAGCCATGTCATATTCCCGTTCGTCGCCCCTGGAAACCGCGCCTGCTCCCCTGGAGGCGCGGCCGCGCCGGGGAATCAACCTGTTCTGGAGGACTTTTTTCTTCCTGGCGCTGCTGCTGTTCGGCTCCATCGTGGCCTGGCTGCAAACCTTCCGCACTCTGGAGACCGAGCCGCGCGCCATCCAAAACGCCCAGCAGCTGGCCACCCTGGTGAATTTGAGCCGGGTGGCGCTTCGCTATTCCGACGCCATTGCGCGGGTGTCGCTGATCAAGACGCTGGCCGAGGAAGAGCATGTCCGCATCACGCCGCGCCAGCCCACGGACAAATTCGAGCCCTATGTCAGCGACGAATTCGATGAACGCATTGCCGCCGAACTCACCAGCCGGCTTGGCAATGGCACGGTGGTCGCCGGCAAGGTCAACGGCCTGCAAGGTTTGTGGATCGGATTTTCCATTGATGGCGATTCTTACTGGCTACTGACGGACACCTCGCGGCTTGGCCCTTCCCGAACCAGCACCTGGGCCATCTGGCTCGTCATGGCGGCGGTTTTGTCGCTGACGGGGGCGGCGGTGATTGCTCGCCTGATCAACCAGCCCCTGAAACAACTGTCGTTTGCCGCCAGCCGGATGCGCGATGGCGATTTCGAGGCCAGTTGGCTCGACGAGCAGGTGGCGACCAGCGAGATTCGCGAAGTCAATATCGGCTTTAACCGCATGGCCGCGCAACTCTCCAAGATCGAGCAGGACCGGGTGGTGATGTTGGCCGGCATTTCCCATGACCTGCGCACCCCGCTGGCGCGGCTGCGCCTGGAAACCGAAATGAGCGTGGCGGACCCGGATGCGCGCGAGCACATGGCCAATGACATTGCCCAGCTGGACGCCATCATTGACAAATTCCTCGATTACGCCCGCCCCGAGCCGGCCCATCTGGAGCCGATATCGCTCAATGACCTGATCGATGCGTCCATGTATGCGGTGGCCGACTACCCCGACATGACGGTCGGCGTCAGCATTCCCGAAGGCACCAAGGTGCTGGCGGACCAGGTCGATCTGTCACGCGTGATTGCCAACCTGCTGGAAAATTCCAGGCGTTATGGCAAAAAGCCCGGCTCCAACATGGCGCTGGTGGATATTTCAGCCCGGGTCAGCGACGCCTGGGTGCTCATCAAGGTGCGCGACCATGGCAGCGGCGTGCCGCCCGGAGTCTTGTCCAGGCTCACCAATCCGTTTTTCAGGGGCGACTCAGCCCGCACCGAAGCCACGGGTGCCGGCCTGGGCCTGGCCATTGCCGAAAAAACCGTGCTGCGCATGGGCGGCCTGTTCAGCCTGTCGAACACCAGCTCGGGCGGGCTGGCCGCGCACATCAAGCTGCGCCGGGGCTAAGCAGCCCTGCGGCAAGCTCGCACCACGGCCTGCGCCTTAAAAACAGAGCAAAATACGGCTTTTGCGCACTATGCACGGGCATATACAGCTATCAATACAATAGCGCAACCGCCCGCGCTTCCAGACTCAGCCCCTGGCCGACCGGACCGAGCTTTTCGGCCGTCTTGGCTTTGACATTGACCTGGCTTTCCTGCAGTCCCAGCGCCTCGGCGATGCGGGTGCGCATCGCCGGAATGTGCGGCGCCAGCCGGGGCGCCTGGGCCACGATGGTGCTGTCGATGTTGCCGATGCGCAGGCCGCGCGCGGCCAGCAGGCGGCCGGTTTCGCGCAGCAGCAGCACCGAATCGGCGCCCTTGAAACGCGCATCGGTATCGGGAAAATGGCTGCCGATATCGCCCAGCCCGGCCGCGCCCAGCAGCGCGTCGATGATCGCGTGCAGCAGCACATCGGCATCCGAATGCCCGAGCAGGCCCAGTGTGTGCGCCACCTCGACGCCGCCCAAAATCAGCGTGCGCCCCGACACCAGGGCATGCGTGTCCCAGCCCTCGCCGATGCGGAATGGGAGAAGCGGGGCGATGGGAACGGAATTCATGAATCTGGCTTTCGTGGGATAAAAGTTTTATGCGGCAAATGGCGGCGACCGCATTCAGGCCACGCGGACCCGGCTCAAAAGAATCGCCTCGGCCAGCGCAAAGTCGTCCGGGTAAGTGACCTTGAAGTTCTGCGCGCTGCCGGGCACCAGCTTGGGCGCCAGCCCCAGCGCTTCGATGGCGCTGGACTCGTCGGTGACGGCCCTTCCCGCGCTTTCGGCAGCATCGAGCGCCTGCGTCAAAAGGCCGATGCGAAACATCTGCGGCGTTTGCGCCAGCCATTTGTCGCTGCGGTCCAGCGTGCCGGCAACGCGCCCGCCGGCCGCCTGCTTGAGCGTGTCGGGCAATTGATGCGCCAGCAGGCCGCCCACCTCGTCATGCTGGCAGGCGTCGATCAGCTGCTTGATTTGAGCCGGCGTGACCAGGCAGCGGGCGGCATCATGCACCAGCACCCAGTCCCTGGTTTGCGCCCCGGACTGAAGCAGCGCATCAAGCCCCTGGCGAACGCTTGTCGCCCGGCTGGCGCCGCCACACGCGGCCACGTCGAACTGTTTTTCGGTGATTGAATCAAAGAAACCGTCGCCCGGCGCGACCACCACCAGCGTTCGGGCCAGGCGCTCAAGCTCCAGAAAGGCCGCCAGCGTGTGCAGCACCATCGCCTGGCCGGCAATTTTTTGGTACTGCTTGGCCAGCCCGGCCACCACGCCGGCCCGGCTGCCCTGCCCGGCGCACGGAATCAAAGCAAAAAAACGGGCGCTGGAACGGGTATCGGCTGAGCTGGTCATCATCGCCTCATCATAAATTCTAAAATCAGGCCGATGCACCTTCCTTCACTTGTGACCGGCAAACGCTACACCCTGCCCCAGCCCACGGGTTCCGCCGACGCCCTGCTGCTGGCCCGCCTCGGGCAGCGCGAAAAAGCCGCCGGTAAACTCACCGCCATCGTCACCTCGGACGCCAGCACGGCCCAGCGCCTGATGGACGAGATGGCGTTTTTTGCGCCCGATTTGCGCTGCGCGCTGTTTCCCGACTGGGAAACCCTGCCCTACGACGCGTTTTCGCCGCACCAGGACTTGATCAGCGAACGGCTGGCGACGCTGTGGCGCATCTCCCAGCGCGACAAGGAAACCGGCGCCGACGTGGTCATCGTGCCGGCCACCACCGCGCTCTACCGGCTGGCGCCGCCCAGTTTTCTGGCCGGCTACACCTTTGAATTCAAGGTCAGGCAAAAGCTTGATGAAACCCGGCTGAAAGCCCAGCTCACGCTGGCGGGCTACAGCCATGTGACGCAGGTCGTCAGCCCCGGCGAATACGCGGTGCGCGGCGGCTTGATCGATTTGTTCCCGATGGGCTCGCTGGTGCCTTACCGCGTCGATCTGTTCGACGACGAAATCGACAGCATCCGCACTTTTGACCCGGACAGCCAGCGCAGCCTCTACCCTGTGCCCGAGGTGCGCTTGCTGCCGGGCCGCGAGTTTCCGATGGACGACGATGCGCGCGCCAAATTCCGCAAGCGCTGGCGCGAGTTGCTCGACGGCGACCCGACCAAGAGCCGCATCTACAAGGACATGGGCAACGGCGTGGCGACGGCGGGCATCGAGTACTACCTGCCGCTGTTCTTCGAAGAAACCGCCACCGTGTTCGACTACCTCGGCAAGAACGCGACGGTGGTGCTGCATGGCGACCTGGAGCCGGCCTTCCAGCGCTTCTGGCAGGACACCAAGGACCGCTACCGGCTGGTGAAGGACGCGCCCGACCGCCCCGCGCTGCCGCCCGAATCGCTGTTTTTGACCACCGAGCAGTTCTATACGCGCGCCAACGACTATGCCCAGCTGGCCCTGCGCGGCACGGTCGAAGACGTTGCCGACAACGCGCAATTCCAGAAACTCGGCGAAATGGCCGTGGTGCGCGGCGCCGAAGACCCGCTGGCCGGTTTCAAGCGCCATGCAAAAAACACCGCCCACCGCGTGCTGCTGCTGGCCGAAAGCGATGGCCGGCGCGAAAGCCTGCTCGATTTTTTGCGCGCCAGCAACGTCAGCCCGCCCGCTTTTGATTCGCTCGAAGACTTCCAGACCAGCATTGAGAAAATCGGCATCGCCACCGCTGCGCTGCACACCGGCTTCAGCTGGCTTGAAGAAAGCATCGACTTCGTCACCGAAACCGAGCTGTTCGCAGCCGGCGTCACCATCCGCCGGCGCAACAAGCGGCAGGAGCAGGTCAGCGATGTCGAAGCGCTGATCAAGGACTTGTCTGAACTGAACGTCGGCGACCCGGTGGTGCACAGCGCCCACGGCATTGGCCGCTACCGGGGGCTGATCAACCTCGACCTGGGCGAAAAAAGCCCCGACGGCTCGCCGCTGTTGCAGGAGTTTTTGCACCTTGAATACGCTGACAAGGCCACGCTCTACGTGCCGGTCAGCCAGTTGCACCTCATCAGCCGCTACACCGGCGTCAGTGCCGACGAAGCGCCGCTGCACAAGCTGGGCAGCGGCCAGTGGGAAAAGGCCAGACGCAAGGCCGCCGAGCAAATCCGCGATTCCGCCGCCGAACTGCTCAACATCTACGCCCGCCGCGCCGCCCGGGAAGGCCATGCCTTTCGCTACTCGCCCGGCGACTACGAGGTGTTCGCCAACGATTTCGGCTTTGACGAAACGCCCGACCAGAGCGCGGCGATTCACGCCGTCATCCAGGACATGATCAGCCCGCGCCCGATGGACCGGCTGGTCTGCGGCGACGTGGGTTTCGGCAAGACCGAAGTCGCCCTGCGCGCGGCCTTCATCGCCATCACCGGCGGCAAGCAGGTCGCGCTCCTGGCGCCAACCACGCTGCTGGCCGAGCAGCATTACCAGACGCTGGTGGACCGCTTCGCCAAGTGGCCGGTCCGGGTCGCCGAGATGAGCCGCTTTCGCTCGGGCAAGGAAATCACCGCCGCCATCAAAGGGCTAGCCGATGGCACGGTCGATATCGTCGTCGGCACGCACAAGCTGCTCAGCGAAACGACGAAGTTCAAGGACCTGGGCCTCTTGATCATTGACGAGGAACACCGCTTCGGCGTGCGCCACAAGGAGGCCATGAAAGCCCTGCGCGCCGAGGTCGATGTGCTGACGCTGACGGCCACGCCGATTCCGCGCACGCTGGGCATGGCGCTCGAAGGCTTGAGGGATTTAAGCGTGATTGCGACCGCCCCGCAAAGGCGTCTCGCCATCAAGACCTTTGTGCGCACCGAGGGCAACGGCGTGATCCGCGAAGCCGTGCTGCGCGAATTGAAGCGCGGCGGCCAGGTTTACTTTTTGCACAACGAGGTCGAAACCATCGAAAACCGCCGCCAGAAGCTCGAAGAGCTGCTGCCCGAGGCGCGCATTGCCATCGCCCACGGCCAGATGCCCGAGCGCGAGCTGGAGCGGGTCATGAAGGACTTCGTGGCGCAGCGCTTCAATGTGCTGCTGTGCTCGACCATCATCGAAACCGGCATCGACGTTCCCAGCGCCAATACGATTTTGATGAGCCGCGCCGACAAGTTCGGCCTGGCGCAGTTGCACCAGTTGCGCGGCCGCGTCGGCCGAAGCCACCACCAGGCCTATGCCTATTTGATGGTGCCCGACCTCGAAGGCCTGACCAAGCAGGCCAGCCAGCGCCTGGACGCCATCCAGCAGATGGAAGAACTCGGTTCGGGCTTCTATCTGGCGATGCACGACCTGGAGATTCGCGGCACCGGCGAGGTGCTGGGCGAAAACCAGAGCGGCAACATGCTGGAGATCGGCTTTCAGCTTTACAACGAAATGCTGGGCGAAGCCGTGGCGTCCTTGAGGGCCGGGCGCGAACCCGATTTGCTGTCGCCGCTCAGCGTCACGACCGAGATCAACCTGCACGCGCCCGCGCTGCTGCCGAGCGACTACTGCGGCGACGTGCATTTGCGCCTGAGCTTCTACAAAAAGCTGGCAACGGCCAAAAAGACCGACCAGATCGACGCCCTGCTCGAAGAACTCGTGGACCGCTTCGGCAAGCTGCCCGCGCAGGCGCAGACGCTGATCGACGTACACCGCCTGCGCGTGATCGCCCGGCCGTATGGCGTGGTCAAGGTCGATGCCGCGCCCGGCGTCATCACCATCACCTTCAAGAAAGACCCGCCGATTGACGCCATGGCCATCATCCAGCTGATCCAGAAAAACAAGCACATCAAGCTCGCCGGCAACGACAAGCTGCGCATCGAGCGCGCCCTGCCCGAAGCGAAGGACCGGGCGCAGATGGTGCGCGACGTGCTGCGGAGTTTGGGGCAGCCGGTGATAGAAGCAGCTACGACATAATTGACAGCCACTTATATAATTGCAGCTGTAATTAATTGGAGATTGCCATGTCCCAAGTCACTATCTATATGGACGACGACGCCATTGCCCGAGCCAAGGCTTCGGCCGCAGCGGCCAAACTCTCGCTCAGCGCCTGGATTTCCAAGCTCGTCAAGGAGCAAACCCCCGAGGTGGATGCCAATGGCTACCCCGTCGGTTTTTTTGAAGAAATCTCTGCCAATGCCTACCTGTGGAAAGACTTCCCTCTTGCCGAAGAAATGCGCGCGAACGAAACGCCCGACCTGCCACGCGAGTCCTGGTGATGTACCTGCTTGACACCAACACCCTGATCTATTTCTTCAAGCAACAGGGGCAAGTCGCAGCGCATCTACAAAATATCGCCGCCAGCCAGATTGCCATCCCGTCGGCGGTGCTGTTTGAACTGGAGTACGGTGTTTTGCGTTCCACCCGCCCTGAACTCCAGAGAAAAGGCATTGATGCGGCATTGAAGGTCTATGGCGTTGTAAGCCTGGACGACAAAGCGGCCAAGTCAGTCGCCTGGATCAAACACACACTGGAGGCGGCGGGCACGCCCATCGGGCACTTCGACTTGCTCATCGCCGGCACTGCACTGGTCCACGACATGACGCTGGTCACCCGCAACACCCGCGAGTTCGAGCGCGTGCCGGGCTTGCGCGTGGAGAACTGGTATGACGCATGAGGCGCACCAGCCAGAAGCCAAAACTCCAATGGCTGATTGGAGAAATCAGCTGGGCTAAAAACCTTGTCATTCCCGCGTAGGCGGGAATCCAGTCGTATGACGAAGACCGCGCTTCGTTCAAGCACCGTACTGGATACCCGCCTACGCGGGTATGACGATGTTGATGGTGATTTCAGCACGCATGCACAAACCCATAAAAATTATTGTTAGCCAAATGCTTAATGCGTCTTCAAGCAGCCACAAATCATGCAACCCGCCGTTTACATCCTCGCCAGCCAACGCAACGGTACGCTTTACATTGGCGTCACCAGCAACCTCGTACAGCGCATCTGGCAACATAAAAATGATCTGGTCGCAGGTTTCACCGAAAAATACGGCGTGCATGGCCTGGTGTATTTCGAGTTGCTCGACGACATGCTCAGCGCCATTACGAGAGAAAAGCAGTTGAAAAAATGGAACCGCGCCTGGAAGCTCGCCTTGATAGAAAAGCAAAACCCCACATGGCAAGACCTATGGCCAACGATTCTTTAAACCCGCCAGTCATCTTCAGGCCCGTCCCATCCGTCATTCCCGCGAAGGCGGGAATCCAGCGACACGGGTTGAACGCTCAAACGAGTCTGGATTCCCGCCTTCGCGGGAATGACGGTTTCCAGTGAAAAGCTGGGCCAGTTTTTTCATCGCTGCCCAAAAATTTATAAGAAATTGGCCTCTTGCGCATGCCGGTCGTGCATTAACAGCTATCAAAACAATAGTAAACTGATTTATGAACCCCATAGAACACTCCCCCGGCCTCGTCGTCAACATCGCCACGCCCGACCTCAAACTCAGCGACTTCAGGCTGATTGCCTTTGACATGGACTCGACGCTGATCAACATCGAATGCGTCGATGAAATCGCCGATGCGGTGGGCCGCAAGGCTGAAGTCGCCGCCATCACCGAAGCCGCCATGCGCGGCGAGATCACCGATTTCAAGGACAGTTTGCGCCGGCGCGTCGCCTTGCTCAAGGGCGTGAGCGTCGCGAGCATGGACGAGGTGTACCGCGAACGCCTCAAGCTCAACCCCGGCACGGCCGAACTGGTGCGCGCCTGCAAGGACGCGGGCCTGAAGGTGCTGCTGGTCAGCGGCGGCTTCACCTTCTTCGCCGACCGGGTGAAGGAGTTGCTGGACATTGACTACATGCGCGCCAACGTGCTGGAGATTGAAAATGGCATGCTGACCGGCCGGCTGGTCGATCAACCCTGGGGCGACATCTGCGACGGCGAGGAAAAGCGCCGCATGCTGATCCAGACCTGCGGCCAGCTGGGCATCAACCCGCTGCAGGCGATTGCCATGGGCGACGGCGCCAACGACCTGCCGATGATGGGCGCGGCCGGCCTGTCAGTGGCCTACCACGCCAAGCCGAAAGTGCGCGAGCAGGCGATGGTGGCGATCAACGCGGGCGGGCTGGACCGCTTGCTCGAACTGATGAAGTAGCCCAGTAGCCGCCCTGCCCGTCAATGCTCGCCATGCAGCTTGGCATGGATGCGCCGGATGTTGCGCCACACCACCCACAGCACCAGCGGAATCACCGCGCCGGCCAGCATTTCAGGGTTGACCGGCGCGCCCGCTGCCTTGGCCGCCTTGCCGCCGTAGAGCAGCAGGCTGATCACGTAGTACGAGATGGCGGCAATCGACAGGCCTTCCACCGTCGATTGCAGGCGCAGTTGCAGTTCTTGCCCGCGCGTGAGCTTTTCCAGCAGCAGCTGGTTCTGGCTTTCGGTGGCAATGTCCACCCGGGTGCGCAGCAGCGCACTGGTGCGCGAAACGCGTTCGGACAGCGACGCCAGGCGCTGCGCCGTGGCCGCCACCGTGGACATGGCGGGGGACAGGCGGCGCTGCATGAACTCGCCGATGGTCTGCGTCCCCGGAATGGCTTTTTCGCGCAGCTCGGTGATGCGCTGGCCCACCAGCATGTCGTAGGCGCGCGTGGCCGAGAAGCGGTAACCATGCTCGGCGATGGCGCGCTCCACGCGTGCCGCCAGCGACACCAGCGTGTCCAGCAGTTCCTGGTCGGACGCCGCCTTGTTCTCCAGCCGCGCCGTGATTTCCGCCAGCTGTCGTTCGGCCTCGCCCAGCAGGGGCGCCAGTTGCTTGGACACGGGCAGGCCGCGCAGCGCCATCAGGCGGTAGGTTTCGATCTCCAGCAGACGCTGCGAGACACGGCTGGCGCGCGTCTCGGACATGTCCGCCGGCGCGATCACCAGCATGCGCTCAAAGCCGTCGGCCCCGATGCAGAATTCAGTCACCGCCCACGAGTGCCCGTTGCCCAGTTGCGAAGCCACCACGGTTCGCCGGCCGAACCAGGCCTGCGCCTGCCCCATCAGCACCCGCTCGTCGGAAAGATCCCCGTGAACCATGGCCATCTGGATGGCCGCCACGGTATGCCCGGGAATGCCGCGCAGCCAGTCAGGCGTAACGACCGGGTCAGACAGCAACTCGGGGTCCGAGGCCCCCAGCTGTGCGTCGGCGGGCAGCGGCTGCACGATGGAGTAACGGGTGAATTCGGTGTGCCGCTCCCATTTGACCGTGTAACCCTCAAAGCGCAGACGCAGGAAGTTGCCGTGCAGGCTGTCCAGCGGCAATTCCTGCTGCCCGGGCAGGCGGCTCAGATGGTCGCGCTCCTGCTCGCGCGTCACGCCCGCGTTGAGCACGGCCACGTAGATGATGAGGGCCGGCAGCCGCACGCGGGCCGAGGGCCGCGCATGCACCTCGTTGTGCAGCTTGACACGCAACGGGTCGTCAGGCGGCAGGAAACTGGCCCGAAGGGAAAGTGAAGGCGGGTGGGAAGTCATGAATGGATACTGCTGTTTTGATAGCTGGATTCGCCCTGCCGGCGTTGAGAGGAAAGCCTGTTTGACACATGCCGGCGGGTTGGCCTCACGACGGCTTGCCGGCCAGGCCGGCCGTTTGCCGCCTTTGCACCTGCCCCGGCGCCGCGCTAGAGACTGGAACCCGGCCCGACGCGTGGCGCTGGCCGTTGCAGACCTCGTGGCTGATGGCCAGGTTCTCGGCGTGGCTGTTGCCGCCGTCGCTCAGGGCCTGGATGTGTTCCAGCGTCGCCGCCTCGGGCGTGACGTGTTCGCCGCAGACCCAGCAAGGCACCACGCCATGCAACTGGCGGGCAACGGTTTTGTACATTTTGATACGGAGGTGTCGCAAACTGCTCATGCGGGGATTTTCATTCAAAACCACGCGCATTGCGCCCTGCCTTTGGATGCGGTCAGCAATAACTTCCCTGCGTCATACCCGCGTCGGCGGGTATCCAGACTCGTTTGAGCGCTTCAGCCCGTGTTGCTGGATTCCCGCCTTCGCGGGAATGACGGACGGGGAGTTATTGTTTTACGCGGCGCCTTGCACCGCAACGGCCGCAGCAGGCTCGAAGACATACTGGATTCCGCCCTGGCCCCCGGGAAATGGCCCTGCCGCCTGTACCGCGCAGGCGCGCACATCCCACACATGCCGGATGAGTCCGGGCGTGAGCACGTCGGCGGTCCTGCCGCCGGCCACCACCTGCCCGCCTTGCAGCACCACGCAGTTGTCGCTGTAGCGCAGCGCCAGGTTCAAATCGTGCAGCACGGCGACCACGCCCACGCCCTGCCCGCTGGCCCGGCTGCGGGCGAGTTGCAGCATGCGGTGCTGGTGCTGCAGGTCGAGCGCGGCGGTCGCCTCGTCGAGCAGCAGCCAGCGGGCCGCCGGCATGCCATCGGGGCCGGCGACCGGCTCCCAGACCTGCGCCAGCGCGCGCGCCAGATGAACGCGCGCCTTTTCTCCGCCCGACAGCGTGTTCAGGGCGCGGTGCTGCAAATGGTCCACCGCCGTGGCCCGCATGGCCTGCAGGGCGATGGCCGACTCGTGCGGCACCGGCTGGCGGCGATGCGGGTAGCGGCCCAGCTCGACCACCTCGCGCACGCTGAAATCGAAAGCCACCTGCGTCTCCTGCGCCACGCAGGCGCGCAGCCGCGCCAGCGCGCCGTGCGGATAGTCGGCCAGCGCCTTGCCGGCCAGGTGAACCTGCCCCGCCACGGGCCGGCGCTGGCCGGTCAGCACCGACATCAGCGTGGACTTGCCAGCGCCGTTGGGGCCGAGGATGGCTGTCACCTGTCCGGCCGCAAACCGGGCCGATGCAGTTCGCAATAAGGTTTTTCCGGCCACTTCCACCGTCACGCCGAAGGCTTCGAGCCGGCTGCACACCGAAAAATCCGTCAGGCTGCGCGCGTTCACAGCCGGCTCCTGAAGTGGCGCAGCAGCAGCAGGAAAAACGGCACGCCGACAAACGCCGTCAGCACGCCCAGCGGCAACTCGGCCGGCTGCACGGCGGTGCGGGCCACGGCGTCGGCGGCCAGCACCAGGGCGGCGCCCAGCAGCGCCGATCCCGGCAGCACGACGCGGTGATCCGGCCCGGCCACCAGCCGCACGCAATGCGGCGCCACCAGGCCGATGAAGCCAATCATGCCGGTGGTCGCCGTGACCGACCCCACCGCCAGCGCCGTGACCACCACGGCAACACCCTTGACGCGCTCGACCGGCACGCCGAGCAGGGCCGCCTGCGACTCGCCCAGCGCAATCGCATTGAGCGGCCCGGCCAGCCGCATGCCGGCGCACACGGCGACCCCCACGATGCTTGACACCAGCGCAACGGCGCTCCAGCGCGCCCCGCCCAGGCTGCCCAGCAGCCAGAACTGGATGCTGCGCAACTGCTCGTCGCTGGCCAGGAAGGTCAGGTAGCCCAGGCCGGCGCCGGCCAGCGCATTGATGGCGATGCCGGCCAGCAGCATCAGCCCGACGCGCGTGCCGCCGTCCTGCTGCGACAGCGCATAGACCAGCAGCGTCACCGCCAGGCTGCCCATGAAGGCCGTCAGCACCAGCGTCCAGCTGCCGAGCGTGCGCGGCAGGTCCGGAAACCACGCGCTGCCCAGCACGATGGTGATGCCCGCCGCCAATGCCGCGCCGCTGCTGACGCCGATCAGGCCGGGGTCAGCCAGCGGGTTGCGAAACAGGCCCTGCATCAGCGCGCCCGACAGGCCCAGCGCGCTGCCTGCGGCCACGCCCAGCAAGAGGCGCGGCAGGCGGATGTTCATGAACACCAGGTGCTCCGGCGTGGGCGGGCCGGCCCGGCTTGAGAGCCCGAGCGCGTCCAGCAGCACATTCCACAGCTCAAAAGGGCTGATTGCGTAAGCACCACGGGCGCTACCAGCTATGAAAGCAATAGCAAGCAGCGCCATGCCGCTGCCCAGCACCGCCCGCTGCGGCCAGCGCCGGCCGTCGCCCTTCAGTCCAGAAAAACTCATAGCCCTGCCCGGCGCCGGGCCGCGTGCGGGGCCGACTGCACCAGCAGCAGCCGGTTGCCGTCGCAGTCGCTGATGCCCCATTCCATGCCCCAGTCCCTCTTCAGCAGCAAAGGCGGCGTCTGGCCGGGCGCCGACTGCAGCCACCGATGCCACATTTCGATGCAATCGACCAGCAGGCGGCAGGCAATGGTTTCAGGCGCCATGTCGGCCCGGCGCTGCCAGAGCTGGACCGTGACCGATTCGCGCTTCAGGATGGCAATCACGCCCCGGATGTTGTGCAGGACTTCAAAACCCCATTCGCCCCGGTAAAAGGCCAGCGTGCGGCTCAGGTCGGGGCAGGACAGGATGGCGGGCGTGCCGGCTCGGAGCATTTCTTTCATGGCGTCTTCCTTCATGCGGCCACCTTCAGGGCGGCCTGGTGCAACTCGGCCACGGCCTGCGGCAGGCGCGGGCCAAAACCAATCAGGTACAGCGCATCGAGCGCCACCAGCGCGCGGCGCTGGTAGGCGGGGGTCAGGGCCAGGCCGGGGCGTGACCAGAATTTATCCAGCCCGCCGCTGGCTTCAATGCCCTGCGTGGTGGTGATGATCAGCTCGGGCGCGGCACTCACCAGCGCTTCGGCGGTCATCGGGCGGTAGCCCGCGAAGGCGCTGGCCTGTCCATCGGTGAAAGCGTTGACAAGCCCCGCGTAGTCCAGCATGGCATGCGCGGCGGTGTTGCGGCCGGCCACCTGCGGGCTGGCGCTGTGCGACAAAATGAAAATCGCCCTGGGCTTGCGCCCGGCATGCCGCGCCACCGTGGCCTGCACGCCGGCCCATTCGGCGTCCAGCCTGGCCTGCAGGGCCGTGGCCTGGGCGGTGCGCGACGTGGCGCGCCCCACGGCCGCCACCTTGCGCCGCACCTCGGACCAGCTGTGGTCGGCCTCGACCAGCTCGACCTTCACGCCGGCGCTGCGCAGCTGGTCCATCACCACGCCGGGGCCGGCTTCGGTGGTGCCGATCACCGTATCGGGCTGCAGCGACAGCAGGCCCTCGGCCGACAGCTGGCGCATGTAGCCGACCTTGGGCGTGCGCAGCGCCGCCGGGGGAAAGACGCTGGTGGTGTCAGTTCCGGCCAGTTGCGGTCCGGCGTCCAGCGCGTAGGCGATCTCGGTCATCGCCCCGTTGACCGAGACGATGCGCGGCGCCCTGGGTGTCGCCGGCGTCTGGCTCCACGCAGCAGGCGCAGACAGGGCGCAGGCGGCGAAAGCCCCCGGGAGTGAGAAAAGACACAAGGCCGCGCGCCGCGACAGGGCGTGGCAAGGCGTGTCGGGTGGGTTGTTCATCGGCATTCTTTCGGTGAGTCATGGGTGGATTCCGTTGGGTTTTTCAGGATTGCAAATTCGGCAAGCGCGGCAGGCGCGCGGCAATGTCGCGCCAGGCCTGCTGCTCGGGAACGCCGGGCTTGCGGCTGCCGAAGAACATCGCCATCAGCTCGCCGCGTGCATCGAAGATTTCCACCGACGTCACCACGCCGTCGGCCGTGGGCTTCTTGACGATCCAGGCGTTCTCGATCATGTCCTCTCGCAGGTGCAGGCTGAAGCCGGCATCCAGCACATTGAGCCAGCGCGCCGTGGCCGTGACCATCGGCTCGATGCGCCTGACCGGGCCGCTGTGGATCTGGATGCAGCCGCTGCTGCTGACGAACACCATGATCGAGGTGCCATCGAACGCCGCCTCGTCGAGCAGGACGCGCACGATGCCGGGCTCGGCGCGTTCGGTAAAGCGCCCCTCGACCAGCCGGAAAGCCTGCTGGCGCTCGACGCCGAACCGGCTGATCAGCCCGAAGAACTGATGCGTGTCGGTCATCTCGCTCCAGCCTTGCGCCAGGCCTGCAGCATCGAGTTCGGCGTCGGGTTTGGGAATCGGTTTGGGCGGCGCCGGGGTGAATACACAGGTTTTGTCCCCTTCGCTGAACTGGCTCACGATGTCATTGAAGGCTGCCCGGTCGGTTTCGGCGCGCACGAACACCTTATGCACCGCCACGCCATGGGCATCAAAAAACTGCAGGCTTTGCGAAGGCGGATTTTTGGGCTGGCTGGCGGGCTCATACACCGCGAAACCCGCATGCCAGCGGCCAAAGAAGAGGCGCAAATCAATGTCTTCACCCAGCGCCAGCCCCATGTGGCCGCTGGCGCTGATGTTTTCATAGACGCCGGTTTTCTCATGCACGGTCGATTCGTTGCGCGTCAGCGCCATCACCGGGCCGCACAGCTGCAGCGCCTGCAGCACCTCCACCCACGGGCCGTGCAGCGGCGTGGCCTGCAGGCCATGCTCATGAACGGCCGTGTGGGCGGCGATGGCCTGGCCTTCGCTCACACCCAGGCTTTCGGCGGCGTCTTTTGCGCGCTTGCCGCTGCGGCGGGCCGCACTGAAAAGCTCGCGCAGATGGGCCGGGCTGATGGAAGCGGCCATGGCTTCGGTGGCAGGGTTTTCCGGCAATGCCCAGGTCTGGGTCTGAAGCACGGCGCTCATTGCACGGTCTCCGGGGTGGCGTGCCACAGCGCGCGATGCGGGTCGGAGCGAAGCGGCTCAGCGTGGCCGGAGGGCGCCGTGGCCTGATCCGCGCCGGCCGGCGCATCGCCTTGCCGCAGCAGCCGAACCCAGAAGACGCGCAGGTTCGCGGCGGTCGCCCTGAAGCCGGGCGACGCCATCGGGTGATCCGCCAACTGGGCCAGGTTGGCAATGATCTTGTGGCTCATCATCTGGCGGTGCCGGTCGCAGCAGCCCTGGGCAATGCCGGTCATGAGGGCCAGCGTGCCGGCCAGCAAGGCTTCGGCGCTGGGCATGTCCTGGTCCGCGATGGACCGGACATCGGGGTCATTGATGCCGTGGTCGGGAAACGGGTTCATGGAGGTTCCTTTCATGAAAATCAACAAAAAAACAGGGCGAAATCAAAAATCAGCCACCAGCGAGACATTGAAGTGCCGCCCCGGCTGGGTGTAGGCATCGGCCACCAGCGAGGTCGCCGACAGGCCGCGCACGTCGGACCAGTTCCAGTACTTCCTGTCCGTCAGGTTGGCAATGCCGGCGTTGATGCGCAGCGTCGGCTTGATGCGCCACTGGCCGCTCAGGTCGAGCGTGGTGGCGGCGGGCACGGCGAATTGCGTGGATGGCGCGGCCACGAACACATCGCCGGCCTTCTTGGCCGAATGCCGACTGGCGTCCAGCCGCACATCCCAGGCGGCGGTTGCGTATTTCAGGCCGACATGCAGCGTGGCCGGGTCAATCGAGTTGAGCGGCCGTCCGGTGGACTTGTCGGTGCCGCGTGTCTGGCCGTAGCTGAACGGCACGCTGACGTTGCCGCCGGCCACCCTGCCCCAGTCCATGCCGCCCTTGACTTCAAAGCCGCTGATGGTGGCGTTGCCGACGTTGATCGACTGGAACACCGTCGGGTTGCCGACCACGCCCGCGCCGCCGACCGTCACGTTGTCTTCGATCAGGTTGTTGAACCGGCCGGTGAAGGCGGCGACATCCAGCGTGAGCCGCTCCAGCCGGCCGCGCACGCCGATTTCAAGGTTCCTGCTCTTTTCAGGTTTCAGGCTCGGGTTGGAAATGGTCTTGTAGAACTGGGTGACGTTCTCGAAAAAGCCGTTGAGCTGGCTGGCGTTGGGGGCCTTGAAACCGCTGGCGTAGTTGCCAAACACACTCCATTCGGGCGTGGCGCGCCACAGCAGGCCCAGCTTGGGCGACACCGCCGAGCCCGACAGCGACGCCGCCTGCGCGACAAAGCCGGCCTGGCTGGCGTCGAGCTTGAAACGGTCCAGCCGCACGCCGGGCGTGACGCTCCAGCGGTCGCTGATGAACTCGTCCTGCAGGTACAGCGCCGCGCTGGTCTCCCGGGTGTCCGGGAAGCGCTTGAGCGGAAAGGTCTCGCCGGCAGCCGGCACCTGGCCGGTTTGCAGGTTGACGATGTCGGCGCGCGAAAAGTCGGCGCCGTAGGTGATCTTCTGCGACCACTCGGGCGACAGCCGAAGGGTCTTGTCGGCCTGGATGCCGGCCTGCCAGCTGCGCTCGTCATAAGTCATGTCGCGCACCCGGTCGAGCGAGGTGTTGCGGTTTTCAAAGGTGTACTGGCGCGAGGCGGCGTCCTGGTAGCCGAGCACCGTCTGCAGGTTGTCGGCCAGCAGGCTGTCGGTCTTGTAGCGCGCGTCCCAGGTCAGCCGGGTGCGCTCGGCGGTGCTCAGCGCGTTGCCGTTGAGCACCGAATTGGCCGTGAGCGGCGGCTTGGCGCGCGCGGTGAGCAGCTCGTAGTCCGATTGTTTCTCGACATGCTCCAGCGTCATCACATGCTTCTGGGCCGCCGTGGGCCGCAGCACCAGCTTGGCCAGCAGCGCGTTGGCCTTGTCGGTTTGCGGATTCGGGCGGGTGCGGTCCACGTTGGCCGAGTCGTTCGTGCCCTGGTTGTCCAGCGCCTTGGCGCGGCTTTGACTGGCCGACAGCAGCCATTCCACCGACTCGCTGGCCCGCCCGGCCACGGTGGCGCTGACCGCCAGGCCTTGGTCGTCGCCGCTGTAGCTGGTGGAAGCGCGCCCGCCGATGGATTTGCCTTCGGCCAGGAAATCGGCCGGCTCGTGGGTGATGAAGTTCACCAGCCCGGCCAGGCCGTCCGAGCCGTAGAGCGCCGAGGCCGGGCCGCGGATGATCTCGATGCGCTTGAGCAGGTCGATGGAAAACGAATCGCGCCCGAAGGCATAGCTGCCAAACACATAGCTGCGCGGCGCCCGGATGCCATCGACCAGCAACAAGACCCGGTTGCCGTCGAGCCCGCGCAGGTTGAAGCCTTCATTGCCGCCGCGCCCGTCGCTGCTGCCGCCGATCAGGCCGAAACGCGCCGGGGCACGCTTGACCGACACGTTGGGCAGGTAGCGGGCCGCATCGCGGATGTCGCGGATCTGGCCTTGCTCGATGTCGGCGGCATTGATCACGTCCACCGACATCGGCAAGTCGTCGCTCAGCTGCTCGTTGCGCGAGCCGCTGACGATGATTTCCCCGAGCGACTTGACGGCGATCCGCTGGGCGCCCTGCCGCGCCTCTTCAGGCAGGGTCTGCGCCTGCACCGTCAGGGCGCAGCCGCAGGCCAGCGCCATGAACACGGGAAATTTGCGCAAGGCATAGGGAACCGGCGTTGCGTGATACGAAACGGAACAGGCCGCCCGGCTTGCCGGTAGAAAGATTGCTGCCACGATGAAGCCCTGAAAACAGTTGAAAACAACCGCTGGCTGCAACACCGGAAAACTCCGGCCTTGGTGGCTGGCTGAAAATGAATGTCGGTTTATTTTATGAGAATGATTCTCATTTGATCCAGAAAATCTCAATGCCTGTTCAAGCAGTCAGGGTATTCATTTCGATGGGTTTGCCCGGAAAAGATGAAAATCAATACCTGCGGACTGCCCCATAATGCTATGTTTTTAATAGCTGTCAACGCAAGCAGTGCATGCGCAAAAGGCATAAATGTCTTGGAATTTTATGCCTGGGAGCCACCCGGCGCCGCTATGCAGAGGCCTGATGACGCCAGCGGCGCCCGCATTACCGCAATTTGCGCGGAATTTCCGTCGGCCAGGGCATTGTTTGGCGATGGATTTTTGCTTGCCTCATGCTGCAGGCATACCGACAATAAGCCGGTTACAAACCACCAAAGGAGTTCCCATGAAGGGCGACGCACAAGTCATTTTTTTCCTGCAGGCCCAGCTCAAGAACGAGCTGACGGCCATCAACCAGTATTTTGTGCATTACCGCATGTTCAAGCACTGGGGACTGGACAAGCTGGCCAAGAAGGAATATGAGGAATCCATCGGCGAGATGAAGCACGCCGACCGGCTGATGGACCGCCTGTTCATGTTAGATGCCCTGCCCAACCTGCAGGATCTGGGCAAGCTGATGATCGGCGAGGACGTGCTCGAAGCGCTGAACAGCGACCTGGCGCTTGAAACCGCCGCCCAGGCCACCGTCAAGGACGGCATGGCGCATTGCGAGAGCGTGCGCGACTACGTCTCGCGCGATTTGCTGCAGGACATCCTGGACGACACCGAGGAGCACATCGACTTCCTGGAAACCCAGATCGAGCTGGCCGCCAAGGTCGGCATCCAGAACTACCTGCAAAGCCAGATGGGCGAGATCAGCTAGGCGCCACGACGCCAGCCGACGCTCTGTCTGGGAGCCGGCGCATTGACCAAAAGGGGCCTCATGGCCCCTTTGTTGTTTTTTAGCCGCAAATCAAAAAAATCTTTACATTGCTGATGCAAATTATTACGAATCATTCTCATTAACTATAAAATTCAGCCTCAACTTCACAAGCCAGCCAAGCCGCGTCCCAAGGGATTGCGCCAAGCCAGCCAAGCCATTTTTCTGTAACCCGGTTCATCGCCAGCTAAGGCATGACCACGCTTGGAGGCCATCTTGGCACACCCTTCCGCACGCCCTGCCCGCACTCGGCACACCGCAAAATCCCGTACCAGCCACGCCGGCAATCCTTCGTCCAATGACTTGCGGCCAAGCCCCTTGTCTTCTGAACGGGCACTGCTGCCTTTGGGCGCGCTGATGCTGGCCGTATCGGTTTCGGGCTGGGCGCAAAGCACCGCGCCCACAGCCGACTCCACCGCGACACCATCGACCAAAGCAACCCAAACCGAAGGCAAAAGCCTGGCGCCCGTCACCGTCACCGGCACGCGCGACCGTGCGGCCCAGACCTACCAGAGCGGCATCACCAGCGTCGGCAAGATGCCAGTGCCCGCCAAGGACATTCCGCAGTCGCTGACCGTGGTGAACGACAAGCTGATTCACGACCAGGGCAAGGACAGCTTCAAGAGCGCGCTTGAAAACGTCATCGGCATCACCTTCGAGGCCGGCGAAGGCGGCCGCGTGGGCGACAACATCCGCCTGCGCGGCTTCAGCGCGGCGGGCGATATTTACCTTGACGGCATGCGCGACATCGCGCAGTACAACCGCGACGTGTTCAACACCGACCGGGTCGAGGTGCTGCGCGGCGCGGCGTCCATGCTGTTCGGCCGGGGCTCGACCGGCGGCATCGTGAACCAGGTCAGCAAGCAGCCGCGCCTGATCACCGAGCACGAGGTCAACGCGACCATCGGCACCAACAACTACCAGCGCTATCAGGGCGACTTCAACTTCAAGCTGGCCGACGACGCCGCCCTGCGCATCAACGCCATGGCGACCGACAGCGACGGGCGCGGCGACAATGCCGGCGCCTCCACGCACCGGCGCGGGCTGGCGCTGGACTACCGCCTGGGCATCGGCACCGCCAACGAATTCGAGATCAGCTACTACCACCTGCACTACAACGACAAGCCCGACTGGGGGTTTGCGTGGTTCGAGGGCAAGCCGGCCCCTTCGCCCGTCAACAAATACTGGTACGGCCTGGACAGCGACTTCCAGAACGACAAGGCCGATGCGGTGACCCTGTCGCACACGCACCGCTGGGCCGATGGCAGCAGTCTGAAAACCAGCGTGCGCGACGGTCATTACTCGCGCGCCATGTGGGCCACGCAGTCGAGTTTCCCCACCGGCACGACCAGCCTGAACCTCAATCCCAACACGGTGGTCAACCGGCGCACCAATGCCAAGTCGGGCGAAGAGCACCACACCTTCCTGCAGACCGACTACCTGACCACGACGAACTGGTTTGGCCGCAAGAACAGCCTTCTGGTGGGCGCCGAGTACGCGCTTGAAAAATCCAGCCGCTCGACCTATCCCTTACTGGCCTCCGCCAAACCCGCCACCACGGTCGGTAACCCAGGCAGCGCCGGCATCAGCGGCAACCTGACCCAGCACCTGGCCACCGAATTCAAGGCCACCACGCTGGGCCTGTATGTGCAGGACACGATTGAGATCGCGCCCTACTGGAAGCTGGTTGGCGGCCTGCGCCTGGACAATTTCAAGGGTGAGTATGACCGCTCAGGCAACGCCGCGCCCAATAATACGCCGCTCTCGCGCTCCGACAGCCTGCTGAGCAAGCGCCTAGGCCTGATGTTCCAGCCCACCGAAGAGGTCAGCTACTACGCCGCCTACGGCACCTCGTTCAACACGTCGGGCGACCTTTACCAGTTCGATCCCACCTCGGCCAACACCGAACCGGAAAGCAGCCGCAACATGGAAATCGGCGCCAAGTGGGAGCTGTACAACGGCGACCTGTCGTTCCGCACGGCGCTGGCGCGCACTGAAAAGTACAACGAACGCAACACCGACATCGACACCGCCAACAACTCCTACCTGCTGTCGGGCAAGCGCCATACCGACGCGCTGGAGTTCGAGATTGCCGGCCGCATCACGCCGCAGTGGGATGTGTTCGCGGGCATCGGTTTCCTGAAAGCGGTGATTGACAAATCAGGCTCGAACGCCGCAGGCCAGGCCGAAGTCGGGCAAAACCCGGGCCTGAGCCCGACCCGCCAGGCCAACCTGTTCACCACCTACCGCATCGGCGACAAATGGCGCATCGGCGGCGGCTTCACGGCCGTGAGCCAGAACAAGCCCGCCAACAGCGTGACCAGCACCAACCGCGCGCCGGGCTACGTCAAGGCCGATGCCCTGCTGGAATACCGCATCAATCAAGACAACACCGTCAAGCTGAACATCGACAACCTGTTCGACAAGGTGTACTACAACACGCTGTACCGGGGCTTTGCCGCGCCAGGCGACGAACGCAGCGTGCGCCTGACTCTGACCAGCAGGTTCTAAACTTCAGCGCTTGCCATCGCGCGCCTTAAAACTTCGGGCATTCCCGCCAGTGGCCGGAATGCCCGATTCACTTTGGAAATCACCCCATGCTGCTTCGCATTCCCCAAGCCCTCCAGCCCGACGAACTTGCGCAGGTGCGCCAGTTGATCCTGGCCGCCGACTGGGCCGACGGCCGCATCACCGCCGGCAGCCAGTCCGGCACCGTCAAGAACAACCTGCAACTGCCCGAGGATCTGCCGGCGGCCCAGCAGGCGCGCCACCTCGTCTCCGTGGCACTGGCCCGCAATCCGATGTTCGTGACCGGCGCCCTGCCGAAATCGGTGTATCCGCCGCTGTTCAACCGCTATGGCGGCGGCACCGGTACCAACCACTTCGGCAACCACATCGACAACGCCGTGCGCACCCATGCCGCCACGGCGCGCCATGTGCGCACCGACATTTCCTGCACGCTGTTCTTGAGCGATCCGGCCAGCTACGACGGTGGCGAACTGGTGGTGCAGGACACCTATGGCGAGCAGCGCATCAAGTTCGAGGCCGGCGACCTGGTGATGTACCCCGGCACCTCGGTGCATAGGGTCGAGCCGGTCACCCGGGGCGAGCGGCTGGCGTGCTTCTTCTGGATTGAAAGCATGGTTCGCGCCGATGCGCAGCGCCGGCTCCTGTATGAAATGGACATGGCCATCACGTCGCTGCGCCAAAAAGACCTGGCGCAGTCGGCGCAGGGCACGGCCGAAAGCCCCGAAGTGGTCCGCCTGACCGGCTGCTACCACAACCTGCTGCGCATGTGGGCCGAGGTCTGATTCCATTTTCCAATTGGCCCTGTGGATGATGGCGCTGCTGGCGTTGAGCCAGCAGCGCCAGCACGACCGGATTTTTGAAAAAAATAAGCCTTCAGCGCACAGTACATGGGCGCAATGCGCTACATTTTTAATAGCAACCTGCCTGTGCCTGCAGGGCAATCGTACCTAAATTGATAGCAGGAATTGAAGAAGCCAAGCGCAAAGGGGGAGGAAACTATAGTCATGTGATTTGGGAAGCCTGAATTGTTGATGACGCAAAGCACCGGGACAAGCCTGATGGAGCACTTGCGGCAGGTGCCCGATCCTCGCATCGAGCGCACACGGCGCCATGAACTGATGGACATTTTGGTGATTGCGCTGTGCGCGGTTATCGGCGGGGCCGATAACTGGGTTGACGTGGTGCAGTTTGGCAAGGCAAAGAAGGAATGGTTCGCCACGTTTTTGAAGCTGCCCAATGGCATTGCCTCGCACGACACGTTTGGCCGGGTGTTCCAGCTCATTGACTCGCAGGCGCTGGAGAAAGTATGCATCGACTGGCTGCAAAGCATTGCCGGCCAGGTCCAGGGCGTGGTGGCCATTGATGGCAAGAGCGTGCGCGGCTCGGGCCATGGCGGACAGTCGGCGCTGCATATCGTGAGCGCCTGGGCGTGCCAGGCCAGCATGTTGCTGGGGCAGGTGCAGACGGACAAAAAGTCCAACGAAATCACCGCCATTCCCGAGTTGCTCAAGCTGCTGAGCATCCAGGGCTGCATCGTCACCATTGACGCCATGGGGTGTCAAAAGGCCATCACCAAAGCCATCGTGCACAGTGAAGCGGACTACGTGCTCAACCTCAAGGGCAACCACCGCCACCTGCACGGGGGAGTTGCGGCCTGGTTTGAGGCTTGCCACGCCAGCGAGCAAATCGGGCCAGCGCACAGCCACTATCGGGAATGCGCCAGTACCCACAACCACGGGCGCATTGAGAGCCGCGAACACTGGCTCATGGCGGTGCCCGAGCACCTCAAGCGCGCCACCAAATACTGGACGAACCTGCAAACCATCGCCATGGTGCGGCGCACGCGCCAGGTGGCAGGCAAAACCAGCGACGAGACCCACTACTACATCAGCAGTTTGCCCTTGAGCGCGAGCGCACAGACCATTGCCCAGGCGATCCGCAGCCACTGGGCGGTGGAGAACGAATTGCACTGGTCGCTGGACGTGAGTTTCAGGGAGGACGCCTGCAAAGTGCGCAGGGACGAAGGCCCGGCCAACCTGGCGTGCCTGCGCCGCCTGGCGCTCACCCAGCTTCAGCGCGAGACCAGCCTGAAGGCCAGCGTCAAAAGCAAGCGCTGCCGCGCTGGCTGGGATCCGGCTTATATGCTCAAGGTGCTTGATTGCAGCGTGCTATCAATTTAGGTGCGATTGCCCTGCCTGTGCCTGCGGTCTGCATTGCTGCGCAGGGCGACAGCTTCGGCAGCGCTGATGGCGTCTGCTCTTATTTCAACTCTAAAATACGAATAATTATCATTTGTAGTTTCCCCATTCACTTCGCTGCATTCTTTCAAGGAGCTTCATGAAACATCTTGTCATCGCCGCAAGCCTGCTGGCGCTCATCCCCGCATCGCAGACCGCCATGGCCCAGACGGCCCCAGCCCCCGCCGGGGTCACGGCCCCCGCCGGCGCGGTGTCGTTCAATGCAGTGGCCTCACACTACGCGGCCCTGGTCGAAGCCAGCTATGCCGACACGCTGACCGCCGCAAAAACCATGCAACAAGCCATCGACGCCTTCGCCAAGTCGCCTTCGGCCGACAGCCTGGCAGCGGCGCGCAAGGCCTGGCTGGCGGCGCGTGAGTTCTACGGCCAGACCGAAGCTTTCCGCTTCTATGGCGGCCCGATTGATGACGCCAACGGCCCCGAAGGCCGCATCAACGCCTGGCCGATGGATGAATCGTATGTGGACGGCGTCAAGAGCAAGCCCGACAGCGGCCTGATCAACAAGCGCAAGTTCGCCATCAGCAAAAAGAGCCTGTCGGCGCAAAACGAGCGCGGCGGCGAAGAAAACATCGCCACCGGCTGGCATGCCATCGAGTTTTTGCTGTGGGGACAGGATGTGTCGGAAACCGGACCCGGCGACCGCAGCTTTGAAGATTTTGTCGATGGCAAGAAACCCAACGCCGACCGCCGCCGCCAGTACCTGACCACGGTCACCGAACTGCTGGTTGACGACCTGGGCAGCGTGGCCAAACAGTGGGCGCCCGGTGCCAAGACCAACTACCGTGCCAGGTTCGAAAAAGGCGGCCAAGAGTCGGTGCGCAAGATCCTGCTGGGCCTGGGCTCGCTGTCGCGCGGCGAGCTGGCCGGCGAACGCCTGGAAGTGGCGATGAACAGCCAGGACCAGGAAGACGAGCATTCCTGCTTTTCCGACAACACGCACCGCGATGTGGTGAACAACGCCCGTGGCATCCAGAACGTCTGGCTGGGCGAATACAAGCGCGCCGACGGCAGCGTGCTCAAGGGCGCGTCCCTGCGCGACCTGGTTGCAGCCAGGGACGCTGGTCTGGCCGAACGAACCACGAAGCAGATCACGGGCTCGGTCGTGGCAGCCGAAGGCATCCAGGCGCCGTTTGACCGTGAAATCGTCGGCGCCAAGGACGCTGCCGGGCGCTTGCGCATCCAGAAAACCATCGACAGCCTGACGCAGCAGAGCAAGGATCTGGCGGCCTCCGCCAAGGCCGTGGGCATTACCAGAGTCGCTTTCGACGCACCCAAGAAGTAATGGAAAAACCATGATGGGAATACGTTTTGCCGCCGCGTTGCTCTGCGGAACCGCCAGTCTTGGAATGAGCCTCGGCATCGGCGCGGCCAGCCCGCCGGACGATGAAAAACCCGGCGGCGACACCACGGTGTTTGCCACCGGGCGCAATGCCTTTTCGTTCCCGGCGGCCAACCTGAGCGATGAGGAGCGCACGCGCTTTGTCATCGGCAACTCGTTTTTCAAGCGCAACTGGGTCGAGGCGCCGGCCTCCACCACGGCGCGCGACGGACTCGGGCCACACTTCATCGCCCGCTCCTGCGGCGGCTGCCATGTGACCGACGGACGCGGCCAGCCGCCGCAAATCCGCAACCGGCTGGGGCAAGACCCGGCGGTCGGGCTGCTGATGCGCCTGTCCGTGCCCGGCAACGCCAGCCCCAAAGCCGGCGTGGTGCCCGAGCCGGTGTACGGCGACCAGTTCAACAACGCGGCGGTGCAAGGCGTCAAGCCCGAAGGCGAGGTGGTGATTCGCTACACGCCGGTCAGCGGCCGCTTTGCCGACGGCACGCGCTACACGCTGCAACAACCGGTTTACAGCTTCAGCCACCTGGGCTATGGCCCCATGCACCCCGGGGTGATGATCGGGCCGCGCATCGCGCCGCAGATCATCGGCGTGGGCCTGCTCGAAGCTATTCCCGAAACGGAGATTCTCGGCAATGCGGCCCGGCAAGCGGCCACGCCCGGCCCCATCAAGGGCCAGCCGAACCGCGTCTGGGATGCGTTCGCCGGGCGCGAAATGCTGGGCCGTTTTGGCTGGAAGGCCAACGTCGCCAGCGTGGCGCACCAGACCGCCGGCGCTTTCCGGGGCGATGTCGGCATCACCTCATCGAAGGCCCCTGACGAAAGCTGCACGCCCACCCAAACCGATTGCCTGAAGTCGCCGCGCGGCGCGCACGGCGAAGGCCCCGAGATCGACGACAAGACGCTGGGCGATGTGGTGTTCTACCAGGCCACGCTGGCTCCCCCGGCGCGCAGAAACGCACACGACGCGCAAACCGTGCATGGCCAGCGGCTGTTCGCGCAAGCGCAGTGCGCGGCCTGCCACCGGCCGGACTATGTCACCACGGCGGGGCCATTTCCGCAGCTGACCAGCAAGGCGCTGAACGGCCAGCGCATCTGGCCCTACACCGACTTGCTGCTGCACGACATGGGCGAAGGCCTGGCCGATGGCCGGCCCGATTTCCAGGCCAGCGGCCGCCAGTGGAAAACGCCGCCGCTGTGGGGCATCGGCCTGATCAGGGATGTCAACAGCCATGACCGGCTGCTGCACGACGGCCGGGCGCGCGGCGCGCTCGAAGCTATTCTGTGGCACGGCGGCGAAGCCGAGGCCAGCAAGCAGCAGGTGCTGAAGATGAACAAGGCTCAGCGTGAAGCGCTGGTCAAATTCGTGGAGTCATTGTGAAATTTTCGCTGCCGGTGTTTTCCATTCCCTGCGCACCCCGGGTGCGACCGGCCCTGATGCTGGCGGTCAGCCTGCTGGCCTGCGGATCGGCCATGGCGCAGGCCAACTGGGCGAAAGTAGCCGTTCCGGCCTACGCCCCGGACAACATCCTGCAAGGGCTGCACCAGCACTGGACGCTGCCACGGGCTGACGACTTTGCCCGCGAGGCGCAGGCCTTGCCCGTGACCGTCAAGGCGCTGTGCAATGCCAGCCCGCCAGCCGGCGAAGCGCAGTCTGCCGCGCGCGTGCAGTGGCAAGCCACGACCCGCGCCTGGGAGCGGCTTTCGACGGTGGCCGTCGGGCCGCTGATCACCCGCCGCTCCCAGCGGCAAATCGACTTTTCGCCGACGCGCCCGGCCCTCATCGACAAAGCCATCCGTGCCGCGCCGCAAGGGCCTGCGGCCATGGAGCGCGTCGGCACGCCGGCCAAGGGCCTGCCGGCACTCGAATGGCTACTGTGGACGCAGCCGGTGGCGCCGGGCTCCGCCGCCTGCGCTTATGCGCAAGAGGTGGCGCTGGACGTGGAACGCGAAGCACTGGCCTTGCAGCACGACTTCAAGGCGCTGGCGGCTACCGACTGGCCGAACGCCGAGCCGGAAATAGTCATTGCCGGAATGGGCGAACTGGTCAATCAATGGGTGGGCGGCCTGGAACGCCTGCGCTGGGCGCAGATGGAAAAGCCGCTGCGCGCGGCCAAGCCAAGGGAGGCCCCCGAGTGGCCCCGCGCGGCCAGCGGCCAGACGGCGCAAAGCTGGGCCAACCAATGGGAAGCGCTGCGCAGCCTGGGCGTGCTGACGGGCCAGGAAGCCCCGTTGCCCGGCCAAGGGCTGGTACCGCTGGAAACTTACCTGCGCGGCAAGGGACTCAACCCGGTGGCCGACGCGCTGCTGGCCGCGACCCGGCAAACCGACCTGCGCATCCGCAACCTCACCGCCAGCCGTGCGCCGGGTCATCCGCAGGTGCTTGATGCCGCGCGTTCGCTGGCCAGCCTCAAGCGCGTGGCCGAGGGCAAGGTAGCGCCTGCGCTGGACATCAGCATGGGCTTTTCCGACGCGGACGGAGACTAAGGGGCATGAGCACCCGGCGCGCGGCGCTTGGCATGCTGGGCGGCCTTGGCGGACTGGGTTTGGTACCCTGGCTTTGCAGCGCAGCCACGCGCCCGGCCGACTCGCCGCCTTCCGCGCTGCTGGTCGCCGCGTGGGAAGGCGCTGGCGGTTTTGCGATTGGCGTGCTATCGCCGCAAGCCCAAGGCGCGCTGGACACGCTGGGGATAGTGCAGTCCATTGCCGTGCCGACCCGCGCGCACGGCGTGCTGGCCCTGCCGGACGAAACCCTGCTGGCGGTGGCCCGCCGGCCCGGCGACTGGCTGCTGCGCTGGTCGCCCCAGGGCGGCAAGCCGGTGCAATGGCAATGGGCTGACCCTGGCCGGGCCTTCAACGGGCATGTCATCGCCAGTCCGGACGGCCAGCGGCTCTACACCACCGAAACGGACCTGGAAACCGGCGCCGGGCTGGTCGGCGTGCGCGATGCACGCTCGCTGGCCAAGATCGAAGAGTGGCCGACTTTCGGCATCGACTCGCACGAGCTGATCTGGGACGAGGCGGACCCGGCCCACCCCGCGCTGCTGGTGGCCAACGGCGGCGTTCCCACCCGGCCCGAAACCGGACGCGCAAAACTGGATATGGACCAGATGGACTCCTCGCTCGTCAGGCTCGATGCCGGCACGGGCGCGCTGCTGGGCCAGTGGCGCCTGGCGGACAAGCGCCTGAGCCTGCGGCATCTGGCGTGGCAAGGCGCTTCCGACGCGAAGCATCCGCCCTTGCTGGGCATTGCGCTGCAGGCCGAGCACGAGGCCGCCGCGCAAAAAAACCAGGCGCCGGTGCTGGCCCTGTTTAACGGCAGCGCGCTCAAACCGTTTGAAGCCGCCACCAGCCTTGCGGGCTATGGCGGCGCCATTTGTGCCCTGAAGGACGGCTGGGCCGTGGGTTGCCCGCGTGTCCACGGCCTGGCCTTGTTCAATACCGATGGTTCGTGGCGCGAACTGGTCGCGCTGCCCCATGCCTGCGCCGTGGCCGCTGGGGACAAGGGCTGCTGGGCTGGCGGCCAGAATGATGCCCTGTGGATCAACGGCAGCTCCGGCGCCGCGCGCCTTCCGCACAAAATGATGCCGGGCGATGTCAGGCTGGACAACCACTGGGCCTGCCTGCCTCCATCACCGCGCAGGGCATAGCCCCTGCCTTGGCCGGTTCAAGAAGTGCCAAGGATGCGGCCAGCAATAAGGGACGCAGAAATTTCAGAAATGCCGTCTATTGATAGACAGGGTTTTTGCCATGCTATGAATTGCATAGCTGCTTGCGCCCGTACTCATTGCTCTAGAGGCTGATTTGATGCTGAAAAGTAGTGGTTTTTCCTCCCTGGGCAGCGCTTTCACGCCCTCTGGGGGCCTGTTTTGGCTCTAAAACCCGCTTTTTCAGGTACCAAATATGCCTCTTTCGCAATCAAGGTATGCATGAGTAGCTATTAAATCAGGAGTAAATATGTGCTTGAAAATACCTTTTGCGTGTTGGCGCATGCGTACTGGAATCAACATCGTCATACCCGCGAAGAGCCTGCCCAGGGCCTGATCGGGGGCGGGTATCCAGACTCGTTTGAGTATTTCAGCCCGTGTTGCTGGATTCCCGCCTTCGCGGGAATGACCCTCCCCAAGCGGCAAGCCCCGGCATTCATGCCGGGGTCTGAGCGCCTACGCGTCGATAGCCTGCTGCTGCTGGATGTACTGCCTGAGTATTTCAATCGGCGCGCCCCCACACGATGCGGCAAAGTAGCTTGGCGACCACAGCACACCACGGCGTTTTAGCCAAGGGTGGAAGTCTCCATACTCTTTTCGCATCAACCGGCTGGAGACACCCTTCAAGCTGTTCACCAGCGTCGATAGCGCAACCTTTGGTGGGTAGTTCACCAGCAAATGCACATGGTCAGCCTCGCCATTGAACTCAACCAGTTGTGCTTCAAAGTCCTTGCAGATGGAGGCCATGATGCCCTGCATCGCTGCCATGTGTTCAGCCTTGAATACCCCACGGCGATATTTCGTAACAAAGACCAAATGCACATGAATCGCAAAAACACAGTGTCTGCCTTGTCGAAGTTCTTTATTCTTATTCATAGACCAATTATAATTGAACCGTGAAAACAGTCAAAACCCTCAAGCTGCGCATCAAGGACAAGCACACGCCTGCCCTTGCGGCGATAGCGCGAGAGGTCAATCAGGTCTGGAACTACGTCAACGAGTTGTCGCACCGCTCCATCCGTGAGCGCCAGAAGTGGCTGAGCGCCTACGACCTGCAAAAGTACACGGCGGGTTTCAGCAAGTGCGAAGGTGTCAAGGTCGGCAGCGCCACCGTCCAGCTCGTGTGCGAGGAATACGCCACCCGGCGCAGGCAGTTCAAGAAAGCCCGGCTGAACTGGCGCGTGAGCAACCCGAAGTCCGCCAAGTACTCGCTGGGCTGGATACCGTTCAAAAAGGGCGGCGTTTCTTATCGCAATGGGCAGGTGAAATTCTGCGGCTTGAATCTGAGCCTGTGGGACAGCTACGGCCTGAGCAAGTTTGAACTGCGCGCCGGCTCCATCAGCCAGGATGCGCGAGGCCGTTGGTATTTGAACGTGGCCGTGGAGATTGAAGGCATTCCATCCGAAGGAGTTGTCGCGGTCGGCATCGACCTGGGCAACAAGACCTGCGCCACGGCTTCAAGTGGCCAGACGCTTGAAGGCCGCTGGTACCGGGCCAGTGAAGCGAAGCTGGCTAAAGTGCAGCGCGCAGGCGCCCGTAAGCAGGCGCAGCGGGAATCAGAATCCCCGGCCTTCAGGCAGGGGAGCAGTCAAAAATAAGTGACCGTCAGAGAACAAGGTTATTGCAAATAAGAGCGATTCGCATTTATACTGTCAACACTCCTTGTTCATCAGCCAGCCCAATCCATCATCATGATCATCTGTGTCTGCCGCCGAATCTCTGACCGTGAAATTGCCCGCCATGCGCATGCCGGCATGGGTTTTGACGATATCCAGTTCGAGCTTGGCGTGGCGACCCAGTGCGGCCGCTGCGAAGGCTGCGCCCGTGACGTGGTGGCGCAATGCAGCGCCACCCGCCCGAGCGCCAATGTCTCGCTGGCCGCCCCTGTTGCAAAAGGCCCGTCATGGAACACCCTGGCGCTGTGATTGCCGCCCTTCCCGTCAGCCTGATCCTGGTGATCGGCTCTGCCTGCTGGATTTTCCGGCGCCAGCCATGACTCACGTCATGGCACGCCGTGCCATCAGCCCGCATGATGGTTCCACTTCAATGAACGCCACCGCCCTTTCAGCCTTCTCCATGCCGCCAGCCGACCTGCCTCGCCCGCGCCTGAGCCGCAACGCCGCGATTGCGCTGGGCGTGGTGGCGCTGCATGTCGGCCTGATCTGGGCGCTGCAAAGCGGCCTGCTGCTGCGCACGGCGCAACTGATTGTTCCTGTCGAGGTGCTGGCGCAATTGATCGAACTCCCCGAACCCAAGGCAGAACCCGCCCCCCCTGCTCCACCCGCGCCACCGGTACGGCCCGTCACGCCCAGCGTGCAGAAAAAAGTCGTTCCGAAGCCAGCCGCCCGGCCGCAAGCGCAGCCGCTGGCCATTGCCGACCCGACGCCCTCGCCCAACGCCCCCACGGGCAGCCTCGCACCGGCTGTTGCAAGCACGCCTACTGCGGCTCCCGAAGCGCCAGCAGCGCCGCCTGCAGCGCCAGCGCCTGCGGCCGTGCAGTTGCCGTCCAGCAATGCCGACTACCTGCAAAACCCCAAGCCGGCCTATCCCCCGCTCAGCAAGCGCCTTGGCGAGCAGGGCAAGGTCGTTGTCCGCGTGCTGATAGGCGCCGACGGCGTGCCGCAGAAAGCCGAGCTTCGGCAGTCCAGCGGCTTTGAGCGCCTCGACCAGGCCGCGCTGGCCACCGTCCTCAAATGGCGCTACGTGCCCGGCAAGCGCGGCGGCGTGGCCGAGGAAATGTGGTTCAACGTGCCCATCAATTTTGTTCTTGAATAGTCCTTCTGGAGTCGTTAAAAAAATGGAAACCCAATTCGGCCTTGCCCACGTCTGGTCACAAGGCGACATCGTCACCAAAAGCGTTGCCATCCTGCTGCTGCTCATGTCGCTGGCCTCGTGGATGGTCATCATCATCAAGGCGCTCGACGTGCGCCGGCTCTCGGCGCAGGCCAAGGCGACCGAAAGCTTCTGGCACAGCGCCGACTTCGCCGATGGCCTGTCCAAGTTCGGCGCCGACCCGGCCAATCCGTTTCGCCTGCTGGCCCTTGAAGGCCGCGAAGCCACGGCCCATGTGCTGCACAAGGATGGCAACACCAAGCCGCAACTGCATGACGCGCTCGACCTGAGCGAATGGGTCACGCGCAGCCTGCGCAATTCGATTGACGACATCAGCGCCAACATGCAGTCCGGCCTGGCCGTGCTGGCCTCGGTCGGCTCCACCGCGCCCTTCGTCGGCCTGTTCGGCACGGTCTGGGGCATCTACCATGCACTGCTGGCGATTGGCCTGAACGGCCAGGCCAGCATCGACAAGGTCGCCGGCCCAGTCGGCGAGTCCCTGATCATGACCGCGATGGGCCTGGCGGTCGCCATTCCCGCAGTGCTGGGCTACAACGCCCTGGTGCGCGGCAACAAGTCGGTCAGCGGCAAGCTCAACCGTTTCGCGCATGACCTGCACGCCTATTTCCTGACCGGCGCCCGGGTCAGCGGCCCCGGCGCGGCCAATGTGCTGGTCATGAGAAAAGGGAGCTGAGCATGGCTTTCGGAACCCAGGACGACACCGACGAGGTGATGAACGAGATCAACATGACGCCGCTGGTCGATGTCATGCTGGTGCTGTTGATCATCTTCATCATCACCGTGCCGGTCATGAAGCATTCCGTCAACATCGACCTGCCGCGCGCCAGCAACGAGCAGCAGCTCATCAAGCCGGAAACGGTCCGGCTCAGCGTCGATGCCGAAGGCAGCTACTACTTCAACGACGCGAAAATCACCGACGAGGAACTGGCGCTCCGGCTGAAAGCGGCCGCCGCCCAGGAACCGCAGCCCGACCTGCACATCCGGGGCGACAAGGCCGTTCGCTACGAGCGCGTGGCGCAGGCCATGGCGGCGGCGCAACAGGCCGGCGTGCGCAAGATCGGCTTCATCACCGAACCGAAGAACTGAGGCAAGCATCCATGTCCCAAGCGCAACCCCATGCCATAGGCGCAAGCCAGAAACCGGCCTCGACCGCGTCAAGCCCCCAGGCTGCCGACAGCCGCCCTGGCTGCGTGGACAGCACCGAGTTGCTGCGCGGCCAAAAAACAGTGGACATCAGCCACAACGGCCTGACCTACCGCCTGCAGGCCACGCGTCTGGGCAAATTGATCCTGACCAAATAAGCAGCATCGCATTCACCAGTTTCATCGTGGGACGATCCGGGCTACACGCTCCAAGGTCGTTTTGGCCAGCCACGGACCTTTACCGGGTCGAATAGCCAGGCTTTTTTTCTTGCCACGAAGACTGCTGAACTCAATTTCCATGAAAAAAGCCGACGCCAGGCGTCGGCTTTTTCACGTCAGGCCGGGAAGTTTACAAGCCGATGGCGGCAATGCCGGCGCGCGCAATCTGCGCATCTTCGGTGGACTTCACGCCGCTGACGCCGACCGCACCTATGCACTGGCCGTCCTTGACGATGGGCACGCCGCCTTCTAGCATGCCCTGGACATAAGGCGCCGACAGGAATGACGTGCGGCCGCCATTGATGATGTCCTCATAGGTCTTGCTCTCGCGGCGGCCCATGGCGGCGGTGTTGGCCTTGGCCGGTGCAATGTGGGCCGACAGGGCCGCCGCGCCGTCAAGGCGCTGCAGGTGCAGCAAATGGCCGCCGTCATCGACGATGGCGATGGTCACGGCCCAGTTGTTGGCCAGGGCTTCAGCCTCGGCGGCTGCGGCGATGAGTTTGATGTCGGCCTGTTCAAGCACGGCTTTGGTTTTCATGGAGATTTGATTCTTTCTGATGCAGGGTGAAAGGCGTCAAGCATACGCAAATTTGAAAGCCCTGCGTGCGCCGATTGCCTGCAAATGGGCTGAAAGAACCCTTACAAATAGTAGGAGCTGGGTCTGCCTGCTTGCTTGAAAAAACAGGCCCGTCCCTTAAAATGAAAGCGTTGCCTGCCTTCGCGGGCTCTATGGGAGATTGAAACTATGTCTGATAACGTCCAACGCTTCGGCTACGCCGGCCTGGCGAACTCGGCCGAACAGCGCAACAAGGTCATGCGCAACACTTACTGGCTGCTGGCCCTGAGCATGCTGCCGACGATTGCGGGCGCCTGGCTGGGCGTGGCCACCGGCATCACCCAGGCACTGGGTGGCGGCTTGGGCCTGATCGTTTTCCTGGGCGGCGCCTTCGGCTTCATGTATGCCATTGAAAAGACCAAGGACTCGGCAGCCGGCGTTCCGGTGCTGCTGGGCTTTACCTTCTTCATGGGCCTGATGCTGTCGCGCATGATCGGCATGATCCTGGGCTTCAGCAATGGCTCGCAGCTGATCATGACGGCCATGGGCGGCACGGCCGGCGTGTTTGCCGTCATGGCGACGCTGGCCAGCGTGATCAAGCGCGACATTTCCGGCATGGGCAAATGGCTGTTCGTCGGCGCGCTGGTCGTGATGGTGGGCTCCATCGTCAACGTCTTCGTCGGCTCCACGGCCGGCATGATGGCGATTTCGGTCGCGGTGATCGGCATTTTCAGCGCCTACATGCTGTATGACCTGAAGCAGATCCTGGACGGCGGCGAAACCAACTACATCCGCGCCACGCTGGCCCTGTACCTGGACCTGTTCAACGTGTTCCAGGCCTTGCTGGCCCTGCTCGGCATCATGGGCGGCGAACGCGACTAAGCTTTTTTGCCACGCCATCGAAAAAAGGGCCTTCAAGGCCCTTTTTTCATGCGCGCCGCAAGCGCATCACCGCCTACAGCCGCTCGAACACCGCCATCGACTCGACATGCGCGGTGTGCGGAAACATGTTGACCACGCCGGCCGCCGTGCAGCGGTAGCCGCCGCCCTCGACCAGCACGCCCGCATCGCGCGCCAGCGTCGCCGGGTTGCAGCTCACATAGACGATGCGACTGGGCGGCGTCCAGTCGCCCAGCGCCAGGCTTTGCTGGTGGATGCCGTCGTCGCACGGCACACCGGTCACCAGCTGCCGGTGCAGCGCGGCCAGCGACTTGAACAGCTCGAACGCGCCTTCGCGCGGCGGATCGACCAGCCATTTTTCCGCCGCGCCGTCCCTGACCAGCATGGCCGGCGTCATCTCGAACAGGTTCCTTGCTACAAACTTGGTAGCTGCCAGCGCAGGCCGGACGTGCGATGAAGCCTTGTTTCGCTCATAATTTTCGCGTGAACGGGCGACCAGCACCTCGCTGCCTTCAATGCCCAGCACCTCGCGCGCCTTTGTCGCCAGCGGCAGCGTGAAATTGCCGAGGCCGCAAAACCAGTCGATCACCCGCTCGGTCGGCTGCACACCCAGCAGGCGCAGCGCGCGCGACACCAGCACCTGGTTGATGTGCGGGTTGACCTGGGTGAAATCGGTCGGCTTGAACGGCATGGTGATACCGAACTCGGGCAGGCCGTAGTTCAACTCCGCGACCTGGTCATCGAGCAGCTTGACGGTGTCCAGCCCGCCGGACTGAACCCACCACTGCAAGCCCGGATTAGCTGCGGCAAAGGCGCGCAGCCGCGCCAGGTCGGCCGCGCTGAGCGGCTCCATGTGGCGCAGCACCATCGCCGTCAGGTCGTCGCCGCAGGCCATCTCGATCTGCGGAATGGTTTCCCGGGCGTCCATGCTGCTGATCAGCCCGCGCAGCGGCACCAGCATGTCGCTGACATGCTGCGGCACCACATGGCACTCGGTCATGTCGGCCACGTAGGCGCTCTTGCGCTCATGGAAACCGACCAGCGCTGTGCCTTTCTTGCGCACATAGCGCACCGACAGGCGCGCGCGGTAGCGGTAATGCCAGGCCGGCCCTTCAATCGGCCGCAGCAGGTTGTCGGCCTTGACTTTGCCGATGAAGCGCAGGTTGTCTTCGAGCACGCGCTGCTTGACGGCGACCTGCGCGCCGATGTGCAGGTGCTGCATCTTGCAGCCGCCGCAGGCGCCGGTGTGCATGCCGAAGTGCGGGCAGGCAGGCGTCACGCGCTGCGACGACTCGCGGTAAATCGCCGTCAGCGTGGCTTTTTCAAAGCTGCTTTTCTTGCGGTACACGTTGGCGCTCACCTGCTCGAAAGGCAGTGCGCCTTCGATGAACACGACCTTGCCATCGGCGCGGTGGGCAATGCCCTGGGCCTCGATGTCGAGGGACTCGACGGTCAGCAGGTCAATCGGATACTCGGCGGGTGCGGGTGCGGGCGCGGGTGGGGGCGGTGTCTGGGTTTCTTCGATCATTCCCAATTGTCTCAGGCCACAGGGGCCGGCTTTTGAGAACCATGAACCGATGCGGCCTGAAAATCCGTCCCGGCATGAAAAAAGGAGCCCGGCACACAGGCGGGGCTCCTTTTTTATTTCAGCCGCGAAGGCTTACTTGGCCGGCAGGTATTTGGCCGGATCGACCGGTTTGCCCTGGCGGCGGATTTCAAAATGCAGCTTGACCTTCTCGGAATCGCTGTTGCCCATTTCGGCAATCTTCTGGCCCTTCTTGACGGTCTGGTCTTCCTTGACCAGCAGGCTCTTGTTGTGCGCATAGGCGGTCAGGAAGGTGTTGTTGTGCTTGAGGATGATCAGGTTGCCGTAGCCGCGCAGGCCGGCACCCGAATACACCACGCGGCCGTCGGCGGACGCCAGCACGGGGTCGCCGGACTTGCCTGAAATATCCAGCCCCTTGTTCTTGGCTTCATCAAAGCCGGCCACCAGCGGGCCCTGGGCCGGCCAGATCCAGCCGACATCCTCGTCACTGCCCGAGGAAGCCGGCGAAGCCGAACCATTGCCATTGCCATTGACCGGCGCTGAAGAAGCCTGGGCGCCGCTGCCGCCCTGCACCGGCGCGCTTCCGGCCGAGCCCGGCAGGACCGGCCGGACGACGGCCTGGGTTCCGTCGCTGCCGGGCGGCACGACCCGCAGCACCTGACCGACTTCGATCAGATAGGGAGTTTCAAGGTTGTTCCAGCGGGCAATGTCGCGCCAGTTCTGGCCATTTTCCAGGCCGATGCGGATCATGGTGTCGCCGCGCTTGACGCTGTAATAGCCGGGTTTTCCGGCATTTTCAGCGCCCGGCAGCAGTTTGACCGGATCAACGGGCGCCGGGCGCGACAGGCCGGTGCCGCGGTCTTCGACGGGCGCATTGCTCAGGGAACGTGAACCGCAGCCGACAGCCAGCAGCACGGCCGCCGCCAGGGCGCAGGGCAGCGCCAGTCCGGAAGTCCAGTGGGTGCGCTTGTGGGGGCCGCAGGCAGGAAGGGATTCCATGCTGTTTGACCAGGTGCTTTTACTCATTGATTCTTTCTTCATTAACCATTGCCCATTGCCGGGCTGCCATTCGCACGCCCAAGCTCAACCGATTCCTGATTTTAAAGGGACAAAGTGAACCGCCTCCAGTAAAGTCTGCCGAATTCCCTGCGGCGTCCTGTCAATCACCGCCAGCGCCTGGGCACCGCTGGCATCCTGGAGCGGCGCCACCAGGCGTCCGCCCACGGCCAGCTGCTCGGTCCAGGCCGGCGGAATGGCTTCGCCGCCGGCTGCGGCAATGATGGCGGCATACGGCGCGCCCTTGGCAAAACCGTGCATGCCATCGCCGAACAGCAGGTGCACATTGGCCAGGCGCAGGGGGCGCAGATTCTCCCGGGCCTTGTCATGCAGGCCGCGCAAGCGCTCCATGCTGTAAACCTCGGTGGCCAGGTGGCTGAGGACCGCCGCCTGGTAGCCGCAGCCGGTGCCAATCTCCAGCACCCGCCCCAAGCGGCCGCTGGCGTCAGTCAACCCCTGCTGCAGCAATTCGAGCATGCGCGCCACCACACTGGGCTTGGAGATGGTCTGGCCAAACCCAATCGGCAGGCTGGTGTCTTCATAGGCCATGTTGGCCAGCGCGGTATCGACAAAATGGTGGCGCTGCACGGCCCCCATGGCCGCCAGCACCCGTGCATCGAGCACACCCTGCTCGGCCAGCCGGCGCACCATGCGCGCGCGCACCGCCGAGTCCAGCCCGAACCCATCCGAGGCTCCCGGCTGAAACGGTTTTTTAAGGTCATTTTTGCCATTACTGCTTGTGGAACGGGCAGCAGCAGCTACTGTTTTGGTAGCAAAATGATTGCCTTTTCCGGCATTGAGCTGCACCGGAAACGCAGGCCGGGAACCGGCTGAAGACAGTTTGCCGGCGGAATCGAAAGGCGGCTTCAACGGAGTCTTCATGGCCAGTTACCTTCTCAGTGCTTGTGCGTGAGCCTGGCCGCTGTTTGCGCCCAGTACGGCAGCCGCTCATGGTCCGTCAAATCCACATGCAGCGGCGTGATGGACACATAGCCCTGGGTGGTGGCATGAAAGTCGGTGCCCTCGCCGGCCTCCTTGGCCGGGCCGGCGCCGCCTATCCAGTACATGCTTTCCCCGCGCGGGCTGGTCTGCACGATGACGCGCTCGGCCGCATGGCGGCGCCCCAGCCGGCACACCTTGAAGCCCTCGACCTGCCCGGCCGGCAAATTGGGAATGTTCACATTCAGCAGCCAGGGCGGAACGGCCGGCTGCGCGCCTTCGGCCACGGCTTCGAGCGAAGGGATCAGCTGCTTGATCAGGTTGCGCGCCTGTTGCGCCGCCACGTCGATATGCGTCCAGCCTTTTTCGGTCTGGGAAAACGCGATGGCCGGAATGCCGAACAGATAGCCTTCCATGGCCGCGCCGACGGTGCCTGAATAAATCGTGTCGTCGCCCATGTTGGCGCCGTTGTTGATGCCCGACACCACCAGATCGGGCCGGTAGCCCAGCAGGCCGGTCAGGGCGATGTGCACGCAGTCGGCGGGCGTGCCGTTGATATAGCGAAAGCCGTTGGCCGCGGTCTGCACATACATCGGCGAATGCAGCGTCAGGGCATTGGATTTGGCGCTGTTGTTCTGCTCGGGCGCCACCACCTCGACATCGGCGATGGTTTTGAGCGCTTCATACAGGGCGACGATGCCGCTGGCCTGGTAGCCGTCGTCGTTGCAGATCAGGATTTTCATGCTTGGATTCTACGGTCACGACCGAGACAGGCGGTGCGGGTTTTCAGGGGTGCAAGACGGGCCGGTTTGCCTATGATCACTGCTCGATGCGATTTCATCGGGCCTTCCTGCCGCCCGATGAACCCTGGATGTTCGTACCCTGTTTCGGAGATACCCCATGCATGCCTGGCTTTGCCAAAATCCCACCGGCGTTGACGCCCTGACCTGGACGGAACTGCCCACGCCGCAGCCTGGGGCGGGCGAAGTGCTGATCGAAATCAAGGCGGCGAGCCTGAATTTCCCGGACCTGCTGATCGTGCAGGACAAGTACCAGGTGAAGCCGCCGCTGCCCTTCGTGCCCGGCTCCGAATATGCCGGCGTGGTGCAGGCGGTCGGCGACGGCGTGAGCCACCTGCAGGTCGGCCAGCATGTCGCCTGCCTGTCGGGCACCGGCGGCTTTGCGACGCACACGCTGGCGCCGGCTGCGCTGTGCATGCCCCTGCCGGCGGATTTTCCGTTTGTCGATGCCGCCGCCTTCATCATGATCTACGCGACTTCGTACCATGCGCTGGCCGACCGCGCGCAGCTCCAGGCCGGCGAGACCGTGCTGGTGCTGGGCGCGGCCGGCGGCGTCGGCACCTCGGCCATCCAGATTGCCAAGGCGCTGGGCGCCAGGGTCATCGCGGCGGCCTCCAGCGATGAAAAATGCGCACTCTGCACATCAATCGGCGCCGACGCCACCATCAACTACAGCACCCAGGACCTGCGCGAAGCCCTCAAGCTGCTGACCGGCGGCAAAGGCCCGGACGTGATTTACGACCCGGTGGGCGGCGACCTGGCCGAGCCGGCCTTTCGCTCGATTGCCTGGCGCGGCCGCTACCTGGTGGTCGGTTTTGCGGCAGGAAGCATTCCGGCGCTGCCGCTGAACCTGACGCTACTCAAGGGCGCGTCCATCGTCGGCGTGTTCTGGGGCGGCTTTGCCAAAAACGAGCCCAAGGCCAACGCCAGCGCGATGGCCGAACTGGCGCGCTGGTATGCCGAGGGCATCATCAAGCCGGTCATCGACCGCACCCTGCCGATGGTCGAACTCAAGGCCGCCTACGCCCGCATGGGTTCGCGCGGCGTCAAGGGAAAACTGGTGCTGGTCAATGACGGACAACGGGCCTGAGCCGGTTCAGGCGGCTGCCGCGCTGGCGGAATAATGCTTGAGGTAGCGCGCCGGCAGGTCGGCAACGCGCATCATCATCGGCAGGTCGGCCGAGTTGAAGTCAGGATCCCAGGCCGGCGCGCCGAGCACCCGGGCGCCCAGCCGCAGGTAGCCCCGGATCAATGCCGGCGGCTCGACCACCAGCGAATCGTCCAGTTGCTCCACCGGCAGGGCCAGGCGCGGCGTGACCCGGTATTCGATGGCGGCCAGATGCGTCTGCCTGAGCTGGCGCCAGATACTGGCCGCTGCGTGCCCGCCCTGCACGCCGTTGTGCTGCATCGGGATGCTGGCGCAGCCGATCATGGTGTCCAGCTGGTTGCGCCCCATGAACTCGGCCAGCGCGCCCCACAGCGCCAAAATCACGCCGCCATGCCGGTGGTCGGCATGCACGCAGCTGCGGCCCAGCTCGACCATGCGCCCGCGCAAGGTTCGCAGCCGGACCAGGTCGAACTCGATGTCGCTGTAGGTGCTGCCGGCGCGCTTGGCCTGCGTCGGCGTCAGCACGCGGTAGGTGCCGATCACCTGCCCGCTGGCCGAGTCGCGCACCAAGAGGTGTTCGCAGTAGTCATCAAACAGGTCGATGTCATGGCCGGGCACGGTCTTGGGCAAGGTGGCGCCCATTTCCAGCGCGAACACCTGGTACCTCAGACGCTGCGCTTCTCGGACCTCGTCCTGATGACGGGCCCAGCTGACCGAGATTTTCCCCACCGGCGGGACTGGAGCGAGCGCATGAGCGCCTGGATGAAGTGACCTCCGTGGCGTTCCGACCGGCGAGAACGCAAAGGTCGGTGTGGGCAGTTCTTTCATGGCTGATTCCTTGTTTTCGGGGTCAATCACACAACACCGGCCGCGCCGCTTGCTTGCCGGCGCACGGGTTGTAAAAAAGCCCCTGGGAAGGGGCTGGAAGCAGGGGGTTCATCAATGCGTCGTGGCGTCCACACGCAGGCCATTGCGCCTGGCGGATGCCGGAAGGCCCTCCAGCCACGGCCGGGTTCCGGCCTTGAAGCGCAGGCCGCCGGGGCTGCTGGCCATGGCGCGGGCGGTGCAGCGAAGAATACGCAGCCGCTGCTGGTCGATGTCGTGAAGGGCTGCGCCGGCAGCGCGGCCAGCGCTTTTTTCGTTCAGATTCAGTTCCATTGCGTGCTCCATCATGCGGTGATGACGGAATTTTGAGCGTTGGCGGTGACGGGGACATGTCAGTTCGGTGGCAGTTGTGTGACACAGGCCGCGCCAAGCTGTTGCAAGGCAAGATTGCTATTGAATCAGGAGCTGTTTGCACAGGCTGGACATGCGCAAACAGCCTTTTTCATCAATAAACAGGCCGTCTGGCTACAGCGTGCGCTGGTTCACCCGTTTTGACAGCGCTTCGGCGCTTTCGCGGCGCTCGCTGTAGCGGTCCACCAGGTACGGCGACACGCCGCGCGTGAGCAGCGTGAACTTGACCAGTTCCTCCATCACATCGACCACCCGGTCGTAATACGCCGAGGGTTTCATGCGGCCGGCTTCGTCAAACTCCAGGAAGGCCTTGGCGACCGACGACTGGTTGGGAATCGTCAGCATGCGCATCCAGCGGCCCAGCACGCGCAGCTGGTTGACGGCATTGAAGGACTGCGAGCCGCCCGACACCTGCATCAGGGCCAGCGTCTTGCCCTGCGTCGGCCGCACCGCGCCCTGCGCCAGCGGAATCCAGTCGATCTGCACCTTCATGATGCCGGTCATCGCGCCGTGGCGTTCGGGCGAGGTCCAGACCATGCCTTCGGCCCATTGCGCCAGCACACGCAGTTCCTGCACCTTGGGGTGCGTGTCGGGCGTGTCGTCGGGCAGCGGCAGGCCGCGCGGGTCGAAGGTCCGGGTGTCGCAACCCATGGCCTGCAGCAGCCGGGCGGCCTCCTCGCTCAGCAGCCGGCTGTAGGAGCGTTCGCGCACCGAGCCGTAGAGCAGCAAGATGCGCGGCGCATGCGGGCTGGCAGTGGTTTGCAGCCGCTCAAGCGCGGGCACGCCGAACAGCGCCGGGTCGATGTTGGGCAGGTCCACGGCAAGCGTTTTAGCGTCCGGCAACACGCTCTCCCTGTTCGTTGACGACCGGCTCGCCGCCCTCCTTGGCAAAGGCGGCGCGTTGCGGCAGCGGCAAAATGTCCAGCACCGCTTCGGACGGACGGCACAGGCGCGTTCCCAGCGTCGTGACCACGATGGGCCGGTTGATCAGGATCGGATGGGCCAGCATCGCGTCGATCAGCGCCTCATCGCCGAGCGCCGGGTTGCCAAGTGCCAGTTCTTCATACAGTTTTTCCTTGCTCCGCATCACGTCCCGCACGGGCACGGCCATCCGGGCAATCAGTTCGACCAGCGTTTCCCGGCTGGGCGGCGTCTTCAAATACTCGATGACCTCGGGCTCGACGCCGGTGTTGCGGATCAGCGCCAGCGTGTTGCGCGAGGTGCCGCATTTCGGGTTGTGATAAATCGTCACAAAGGACATGTAGAGTTTCTCCGGTTGAATTTTTTCGCTTGCCAGATATAAAATAATCTTGATTCAATATTTCAATTATAGTTGAATTATGAAAATATTAACCCCTGCACAAGTTGTATCACTCGACGAGCCATCGGCCGTCAAGGCCCTGGCCGCGCTGGCCCAGACCCAGCGCCTGCGCGCTTTCCGGGCGCTGGTGGTGGCCGGCCCCGACGGACTGACGCCCAGCGCCATGGCCGAGCAACTGGCCGTGGCGCCGAGCGCGCTGTCGTTTCACCTGAAAGAGCTGGCCCATTCCGGCCTGGTCAGCAGCGAGGCACGCGGCCGCAACCTGATCTACCGCGCCAGCATCGCGCACATGAACGCGCTGCTGGCCTACCTGACCGAGCATTGCTGCGAAGGCCAGGCCTGCGGCGCCGGCGCGCCGCCTGTTTGCTGATTTTTATGCTTTTTTGGCCTTTTGCGCACGGCTGACACGCGCAGGCAGCTATCAACTCCATAGCAACCAATTTTTCCACCACCCGAGCCTTCACCATGTCCGAACGCCCACTCCACGTTTTATTTCTGTGCACCCACAACTCGGCGCGCAGCATCCTGGCCGAAGCCATCCTGAACCACATCGGCCAGGGCCGTTTCAAGGCCTATTCGGCCGGCAGCAGCCCGCGCGAGAACCAGCAGCCCAATCCGCTCGGCCTGCAGGTGCTTGAACACGCCGGCATTTCCACCGCAGGCCTGCGCAGCAAGAGCTGGGACGAGTTCGGCCAGCCCGATGCGCCGCACATGGACCTGGTGATCACCGTCTGCGACAACGCGGCCGGCGAAGTCTGCCCCTACTGGCCCGGCCAGCCCGCCACCGCGCACTGGGCTTACGCCGACCCGTCCGCCGGCGACGGCAGCGAGGCGCAAAAACACGAAGCCTTCCGCCAGACGCTGCTCGCCCTGCACCGCCGGCTGTCGCTGCTGGTCAGCCTGCCCTCCGAAAAACTCGAACACGCCCTGCTGCAAGGCAGCGCGCGTGAACTGGCCAAGTCATGAGCCCGCCTTCGTCCAGTCTTGCATCCCCCATTCTTTGCAAGGCCCCCAAGCCTCTTTTGCAAAGCCAGCTCCTGGCGGAATTTCTGGGCACCGCCGCCCTGCTCTGCGCGGTGATCGGCTCGGGCATCATGGCCGAGCGCCTGAGCGCCGGAAACATGGCGGTGGCCCTGCTGGCCAACACGCTTGCTACGGTGTTTGCGCTCTACGTTTTAATTGAAGTGCTTGGCCCGCTGAGCGGCGCCCACTTCAATCCGCTGGTGACGCTTGTTTTATGGTCAAAAATCTCGCTTGCGCATGATGGACGGGCGCAGACAGCTATTCTTTTTATAGCATTCCAATTGCTCGGCGCGATGGCCGGCGCCTGGGCGGCTCACGCCATGTTTGACCTGTCGGTGCTGCAAGTCAGCAGCAAGCTGCGGGGCGGCTGGAGCGCGGCTGGCGGGTTCAGCGGCTGGGGCCAGTGGCTCGCCGAAGCCGTGGCGACCGGCGGACTGATTCTGGTCGTGCTGCGCGCCCCGCCGCACAAGGCGCCTGCCCTGGTGGCCTGCTACATCGGCGCGGCCTACTGGTTCACGGCCAGCACCTCGTTTGCCAATCCGGCGGCGGTGCTGGGGCGCATGCTGACCGACAGCTTTTCAGGCATTGCCCCGGCCAGCGCGCCGGGCTTTGTGATGGCTGAAACCGTTGGCGCGGCGGCGGGCGTGCTGTTCAGCCGGTGGCTGGGCGAGCCACAGGCGACGGCAGACCTGGCCGCATGAGGCAAAGCCCGCACGGCACTCGCTGCCAGCGGGCCAGCCAGCCCGCTCACTCCAGCCACTTCTGAAAAAACTGCGCCCGGCCCATCGCCGGGTCCAGCTGGTAGCCGGCAAAACCCACGCGTTCATACAGCCGGATCGCGCTGGCGTTGCCGGCAAGCACTTCGAGCGTCAGCTTGCAGGCGCCGCGCTCGCGGGCTATTTCGTCCACCAGCGCCAGCATCTGCTCGGCCACACGCTGGCCCCGGTGGCTGGCCAGCACCGCCACGTCGTGGACATTGACCAGCGGGCGGCAGGCAAAGGTCGAAAAGCCTTCGATGCAGTTGACCAGGCCCACCGCTTCATCGCCGGAAAACGCCAGCACGCTGAAGGCCTGGGGCCGTGCCGCCAGCGCTGCAACCAGATGGGTTTTGGCAAATTCACCGAGTGCTTCGCCGCCGCCGGCCGGGTCTTGCGCATAGGCGTCGAGCAGGCGGACCAGTGCCTCGGCATGCACGGGGTTGCGGTAGTCGGCCCGGCAGATGCGCAGGCCGGAAGCAGTCGGTTCAAGGGAGTCGGTCACGCGTCGGTCCTTTCGCTGAATACAGGAGCGTGGATTTTAAGGACCGGCTTTACAGCAGGTTTACCGGCCTATTTCCCGGCATACATCTACCCGGGGGCGCTTGCAGGGATAATTATTTGGCTGCCCAGGCAGCGATGCGCCCCGGCATTCAGACTGGGGCGCCAGATGGCTCATCCCATCGACTACAAAACATCAAAATGCCGCGCCAGCCACCCTGTCGCGGCATGCAACAGGACCGCTGATGGACCCCCAAGTGACGACTCCGCCCATCCACGCCAAGACTGCTCCCGCGAAACCCGCCAAGCGCCCGAGCCGCCGCGCGCGCATCGTGGGCGGCCTGCTGGCCGTGCTGGCGCTGGGCGGCACCGGCTGGCTGGCCTGGCACCTGACGCATCCCGCCACGCCAGTTGCCGCTGGACCCGGCGCGGCCGGTGGCAGGCGCGGCGCACCGGCCACCACCGTCGGCGTGGCCACGGCCGAAAACACCCGCATCCCCATCCTCCTCGAAGCCCTGGGCACGGTCACGCCGCAGGCCACCGTCAAGGTCAGGCCGCAGGTGTCGGGCGTGATGGAAAAAGTGCTGTTCAAGGAAGGCCAGATGGTGCGCGCCGGCGAGCTGATGGCGACCATCGACCCACGCCAGTTCGAACTCGCGCTGATGCAGGCCAGCGGCCAGCGCCAGCGCGACGAGGCGCAACTCGCCAGCGCCCGCGTCACGCTTGAGCGTTTCAAGACGCTGCTGGGGCAGGACTCGATTGCCCGCCAGGAGGTCGATACCCAGGCCGCGCTGGTCAAGCAGCTTGAAGGCACGGTGGTGATCGACAAGGCCAACGAAGGCACGGCGCGCCTAAATCTGGGCTATGCCCGCGTGGTCGCGCCGATCAGCGGACGCGTCGGCCTGCGCACGGTCGATGTGGGCAATGTGGTCAGCAGCAGCGACGCCAACGGCATTGCGGTCATCACGCAGGTCAGTCCGATTGACGTGGTGTTTGCCGTGCCGCAGGACCAGGCCGGCGAGTTGCAGCAGGCCGCCGTGGCCGGCACGGCCATGAAGGTCACCGCGCTCGACCGGACCCGCGCCAGCGCACTCGACACCGGCATGTTCGCCTCGCTGGACAACCAGGTCGATACCACGACCGGCACGGTCAAGGCCAAGGCGCGTTTCGCCAACAGCCAGCTGGCGCTGTTTCCCAGCCAGTTCGTCAATGTGCGGCTGGAGCTGCGCACGATTGAAAACGCCGTGACGGTGCCGGTGGCGGCGCTGCGCCATGGCAATGCCGGCGACTATGTGTATGTGGTGAATGCCGCCGAGCGCACGGTCAGCCTGCGGCCGGTGCAGCGCGGCCAGGCGACGGCGGACAAGATCCAGATCGCTTCCGGCCTGAAGGCGGGCGAGCAGGTCATTACCGAAGGGGCCGACCGGCTCAAGGACGGCGCGCCGGTGGTGCTGCCGGGCGACAGCCCCAAAGGCATGAACGGCGGCGGCAAGCGCCAGCGCCCTGCCGCGTCGGCAGCCACCGATGGCGCAGCGGCTTCAGCGCCGGCAGCCGGCGCCTCCAGCCCGCAACGCCATCGGCGCGCTTCGCAAGCCGAGGGCGCATGAGCCCGCACGACCCAGCCAGCACGCCGGGCGCGTCATCCGGCGCGCCTGATGCCTTTGACGAGCGCGACGAACCGTCCACCGCCAGCCCGTCACGCCCCTTCATCATGCGTCCGGTCGCCACCGCGCTCTTGATGCTGGCCATCGTGCTGGCGGGGCTGGTCGGCTTCAGGCTGCTGCCGCTGTCGGCCCTGCCGCAGGTCGATTACCCGACCATCCAGGTCCAGACGCTCTACCCCGGCGCCAGCCCGGAAGTGATGGCGCAGACCGTCACCGCGCCGCTGGAGCGCCAGTTCGGCCAAATGGCCGGCTTGAGCCGCATGAGTTCGACCAGCACGGCGGGCGTGTCCATCGTCACGCTGCAGTTCGGCCTGGGGCTGGCGCTGGACGTGGCCGAGCAGCAGGTGCAGGCCGCCATCAACGCCGGCGGCTCGCTGCTGCCGGCTGATTTGCCCGCGCCGCCGGTCTATGCCAAGGTCAATCCGGCCGATGCGCCCGTGCTCACGCTGGCCATCACGTCGGACACGCTGGCGCTGACCGAAGTGCAGAACATCGTCAACACCCGGCTGGCGCTGAAGATCAGCCAGGTGAACGGCGTCGGGCTGGTCGCGCTCAGCGGCGGCCAGCGCCCGGCCGTGCGCATCCAGGCCGACACGCGGGCGCTGGCGTCCTATGGCCTCGGGCTCGATGCGCTGCGAACGGCAATCACCGCCGCCAACGCCAATGGCGCCAAGGGCAGCATCGACGGCCCGACACGCTCGTATTCGATCAACTCCAACGACCAGCTGCTGGCCGCCAGCGACTACCAGAACCTGATCATTGCCTACCGCAACGGCGCGGCGGTTCGCGTGTCGGACGTGGCCCGGGTCGTGGAAAGCGCCGAGAACACCCAGCTCGGCGCCTGGGCCAGCATCGCCTGCGCGCCAGGCGCATCGGCATCACCCGATGAACCGGGTGACTGCCTCGGAACGCCCGGCCGGCGGCTGGTGCCCGCCATCATTTTGAACGTGCAGCGCCAGCCCGGCGCCAACGTGATTGCCACGGTGGACGCCATCAAGGCGCGCCTGCCGGAGCTGCAGGCAGGCCTGCCGACCTCGATGCGCGTCGATGTGCTGAGCGACCGCACCACCGGCATCCGGGCTTCCGTGCTGCATGTCGAGATCGAGCTGCTGCTGGCCGTGCTGATGGTGGTTCTGGTGATTTTTGCGTTTTTGCACAACCTGCGCGCCACGGTGATTGCCAGCCTGTCGGTGCCGATCTCGCTCATCGGCACCTGCGGCGCGATGTATTTGCTCGGCTACAGCCTGAACAACCTGAGCCTGATGGCGCTGACGATTGCCACCGGCTTCGTGGTCGATGACGCCATCGTGATGATCGAGAACATCTCGCGCTACATCGAGGAAGGCGAAACGCCGATGCTGGCCGCGCTCAAGGGCGCCAAGCAGATCGGCTTCACGATCATCTCGCTGACGGTGTCGCTGATCGCGGTGCTCATTCCGCTGCTGTTCATGGGCGACGTGGTCGGCCGGCTGTTCCGCGAATTCGCCATCACGCTGGCCATCACCATTTTGATTTCGGCGGTGGTGTCGCTCACGCTGGTGCCGATGATGTCGGCGCGCTGGCTGAAGGCCGAGCCCCAAAAGGCCGAGAACCATCTGGATCACTCGACCGGCGCGCGCTTGCAGCGCTTCTTCGACAACGTGATCGTCCGCTACGACCAGTCGCTGACCTGGGTGCTCAGGCACCAGGGCGCGACGCTGCTGGTGGCGCTGGCCACGCTGCTGCTGACCGTGCTGCTGTATGTGCTGATCCCCAAAGGACTGTTTCCGACGCAGGACACCGGCCAGTTGCAGGCGCGGGTCGAAACCGCCCAGTCGGTGTCGTATGCCCGCATGGCCGAGCTGCAGCAGGCGGCCGCACGCGAGATTCTGCAAGACCCGGACGTGGACGCGCTGAGTTCCTTCATCGGCGTCGATGCGGCCAACAACACCATGCTGCACACCGGCCGCATGCTGATCAACCTGAAAAAGGAGCGCAGCGGCAGCCAGCAGCAAACCATGGACCGGCTGCGCGAGCGCGCCAGCCGGGTCGCCGGCGTGACGCTGTACCTGCAGCCGACGCAGGACTTGACGATTGACGCCGAAACCGGCCCGACGCAGTTCCGCGTGTCGATGGAGGGCGCCAGCAATGGCGTCGTGGTGCAGTGGGCCAACAAGCTGGCCGAGCGCATGGCGCTGTCCGCCAGCCTGCGCAACGTGGTCTCGGATGCCGGCGCCCAGGGCACGGCGGCCTTCATCAACGTGGACCGCGACACGGCGTCGCGTCTGGGCATTGCCGCTTCGGTGGTTGACGATGCGCTGTACAGCGCTTTCGGCCAGCGCATCGTCTCGACGATCTTCACCGAGACCAACCAGTACCGCGTGATCCTCGAAGCCCTGCCCGACGCGCTGGCCACGCCGGCCTCGCTGGGCAACCTGCCTTTGAAGACCGGCGCCGGCACCACCACGCCGCTGTCGTCGATTGCCACCATCACCGAGCAGCCCGCGCCGCTGCAGATCACCCACGTCGCCCAGTACCCGGCCACGACGCTGGGCTTTGACACCGCGCCCGGCGTGTCGCTGGGCAAGGCAGTCGATGAGATCAAGCAGGCGGCGAAAGACATCGCCATGCCGGCCAGCGTGACGCTGACTTTTTTGGGCGCGGCAGGCGCTTACCAGTCGTCGCTGTCGAGCCAGCTGTGGCTCATTTTGGCGGCGGTGGTCTGCGTGTACATCGTGCTGGGCGTGCTGTATGAAAGCTATGTGCATCCGATGACGATTCTCTCGACCCTGCCGTCGGCCGGTGTCGGCGCGCTGCTGGCGCTGATGCTGAGCGGCTCGGACCTGGGGGTGATCGGCATCATCGGCATCATCCTCTTGATCGGGATCGTGAAAAAGAACGCCATCATGATGATCGACTTCGCGATTGACGCCGAGCGCCACCAGGGCAAGTCGCCGCAGGACGCGATTCACCAGGCGGCGCTGCTGCGCTTTCGGCCGATTTTGATGACGACGCTGGCGGCGCTGTTTGCCGCTGTTCCCTTGATGCTGGGTTTTGGCGAGGGCGCGGAGTTGCGGCGGCCGCTGGGGCTGGCGATTTTTGGCGGACTGATCGTTAGCCAGGTGTTGACGCTGTTCACGACACCGGTGATTTACCTGGCGTTTGACCGGCTGGGGCGGCGGTTTGGGCGCAAGGAGCGGATGGATGCTTCTGTTGTCTGATTTTTATGCTTTTTATGGCTCTTGCGCTTTAGCCACTTGCGCATCTAGCTATTTAATTGAGAGCGGTTTTCGCTGCTTGCACCTGCTGGCCGGGGGTTGCCCGGCGGCAACTCACTTTTCTTTGCTTCGCCAAAGAAAAGTAAGCAAAAGAAAGGCGACCCGGCTGTCTGGGTCCCTTCGCTGCGCTACGGGCGACCTGCGCTGCCCGAAAAAAACGGGGGTCGGCGCAAACTCGCTTCACTGCGTTACGCTCAAACAGCGCGCCGCCCTGATCCCGTTTTTTTCGGTCATCACAGGCCCAGACAGAACGGGGCAATCGGGAAATGAAGTCCGAACAGCCGAACAGCCAAACAGCCACCGCACCCGAGTTTCAGCCCAAACCCAAACCCTCAATGCTACGAATTCAATAGCTGATTGCGCACGCTCTGCTTGCGCTAGAGCCACTTTTGATGCAAAAACAGATAATCGCCTCGTCACATTCCTCCCCGTTTTGCTCCTTCCCCCGCTGGGGGAAGGCTGGGATGGGGGCCTCCCCGAATCCGTTCCCGCAAGTCCCGTCCTGGCCGAGCCTGTGCTACGCCGCAAAAGCGGGATCAGGGCCGCGCGCTGTTTGAGCGTAGCGAGTTTGCGCGGACCCCCGCTTTTGCGGCGTAGCGCAGGTTGCCCGAAGCGCAGCGCAGGGACTCGGACTGCGGGTCGCCTTTTCTTTGGTGACTTTCTTTTGGCGAAGCAAAAGAAAGTTACTTGCCGCCGGGCAACCCCCGGCCAGCCCAACTCAGCCAAGTTAACGCAGAACAAAATCGCAACTGAACGGATAGAAGGAGCCAGACCATGAGCCTGTCCAGCCCCTTCATCAACCGCCCCATAGCAACAGTCCTCCTGACCATAGGCCTGGCATTAGCAGGAATAGGCGCCTTCTTCGTCTTGCCAGTCGCCCCCCTGCCCCAGGTCGATTTCCCAACCATCTCGGTCAGCGCCTCCCTGCCCGGCGCCAGCCCCAGCACCATGGCCAGCAGCGTCGCCACGCCGCTCGAACGCAGGCTCGGCGTCATCGCCGGCGTCAACGAAATGACCTCCAGCAGCGGCGCCGGCTCGACCCGCATCAGCCTGCAGTTCGACCTGAACCGCAAGATCGACGCCGCCGCCCGCGAAGTGCAGGCCGCCATCAACGCCTCGCGCGCCGACCTGCCCGCCACACTGCGCAGCAACCCGACCTACCGCAAGGCCAACCCGGCCTCGTCGCCGGTCATCATCCTGGCGCTGACCTCCAAAACCCGCTCGCCGGGCCAGATCTACGACGAAGTCTCCAACCTGGTGCAGCAAAAAATCGCCCAGGTGCCCGGCGTCGGCGATGTCGAACTGGGCGGCGGCTCGCTGCCCGCCGTGCGCGTCGAGCTGCTGCCGTTCGCGCTGAACCGCTACGACGTCAGCATGGAAGACGTTCGCGCCGCCCTGCAGGCCTCCAACGCCAACCGGCCGCGCGGCGCGATTGAAGGCAACGGCCAGCGCCTGCAGATCTATGCCACCGGCAGCACGGCTTCCGGCGGCCTGCGCGCGGCCGATTACCAGGGGCTGATCGTCGCCTGGCGCAACGGCGCGGCGATCCGCCTGAGCGACGTGGCCGAAGTCAGCAACGGCGTGGAAAACACCAACACCCTGGGCCTGTTCAACGGCCAGCCGGCGGTCATCGTGCTGGTCACGCGCCAGCCCGACGCCAACGTCATTGCCACGGTGGACGGCGTGCGCGCCCTGCTGCCCGAGCTGCAGGCGCAGCTGCCGCCGGACGTGCAGCTGCAGGTGGCGTCGGACAGCACCAACTCGATCCGCTCGTCGCTGCATGAAATCGAGGTCACGCTGCTGATCTCGATTGCGCTGGTGGTGCTGGTGGTCAGCGCCTTCTTGCGCAGCGCACGCGCCACCTTCATTCCCGCCGTGGCGACCGTGGTGTCGCTGCTGGGCACGTTCGGCGTGATGTACCTGCTGGGCTTCAGCCTGAACAACCTGAGCCTGATGGCGCTCACGGTGGCCACCGGCTTTGTCGTCGATGACGCCATCGTGGTGCTGGAGAACACCAGCCGCCACATCGAAGCCGGCATGGACCGCTTCAAGGCCGCGCTGCTGGGCGCGCGCGAGGTCGGCTTCACGGTCCTGTCGATCAGCCTGTCGCTGGTGGCGGTGTTCATTCCGCTGCTGTTCATGGGCGGGCAGACCGGCCGGCTGTTCCGCGAATTCGCCGTCACGCTGTCGGCGGCGGTGATGATCTCGCTGGTGATTTCGCTCACCACCACGCCGATGATGTGCGCCTGGCTGCTCAAGCCCCATGCCGGCACCAAGCCACCGGGACGCATTGCGCGGTTTTTTGAAAACGCCTTCAAGCGGGTGTTGCGCGGCTACGAAATCGCGCTGGACTGGGCTCTGGCCAGCAAACTGCTCGTCATGCTGATCCTGCTTGCGGTGATCGGGCTGAATGTTTACCTCTACATCGCCGCGCCCAAGGGCTTTTTTCCGCAGCAGGACACCGGCCAGATCAACGGCGGCCTGCGCGCCGACCGCAGCATTTCCTTCCAGGCGATGCAGGGCAAGCTCCAGCAGCTGGTGGACATCATCCGCGCCGACCCGGCGGTCGATACCGTGGTCGGCTTTACCGGCGGTTCGCGCGCGGGCGGCGGCTTCATGTTCATCAACTTGAAGCCGGCCGCGCAGCGCAGCGACTCGGGCCAGGCGGTGATTGCGCGGCTGCGTCCCCAACTGGCGCGCGTGACCGGCGTGAGCCTGTTCCTGAATCCGGTGCAGGACCTGCGCGGCGGCGGGCGCCAGAGCAACTCCACCTACCAGTACAGCCTGAAAAGCGACAACGCCGCCGACCTGAAAAAATGGGCGACCCGGCTGGCCGACCAGATGAAAGGCGCGGCCGCGCTGACCGACGTGGACACCGACCAGGAAGAAAACGGCGTCGAGACCATGGTGACGGTGGACAAGGAAAGCGCGGCGCGGCTGGGCGTGAGTTCGCGCGATGTCGATAACGCGCTGTACAACGCCTTTGGCCAGCGCCAGGTCGCCACGATCTATGGCGAGCTGAACCAGTACAAGGTCGTCATGGAAGTGGCGCAGCGCTACATCGGCAGTCCCGAGGCGCTCAAGGACATCTATGTGCCGGCGAAGAACACGGCCTCAACCAGCACCGGCACGGCCAGCACGGCCACCAGCATCGTGAATCCGGCGCTGCGCGACGCGTCGTCCGGCCAGGCGCTGAGCACTTCAGGCACGACCATGGTGCCGCTGTCGGCGATTGCCCGCTTCAGCGAAAATTCCGCCGCCGCATCGATCAACCATGAAGACAGCGAACTCTCGACCACCATTTCCTACAACCTGGCCGCCGGCAGCACGCTCAGCGATGGGCAGGCCGCCGTCAGGGATGCGGAAGCGGCCATCGGCCTGCCCAACAATGTGCGCGGCAGTTTTTCCGGCACGGCGCTGAGTGCGCAGCAGTCGCAGGGCGAGCAGCCGCTGCTGATCCTGGCGGCGCTGGTGGTGATCTACATCGTGCTGGGCATCCTGTACGAAAGCCTGATCCACCCGCTGACCGTCATATCCACCCTGCCGTCGGCCGGCGTTGGCGCGCTGCTGGCGCTGCTGCTGTTCAAGATGGATTTTTCCATCATCGCGCTGATCGGCATTTTCCTGCTGATCGGCATCGTCAAGAAAAACGCCATTTTGATCATCGACTTTGCGCTGGACGCCGAACGCGCGCGCGGCCTGTCGGCGGTCGAAGCGGTGCGCGAAGCCTGCCTGCTGCGCTTCCGGCCGATTTTGATGACCACGCTGGCCGCCATTCTGGGCGCGCTGCCGCTGGCCATCGGCTTTGGCGAAGGGGCAGAGCTGCGCCGGCCGCTGGGCATCACCATCATCGGCGGGCTGATCGCCAGCCAGTTGCTGACGCTCCTGAGCACGCCGGTGGTCTATGTGCTGCTCGACAAGCTGCGCCGCCGCAGCGCCTCCGAGCGCCACCTGAGCCGCCATCCACACGAGCCGTCCGATGCAACACCTCCTCTTGCTCCCTCTCCCGCTGGGAGAGGGCTGGGGTGAGGGCCAGCGGACGTAAAACTGCAGACGCCGGTTTGACAAAAGCCAGGTGATTGATTCGCCCTACCCCGACACCTAAAGCCATGAGCGAGTACTCCATGCAACCCATTCCTGCCTCTAGCCGCCCGATATTCACCGCTGCGCTGCTAGCCCTGCTGCTGGCCGGCTGCGCCGTCGGACCCGACTACCAGCGCCCCGCGACGCCCGACGTCAGCGCCTTCAAGGAAGCCGAAGGCTGGGTGGCCGCCGCCCCGGCCGATGCGCTGGAGCGCGGCCCGTGGTGGTCGCTGTTCGGCGACCCGGTGCTCGACGGGCTGGCGGCGCGCGTCGAAGTCTCGAACCAGAACGTCGCCGCCGCCGTGGCCGCCTATGCGCAGGCGCGCGCCGTGGTTCGCGAGCAGCGGGCGTCGCTGTTTCCCACGGTCACGCTGGACGGCGGCGCCAACCGTTCGCACAGCAGTTCGAGCAGCGCCAGTGCCAGCAGCAGCGGCGGGCGCACCGGCAACAGCTACCAGCTCAGCATAGGCGCCAGCTGGGAGCCCGATGTCTGGGGCCGGCTGGGCCGCGCGGTCGAGAGCAGCGCGGCCAGCGCCCAGGCCAGCGCCGCCGACCTGGCCTCGGCCCGGCTGTCGGCCCAGGGCGAGCTGGCCATCAACTACCTGACGCTGCGCCAGACCGACGCGCAAAAAGCCTTGCTCGAAAGCACCCTCGCCGGCTACCAGCGCAGCCTGGAGATCACGCAGAACCGCTACAGCGCCGGCATTGCCGCCAAGACCGATGTGCTGCAGGCGCAAACCCAGCTGGCCAATGCGCAGGCCGACGACGCCGGGCTTTTCCGCCAGCGCGCCCAACTGGAACACGCCATTGCCGTGCTGGTGGGCCAAGCGCCCGGCAATTTCTCGCTGCCGCCCGCCGACTGGAAGCCCGTGGTGCCGGAGGTTCCGGTGGGCGTTCCGTCCACCCTGCTGCAGCGCCGCCCCGACATTGCCAGCGCCGAGCGCGGCGTGGCCGTGGCCAACGAGCAGATCGGCATCGCTAGAGCCGCCTACTACCCCAGCCTGCCGCTGGGCGCATCGTATGGATTCGGCGCCAGCCGCGTGGCCGAGCTGTTCAGCGCGTCGAGCAGCGTCTGGTCGCTCGGCCTGTCGGCGGCGCAAACCCTGTTCAACGCCGGCGCCACCCGCGCCCGCGTCGAAGGCAGCGAAGCGGCGCATGCGCAGGCGGTGGCGCGCTACCGGCAAACCGTGCTGACGGCGTTCCAGGGCGTTGAAGACCAGCTGGCCGCCACCCGCGTGCTGCTGGCCCAGCAAGACCTGCGCCGTCAGGCGTCCGAAGCAGCCGACCAGGTCGAGCAGCAGGTGCTCAACCGCTACCGCAGCGGCCAGGTCAGCTACACCGAAGTCATCACCGCCCAGGCCACCGCGCTGAACGCCCGCCGCGCGCTGGTGCAGGCCATGGCCGACCGCCAGACCACCGCCGTGGCCCTGATCCAGTCGCTGGGCGGCGGCTGGCAGGCCGGGATGTAAAGGGATTCACGCCGCGCGCTGGCCCCAATGCCTGAAAAAATCCGGCATGCAGCCAACTGTTGACCAGGATCAGGAACCCACGCGCCCGATAGGGGGATAGTCGTAACAAATTGAACGATTTGAACCACCAGGAGCGATTCCATGAAACTGCTGACCGACCTGTTTTCCACCGACTATGGCCTCATGAGCATTGGCGGCATCGCTTTCATGATGTGCATGGGCGCGTTTTTCCTGCGCCTGTTTCTGGGCAAGATGAAGCACGACCCGACCCGCCCCCAGCAGTAAGCCTGGCCAGCGCGCCGGCACTGCCAATTCATCATCGAATTGGCCATTTGCGCAATAGCAGCGGGTGCAAGCAGCTATATAAAACATAGCATCCTGCTTAAAACCCGCCAGTCGATTCATGCCGATGCAGCGCCTCGTTCAAGCGCGGACTGCTCACTGTCTTTCACCCTCGAACCCTTGCGCCGGTTCACCGTTTCCGAAGCACCGGGAAACCTTCAGCCTACAGTTGAACGGTCGGTCAACCCACACGGATTCCTGGGCAGCGGCATTCAAATATCCACTGGCACTGTTGCCAGGAGGATTTGAAAATGCTTATGACAGACAACACTGAAACCCCTTCGCCGATGACTGACGGGGCCAGTCAAACCGGATTCGCCAGCGAGGCGCAGGCAAAAGGCGCAAACACCGTGCAAGCGCTCCGTCCCACCATCGACGATGCCAAAGCCGCCGGGCGCGAAGCCCTGGGGACGGCCAAGGAGATCGCTGGCGATGCGTGGAAAACGGCACGCAGCTACGCCAAAAATGCAAGCGGCATGGCGGGCGAGAAACTCGGCACCCTGAAAACCCAGGCGTCCGACCTACAAGCGACGGCTTCCCGCCGCATCGCCGATGAACCCATCAAGGCGGTGGCCATTGGCGCAGCGGCCGGTGCGCTGCTCGCAGCGCTGGTACTGCGCCGCAAGCGCGACACACGGCGTTAATGGGCATGGAGCCCATGAAGCCGATGGCTCCCATGAAGCCCATGCAGGCGCCCGATTCAAGCTGGTGGCCCAAAGGGCTTTCCAGGCCTTCGAGCAGCGGCAGCCAGAACGGCGTGCGCTACGCATTCTTCCCCGACCAGCGCCGCCTGGCGGTCGAGCAAGGCGGCAAGGTGTCGCAATACGACACCGGCGAGCACCGCATTTCGGGCGTGAGCCAGGCGCAAGGCAGTCATGGCGGCACGCTGCGGTTTAGCAGCCAAAGCGGCGATATGGACCTTGCATCGCTCAAGGAAGTGCGCTGAGTGAGGCAGCGGGCTGAAGAGGTGGCTGCCTGATTTGAACGGCCAGCATCAATAGCTTGGCTATTTGCCCTGTTTGCCCTGTTTGCCCTGTTTGCCAGAAATCGGCTTGTCCTTTTTGGCACCCTTTGCGGCGCCAGCGCCATGCTTGATGCTGCCGTCGGGCATCGGAATCGCGATGGGTTCAACGCTGACCCTGGCCACGCCGCTGTCTTTTCCGATTCCGATCTTGCGCGCCGTGGCGGGAGACAGGTCCACGATCCGGCCCTTCACATGTGGGCCCCGGTCCTGGATGGTGACCTTCGCGCTCTGGCTGGTCTCCAGGTTGGTCACCTTCGCGGTGGTGCCGAGCGGCAGTGTCTTGCTCGCGGCGTTGTCGTCGTGCAGCTTCATCCGGGTGCCGTCCGCCATCTTCCTGCCCGCCAGCTTCGTCGAATAAACCGATGCCTTGCCAACGCGCTTGCGGCCGGACAAGTCCGGCGTCACCTTCGCGGGTGACTTGGCGTGCCGTGACGACGCGGAATGATGCGCTGCAGCCTTTCCTGCGGCAAGCGCGGCGGGTGGAAGCCCGGCAGCACAGGCGACCACGGCCCAGCCCAGCAGAAAGCTGGCCAGGCGATTGAAGCGGGAATGCTTTGGCATTTTGTCGATCCTCCTTGAAAGTGATGGCGTTAGTGCTGCCTTGCAGGCAACTGAAGGGCGATTGCAGTCAGTATGACAGCGCGCATGGCGGTGTTACAGCATTGGCGCGCACGCCAGCGGCACAAAGCCGGGTCATAATTTGTGCATGCCCACGCACCGCAACCTTGCAAACCCCCTCTGGCCGTCACCGAGCGCCTTCTGTTCAGGGCGGTGGTTCAGTCCAACGAGGTTTATCCGCCGCGTTTGGCACCGTTGCCCTTGGCAGGCATCGTGGTGCGGCAGATAAACGCTGATCGTTAGATTGCATTGTGACCATCAACGAACTCGAAGACACGATTACTTCCGCGAACTGGTTTTCGCATCTTGGCGAATTCCGGTCGCGTGCTGACACGGTATCGCTGGTATCAATAACCGACGACGAAAGGTGGGATTGGCTGCCTACATCCAGAGATCAGGAAGACCCAATCCATGGAGATGGTCTGCGTGTCCTCATTGATCAGAACGGCAAGGGGGCTGAGCGCAGAGAAGCAGAGTTACGCGCACTGAAAGCAGCGTTGAAATCCATACGTAGTATTGAGACAAGAGTCGCTCGCCTTGTCGAAGGTCCGCACGACTACAACATCGCTGCCCAATCCGCAGCGCAGTTCGCGGCAAGAATGGCAGCGCGCGAAATAATTGCAGAGAAGTGTGGTTTTTGGTGTAGCGTCGTCAAGCTGTACAGCAGCGGCTTCTGGCCCTGCGGTCTGACGGAAGAGGGCAAGTTGATTATCTACTGAAATGAAATCTAACTATGCGTTCAAGCCGACTGCCGGGGAAGTGTTTCGTTTAAACCAACCACTGCGGGCTGGCGGCGGCTTAACGCGGCGTTAGCCGTCATTCCCATATGCTGAAGCGCATTCATCACGCAGCCATCATCTGCTCGGACTATGAAGCCTCGAAGCGCTTCTACACCGAATGCCTTGGCCTGCGAGTACTCGCGGAAAACTATCGCCAAGAGCGCAACTCCTACAAGCTGGACCTCGCGCTTCCAGACGGAACCCAAGTGGAACTCTTCTCCTTTCCTGGGGCTCCTGAACGTCCGTCCTACCCGGAGGCGCGGGGCCTGCGTCATCTTGCGTTTGAGGTTGATGACGTAGACGAGTGCAAGAAGAAGCTGGAATCAATGGGCATCGCCGTCGAAGCGATCCGCCTGGACGAATATACGAACAAGCGCTTTGTCTTCTTCGCTGATCCCGATGGCCTCCCTCTGGAGCTCTACGAGCAGAGGGTCCAGAATGCCGGCTGACCCATCGCTCAAGCGGACACGCGCCGGCATGCCCGCCAAGCCTGCTGACTGAGCCGCACCCGTAATACGGCCGGCCTTTCACGCCAGACACCCAAGCGTCAGACGCTTGTTTCAACACTAAGAAGGCAGGGGAACTGCTGCATCCGGGCCAGCACTTCATCCCGGCTGGGCGGCACGCAGCCGCGCTGCATCACGCACAGCGTGGCACTGGCCAGGGCGTGCGACAGGATGCGCCGGGCCGGCGCATCGGCCAGTTGCGCCAGCACCAGGTCTTTCTCCAGCAGCACGGCCGTGAGCAGGCCCGCCAAAAAGCAGTCGCCCGCGCCCACCGTATCGACCACCTTCACCGGCTCGGCTTCGCGGGCTTGCCAGACCTGGCCGCCGCGCGTGAGCAGGCAGGCGCCCTCGCCGCCCAGCGTCAGGGCCATCAGACTGGCGCCGGTACTGGCCAACAGGTTTTTCGCCTGCTCCAGCGCGGTGCCGCCGGCGATTCCCAGGTGGCCCAGGTCTTCGTCGCTGGCCTTGATCACGTCGGCCAGCTGCAATGCGGCCAGCACATGGCGGCGGTAGGCGGCCAGGTCGGGCATGACCGACGGGCGCAGGTTGGCATCGACCACCACGGTTTTCCCGGCCTGGCGGCAGGCCGCGAGCCAGGGCAGGTAGATTTGCGCGTCTTCGGGGGCCAGCGCCAGGCAGCCGCTGCAGACCATCTCCAGCGTGGGCGCCGCGTCGCATGAACGCATCAGGCCTTCGGCCGATACCGCCCGGTCCGCCACGCCCTGGCGGTAAAACGCATAGTCGGGGTGGCCAGCCTCGCTCAGGGCCACCACCGCCAGCGAGGTGGGCTGGGGCACCGGCTCCGGGCGGGCCAGATGCACGCCGTCGGCCGCCAACGCCTGCGCCAGGCGGCGGCCGAACCGGTCGCCAGACAAGGGATTGAGGTAGAGCGTGCCGATTTGCTGGCGCGCCATGGCGCGGGTGAAGTTGAACACCGAGCCGCCCAGGCACGGATCAAACAGACCGTCAGGCCGTCCGATCAGGTCAATCAGGGCTTCGCCGGCGGTTGCAATTTTTAGGGTTGTCTCAGGGTTTTCCATTATTAAAGTAACTTGATTTAGTTAGTCAGTCTCCACTATAGTTCGGACACGCCCAAACGTAAAGCGTAAACCCCGGGGTTTTTAACTCCGACATCAAGAAACCGCCATCCTTCCTTAACGAGGAGACAACATGAAAAAGTCCACCGCCACCCTGGCCCTGACCGCTCTGGCTTTTGCCGCTTCCAGCGCGTTCGCGGCCGAACCCGTGATCGGGCTGATCACCAAGACCGACAGCAACCCTTTCTTCGTCAAGATGAAGGAAGGCGCCGAGGCCGAGGGCAAAAAACTGGGCGCCAAGGTCATCAGCGGCTCCGGCAAGACCGACGGCGACAACGCCGGGCAGATCACGGCCATGGAAAACATGATTGCGGCTGGCGCCAAAACGATCCTGATCACGCCCAGCGATGCCAAGGCCATCATTCCGGCCATCAAGAAAGCCCAGCAAAACGGCGTGATGGTGATCGCCCTGGACAGCCCGACCGACCCGGTCAGCGCCGTCGATGGCCTGTTCGCCACCGACAACTACAAGGCCGGCGTGCTCATCGGCCAGTACGCCAAGGCCGCCCTGGGCGGCAAGAAACCCGTCATCGCCACGCTTGACCTGCTGCCCGGCCACCCGGTGGGCGCCCAGCGCCACAACGGCTTCCTGCAGGGCTTTGGCCTGCAGTCGCTGGACGCCAAGAGCAACGACCTGGCCAAGCCGGCCGAAGTGGTCTGCATGGCCGACAGCTTTGGCGATGCGGCCAAGGGCCAGACCGGCATGGAAAACTGCCTGCAGAAGAACCCGGCCATCAACCTGGTCTACACCATCAATGAGCCCGCAGCGGCCGGTGCCTACAAGGCGCTGAAAACCGCTGGCAAGGAAAAAGACGTGGTGGTCGTGTCGGTGGACGGCGGCTGCGCCGGCGTCAAGGACGTGGGCGCCGGTGTCATCAGCGCCACTTCCCAGCAATACCCGCTGAAGATGGCCGCCATGGGCGTTGCCGCCGGCGTGGAATATGCCAAGACCGGCAAGAAGGTCAGCGGCTACACCGATACCGGCGTGACCCTGATCGCCGCCAAGGCCCAGCCCGGCGTGGACAGCAAGGATGTCAAAACCGGCATGGACCTGTGCTGGGGCAAGAAGTAAGCAGCCCTCACCTCACCCCAAGCCGCAACGCTGTGGTTTGAGCCTCTTGAGCCTGTTGCGCGTCACCTGACGGGCAACGGTTCACACCTGCAGGCCCTGCAAAACCGGGATGGTTCTTGCGGAGCCTTGCAACCGATTTGCAAGCAGTTTTTATTTTTTGGAGATTTTCATGAAGAAAAGTTTGATCGCCCTGGCCGTGGTGGCTGCCTCTGGCGCGGCAATGGCCCAGTCCTCCGTGACCTTGTACGGTATTGCCGACGCTTCGTTCGGTGTCGTCAAGAACGGGACTGTGACGCAAACGAAAATTGACAGCGGCCTCCTCAATACCAGCCGCTTTGGCTTCAAGGGAACGGAAGACCTGGGCGGTGGCCTGAAAGCCAGTTTCCTGCTGGAACAGGGCTTTAATGTGGACAATGGCGCTTCCCTGGAAGACAGCCAGGACGGCCAGACCAAGCTTAACCAGATGTTCAGCCGCAATGCCTACGTGGGCCTGTCGGGCGGTTTCGGCGAGGTGCGGCTGGGCAAGGTCTGGTCGGCTTTCGATGAAATGAAAGGCGCGTCCAACGCGGCCTGGGACTCGGGCCTGTCGCCGAACAGCGGTGTTTTTTATGGCGGAGCCATTGGCGGCTACACCTACAACCCGCGCAATTCCGCGATCTATTTCACGCCGAATGTGAGCGGCTTCAGCGGCGCGGCCAGCTACAGCATGGGCGAAAACAAGACCGCCACGGTGAATGCCGGCAGGGTTGCCGCCCTGAATGTCAAATACACGGGCGGTCCGCTGTATGTCGGCCTGGGCCATCAGACCGAACGGGTCAATGGCTCGGTTCCGACGAAAAAATTCACCATGTTGAATGCCACTTACGACTTTGGCATGGCCACGCTGCAGGCCAGCGTTGGGCGTCAATCGCAGAATGACTTGAAAACCCGCGACTGGACGCTGGGCGCGACCGTTCCGGTGTCTGGCCTCCTGTCGGTCTCGGGTGGCTTCGCTGGCTCAACCGACAATGTCGCCGCCGGTGACATCAAGCGCAAGGGCATCAGCCTGGCAGCCCAGTATGCGCTGTCCAAGCGTACATTCTTGTACACCGGCTACCATGCCACGCGGACCACCTACCCGGTCCTGCCGCGCCTGAATACCAGCCTCTACGCCATGGGCGTGAGCCACCTGTTCTAATTTTCAGAACTGAGGCGATTCAAGCCCATCGAGCCTGTTGCGCGTCACCTGACGGGTAACGGGTAACGTGCAGGCCCCCGTCACACCGGGGCTTGCGTCGGTTCCCTCGCGGACCCTTACCCTCACAAGCCATGCCACGACATGAACACTTCAAAATTACCCTCTATTGCGAAACTGGGGCCTTTTATTGCCTTGCTGCTGGCCTGCGTTTTCTTCGCAACCCAGAACGAACGATTTTTAACGCTCCAGAATTTCTCGCTGATCATGCAGCAGGTCATGGTGGTGGGCGTGATTGCCATCGGGCAGACGCTGATCATCCTGACCGCCGGCATTGACCTGTCTTGCGGCATGGTCATGGCGCTGGGCGGCATCGTGATGACCAAGCTTTCGGCCGACTTCGGCCTCCCCACACCGGTGGCGATTGCCTGCGGCATGGCGGTGACCATGCTGTTCGGCCTGATCAACGGCCTGCTGGTGACGCGCATCAAGCTGCCGCCCTTCATCGTCACGCTGGGCACGCTGAACATCGCCTTTGCCATCACCCAGCTGTATTCCCAGTCGCAAACCGTGACCGATATTCCGGCCGGCATGACCTTCCTGGGCAACACCTTCACCATCGGCAATACCTCAATGGGTTATGGCGTGGTGCTGATGCTGGTCCTGTACCTGGCGACCTGGCTCTGGCTGCGCGAAACAGCCCCCGGCCGCCATATCTATGCCGTCGGCAACAGCCCCGAAGCGACCCGCCTGACCGGTATAGCGACCGACCGGGTGCTGCTGGGCGTGTATGTGCTGGCCGGCCTGTTTTATGGCATTGCCTCGCTGCTGTCCGTTGCCCGCACCGGTGCCGGCGACCCGAACGCCGGCCAGACCGAAAACCTGGACGCCATCACCGCCGTGGTGCTGGGCGGCACCAGCCTGTTTGGCGGACGCGGCATGCTGCTGGGCACGCTGGTCGGCGCCTTGATCGTGGGCGTGTTTCGCAATGGCTTGACGCTGATGGGCGTCTCCTCGGTTTACCAGGTTCTGGTGACCGGCATTCTGGTGATTCTTGCCGTCACCACTGACCAGATGTCTCGCAAGGGAGTACGTTAATGAGCACTCAACCTCAAATCGTGATGCAGGCCAAGGGCCTGGTCAAACGCTACGGCCAGGTCACCGCGCTTGATGGCGCCGACTTTGAACTTCGGGCCGGCGAGATCCTGGCGGTGATCGGCGACAACGGCGCCGGCAAGTCCTCGCTGATCAAGTGCCTGTCGGGGGCGACGATTCCCGATGAAGGCGAAATTTTTCTGGACGGCCAGCCGATTCATTTCAAGAGTCCGATGGATGCGCGCAAATCCGGCATTGAAACCGTGTACCAGGACCTGGCCGTGGCGCCGGCCATGACGATTGCCGAAAACCTGTTTTTGGGCCGCGAGCTGTGCCGCCCCGGTTTTTTCGGCCAGTTCCTGCAGCTGCTGGACAAGAAAAAAATGCTGGAGGAAAGCATTTCGCGCATGAACGACCTGAAGGTCGGCATCCGCTCGATGACGCAGGCGGTCGAAACGCTCTCGGGCGGCCAGCGCCAGTGCGTGGCCGTGGCGCGTGCAGCGGCCTTTGCGCAGCATGTGGTCATCATGGACGAGCCGACCGCCGCGCTGGGCGTGAAGGAAGGCAACATGGTGCTGGAGCTGATCCGCCGGGTGCGCGACAAGGGCCTGCCGGTGGTGCTGATCTCGCACAACATGCCGCATGTGTTCGAGGTGGCCGACCGCATCCACATTGCCCGGCTGGGCAAGCGCGCCGCCGTGGTCAACCCGAAATACATCAGCATGAGCGACACGGTGGCGGTGATGACCGGCGCCAAGTCGGCCAGCGAGCTGCCGGAGGAAGCCCATGCTTGAACCCGGCAAACGCATGGAGGCCCTGCATGCTTAAAGGCATCGATCCCCTGATCACGCCCGAGCTGCTCAAGCTGCTGATGGAAATGGGCCATGACGAGGCCGTGCTGCTGGCCGATGCCAACTTCACGGCCCTGAGCCTGGGCGCGGGCAAGCCGGTGCTCAGGCTGCCCGGCGCCGGCATGGCGCAGGTGGTCAAGGCCATCAATGCGCTGCTGCCGCTGGCCGCCGATGTGGCGCATCCAGTGGCTTTCATGCAGGTATCAAACACAGAGCCGCCCTACCTGTCGGCCTTGCAGCGCGAGGTGCTGGACTTGCTCAAGGACAGCCTGCTGCCCCACCAGCAAGCCGAGCCGGTCGAGCGCTATGCGTTCTACGAGCGCGTGCAAAAGGCCTGCGCGATTGTGGTGACCGGCGAATTGCAGCCTTTTGGCAACTTCATCTTGCACAAAGGCGTTATCGGCGAAACTCTACGCCCATGACCAATGACCAGGCTCCCCCGCTTCTGCGCCCGCGCGGCTCCAACCATGTGGGCATGCGCCAGTTCAACGAACGGGTGGTGCTGCAGGCCATTCGCCAGAACGGCAGCCTGCCCAAAGCCGACCTGGCCCGCCTGACCGGACTGACGGCGCAGACCATCGGACTGATCACCACCCGGCTGGATGAGGACGGGCTCTTGATCCGGCATGACCGGGTGCGCGGCCGCATCGGCCAGCCGTCGGTCCCGCTGGCGCTGAATCCGGACGGCGCATTTTCCATCGGCATCAAGATCGGGCGCCGCAACACCGACTGGCTGCTGGTGGACTTCACCGGCCGGGTGCGCCAGCGCAAGTCACTGGCCTATGCTTTTCCCGATGCCAGGGTGCTGCTGCCCGCGCTGGGCGAAAACCTGAATGCCTTGCGCGATGGGCTTGGCGACCTGGGCTCCCGGCTGGTCGGCGTGGGCATTGCCGCACCCTTTCAGCTCGGCGGCTGGCACCGGATGCTGGGCCTGTCCGATGCGCAGGCCGACACCTGGAACCAGATCGACCTGAGAGCCGAAGTGCAAGCCATGACCGACCTGCCGGTGAACTTTGCCAAGGACACTTCGGCGGCCTGCGTGGCCGAACTGGTGGCCGGACGGGGCCGCGACCTGAAGAGTTTTCTTTATTTGTTCGTGGACACTTTCGTCGGCGGCGGGCTGGTGATCAATTCGCACCTGCATGCCGGCCTGCATGGCAATGCGGGGGCCGTCGCGTCGGTACCGCTGAATGTGGCCCGGCCCGGCGAGGCCAGGCCGGAGCAACTGGTTCACCAGGCTTCGCTCTGGGAGCTGGAGCAGCGGCTTGAAGCCCGTGGGCTGGACGCCACCGCCGCTTACGACGAGCGGGCCATGCAGGCGCCGTTCGAGGAAGAAACGACCGCCTGGATCACGCCGGCTGCCAATGCCCTGGCGCACTGCATCGTCAGCGGCACGGCGTTCCTGGACCTTGACGCCATCGTCCTGGACGGCTCGTTTTGCAGGCCGCTGCTGCAGCGGCTCATGGAGCACACCCGCCTGGCCCTGGCTGGCTACAACTGGGAAGGCCTGTGGCCGCCAACCCTGCTCGAAGGCAGCATCGGCCCGGATGCGCGGGCGCTGGGCGGCGCCTTGCTGCCGCTGCACGGCAACTTTGCGCCCGACCGGGACCTGTTCCTCAAGGCGAGCCCCTAGCGTAGCCGGCCAGTGTCCTGTGGCGCTTCCCGCAGCGTCAATTTATCAGTCAAAACGGCACTTTGCGCAATAAGTACGCGCACAAGCAGCTATCAAAAACATAGCGCTAAGCATTAACTGCCGTCAGGCAGTTCGCGCTGATGAAGCGCCGACAGAAAAAACCGCGTGGCCTCGCTCAGCGGCCTGTCCTTGCGGGTGATCGAGCCAAACGACTCCATCTTGTGCTGGATGTGGCACGGCAGCACCCTGAGCAGGCCGTGCCGGGCATAGGTGTCGGCAATCGACTGCGGCACGACGCCGATCATGTCGGTTTCGGCAATCAAATTGGTGGTCGTCAAAATCGACGCGGTTTCAATCAGGCCCCTGGGCATCGGCGCCTGCTGCATCCGGAACTCCTGCTCCAGCACCTCGCGCATCGGGCTGCCGGTGGGCTGCAGTATCCACGGGTAGTCGAGCAGGCTGGCAAACGCGACGGATGGCTGAGTCCCCAGCGGATGCTGCATGCCCACGACGATGGCGAGTTCTTCGTTTTCCAGCGGCGTGAACACGTAGTCGGCCCAGTGCTCGCCCCGGATGCGCCCAATCGCCACATCCAGCACGCCTTCGCGCAGCAGGTCAAACAGGCGGTCGCTGGTGTCCAGCGTGACATCGAGCGACAGCAGCGGATAGGCTTTTTTCAGCGCGATGATGGCCTGCGTCAGCAAGGTCGGCGACGGCGCCATGATGCTGCCCACCGACACCCGCCCGGAACTGCCCAGCTGCAGTTCGGCCAGTTCGCGCGTCATGGCCTCAATCGAGCCGCGCATGCCGCTGAAATAGCGCAGCACGCTGTTGCCGGCAGGCGTCAGCTTCTGGCCGCGCCCGACCCGCTCGAACAGTTTTTGCCCCAGCGCCGATTCCAGTTCCTGGATCATCTTGGTGGCGGCGGGCTGCGTCATGCCCAGCTCGCTGGAAGCCTTGCGCAGCGTGCCGTGTTCGCCCACCGCCAGGATCAGGGCGACCTGGCGCATGCGCAGGCGGTTGAGGAGCTGGGGCGTCAGGGAGGTTTGGGGCATGGCAAAGACAGTGCGGCGTGGCGGAAATGAACAGCCTTAAATGATAACCAGAGCTTATCAAATAATCATTTATTTTCAATTTACGTTAACTGTCCAGGCCCCTACCATCACCTTCCATTGACAGCCAACGACCCGGAGACAACCATGAAACTCTTTCCCGCCCTGCTGGTGGCCACCTGCACTTTGACCAGCCAGACACAGGCTTTTGCACAGGAATGGCCGACCAAGCCCATCAAAATCCTGGTCGGCTCGGCCCCCGGCGGCGGCACCGACGCGATGGCGCGCGCCGTGGCCGACCGGCTGGGGCCGCTGCTCAAGCAGCCGGTGGTGGTCGAAAACCGCCCCGGCGCGTCGAACACGCTGGCCGCCGACGCCACCGCCAAGGCCACCGACGGCCACACGATGGTGATGGGCGTATCGACCGCGCATGCAATTGCGCCCTATCTGCTCAAGCTGCCCTACGACAGCAACAAGGACCTGGTTCCGGTGGTGTTCGTCGGCGCGGTGCCCAACGTGCTGGTGGTCAACAACGCGCTGCCGGCCGATTCGGTCCAGTCGCTGATCAAGCTGGCCAAGGCCCAGCCCGGCCAGCTCAACTACGCCACCAGCGGCGCTGGCAGCACGCAGCACATCGCGGCCGAGCTGTTCAAGGACCAGGCCGGCGTGTTCATCACGCACATTCCCTACCGGGGCAGCGGGCCGGCGCTGATCGACCTGGTCGGCGGGTCGGTGCAGATGAGTTTTGACACCCTGCCGTCGGTGATTGGCCAGATCAAGAACGGCCGCATCAAGGCCCTGGCGGTGGCCAGCAGCAAGCGCAACCCGCAATTGCCCAACGTGCCGACCATGGCGGAAGCCGGCCTCAAGGGCGTGGAAATGAGCGCCTGGTATGGCATCTATATGCCATCGTCCACGCCCAAGGCGGTGCAGGAGCGCGTCCATGCCGAAGTGACCAAGGCGCTGGCCATGCCCGAAACACAAACCCGGCTGGGCGCCATCGGCGCCGACCTCACGCCCATGACGCAGGCGCAGTTTGCTGCCTTTCACCTGGCTGAAAACAAGCGCTACGCCGACCTGATCGCCAAGAAAAACATCAAGCAGGACTGAAACCATGCCCATCCAAAGCACACCCGTCATTGCCCTGACGCTGGGCGACGCGGCAGGCATCGGCCCCGAGCTGATCGCCCGCCTGCTGGGCCAGCCCGGCATCACCGAAGGCGTCAACATCGTGCTCATCGGCGACCCCTGGCTCTGGCAGGACGGCCAGGCCATCGCCGGGCAAACAGTCGCCACGCAGGCCGTCGCGACACTGGCCGAGGTAAGCAGCCGCGCCGACCAGCGCCTGCCGGCCTTCCTGGCCGTGGACACGATTCGGCCGGAGCAGGTGCAGCGCAGCCAGGCGCAAGCGGCCTGCGGCGCCTCGGTGCTGCAGGTGCTCAACCTGTGCATGGACGGCGCGAAACGCGGCGAAGTCGATGCCATCTGCTTTGCGCCGCTGAACAAGTTCGCCATGAAGCAGGGCGGCCTCCAGCACGAGGACGAGCTGCACCACTTTGCCCAATACCTCGGCGTGACCGGCTATTTCTGCGAGTTCAACACGCTGGGCGACCTGTGGACCTCGCGCGTGTCGTCGCACATTCCACTCAAGGATGCGGCGGCGATGCTCAGCAAAGAGCGCATCGTGGACGCCGCGCGGCTGATCTATCGGTCGCTGCAGGCCAGTGGCACGGCCGAACCCAGGGTGGCGGTTGCCGCCTTCAACCCGCACGGCGGCGATGGCGGCAGCTGCGGGCGCGAGGAAATCGACATCATCGAGCCGGCGGTGCGCGAACTGCGCGCCAGCGGCTTTCCGGTGGACGGCCCGTTTCCGGCCGACACCATCTTTTTGAAGGCGCGTGACGGCCAGTACCAAGCCATCGTCACCATGTACCACGACCAGGGCCAGATCGCCATCAAGCTGATGGGCTTCAGCAAGGGCGTGACCGTGCAGGGCGGCCTGCCGGTGCCCATCACCACGCCGGCGCATGGCACGGCGTATGACATCGCGGGCCAGGGCGTGGCCGATGTGAACGCCACGCTCAACGCCTTTCGCATCGCCTGCCGCATGGGTGCGGCACGGCTTCATTCCTAAACAAAAGTCAACATCATGAAAATCAAATCAGTTCGCGCGCGCGTATTCGAGTGGAAGGGCAAGACCGTTCCACCGCAGGGCAATTTCTGCTCCAACGCCATGGACCTGGTGTATTCCAACACCGAGTCGATGAGCACCTTCCGTTTCCATTCGTGGACCGTGGTGGAGATCGAAACCGACGACGGCATCATCGGCCTGGGCAATGTCGCCCTGGCCCCGGCGATAGCCAAGGCGATCATCGATCAGTACCTGACGCCGCTGGTGCTGGGCCAGGACCCGTGGGACTATGAATACCTGTGGCAGCGCATGTACCGCGCCACCCACGCCTGGGGCCGCAAGGGCGTGACCATGGCGGCGATCTCGGCGATTGACCTGGCGATCTGGGACATCCTCGGCAAGTCGGTGAACAAGCCGGTGTTCAAGCTGCTGGGCGGGCGCACCAAGGAAAAAATCCCGGTCTATTACTCCAAGCTCTACCGCACCAACCTCGACGAGATGCAGGCCGAGGCGCAGAAGTACAAGGACGAAGGCTTCACCGCCTTCAAGATGCGCTTTGGCTATGGCCCGGCGCACCTGCAAAAAGGCGTGGCCGAAAACCTGAAGTCGGTCGAGGCGATCCGCGAGGTCATCGGCTACGACAACGACCTGATGCTCGAGTGCTACATGGGCTGGAACCTGGAATACGCCAAGCGCATGCTGCCGAAACTGGAAAAGTTCGAGCCGCGCTGGCTGGAAGAACCGGTGATTGCCGACGACATCGACGGCTACGCCGAACTGAACCAGCTCAGCAGCATCCCGATTTCGGGCGGCGAGCATGAATTCAGCCTCTACGGCTTCAAGCAGCTGCTCGACAAAAAAGCCGTGTCGGTGGTGCAGTACGACACCAACCGCGTCGGCGGCATCACGGCGGCGCACAAGATCAACGCGCTGTGCGAAGCCTACAGCGTGCCGGTGATTCCGCACGCCGGCCAGATGCACAACTACCACCTGACCATGAGCACGCTGGCCTCGCCCATGAGCGAATATTTCCCGATGTTCGACGTGGAAGTGGGCAACGAGCTGTTCTATTACATCTTCGACGGCGAACCGGTCGCCGAGAACGGTTTCGTGCAGCTCGACGACAACAAGCCCGGCCTGGGCTTGACGATGAAGACCGAGTTTCTCGACCAGTTCAACATCATCGAGTGAGCATGCAAGCACGCTACAAGGGCGTATTTCCGGTGGTGCCCACCACCTTCACCGAATCAGGTGAACTCGACCTGCCCAGCCAGTTGCGCTGCGTGGACTTCATGATCGACGCGGGCTCGACCGGCCTGTGCATCCTGGCCAATTTTTCGGAGCAGTTCCTGCTGTCGGACGACGAGCGCGAGGTGCTGACCTCCGCCATCCTCAAGCATGTAGCCGGCCGTGTGCCGGTGATTGTCACCACCACGCATTTCGGCACCTGGGTCTGCGCCGAGCGCAGCCGCCGCGCGCAGGACAGGGGCGCGGCCATGGTGATGGTCATGCCGCCCTACCACGGCGCCACCCTGCGGGCCAGCGAGGAGAAGATTTTCGAGTTCTACGCCGCGCTTTCCGACGCCATCGACATCCCCATCATGATCCAGGATGCGCCCATGAGCGGCACGCCGCTGTCGGTGGCCTTCCTGGCCCGCATGGCCCAAGAGATCAAACAGGTGTCGTACTTCAAGATCGAAACCGCCGGCGCCGCCTCCAAGCTGCGCGAACTGATCCGCCTGGGCGGTGATGCGATTGAAGGCCCATGGGACGGCGAGGAAGCCATCACCCTGCTGCCCGACCTGGACGCAGGCGCCACCGGCGCCATGACGGGCGGCGCCTATCCGGACGGCATTCGCCGGATCATGGATGCCTACACCGCAGGCAACCGCGAGGAAGCCGTCGCCGAATACACGCGCTGGCTGCCGCTGATCAATTACGAAAACCGCCAGGGCGGCATTTTGACGGCCAAGGCGCTCATGAAAGCCGGCGGCATCATCGCCTGCGAAGCGCCGCGCCACCCGTTTCCGGCCATGCACCCCGAGGTGCGCGAAGGCTTGCTGGAAACTGCCCGGCGGCTGGACCCGCTGGTGCTGCGCTGGGGAAAATGAGCATCGTCTTGGTCAGGGCTTCACCAACAGTGGCAATTTTTGGCCTGACTCAGGGTTTTCATAATTAAAGCAACTTTATTTAGTAAGTGTGTCTCCACTATAGTTCGGAGGTGCCTCAACACATAAACCTCCATCCTTCCTTTATCGAGGAGACACCATGAAAAAATCCACCGCCGCCCTGGCCCTGACCACTCTGGCTTTTGCCGCTTCCAGCGTCTTTGCCGCCGATAACGTCGTGATCGGCCTGATCACCAAAACGGACACCAACCCCTTCTTCGTCAAGATGAAGGAAGGTGCTGAATTGGAAGCCCATAAACAGCGCGTCAAGGTGATCAGCGCTGCTGGCAAGACCGACGGGGACAACGCCGGACAGATCACGGCCATGGAAAACATGATTGCGGCTGGCGCCAAAACGATCCTGATCACGCCCAGCGATGCCAAGGCCATCATTCCGGCCATCAGGAAAGCCCAGCAAAACGGCGTCATGGTGATTGCCCTGGACAGCCCGACCGACCCGGTCAGCGCCGTGGACGGCCTGTTTGCCACCGACAACTACAAGGCCGGCGTGCTGATCGGCCAATACGCCAAGGCTGCACTGAATGGCAAGACGCCAGTCATTGCAACTCTGGATTTATTCCCCGGCCACCCGGTGGGCGCCCAGCGCCACAACGGCTTCCTTCAGGGCTTTGGCCTGCAGTCGCAGGGCGCCAAGAGCAACGACCTGGCCAAGCCCGCCGAGGTGGTCTGCATGGCCGACAGCTTTGGCGATGCGGCCAAGGGCCAGACCGGCATGGAAAACTGCCTGCAGAAAAATCCGGCCATCAACCTGGTCTACACCATCAATGAGCCCGCGGCGGCCGGTGCCTACAAGGCGCTGAAGGCCGCCGGCAAGGAAAAGGATGTGGTGGTCGTCTCGGTGGACGGCGGCTGCGACGGCATCCGCGACGTGGGCGCCGGCATCATCGCCGCCACCGCGCAGCAATATCCGCTCAAGATGGCGGCCTTGGGAGTGATTGCCGGCGTGAAATATGCCAATTCCGGCCAAAAGGCCAGCGGCTACACCGATACCGGCGTGACGCTGGTTTCGGCCAAGCCGCTGCCCGGCGTGTACAGCATGGATGTCAAAACCGGCATGGCACTGTGCTGGGGGAAAAGATAAGCCGCATCCAGCGCTACGGCCAAGTCACCGCGCCCGATGGTGGCGGCTTCTAACTGCGCGGCGGTCAATCGCTATTTATTTGATAGCTATCTATGCCCGCCCGTATTGCGCAAACAACCAATTTTATTCAAAATAAGTCACTGCATCAGTGTTCAGAAGCGTACCGCGTCGGCCACCCGCTCGGCGCAGGCCCTGGCCTGTTCGGCATCGCGCGCCTCGACCATCACGCGCAGCAGCGGCTCGGTGCCGCTGGCGCGAATCAAAATGCGGCCGTTATCGCCCAACTCGATTTCCGCCGCTTTGGTCTGCGCCGCCAGCTCCGCGCTGCTCGTCCAGTCCTGGCCGGGCTTGAGCCGGACATTGATCAGGGTTTGCGGAAACAGCACCACATCCGACAGCAGTTGCGCCAGCGTTTGATTGCTGCGCGCGCAAGCCTGCAGCACCTGCAAGGCGCTGATCAGGCCATCGCCGGTCGTGTGCTTGTCCAGCGCCAGCATGTGGCCAGAACCCTCGCCGCCCAGCAGCCAGCCGCGCCTTTCGAGTTCTTCAAGAATGTAGCGGTCACCCACCTTGGCGCGCACAAACTCCACGCCCTTGGCTTTCAGGGCCACTTCCACCGCCATGTTGGTCATCAGGGTGCCGACGGTTCCGGGAACTTTTTCACCCCGGGAAAGGCGCTCGTTGACCATCAGGTAGAGCACTTCGTCGCCATTGAACAGCCGGCCTTGCGCATCCACCATCTGCAGCCGGTCCGCATCGCCATCCAGGGCAATGCCGTAGTCGGCCTTGTTGGCAAGCACTGCGTTGACCAGTGCCTGAGGGTGCGTGGCACCGACGCCATCGTTGATATTCAGTCCATCCGGCGCGCAGCCGATGGCGATCACCTCGGCGCCCAGTTCATGAAACACCATCGGCGCGATCTGGTAGGCCGCGCCATGCGCGCCATCGACGACGATTTTCAGGCCCTTGAGCGTCAGGTCATGGGCAAAGGTGCTCTTGCAAAATTCGATGTAGCGCCCCGCCGCATCGTCCAGGCGACGGGTCTTTCCAAGTGAGGCTGAATCGGCCCAGACCGGCTCTTCCTTCAGCGTTGCCTCCACCTCGAACTCCCATTCGTCATTGAGCTTGTTGCCCTGCGCACTGAAAAACTTGATGCCGTTGTCGGCAAACGGGTTGTGGCTGGCGCTGATCACCACGCCCAGGCTGGCACGCTGCGCCCGCGTGAGGTAGGCGACGCCGGGCGTGGGCAGCGGCCCGAGCAGCACCACATCCACCCCGGCTGAATTGAACCCGGACTCCAGCGCGCTCTCCAGCATGTAGCCGGAAATGCGAGTGTCCTTGCCAATCAGCACCGTCGGGCGCGCTTCGGTCCTGCGCAGGACGCGGCCCACGGCATGCGCCAGCCGGAGGACGAAATCGGGGGTGATCGGAGCCTCCCCAACGGTGCCGCGAATGCCATCAGTGCCAAAGTATTTTCTGTTCATGTGTATTGATCTTTTAAATCCCGTTGCCGTGCGGTTGCGTTGCTGATTTGACACAATTCACGGCTATTTTGGGAGGGGGTTTTTGCCTAAACCTGGCGCTAACTACGATGTGCATGCGGTAAATCAACAGCAGCGCTTAATCAGTTCGCAGCGGTCCAGACTTTGAGCGCCTGCACGGTTTCCCGCACATCATGAACACGCACGATGCGCGCGCCACGCTCGACCGCCAGCAAGGCGGCGGCTACGCTGGGCACCATGCGCTCAGCCACGTCCGGCGACTCACCCGCCGGGCCGCCACAAACGGCCGCCAGTGACGACTTGCGCGACCAGGCGGCCAGCAGCGGATAGCCCGCTGCCAGCAACTCGCGCTGGCGCGCCAGCAACGCAAAATTCTGCTGCACGGTTTTTCCAAAGCCCACACCGGCGTCCAGCACGATGCGTGACTTTTCAACCCCGGCAGCTTGCAGGCTGCGCGCGGCATCCTGCAAAAAAACAAGTACCTGTGCAACCACATCGCCCTCCATGGGCATGACTTGCATGGTTTGGGGCTCGCGATGCATGTGCATCAGGCAGACGCCGCAGTTCGGGTGTTCAGCCACGGCCTGCGCCGCACCGGGCTGGCGCAGCGCCCAGATGTCGTTGATGATGTCAGCGCCCAGGTCGAGCACGGCACGCATGACCTCGGGCTTGTAGGTGTCCACCGAGACCGGAACACCGAGCGTGACCGCATGCCGGACCACGGGCAGCACACGCGCCAGTTCCTGCTGCAGCGGCACGGGCGATGCCCCGGGGCGGGTGGATTCGCCACCGATGTCCAATAGATCCGCCCCCTCCTTGACCAGCTTTTCGCAGTAGGCAAATACGCCTGAAAAGTTGTTATCCGGCGAATAATAAGTGCCGCCGTCTGAAAAAGAATCGGGCGTGGCATTGACGATGCCCATGACGCGAGGCTTCGACAGGTCTAACTGAAAGCGCGAGGTTTGCCAGATCACAAAAGCTCCTTGTTAGCGATTTAAGTGCCGCCAGAAATGGTCAGCTCAATGAAAAACCGGGGACTGGCCCCGGTTTTTAGACTGTCTGGTGAACTGGACTGGTCAGTCAAGCCACGGTAGGCGCCGGATCGGTCGTGACAGCAGGGCTGCCTCCGCTCGGGCCATTGCCGCCACCACCGCCAACGGACGGATTGCGCGGCGTCCAGTCCTTGGGAGGACGCGGCTCCTTGCCGGCCATGATGTCGTCCATCTGCTCGACATCAATGGTTTCCCATTCGAGCAAGGCCTTGGCCATGGCGTGCATCTTGTCCTTGTTGTCCTCGATCAGCTTGCGCGCCAGGGCGTATTGCTGGTCGATGATGCGGCGCACTTCGGTATCGACTTTTTGCAGCGTCGATTCGCTCATGTTGTTGGTCTTGGTCACCGAGCGGCCCAGAAACACTTCGCCTTCATTCTCGGCATACACCATGGGGCCGAGCGCATCGGTCATGCCGTAGCGAGTGACCATGTCCCGGGCCAGTGCCGTGGCGCGTTCAAAGTCGTTGCTGGCGCCGGTGGTCATCTGGTTCATGAACACTTCCTCGGCAATGCGGCCACCGAACAGCATGCTGATCTGGCTGAGCATGTATTCGCGGTCGTAGCTGTAGCGGTCCTGCGCCGGCAGGCTCATCGTGACGCCCAGGGCGCGGCCGCGCGGAATGATGGTGACCTTGTGCACCGGGTCGCACTTGGGCAGCATCTTGCCGAGCAGCGCGTGGCCGGACTCGTGGTAGGCCGTGTTGCGGCGCTCTTCCTCGGGCATGACCATGCTCTTGCGCTCGGGACCCATCAGTATCTTGTCCTTGGCCTTTTCAAAGTCCTGCATTTCCACCGTGCGGGCATTGCGGCGTGCCGCCATCAGGGCCGCTTCGTTGCACAGGTTGGCCAGGTCGGCGCCCGACATGCCGGGGGTGCCGCGTGCAATCACGCTGGCGTTCACGTCCTGGCCGAGCGGAACCTTGCGCATGTGGACATTGAGAATCTGTTCGCGGCCACGGATGTCGGGCAGCGTGACATACACCTGGCGGTCAAAGCGGCCGGGGCGCAGCAGGGCAGCATCCAGAATGTCGGGACGGTTGGTGGCAGCCACCACGATCACGCCGACATTGGTTTCAAAGCCGTCCATCTCGACCAGCATCTGGTTCAGGGTCTGTTCGCGCTCGTCATTGCCACCGCCCACGCCCGCGCCACGCTGACGGCCGACGGCGTCGATTTCATCAATGAAGATGATGCACGGCGCATTTTTCTTGGCGTTGTCGAACATGTCGCGGACCCGGGCAGCGCCCACGCCGACAAACATTTCAACGAAATCGGAACCTGAAATCGAAAAGAAGGGAACCTTGGCTTCGCCGGCGATGCCCTTGGCGAGCAAGGTCTTGCCGGTGCCCGGAGGGCCGACCAGCAGCAGGCCACGGGGGATGCGGCCGCCGAGTTTCTGGAACTTGGCCGGGTCTTTCAGGAAATCAACCACTTCCTTGACTTCTTCCTTCGCTTCGTCGCAGCCGGCAACGTCGGCAAAGGTCACGGTATTTGTCGATTCGTCGAGCATGCGCGCCTTGGATTTGCCAAAGCTGAAGGCGCCGCCCTTGCCGCCGCCCTGCATCTGCCGCATGAAATACACCCACACGCCAATCAGCAGCAGCATCGGCCCCCAACTGACCAGCAGGGTCATGAGCAGGGAACCTTCCTCGCGCGGCTTGACGTCGAACTTCACATCGTTGGCGATCAGGTCGCCGACCAGGCCACGGTCAAGGTAGGTTGCCGTGGTGCGGATTTTTCGGTCGTCGGTCGTGGTGGCAATGATTTCAGTGCCGCCCTGACCTTCCGCGATGGTCGCGGCCTTGATGCGCTTGCCGCGAACCTCTTCGAGGAACTCGGAATAGCCCAGGTAATTCGAGCCTGCGCCGCCGCGTGTATCAAACTGCTTGAACACGGTGAACAGCACCATGGCAATGACCAGCCAGATTGCAATTTTAGAAAACCACTGATTATTCAAGGACTACTCCGATGTATGAATCCAAAACCGATTGGATGGCACATGCGCCTGATTTTAGGCGTTTCAAGGGCTTAAACCCGGGCATTGCGGCTTGCATCCCTTTGCTTGACACGGATTTAACGCAATATTTCGGCTTCAGGCGAAGCATTTCACACGGGCGTCACGTTTTTCAAGCCTCTGCCGACCAAAAAAGTTTCGGATGAATTTGAGCGCGAAGCCTTGGGCTTCATGCGCTTGACGACCTTGAAGCTGGCCTGGAACAGCTTGACCAGATCGTCATAACCGCTGCCGTGAAACAGCTTGACGACCAGCGCGCCGTCCGGCTTCATGCGGCTCTGGGCAAACTCCACCGCCAGTTCGACCAGATGCGCAATGCGCGCCGCGTCCGCCGACTCAATGCCAGACAGGTTGGGCGCCATGTCTGAAATCACAAGATCGACCTTCACCGGTCCTTTCTCCGTGGACAAAGCCTGCTCCAGCTTTGCCAGCACTTCGGGCTCCCGAAAGTCGCCCTGGATGAACACGACGCCTTCAATCGGCTCCATGGGCAACAGGTCCAGCCCGATGATGCGGCCATTGAGCGCCCCCACGGCCGCGCCTGTCGGCGAGAGCTTGCGCCGCACATACTGGCTCCAGGCGCCCGGCGTGCTGCCCAGATCGACCACGCAGTCGCCGGGCTTGATCAGCCCCAGCGTTTCGTCCATTTCCTTCAGCTTGAAGGCTGCCCGCGCACGGTAGCCCTCTTTGCGGGCCTGCTTGACATAGGGATCGTTGATGTGGTCGTGCAACCACGCTTTGTTAACTTTTTTACCTTTTGCATCGCCCTTGGCAATCACCTTGGTGACTTTGGGAAGTAGCTTATGGTCTGACTTGGCATTTACTTTCATGGGGCCTATTGTCGTCTTCCCGACTCCACCGATAATTAGGCATGGCTCAAATACAACTTACCCCTGCCCAGCGCAAAGACCACCGCGCTGAAGCGCACCATCTCAACCCCGTCGTCATGATTGGCTCCGACGGCCTCACGGACGGCGTGAAAAAAGAAATCGACGCCGCGCTGAACGCCCACGGCCTCATCAAGGTACGGGTGCAGTCCGACGACCGGACCGGCCGCGAAGAAATGTTTCGCTCCCTGGCCGAAGAACTCGATGCCGCGCCCATCCAGCACATCGGCAAGCTGCTGGTGTTCTGGCGGCCGATTCCGGAAAAGGAAAAAAAGGTCAGCGAAGACCGCATGGCCGGCCCGCGCGATGTCAAGGTGCTGAAAAACAGCTCGCGCTATGGCCAGCGGCCAGAAGTCAAGATGCTGCGCGTGCTCGGCAACCAGCGCCTGACCCCGGGCGGCACCGTCAAGCGCGCCAAACCCAGGCAGCAAGTCAGCGTCAAGAAACGCTCGCAGGACTAAAGCTTCCCAGCAGACGCAAAACCGACCCTTCCGGTCGGTTTTGCACTTTTCAGGGCGCCCGGCCCTTTAGATTCAACCCACTTGCCCACAGCTAGACGCGATGAACAATCCACTCCTTGACTTTTCCGACCTTCCATTGTTTGACCGCGTCCTGCCGGAGCATGTCGGCCCGGCCATGGATGATTTGCTGGCAAAGGCCGAAACCGCGCTGGCGCAGGTCACCGCCAGCGACTTTCCGGCGACCTGGAGCGGCATTGCCAGCGTGCTCGATGTGGCGACCGAAAACCTGGGCCGCGCCTGGGGCGCCGTCGGCCATCTGAACAGCGTGGCGGACACCCCCGAATTGCGCGCGGCCTACAACGCCGCGATGCCCCGCGTGACCGAATTCTGGACCCGCTTGGGCGCCGACGAGCGCCTGTATGCCAAGTACAAGGCCATCGACGTTGCCACGCTCAATGCCGAGCAGCGCCAGGCGCACAAGAATGCCATCCGCAATTTCGTGCTGTCCGGGGCAGAACTCACGGGAGCGGCCAAGGAGCGTTTTGCGCAAATCCAGGAGCGCCAGGCCGAACTGAGCCAGAAATTCAGCGAAAACTCGCTCGACGCCACCGATGCCTTTGCCTACTACGCCACCGATGACGAAGTCGCAGGCATTCCAAAGGACGTATTGCAAACCGCTAAAACGCAGGCCGAGGCCGAAGGCAAGCCCGGCTACCGGCTCAGCCTGAAGATGCCAAGCTACCTGCCCGTGATGCAGTTCGCCGAAAGCAGCGCCCTGCGCGAAAAGCTCTACAAGGCCTACACCACGCGCGCCAGCGACCAGGCCCCGGCCGAGTTCAGCCAGTTCGACAACAGCGCCGTGATGCGTGAAATCCTGGCCTTGCGCCAGGAGGAATCCCGGCTGCTCGGTTACCAGAATTTCGGCGAAGTCTCGGTGGTCGCGAAGATGGCCCAGTCGCCTGAAGAAGTCGTCGCCTTTTTGCGCGACCTGGCCCGACGCGCCCGCCCGTATGCTGAAAAAGACATCGCCGACCTGCGCACGTTTGCGGCCGAACATCTGAATCAGACCGACCCGCAGGCCTGGGACTACGCCTACATCGGCGAAAAGCTCAAGGAAGCGCGCTATGCCTTCAGCGAGCAGGAAGTCAAACAATATTTCACCGCGCCCAAGGTGCTTGCCGGCCTGTTCAGGATTGTCGAAACCCTGTTCGAAGTGCAGATTCGCGAGGATTCGGCGCCCGTGTGGAAACCCGGCGTGGCCTTCTACCGCATCGAGCGCGACGGCGAACTGGTCGGCCAGTTCTACCTCGACCAGCCGGCCCGCACCGGCAAGCGCGGCGGCGCCTGGATGGACGATGTGCGCACCCGCTGGCTGCGCCCCGACACCGGCAAGCTGCAAACCCCCATCGCCCATCTGGTCTGCAATTTTGCCGACAGCGTCGGCGGCAAGCCGGCCCTGCTGACGCACGACGACGTGACCACGCTGTTCCACGAGTTCGGCCACGGCCTGCACCACATGCTGACGCAGGTCAACGAGCATGATGTCTCGGGCATCAGCGGCGTCGAATGGGATGCGGTCGAGCTGCCAAGCCAGTTCATGGAAAACTTCTGCTGGGAATGGGAAGTGCTCAGGCAGATGACGGCCCATGTCGATACCGGCGAGCCGCTGCCGCGCGCCTTGTTTGAAAAAATGCTGGCCGCCAAGAACTTCCAGAGCGGCATGCAGACGCTGCGCCAGGTCGAGTTTTCGCTGTTCGACATGCTGCTGCACACCTCGCACAACCCCGACGAAGACCTGATGGGCCTGCTCAATGAGGTGCGCCGGGAAGTCGCGGTGATCTCCGCCCCGGCCTACAGCCGCACGGCGCACACCTTCAGCCATATCTTTTCAGGCGGCTACGCGGCCGGCTACTACAGCTACAAATGGGCCGAAGTGCTGTCGGCCGACGCCTATGCCGCTTTTGAAGAAACCGCAGCCGCCAACGACGAGACCAGCGAAGCCTCCGGCAAATCGACGGTCAGCGTGGAAACCGGCAGAAAATACCGCCAGGCCATCCTGGAGGCCGGCGGCAGCCGCCCGGCCATGGAGTCGTTCAAGGCCTTCAGGGGCCGCGAGCCTTCGCTGGACGCGTTGCTGCGCCACCAGGGCATGGCTTGAAAGCCCTGCTGAAAGTACGTCATATGACCGGACTGGAACCCATGAAATCAAGCAAGCTGCATTTTTTGGCCCCAAAAGCCTTGCTGGCTCTGGTGGCGGTGGCTGCCAGCCTTGCCTCGCCGCTGCTGCAGGCCCAGCAGGTTTACCGCATCATCGGGCCGGATGGCAAGGTGACTTTTTCCGACCGGCCACCACCGCCCTCGGCCAGCAATGCCAAGGTCAGCGAAACCGCTGCCAGCGCGGCAGGCGGCGAAGCGTTTGCCGGCCTGCCTTACGAGTTGAGGCAGGTGACGCTCAAATACCCGGTGGTTTTGTACACCTCCGACAACTGCGCGCCTTGCGGTGCCGGCCGTTCCCTGCTGACCAGTCGGGGCGTTCCCTTCAGCGAAAAAACAGTCACGACGGCTGCGGACAGTGGCGCATTGCAGCGCCTGAGCGGTGAAACCTCGCTGCCTTTCCTGACCATCGGAAGCCAGCAGATCAAGGGATTTTCGGATGCCGAATGGACGCAATTCCTGAATGCCGCCGGTTATCCGAAGTCGTCGGCATTGCCGTCAAACTACCGCCCGCCGGCTCCAGCGCCACTGGTCGCGGTTGCGCCAGCCCCGGGCACCACGCCGGCTGGCGAAGGCGAAGCAAAAGTCGTCAAGCCCGCCGCGCGCCCGGTCCAGCCACCGGCCAGCACCAGCAACCCGGCCGGCATCAAGTTCTAAGCGCCTGCCCGGGCCGCAAGCCTGGGAAAGCCTGGCTTAAAACACCAGGGTTTCAACGCCATCGTCCGTTCCCAGCAGGCACACATGGGCCTTCTGGAACGCAAACACTCCCACCGTCACCACGCCGGGCCACTGGCTGACCTCGGACTCGAAGACCAGCGGATCGGCGATCTTCAGGCCGGTCACGTCCAGGATGTGCTGGCCGTTGTCGGTCACCAGCGGCTTGCCGTCCTTGTGGCGCACGGTTGCCGCGCCGCCCATCGCTTCAAACTGGCGCGCAATGCGCCGGGTGGCCATGGGAATGACTTCGACCGGCAGGGGAAAACCGCCCAGCGTGGCCACGTATTTGGACTTGTCGGCAATGCAGATGAACCTGCGCGACTGCGCCGCCACGATTTTTTCGCGCGTCAGCGCCGCGCCGCCGCCCTTGACCATGTGGCCGGCGTGGTCGATCTCGTCAGCGCCGTCGATGTACACGGCCAGCTCGTCCACCTCGGTCGCATCAAACACCTTGATGCCCAGCGCCTGCAGCCGCTCGGTCGAAGCCAGAGAACTGGACACGGCGCCGGCAATCTGATCTTTCATGCTGGCCAGCGCGTCGATGAATTTGTTGACCGTGGAGCCGGTGCCGACACCGACAATGCTGCCGGCTTCAACATAATTCAGCGCGGCCTGGCCGACCAGGGTTTTGAGTTCGTCTTGGGTCATGGTGTGCTTTGCGAGGTTTGGAAGATGGGGTTGGGATGAGACGGGTTTTTGCGACAATCAGGACTCATGTCCTGCAGGCCAGTGCGCTTTGCCAGGCCCGCACAAATCCACCGCTACCTGCCCGAATTATCCAATGTCCCTGCTCCCCTACGCCCTGGCCCGTCCCTTTTTATTCGGGCTTGACCCCGAAACCGCCCACGAACTGACCATGGCCTCGCTGGCGCGCACCCAGGGAACGCTGCTGTCGGCGGCCTATTGCAGCAGCAAGGTCAGCGACCCCATCGAGCTGGCCGGACTGAAGTTTTCCAACCGCGTGGGCCTGGCCGCAGGGCTGGACAAGAATGCCCGCTGCATCGACGGCCTGGCCGCCATGGGATTCGGCTTTGTCGAAGTCGGCACCGTCACACCCAAGGCCCAGCCCGGCAACCCCAAGCCGCGCATGTTCCGCCTGCCCGAAGCGAATGCGCTGATCAACCGCCTGGGATTCAACAACGACGGCCTGGACGCGTTCCTGGCCAATGTGCAGAAGTCGAACGTGCGCAGGCAAGGCGCGAAAAACGCCCTGCTGCTCGGCCTGAACATCGGCAAGAACGCCGCAACGCCGATTGAAAACGCGGTGGACGACTATCTGATCTGCCTCGACGGCGTGTACCCGCATGCCGATTACGTCACCGTCAACATCTCCAGCCCCAACACCAAGAACCTGCGCGCGCTGCAAAGCGATGAAGCGCTGGACGCCCTGCTCGGCCGCATCGCCGAGCGCCGCGAAATGCTGGCCGGCCGGCACGGCAAGCGCGTGCCGATATTCGTCAAAATCGCGCCGGATCTCGACGATGCGCAGGTCGCGGTGATTGCCGCCACGCTCAAGCGCCACGCCATGGACGGCGTGGTGGCCACCAACACCACGCTGAGCCGCGAGGCCGTCAAGGGCCTGCGCCATGCCGAAGAAGCCGGCGGCCTGAGCGGTGCGCCGGTGCTCCAAGCCAGCAACCGCGTGATCGGCCAGTTGCGCGCCGCGCTGGGCAAGGGCTTTCCTATCATCGGCGTGGGCGGCGTGATGAGCGGGCTTGATGCCGTATCCAAGATCAAGGCGGGCGCCGACGTGGTGCAGATCTACACCGGCCTGATCTACAAAGGCCCGGCACTGGTCGCCGAAGCCGCAAATTCGATCAAAAATAGCCGTTAGCGCAATATCCGCAAGCCTAAGCAGCTATTATTTTTATAGCTATCAGCCAGCCAGGAGCCGCTGCGGCAAGTTCACTGCGTAACATCATTTACGCGTTTCCTGAAACTTTGCCTGCGCTGAAATGCCGACATCAAGCAGCGGTGCGTATAGAGTTGGAAATCAGCCCGCCTGCGCCAGCCGCAGGCGGCCAGCGCCTCTCTTGCCGGGAGGGCCACGGTCGCAGGACTGCCGGATCGTCGTCAAAATACCGAGGGAGGCGGCATGGAACTGCTTCAGCGGCTCAAGGAGTCGATTGCCTGGCTTGGCGGCGCGCTGGCCGCGCTGACGGCCATCTGCTACGCCACCGGCTACTACGCATTTCATGCCCACCTCACGATGCTCGGACTCGGGCGGGTGGTCGATTTCAAGCACGAGGACATGCTGCTGGAGGGCGCGCGCTTCTTCTTCGCGGTCACGGCCCACCTGCTGCAAATGGTCCTGGCGCTGGGCGCCGCAGGGGTCAGCGTGCTGGTGCTGGTGGCCTTGCTGGGCGAAATCGGGCCGCTTGCCCGGGGCGCGCGCCGTGTCGGCGAATGGCTGAGCGCCAAACGCACTGAACTGGGCGCCGCACGCCCGGCGCTCAAGGGCACGCTGCTGCTCACGGCTGTGGTCATTTTGCTGATTGCGCACACCGACCGATTCTTTTATCCGCTGCTCGCCCTGGGGCGCATCGACAGCCTGCTGTTTCGCACCGGCGTGCAGGCCACGGACGACTGCAGGGCCTTGATTCCGCTGACCGGCACCGGCTTGCCGCCGGCGGTTGCGGCCTCGCTGCTGATGCAGGGCGAGCGCTGCAGCGTCTTTTTGCTGGCCGAATTCCGGCGCCTGCTTGATGGCTACCTGGTGCTGCTGATCGCCATCAGTCTGGCCTTTTCCTTCAACGCCGCCATCAAGCCCCAGTTGCTGGCGCGGGCTTTTCGCCTGGTGCTGGCGGTCTATGCCATGGTGTACACGCTCTTGCTGCCGGTGGCCTTCGGCATCCTGGTGCGCGCTGCGGTTTACCCGGTGGCCAGCCTTGCATTCAAGGAAGGTCCGGCCGTCAGGGGCAACCTGATGACACGCAACGACAAAAACCTGCTGCTGTGGCTGCCAGCCGAACGAAAAGCCATCTGGTATCCGGGCGAGACCGTTTTGACCGTCCAGGTGATCGGCCAGGCCAACCTGTTTTTACGTCCTGAAGGAGGCGCGAAATGAATACGCAAAAAATCCCGCACCTGCCCGGCCTCATCAGCCTGGCCGCGCTGGCGGCACTGCTTTCAGCCTGCGCGCCCTTGCCACCAGCGCCCGGCCCGGGCCAGGGACCGCCTATGCTGCGCCCGGTCGGCCGGATCACGTCCATCGAGGGGTCCAATGCCTTTGTTGACCGGGGCAACCACGGCGCGGGGCAGCCCGCGCAACTCGGCCAGGCGCTGCTGGCCGGCGACCGCTTTTATACCGGCCCGGGAACGCGCATGAAGATCGATTTCTCGAACGGCGGCTACCTCGAAATCGACGAAAACACCGACCCCAGCCTGTTCCAGGATCTGGGCTGCCTGGTGGTGAGCCTGTTTCGCAGCGGCCGGATTTTCGTTGACAAGTCGGATGCCTGCGTCGAATCGCTGGGCACCAAAAGCCAGCAGTTCAGCAAGGTCGTCTATGCCGTCATGCCGGCCGGCCCGCACCTGCAGATCACCGTGGTCGAGGGCGAGGCACGCACCCTGCTGCCCGTCGTGGCAACGGTCCCCGCCGGCTGGCGCATTGACGTGAACAGCCGGGGCGTGCTGGCCGACGGCCGCGCCTACCGGGTGTCAGATGAAGCGATCCGGCAGTCCATCGGCTGGACGCTGTACTACCGCAACAGAAGCCGCAGTACGCCGACGCCTGAATTCCCCATTTTCAGGCTTCCTTTCCCGCGTGCCGTGCCGCCGCCGCAGTATCCAGCGCCCGGCCGCAGAAGTCCGGAATCAGGCGTGATCAGATAAGCCAGAAGCTATGAAATAGATAGCTACTCAAGCATGCACTGCACGCGCAAAAGGCATTTTTATGCCTCAATCAGGCACAAACCGGGCCTTGAATTTGACCTCGTCCTCCGGCAGGTCCAGCGTGACCAGCTGGCCCATCTTCTGGTCGCTCAGCCGGTAGGCGGCAAACAGGCTGTACTGGCCCTTGAAGTGGTAGCTTTCCAGGTCGATCAGCATGTAGGGGTAAGGCACAAACACCTCATGCTGGAAAATCGCCCGGTGCCGGTTGCGCGGCGACGGGAAAAGCTTGTAGTTCTCGGTGGTGATGCTTTTGGCGGAGGCCATGGTGTCTCGATTGCGGTGGGTTGTCGGCTGGCAGCTTACGGCTGTAAGCTCTAGCCCTATTTTCACGCACTGGATTTCATGACCGAGCACCACCCCACCCCGGACAAAGAGCAGATTGCCCTGCTTGAGCCTTTCGAGCGCCTCAACCTGCATCAGATCCAGCTGATCGCCAACCCCGAGCAGGCGGCCCGCGCGCTGGAGGAACTCGATGGCGTCACGGCGCTGGGCTTCGACACCGAGTCCAAGCCGACGTTCGCCAAAAACGAAGCCTCCACCGGACCGCACATCGTGCAGCTTTCGACGCTGGACCGGGCCTACATCTTTCAACTGGAAGACGCCGAATGCCGCCGCGCCGTCGCCGTGCTGCTGGAGACCCACCGGGTGATCAAGGCCGGCTTTGGCCTGGGCGACGACCGCCGCCGCATCATTCACAAACTGGGCGTGGACCCGCAGGGCGTGCTGGACCTGAACACCGTCTTCAGGGAGCGCGGCTACCGAAAGGACATGGGCGTGCGCGGCGCGGTGGCGGTGATGTTCAACCGGCGCTTCATCAAGTCACGCAAGGCCACCACCTCGAACTGGGCGAATGTGCATTTGCAGGAGTCCCAGCTGATTTATGCCGCCAACGACGCGTATGCGGCGCTTCGCGTGTATCAGGCGCTGGGGCTGGACTGAACTTTACAAAAGGAGTCCGGGCATTTGCACGGCCGATATGTTGAAGCATGAAGATCAAGTCACACCAACCACTGGAGTGACTCCATGAAATCCAAAGCCATCATCTGCGCCATTGCCGCCGCCTCTTTCAGCTTCACCTCGCTGTCCTTCGCGGATAACGATGACCGTCGCGGATCGGACCGCGAATCATCGCGCGCCGAGCAGCGTGGCCCCATGGGCCGGGATGGGCACGATTCGGGTCCGCGTGGTTTTGACCAGCGGGACCACCGCGACCAGCGCGACAACCGCAACGGCCCCAATTACGGCAACCGCGGGTTTGATCGTCAGGACGCCCGCGGCGACCGGAATTATGGCGCCCGAGGCCCGCAGTTCCATCGCGGCGGACGCATTCCGCAGGAATACCGCAACCGCCAATACGTGGTGAACAACTGGCGCGACCATCACTTGAACGCGCCGCCCCGGGGCCAGCAATGGGTTCAGGTGGGTGCGGACTATGCGCTGATCGCCATTGCCACCGGCGTCATTGCGCAGCTGATCCTCAGCCAGTAAGCACGGCTCAGTGCAGGTGGCGGGGCTTGCGTCCGCCGGTGCCGTGGCCGGCGCCGCCTTGCGAGCCGCCCGGGCCGCGTGGCGGCCGGCCGAGCTGCATTGAATTGGCCAGATCGTCGAAGCGGCGGCCAAACAGATTGTCAACGGCTTGCACGACCTCGCCCAGTTCGGAGCCGTCAAAATGCCGCTCCATCAGGCCGATCAGATCCTGCACCAGCAAATCGCGCTGGACCTGCATGATGGCGGCCGGCGTGGGGCCGACAAAATAAATGACGAAGTCGTCGCGGGCTTCCTCGTCCTCGCTGCCGCCCTCTTCCTCGTCGAAGTCGGCATCGTAGAAGGTGACTTCAATCGGCGCGCCGACCTCGGCCAGCTCATTCAGGCCCATGCACATTTCATCGAGCGCCTGGCGAAAATCGTCGCCGCCCGGAACCGTCCAGCACATCTGCAGCAAATGCTTGGGCGCATCGAAGCGGATGCCGGGCTCTTCCTCATAGAAGCTGGCCGCGCCTGCCGCCAGCGACTTGGAGCCGCCGTATTTCCACAGCGGCTTGAGCGCCTCCTGCAGTTGCTCAAAGCTGACTTCGGCACGCAAAGGCACTTCGCCGTGAACGTGAATTTCAAATGGTGTGTTGTAGCGCGACATGGAATTATCTTATCCACTTTCAAGGGGTCAATGGGCCTCGGGAAGCCGCCTCATGCGGTCCGTGAGCCCATAAAACACCGGGATTCTTAAAAATGATGCTGAAAAAAATGGGGCACGCCAGCGAAACCGGCTTCGCATCCCGCCTTGTGCGGCCCCGCAAAGGTCTGAAAGCTATTGTGCCACCATGCACCCTGGCGCCAAAACGTCCGCAAAACCGGGTATCCGGCAGCCGCCTCAAACGATGTAGTCCTACAGGCGCCCTGGTAAAACCGTTTTTAAATCAGGTGTTTTCAGCACCACCGCCAAGGCCCCCTTGAAACTCCCCGACACTCTTTTTGACCTGCCGCTGGCCACGCCGCCTGTGCCGACGCCCCGGTTCATCAACCTGCGCCCTCAGGATTCGTCAGGCCAGCAAGCCCGCACCGTCACCGGGGAACTCACCGAAGGGCTGATGGCTGATGCTGCCAGCGTGTCCCCGAAGTTTTTTTACAACCCACTGGGCTCCAGGCTGTTTGAAGCCATCACGGCGCTGGACGAGTACTACCCGACACGCACCGAGGCCGGTATCTTTGCAGCGGCCTCTGCGCAGATGGCCCGGACGCTGGCGGAACATGGTTTGAGCCATCCGTGCCTGATTGACCTGGGCGCGGGAAACTGCGCCAAGGCGATGGCCCTGATTCCCCATCTTCAGCCGCGCCAGTATGTGCCGGTCGATATTTCGGTGGATTTTTTGCGCGATGCCGCCGGACAGGTGCAACACCGTTTTCCGGCGCTCGACATCGTGGGCGTCGGCATGGATTTTTCGGCCGGCCTGGCCTTGCCCGACGCGGTCCAGGAGCGTGACCGGGTGTTTTTCTATCCCGGCTCCAGCCTTGGCAATTTCCAGCCGGCGCAGGCCCTGGCGTTTTTGCGGCAGATGGCCGATCCGGCGCTGGGCAAGGCGCACGGCCTGCTGCTGGGCATCGACCTGGTCAAGGACACGGCCACGCTCGAAGCGGCTTATGACGATGCGCTGGGCGTGACGGCGGCTTTCAACAAAAACCTGCTCTTGAACGTCAACGCGTTGCTGGCGGCGGATTTCGACGTTCGGCAATGGCGGCATGTCGCGCTGTTCAATGCCGCGCAGTCGCGCATCGAGATGCACCTGCAAGCGCTGTGCGGCCTGACGGTCAGCTGGCCCGGCCACTCGCGCCGCTTCCTGGCGGGCGAGCGGATTCACACCGAAAGCTCCTACAAATACACGGCAGAGACCATGGCGGCGCTGCTGAAGCAGGCCGGATTCAGGCAGGTCCGGCGCTGGAGCGACCAGCAGGACTGGTTCGCGGTGTTCTGGGCAGCGGTTTAGGCCATTTTTACAAGCAAAATAAGCCTTTTGCGCAATATGCACGGGCACTATCAGCTACATATTTAATAGCAAATACAACCTCATCCGTTGGTTTGGCGAATCCTGGCTACCATGCCAAATTTGACCTGAGCGCACCGTGAAACACCATCAGTACACCCACACCGCAGGATTCAGGACTTACGGCTTTCACGACCTGAAAGACCTCATGGCCAAGGCCACGCCAGCGCGCTCCGGCGACCTGCTGGCCGGCGTGGCCGCGCACAGCGCCGAAGAGCGCGCTGTGGCGCAGATGGCGCTGGCCGAGGTGCCGCTGGCCACTTTTCTGAACGAAGCCCTGGTGCCGTACGAGGACGATGAAATCACCCGGCTGATCATCGACACGCACGATGCGGCGGCCTTTGCGCCGGTCAGCCACCTGACGGTGGGCGACTTTCGCAACTGGCTGCTGGGCGACGAAGTGGACAGCGCGGTGCTGGCGGCGCTGGCACCGGGCATCACGCCCGAGATGGCGGCGGCTGTAGCCAAGCTCATGCGCAACCAGGACTTGATCCTGGTTGCCAAGAAATGCCGCGTGGTCACGCGGTTCCGCAACACGCTGGGTCTGCCGGGCCGCCTGGCCACGCGGCTGCAGCCCAACCACCCGACCGACGACGCCAGCGGCATTGCCGCCAGCCTGCTCGACGGCCTGCTGTACGGCAGCGGCGACGCCGTGATCGGCATCAACCCGGCCACCGACAACGTGCCGCAGGTCATCAAGCTGGTGACGATGATGGACGAGATCATCAGCCAGTACGCCATTCCAACCCAGTCCTGCGTGCTGACCCACGTCACCAACACGATTGAAGCCATCAACCGGGGCGCGCCGGTGGACCTGGTGTTCCAGTCCATAGGCGGCACCGAGGCGACCAACCGCAGCTTTGGCGTGAGCCTGGCCCTGCTGGGCGAGGCGCGCAGCGCGGCCTTGTCGCTGCAGCGCGGCACGCTGGGCGACAACGTGATGTATTTCGAGACCGGCCAGGGCAGCGCGCTATCGGCCAATGCCCACCACGGCATGGACCAGCAGACCTGCGAGGCACGCGCCTACGCCGTGGCGCGCCGTTTCAAGCCGCTGCTGGTCAATACCGTGGTCGGCTTCATCGGCCCCGAATATTTGTTTGATGGCAAGCAGATCATTCGCGCCGGGCTGGAAGACCATTTTTGCGCCAAGCTGCTCGGACTGCCGATGGGCTGCGATGTCTGCTACACCAACCATGCCGAGGCCGACCAGAACGACATGGACGTACTGCTGACCCTGCTCGGCGTGGCCGGCTGCAACTTCGTGATGGGCATTCCGGGATCGGACGACATCATGCTCAACTACCAGACCACCTCGTTCCACGATGCCCTGTACGCGCGCCGCGTGCTGGGCCTGCGGCCTGCGCCAGAGTTCGAGGAATGGCTGCAGAAAATGAAGATATTCAGCGAAGACGCGCAGTTCCGGCTGAACCCGTCGCTGCCGCCGGCTTTCCACAAGGCGCTGCTGCACCTGCCCTGATGCCGAGAACAAAAACACGCCATGAACACGAAAGTTTCACCCGTCACCACCAATCCGTGGGAAACCCTGCGGCAATTCACCGATGCGCGCATCGCGCTCGGGCGGGCCGGGGTGAGCCTGCCCACGGCAGCGCACCTGGCGTTTCAGCTGGCCCATGCGCAGGCGCGCGACGCGGTTCTGGTGGCGCTCGATGGTCCGAGTCTGGCGCGGGCGCTCAGCGCGGTATCGGGCAAACAGCCCTGCCTGAGCCTGCACAGCGCCGCCGCCGACCGCACCGTTTATCTGCAGCGGCCGGACAAGGGCCGCCGGCTTGACGATGCTTCCCGCGAAACCCTGGAGGGATTGAAACCTGCCGGCCCGGAGCCTTCCGTTCGTCCCTACGACCTAGCCTTTGTGGTGGTTGACGGCCTGTCGGCCTTCGCCATCGAGCAAAATGCAGCGCCCTTCCTGAGCGTGCTGCAGCGCCGGATCGCCGCAGAAAACTGGTCCGTCGCGCCGATTTGCCTTGTCAGCCAGGGGCGGGTCGCCATTGGCGACGAAGTGGGCGAACTGCTGGGCGCCAAGGCCGTCGTGGTGCTGATCGGTGAACGGCCGGGCCTGAGTTCGCCCGACAGCATGGGCCTGTACCTGACATGGATGCCGCGCGTCGGCCTGCTCGACGACAGCCGCAACTGCATCTCCAACGTGCGCCCTGCCGGCCTGCGCTACGAGGAAGCCGCCTACAAGCTGCATTACCTGTTGTCGCAAGCGCGCCAGCGGCAACTGACCGGCGTGGACCTCAAGGACGAAACGCTGGCTGACCCGGAACGGCTCAGGGTCAGCGAGAAAAATTTCCTGCTGGATCATTCGCACACGCCCGACGCGGCCGACTCGCAGGCTTGAGCGGCTTACAGCTTGGCGCTCACCCAGCCCAGCACGCTGCCCAGCGCCGCATCGAGGTGAGTGGCGTCGGTGCCACCGGCCATCGCCATGTCGGCCTTGCCGCCGCCCTTGCCGCCGACCTGGCCGGCCACAAAGTTGACCAGTTCGCCGGCCTTGACCTTGGAGGTAGCGTCGCTGGTCACGCCAGCGGCGATCTGCACCTTGCTGCCATCGACGGTGGCCAGCACGATGACTGCCGTCTTCAGCTTGTCCTTGAGCTTGTCCATGGTTTCGCGCAGCGTCTTGGCGTCAGCGCCTTCGAGCCTTGCGGCCAGCACTTTGAGCCCCTTGACATCGACGGCCTGCAGCATCAGCTCATCGCCCTGCGACGAAGCCAGCTTGCCCTTGAGCGCGGCGACTTCCTTTTCCAGCGACCTGACCTGGTCCAGCACCTGGCCAATGCGGTTTTGCAACTCGGACGGGCTGGCCTTGAGCGTTCCGGCGGCTGACTGCACGGTGGATTCGAGTGACTGCAAATAAGCCAGCGCATTCTGGCCCGTCACGGCTTCGACGCGGCGCACGCCCGAAGCCACGCCGCTCTCGGCCACGATCTTGAACAGGCCGATGTCGCCCGTGCGGCCTACGTGCGTGCCGCCGCACAGCTCCTTGCTCGAACCGATGCTCAGCACGCGCACGGTGTCGCCATATTTTTCGCCGAACAGCATCATCGCGCCGGTCTTTTGCGCCGCTTCCATGTCCATCTCGCTGGCGTCGGTGGCGCTGTTAGCCAGGATTTCTTTGTTGACAAGGACTTCGACCTCGCGGATCTGATCGTCGGTCATGGGCGCGTTGTGCGCAAAGTCAAAGCGGGTGCGCTCGACGTTGACCAGGCTGCCCTTTTGCTGCACATGCGCGCCCAGCACTTCGCGCAGGGCCTTGTGCATCAGATGCGTGGCGCTGTGGTTGCGCACGGTGGCTGCGCGCACTACCTTATTGACCTGCGCGCTGACATGGTCGCCCACGTTGAGCGTGCCTTCGGCCAGCGTGCCGTGGTGGCCGTACACGTCGGCCTTGATCTTGAGCGTGTCGCTGACGGCAAAGCGGGCCGATCCGCTGATGAGTTCGCCCTCGTCGCCGGCCTGGCCGCCGCTTTCGGCGTAGAACGGCGTCGTGTCGAGCACCACCACGCCGTTTTGACCGGCTTTTAGGGCTGCTGCGCTTATCCCCTCTGCATAGATTGCTATGATTTTTGATGTTTCTTCGAGGTGCTCGTAGCCGGTGAAGACGTTGCCTGTGCCGCTGTAGTCGAGGGCGCGGTCCATCTTGAACTTGCCGGCGGCGCGGGCTTGGGCTTTTTGCCTGTCCATGGCCACGGCAAACCCGGCTTCATCGACGCTCAAGCCGCGCTCGCGGCACACGTCGGCAGACAAATCCAGCGGAAAGCCGTAGGTGTCATGCAGCTTGAAGGCCACTTCGCCGGGCAGCACCTTGACGCCATCGGCCAGCGCGGCGTCCAGAATCTGCATGCCAGTTTCCAGCGTCTCGAAAAAGCGTTCTTCCTCGGCCTTGAGCACTTCGGTGATGCGCTGCGCATCAGCCGCCAGCCGGGGATAGGCGTCGCCCATCAATCCAGCCAGATCAGCCACCAGCTTGTGGAAAAACGGCGTTTTCTTGCCCAGCAAATAGCCGTGGCGAATCGCGCGGCGGATAATCCGGCGCTGCACGTAGCCGCGTCCTTCGTTCGACGGATTCACGCCGTCGCTCACCAGAAACGCGGTGGCACGGATGTGGTCGGCAATCACGCGCAGGCTCTTGTGGCCCAGGTCTTGTTCGCCGGTTTCGCGCGAAGCGGCCTTGATCAGCGCGTCGAAAATGTCGATTTCGTAGTTGCTGTGGACATGCTGCAGGATGGCGGCTAGCCGCTCCAGGCCCATGCCGGTATCGACACAAGGAGCCGGCAGCGGCGTGACCGAGCCGTCTTCGGCCATGTTGAACTGCATGAACACGTTGTTCCAGATTTCAATGAAGCGGTCGCCGTCTTCATCGGGGCTGCCGGGCGGGCCGCCGGGAATGTGATCACCGTGGTCGTAGAAGATTTCAGAACAAGGGCCGCACGGGCCGGTGTCGGCCATCATCCAGAAGTTGTCGGACTTGTAGCGTCCGCCCTTGTTGTCGCCGATGCGGATGACGCGCTCGGGCGGCAAGCCGATTTCCTTGGTCCAGATATCGTAGGCCTCGTCGTCCTCTTCATAGACGGTGGCCAGCAGGCGCTCGGCGGGCAGCTTATAGACCTCGGTCAGCAGCTCCCATGCCCACTTGAGCGACTCGCGCTTGAAGTAGTCGCCAAAGCTCCAGTTGCCCAGCATCTCGAAAAAGGTGTGGTGGCGCGCGGTGTAGCCGACGTTTTCCAGGTCGTTGTGCTTGCCGCCGGCACGCAAACAAGCCTGCACCGACGTGGCGCGCACATACGGGCGCTTGTCCACGCCCAGGAACACGTCCTTGAACTGGACCATGCCGGAGTTGGTGAACATCAGCGTCGGGTCGTTGCCCGGCACCAGCGAGCTGGAGGGCACCACGGTGTGGCCCTTGGCGGCAAAGAAATCAAGGAAGGTCTTGCGGATGTCGGCAACGGTGAAAACGGGTGTGCTCATGGGGGTGATCAACTCTCAGGAAAGGGCATGGAACGGTGTCTGGCAGCTGCGCGTGCAGGCAAGCCGATGATTTTAGGCGGCTTTGAGGGTGACGAGGAAACGCAGCAAGGCCTCGTCGTCGGACCAGGCGACGTTGAAACGCAGCCACGGGCTGGGCTCCAGATCGACTGAAAACAGGTGGCCCGGCCCCAGCAGAATGTCCTGCTCGGCCGCGTTGTAGGCCAGTTCGCCGGCGTTTTGAATGGCCGGGTGGCGCGCCCACAGGAACATGCCGGCCTTGGGTTCGCAAAACAACTCGAAGCCAATCGCCAGCAACAGGCTGGCCAGCCGCCGCTGGCCCAGCGCCAGCCGGTCCCGCAGCGTCTTGATGTGCTTGCGCCAGCGGCCATCGACCAGCGCGCCGTAGGCCAGGCGCTCGGTGAATTCGGACGATGTCAGGCCCGAAATCATCTTCAGCCGCGCCAGGTCTTCAAGCAGTTCGGGATTGGCCGCCAGATAGCCGACGCGGATGTTGGGCGAGATGGTCTTGGAAAAGCTGCTGATGTAAATCACCCGCTTCAACTGGTCAAGGCTGGCCAGGGACGGCCGGGACTCGGGGTCGAGGTCGGCGTAAATATCGTTTTCCACCACCATGAAATCGTATTTTTCGGCCAGCTGCAGCACCCGGTGCAGATGCGACAGCACGGCGGTGGAGCCGGTCGGGCTTTGCAGGCGCGGCTGGGTAAAGAACACCTTGGGCCGGTGCTCGATGATGCGGGCTTCGAGCGTATCCAGGTCGTAGCCGGTCGGCGTGCGCGGCGCGCCGATCAGCCGGGCGCCCAGAAACCGCAGGGAAAACAGCAAGTTGGCATAGCCGGGCTCATCAACCAGCACCGCATCGCCGGGCCGGACCAGCTGGCGCGCGGCCAGGTCCAGGCCCTGGCTGGAGCCCTGGGTCAGCAGCACCTGCTCGGCATTCACCACGACTTCGCGGGACGCGAGCAGGTCACGCACCACCTGGCGCAGCGGCAGATAGCCCTTGGGCTCGCCGTAGCCGCCCAGATCGACATCTTCCGCGGCCAGGTTGCGCAGGCTGCGCCGCATGCCCTCGGTGAACAGCCAGTCGCCGGGCAGCCAGCCGCAGCCCGGTTTGCAGCGCAGCGCGCGGTTTTCAAAAATGCGGCGCAAGTACCACATCGAGTCAAAACTGTATTGCCCCGAAGCGCCCAGGGACAACGTGGCCTGGCTGGCGCGGCTGCGCACGAAGAATCCGGAATTCGCCTGCGACTGGAAGTAGCCCAGCGCCACCAGCCGGTCGTAGGCATCGACCACGGTATAGACGCTGACGCCGTGGGCATGGGCGAACTGGCGGATGGACGGCAGCTTGGCGCCTGGGCGCAATGCACCATCATCGACCATCTGGCGAAATCCAGCGACGATCTGGGTGACCAGCGCAACGCTTGACTGGAGATTGAGTACGAACATGACAGAGCAGGCCCCAACAATGGGCAAAGGGTTTGTGTGTAGAGGTCGTGCGGGCAGCACAGTACACCCTGCAGCAGGGGTAATCTGTATATGTTAACGCCGGGCCGCAATCCTTAAAGTACAGGCATATGCTCGACAACCGTATGGCGAGCCCGGCCTTCCATCATCGAAAAAGGACTTCTCATGCACCGTGAACCCAACCTGACCAATGCCGCCCTGCTTGCCCGCCGCCAGGCAGCCATTCCGCGCGGCGTGGGCCACAGCCACGCCATTTTCATCGCCAAGGGCGAGAACGCGGAAATCTGGGACGTCGAAGGTCGCCGCTTCATTGATTTTGCTGGCGGCATTGCCGTTCTGAACACCGGCCACCGCCACCCGGCCGTCATCCAGGCCGTCAAGGACCAGCTCGACAAGTACACCCACACCTGCTTTCAGGTGCTGGCCTACGAGCCCTACGTCGAGCTGGCCGAACGCATCAACGCCAAGGCGCCGGGCGACTTTGCCAAGAAAACGCTGTTTTTGACCACCGGCTCCGAGGCGGTCGAAAACGCCATCAAGATCGCCCGCGCCTCGACCCGGCGTTCAGGCGTGATCTGCTTTAGCGGCGGCTACCATGGCCGCACCCTGCTGACGCTGGCCATGACCGGCAAGGTCGTTCCCTACAAAGCGGGTTTCGGCCCCTTCCCTGCCGAAATCTTTCATGCCACGTTCCCGAATGCGCTGCACGGCGTGACGGTCGATGATTCGATGGCTTCCATCGAAACGATTTTCAAGAACGACATCGAGCCCAGCCGCGTGGCGGCCATCATCATCGAGCCGGTGCAGGGTGAAGGCGGCTTCGTGGTAGCGCCGCCCGAGATGCTCCAGCGCCTGCGCGCCCTGTGCGATGCGCACGGCATCCTGATGATTTGCGACGAGGTGCAAACCGGCGCCGGACGCACCGGCACCTGGTTTGCCGTGGAGCAAAGCGGCGTGGCCCCCGACCTCATCACCATGGCCAAGTCCATGGCCGGCGGCTTCCCGATTTCAGCGGTCGTTGGCCGCGCCGAAGTCATGGATGCCGCCGCGCCCGGCGGACTGGGCGGCACCTACGCCGGCAGCCCGATTGCCTGCGCCGCCGCGCTGGCCGTGCTCGATGTGTTTGAAAAGGAAAACCTGCTTGAGCGCAGCCGCAACGTCGGCGAACGCCTGACCAGCGCCCTCAAGGCCATGGCCGCACGCCACGCCTGCATTGGCGACGTGCGCGGCATGGGCGCCATGGTGGCCATCGAGTTGTTCAAGAACGGCGATGTGAAACAGCCCGATGCCGACCTGGCCAAGCGCATCACGGCCGAGGCGACGGCACGCGGCCTGATCCTGCTGACCTGCGGCACCTACGGCAACGTCATCCGCATCCTGGTGCCGCTGACCGCCAGCGACGCGGTGCTCGACGAAGGCCTTGGCATCATGGCCGACTGCTTTGACGCTGTCGCCTGATTGCCGCATGATGAACACGCTGTCCGCTTTTGCTTCAGCCTTCTTTTTGTCAGGCCCACACGAATGACAACCAATCCAATCCTGGTGAGCTTCACCGGCGTCCAGAAAACCTATGACGGCATCAACCTCGTGGTGCGCGACCTGAACCTGGACATCCGGCAAGGCGAATTCTTGTCCCTGCTCGGTCCTTCGGGCTCGGGCAAGACCACCACCCTGATGATGCTGGCCGGCTTCGAGTCGCCCACGGCAGGCGAGATCATGCTGGACGGCCGGCAGATCACCCGTACGCCGCCGCACAAGCGCAACTTCGGCATGGTGTTCCAGAACTACGCCCTGTTTCCGCACATGACGCTGGCCGAAAACATCGCCTATCCGCTCACGGTGCGCAAGCTGCCCAAGGCCGAGCGCGAAGCCAAGGTGCTCAAGGCGCTGGACATGGTGCAGCTCGGCCGCATGGGCGGCCGCTACCCCGGCCAGCTCTCGGGCGGCCAGCAGCAGCGCGTGGCCCTGGCCCGGGCGCTGGTGTTCGACCCGCAACTGGTGCTGATGGACGAGCCGCTGGGCGCGCTGGACAAGCAGCTGCGCGAGCACATGCAGATCGAACTCAAGGCGCTGCACCGCCGCCTGGGCGTGACCTTTGTCTATGTCACCCACGACCAGACCGAGGCGCTGACCATGTCCGACCGCGTCGCCGTTTTCAGCGACGGCGCGATCCAGCAGATCGATGTGGTGGACAGCCTCTATGAAACGCCGGCCAACCGCTTCGTCGCCGGCTTTGTCGGCGACAGCACGGTGTTGCAGGCCGAGGTGACGCGGCTGGACGGCGCGCATTGCGAGGTTCGCCTGCCCAGCGGCGTGCAGTTGCGCGGCCTGAATGTCAATGCCGCCGGTGTCGGCGATGCGGTGCAGTGCGGCACCCGACCGGAGCGGCTGAAAATTGCCGACGCGCCCGGCGCCAACACCTTCCAGAGCCAGGTGCTGGACGTGATTTACTTTGGCGACCATTTGCGCCTGCGCTGCGAAATGCCCGGCCAGCCTGACGCCACCATCAAGATGCCGCTGGGCCACCACCAGTTGCCCGAGCCCGGCCAGACCATTCATGTACATGCGCCGGTTGAACACCTGCGTATTTACCGCTGACCGCTGCCTTTCCCTGATTCCCCTAGTTTTCTTCCCTTTAGCCAACGTCCCCACCAAAGGAATTTCCCATGAAACTCAAGCCCTTGATGATTGCCCTTGCAGCCGGTGTCTGCCTGCCGGTGCTGGCCCAAAGCCAGCTGACCGTGGTCAACTTTGGAGGCGCCAACGGGGCCGCCCAGAAAAAGGCCTATTTCGAAGCCTTTGAAAAATCAGGCACCGGCAAGATCCTGCCGGTCGAGTACAACGGCGAGCAGGCCAAGATCAAGGCCATGGTCGAAACCAAGAAAGTGACCTGGGATGTGGTCGAGGTCGAAAGCCCGGACGTGAACCGCGGTTGCGACGAAGGCCTGTTTGAAAAAATCGACTGGTCCAAGGTCGGCAACAAGGCCGACTTCCAGCCTGCGGCCGTGCATGAATGCGGCGTCGGCACCTTCATCTGGTCAACCGTCATGGCCTACAACGCCGACAAGCTCAAGACCGCGCCCGTCACCTGGGCCGACTTCTGGGACACCAAGAAATTCCCCGGCAAGCGCGGCATGCGCAAGGGCGCCCGCTACAACCTGGAATTCGCCCTCATGGCCGACGGCGTGAAGACCGCCGACGTGTACAAGGTGCTGGCCACCAAGGACGGCGCGGACCGCGCCTTCAAGAAGATGACCGAACTCAAGTCCAGCATCCAGTTCTGGGAAGCAGGCGCCCAGCCGCCGCAGTTCCTGGTGGCCGGCGACGTGGCCATGACCACCGCCTACAACGGCCGCATCGACGCAGCCCAGCGCGAAGGCAAGAACCTGCAGATCACCTGGACCGGCGGCATCTACGACCTGGATTACTGGGTCATGCCCAAAGGCGGCGCGAACAAAGACCTGGCACTGAAGTTCATCAGCATGGCGTCCAGCCCCGATGCGCAGGCCGAGTACGCCCGCAACATCTCCTACGGCCCGACCAACAACAAGGCGCTGGCCAAGCTCGACCCCAAGGTGCTGGCGCTGCTGCCAACCTCCCCGGCCAACAGCAAGGACGCCCTGCAGTTCAACATCCATTTCTGGGCCGACCAGGGTGAAGCGCTTGAAAAGCGTTTTGCAGCCTGGTCCGCACAGTAAAAGCCAAGCGTTAGATAAAGGACCAGTGCAATGAACGCAACGGCTTCCCTTCCCCTGATGCCATTGGTAGCCGATGGCACCACCGGACCGGCGCTGGCCGCCCAGCTGCGCCGGGTGGAGCGCCGCAAACGGCTGCGCGCCATTGCACTGACGCTTCCCTTGCTGATCTTCCTGGCGGTGACCTTTCTCGTGCCGCTGGGCGCCCTGCTGGTCAGGGCCGTGGAAAACCCGGAAGTCGCCAGCACCCTGAGCCGCACCGGAGAGGCGCTGGCCGGCTGGGACCGCGAAGCCGCGCCCCCGGACGCCGCCTATGCCGCGCTGCTGGCCGACCTGGCGGCGATTCCCGAAACGGCGCAGGCCGGCGTTCTGGCCCGGCGCCTGAACAGTGAAGTGAGCGGCGCCCGCTCGCTCATCATGGGCACCTACCGCGCGCTGCCGCTGGGCACCAACCTGAGCCCGCAGGAGGCCAAAGAAAAACTGCTGGCCCACGACGCACGATGGGCCGAGCTGCCCTACTGGTGGGCGATTGCCAAGAACAGTTCACGCTGGACGCCCGACTACCTGCTGACCTCTGTCGATCTGAAACGCGATGCGCAGGGTCACATCGTTCGCGTGGGCCCCGAGGAAGCCGCCTTCAGCGACATCTTGCTGCGCACCTTTTCCATCAGCGCGGTGGTCACGCTGATGTGCATTTTGCTGGGCTATCCGCTGGCCTACTGGCTGTCCACCCTGAATGAACGCAAGGCCAACCTGATGATGATCCTGGTGCTGCTGCCGTTCTGGACTTCGGTGCTGGTGCGCATCGCCGCCTGGATCGTGCTGCTGCAAACCAACGGGCTGGTTAACCGCTTTTTGATGTTCACCGGCCTGACCGGCGAGCCGGTGCCGCTGCTGTTCAACCGGCTGGGCGTCATCATTGCCATGGTGCACATCCTGCTGCCCTTCATGATCCTGCCGCTCTACAGCGTGATGAAGTCGGTGCCGGGCAACTACGTGCGCGCCGCCGTTTCGCTGGGCAGCACGCCGCTGGCCGCGTTTTTCCGGGTGTACGTGCCGCAAACCTACCCGGGCGTGGCCGCCGGCGGCCTGCTGGTGTTCATCACCTCGATTGGCTACTACGTCACGCCGGCCCTGCTGGGCGGCGCGGCTGACCAGATGCTGAGCTACTACGTGGCCCAGTACACCAATGTGGATGTCAACTGGGGCATGGCCTGCGCGCTGGGTTCGGTCTTGCTGACCACCACGCTGATCCTGTATGCGGTGTACCGCCGCTTTGCAAAAGCTGAACTGAGCCTGGGCTGAACACCACATGAAACTTTCTGCTGTTCCCATTTTTCCTGCCTACTACACCCCGGCCGACAAGCTCGGCTGGTACGGCCTGCGCATCTTCTGCGGCGCGGTGCTGCTGTTTTTGCTGCTGCCCATCCTGGTCATCATTCCGCTGTCGTTCAGCAACTCGTCCTTTTTGTCCTACCCGATTCCGGGCTGGTCGCTGCGCTGGTACGAGGAACTGTTCGCCTCCAGCGACTGGGCGCGGGCCACGCGCAACAGCTTCATCGTGGCGCCGCTCGCCACGCTGATTGCCACGGCGCTGGGCACGCTGGCCGCTGTCGGCCTGGCGCGGGTGCAGTTCTTCGGCAAGGGCCTGCTGACCAGCCTGCTGATCGCGCCCATGGTGGTGCCTATCGTGGTGGTGGGCGTCAGCACCTACCTGTTCTTTGCAAAAATCGGCCTGTCCGATTCCTACACCGGGCTGGTGCTGGTGCATGCCGCGCTGGGCGCGCCGTTTGTCGTCACCACCGTCATGGCGACGCTGCAAGGCTTCAACCAGAACCTGGTCAAGGCCAGCCTGAGCCTGGGCGCCGGGCCGCTGCAGACCTTCTTCCGGGTCACTTTGCCGGTGATTGCGCCCGGCGTGATTTCGGGGGCGCTGTTTGCCTTTGCCACTTCCTTTGACGAGGTGGTGGTCACCCTGTTCCTGGCCGGCCCGACCCAGACGACGCTGCCGCGCCAGATGTTCACCGGCATCCGCGAGAACATATCCCCGACGATTGCCGCCGTGGCGACCCTGCTCATCCTGTTCACGGCACTGCTGATGATGACCATGGAATGGCTGCGCGGACGCAGGAAGTGACTTGCCCCCTGCAACCAGCATCTCCACCCTCTCGGAACACACTCCTATGAAAACCAGCCTTCTGGCGTATTTCCTGGTCGCACTCGGCGCGGCGTCGGCGGCGCAAGCCCAGCCCCAGACGCTGACCGTCGCCAACTTCGGCGGGGCCAATGGCAAGGCGCAGGACGTGGCGTTCATCCAGCCCTTCAAGCTGGCCCACAAGGTGGGAGCCAGGGGTGTTGAATATTCCGGCGAGCTTTCGGCTGTGCGCGCCATGGTGAACGCAGGCAAGAACGAATGGGACGTGGTGGAAGTCGAGTCGGCCGATGTCAAGGCCGGCTGCGAAGCCGGGCTGTTCGAGCGCATCGATCGCAGCAGCATTCCACACGCTAACATGCTGCTGCCCGGCACCGTGCAGGAATGCGGCGTCGGCGCCTTCGTCTGGTCCACCGTCATGGCTTACGACCCAAGCCGGTTCAAGGAACCCCCCAAAAGCTGGCAGGACTTCTGGAATGTGCAGCGCTTTCCCGGCAAACGCGGCTTGCGCAAAGGCGCGCGCTACAACATGGAAATAGCCCTGATGGCCGATGGCGTGCATCGCCGCGATGTTTACAACACGCTCAAGACAGAGGCGGGCATGCGCCGCGCACTGGCCAAGCTCCAGCAGCTCAAGCCCCATATCGTCTGGTGGGAGTCCGGCGCCCAGCCGCCCCAGCGCCTGGCATCCGGTGAAACCACCCTGTCCACCGCATTCAATGGACGCATCGCCGCAGCCAATCGCGAACGCACGGAGCCACTGGCCATTTCCTGGCTGGACGCCGTGTACGAACTCGATTACTGGGCCATCGTCAAGGGAACGCCAAGGCGTGATCTGGCACGCGCCTTCATCAGCTTTGCCACATCGGAAAAGGCGCAACTGGCGTTCTCGCACGAGATTCCCTACGGCCCAACCCATTTCAACGCCATCCTGAACTACGACAGCGGCCGCACCCGCACGGCCTCCAGCGCGCCGGTGGCCGACCTGTCCATGGCCAGCAGCGACCTGCCATCGGCGCCCGGCAACATGCGCCGCTCGCTGGCCTTTGATCCGGCCTTCTGGACACAAGGCAGCGGTGCGGAACTGGAAAAGCAGTTTGCCCAGCGCATGAAATAACGCCAGCCCAGGAGCGGCGAATCCGCACCCCACCGAACGGCAAAAACCCAAACCCCAAACATCTCCCGTCATGACGACTTTCAACCAACCCCTGGGCGGCAACGCCATGCCCCGCTTCGGCGGCTGGGCCAGCATGATGCGCCTGCCGATGTGCAGCGATGCCGCCGGCCTGAATGCCGCCTTCATCGGCGTGCCGCTGGACATCGGCACCAGCAACCGGCCCGGCGCACGCTTCGGACCGCGCCAGATCCGCGCCGAGTCCAGCCTGATCCGCCCCTACAACATGGCCACCGGCGCCGCGCCTTTCGATGCGCTGCAGGTGGCCGACCTGGGCGACGTGCCCATCAACACCTACAACCTGCACAAGTCGGTCGAGATCATCGAGCAGCATTACCAGCCCGTCATCGACAGCGGCTGCATCCCGCTGACGCTGGGCGGCGACCACACCATCGTGCTGCCCATCCTGCGCGCCCTCTGCCGCCGGCACGGGCCGGTGGCGCTGGTGCATGTCGATGCGCATGCCGATGTCAATGACGACATGTTCGGCGAGCGCATCGCCCACGGCACGCCGTTTCGCCGCGCCGTCGAAGAAGGCCTGCTGCAGGGCAGCAAGGTCTGGCAGATCGGCCTGCGCGGAACCGGCTATGGCATGGATGATTTCGACTGGCCACGCCAGCAGGGTTTCAACGTGGTGCAGGCGCACGAAGTCTGGTACCAGTCGCTGGCGCCGCTCATGGCCCGGGTGCGCGAATCCATCGGCCAGGCGCCGTGCTACCTGAGCTTTGACATCGACGGCATCGACCCGGCCTTTGCGGGCGGCACCGGAACGCCTGAAATCGGCGGCTTGAGCGTTCCGCAGGCGCTGGAAATCATTCGCGGCTGCCGGGGTTTGAGGCTGGTCGGCGCCGACCTGGTCGAGGTGTCCCCGCCCTACGATGCCTCCGGCAACACCGCCCTGCTGGGCGCCAACCTGCTGTATGAAATGCTGTGCGTATTGCCCGGCGTGAACTACCGCTAACACTTTCCCCACTGCACCAATCGGCCTCGCGCTGTATGCTTTGAGATTGATTTTTCGGCCCCCGGCTGCCTTTAAATGCGGCAGCCAGCTCTTCAGAAAGAACGCACATGGACATGAAAACTTCCCCCCTTTCGCTGCTCAACGACCCCAGCCTGCTCAAGACCGATGCCCTGATCAATGGCCAGTGGCTGGCGGGCGCGAGCCGGTTTGACGTGACCGATCCGTCCAACGGCAACAAACTCGCCGACGTGGCCAATCTCGGCGCCGAGGATGCTGAAGCCGCCATTGCTGCCGCCAACGCCGCCCTGCCCGCCTGGCGCGGCAAGACCGGCAAGGAGCGCAGCATCATCCTGCGCAAATGGTTTGACCTGCTGATGGCCAACCAGGAAGACCTGGCCCGCATCATGACCGCCGAGCAGGGCAAGCCGTTTGCCGAAGCCAAGGGCGAAGTCGCCTACGGCGCCAGCTTTGTCGAGTGGTTTGCCGAGGAAGCCAAGCGCGTCAACGGCGAAACCCTGCCGCAGTTCGACAACAACCGCCGCCTGATGGTGCTCAAGCAGCCCATCGGCGTGTGCGTGGCCATCACGCCCTGGAACTTCCCGCTGGCCATGATCACCCGCAAGGTGGCCCCGGCGCTGGCGGCTGGCTGCACGGTGGTCATCAAGCCGGCCGAACTCACGCCCCTGACCGCGCTGGCAGCGGTCGAACTGGCCGTGCGCGCCGGCGTTCCGTCCGGTGTTCTCAACATCCTCACGACCGACGAAAGCGCGGCGGTGGGCAAGGTGTTTTGCGCCAGCGACGTGGTGCGCCACATCAGCTTTACCGGCTCCACTGAAGTCGGCCGCATCCTGATGGCGCAAAGCGCGCCGTCGATCAAGAAGCTGTCGCTCGAACTCGGTGGCAATGCGCCCTTCATCGTGTTCGACGATGCCGACATCGACTCGGCCGTCGAAGGCGCGATGGCCAGCAAGTACCGCAACGCCGGACAGACCTGCGTCTGCGCCAACCGCATTTATGTGCAGGAAGGCGTGTACGACCAGTTTGTGCATAAATTTGCCGAAAAAGTCAGGCTGCTCAAGGTCGGCAACGGCTTTGAAGACGGCGTGGGACAGGGTCCGCTGATTGAAGACGCTGCTGTTCACAAGGTCGAGCGCCATGTTCAGGACGCGCTGGCCAAGGGCGGCAAGCTGCTGGCCGGCGGCCACAAGCTCGAAGGCCAGTTTTTCGAGCCGACGGTGATTTCCGAAGCACATGCCGACATGCTGTGCGCCAGGGAAGAAACCTTTGGCCCGTTTGCGCCCGTGTTCCGCTTCACCCATGAGCAGGAAGCGATTGACGCGGCCAACAACACCGAGTTCGGCCTGGCCAGCTATTTCTACAGCCGCGACATCGGCCGCATCTACCGCGTGGCCGAAGCGCTGGAGTACGGCATGGTCGGCATCAACGCCGGCGTGATTGCCACCGAACATGTGCCGTTTGGCGGCGTCAAGCAGTCCGGCCTGGGCCGCGAAGGCTCCAGCCACGGCATGGAAGAGTACCTGGAAATCAAATACCTCTGCCTGGGTGACATTTTGAAATAATGCCCGTCCCGGCTGGGATTGCTGAGGGCGAGCAATTCCTCGAACCTGAAGGTGGCACGGAACGATCACCTTTCTTCTGGTACAGCATGATGGGCACACAGCGCTTGTCATCATGGTAAACGCCCACGCAGTCCAGGCACTGAAAGCAAACGTCATAGCGGATTTTGCCGCTGGGTTCAATCGCATCGTATTCGCACACGGCTTTGCAGCGCTGGCAGGGCTTGCCACACTCGGTGCGGCGCGCCAGCCAGTCGAAGCGGCGCAGCCGTCCGCCGAGCGACATGGCACCGCCGAGCGGACAAAGAAAGCGGCAGAAAAACTTGTAATAGAACGCCCCGGCTACCAACAACGCGACGGCATAGGCGATGAACGGCCAGGTGCGGTTGAAGGCGAGCGTGGTGACCGTCTTGAACGGCTCCACCTCATTGAGCGTTTCTCCCTGCGTGGGCAGCAAGAAGGCGGCTGCTACCAAGGTGGCAAGGACCAGGTAACGCCCCCATTCCAGGCGCCTGGCAACTGCCAGCGGAATTCGCAGGCGCGGAATCCGCAAGCGGCGGGCCAGCAGGCCGACAAACTCCTGCAGGGCACCGAACGGGCATAGCCAGCCGCAGAAGGTTCCCCGGCCCCAAATGAAGAAACTGACCAGGGTAAAAGCCATCAAGAGCAGCGAGATCGGGTCATACAGATAGCTGGTCAGGCCTTGCCCCGCCTTGAGCGTCTTGATCACCCCGGTGACCTGAACGATGGTCAGTTGCCCCTGCGCGTGCCAGCCGATATAGACGAGCGTGAAGGCCAGGAAGCCGAGGCGAAAGATGCGCAACCTGCGGGCATCCATCGAAATCCAGCGCGGCCGGGAAAGGACGACAGTGAGAAAGATGAGGGCCAGGCCCAAAACCGCCAGGTCGATCCAGCGCGCTTTCCAGGCCAGCAGCCATTCTGGCAGCGGTTTTGGGGGATAGGCGAACAAGCTTGCGGGAGGAACATAAGACAGGGTGACCTGTTTGGGAATCAGGGTAGGCAGGATGCTCCCTTTCGCACGGGTGATCGTAAGAATCAGCTCCAAAGGGCTGGCCGGGTCTAGGCTGGCTGTGGCATTGACTCCGAATAGGCGCGAGGTATTGAGTTCAGGGAGGGCGCCAATGACTTTGGGTTCGAAATCCTGGTCGCGTAATTCAAGAAATGTTGCGTTCTGCTTCATGGCCAGCCGAGGCGACTGGGCTCCCGGAATGAAACCCTCGTCGATGATCGAGTATTGACCTGCCGATGCGACCCACCACAGGTGCCGCTTGTCGAAGTTGCGCTCCATGACCGCCTTGTACTGTGCATCGCCAAGAATGGCGCGCCCAATCGTCGGCGCATTCAGGTAGGCAACGTAGAAATCGACGAAGACTTCGTCCGGATGGGCCAGGGCATAGGCATCGACCCGCGCACCTTCCGTTCCGGCAAAGATTTTCTCGACCTGCGCATGGGTCATGCGAAGGCGCCCGACCATGCCGTTCTTGAGCATGTCCTCGAAGCTCACCGGGTCATACACATCGGGCAGGACATGCGCCGCCGGGCCGCTTTTCTTTCGGTCGGCAAAACCCAGCTTGGCACGCGCAACCTCGTTCGCGGCGTCGAGCACTGTCTGGTTGGTGACCCGCACCGAACTGGTTGCCCGGGAGATGCCATCGAGCACCGTCAAGCCGCCGCTGTTGCCGGACTGGCCGGTCCGGTTGCGCGCAGCGTCGAGTGCAATCAAGAATGGCTGGCGAATACTGCGCCCGGCATATTGCGAAATGAATTCGCGCAGAGGTTTATCGCCCAGCCCGCCCATATCCCGAAAAGTGAATACCGGTTCATTTTGGTGAAGCAGCTCGACATCGATGAAGTTCCCTTTGCGGTCGATTGAAACCAGGTAGTTCATCGGCGTGCCTTCGAATCCGGGAAGGGGTGCAAGGTCGATGGATTCGAACACATAAGCCACTGGCCCCGCCTGCTGTTCCAGCGCGCTGGTCAATGGCCAGACGGGTATGTCGGTCAGCTTCTCCTGGACCTGATAGGGCCGCCGGAAACGGTGTTCGATGTCTTCCTTGTTCAGGTTTCCAGCCCATGTCCAATTGCTGGCCAGCATAACCAGCACAGATACAGCCAAACCGAGAATACGGTTTGAAGGGAGAACGGTTATTCGGTTCAAAAGAACCCGGATGCCATGAAACATGATGATTTTCGTTTCGTATCGTTTCAGCCAATCGCCCATCATTTGTTCACGCGCTCAATTCGCGCAAACCAGTTGTTTTCCAGACTTTTCCCTTTTTATCCACAAGAAAAACATCGACCCGGTCCAGTTGCGCGGCAAGGGCCATCGCCTTGTCTGGCCCCATGACAAATAACGCCGTGGACAGTCCATCGGCCAATAAACCCGTGGGGGCGACGACGGTCACGCTTGCCAGCTCAAGAGGAGAATCTCCCGTGGCAGGGTCAAAGATGTGGTGATGCACGAAATCCGGCGTGAAGGCCGTTTCGTAATCTCCCGAGGTCGCCACGCTGCGCCCGTCCATTTGCAGCGCGGTTTTATATTCATCCGTATGCCTGGGATCCTGCACGCCCAATACCCAATCACGGCCAGGCGTTCTGGTTCCGCTCGATATGAACTCTCCGGTGTCCAGCAGCGCATGCTCGACGCCTCTGGCCCGAACCGCCGACAGCGCCAGGTCGGCCGCATAGCCTTGTGCGATGCCATTCAAGGTAATGGCCATGCCCGATTGCTGGAAGCTGACCTGATCCTGCGTAAAGCGCAGATTTTTCCAGTTGACCAAAGACCTGGCATTTAATCTTTCCTCACTCGATGGCAAGGAATGCCTGGCAGCGGCTTGATTGAATTTCGACCAAAGGGGCTGAACCGTGATATCGAACGCCCCGTCAGTAAGGGCCGAGAGCCTTCTGGCCTGTTCAAGCACAAGCAGCAGATGCGGGTCCGGCTTCTGAAGCCGGCCATCCCTGTTCAATCGAAAAACCTGGCTGTTTTCGCTATGGATACTCATCAAGGTGTCAATCTTTTTCGCTTCATGGAAGGCATCCTGAATGGCCAGTTCGGCCTGGCGCTGATCCTTGTGCAACAACTTGACCTTGATGGTGGTCCCAAATGCCAGGCCGGCTCCGGCGTACAGTCTTTGGCCGGATGCAAGTTCATCGCTTCGGGTCAGCGAGCCGGCCTTGGTGCTGGATTGAATAAATTCCCAGCCTGCCAAACCGGCCGCAGCACTACCCACGGAGGCCGAAATGAATGTTCGACGTCGCATCCGCATTCCTTTAAAAGTTGAGGGCCTCACTGCAAACCGCTAATTTCAGCCGAAATTCTAGAAAGCAGGCCACGCCCTGAAAACCGATAGCTGCCTGCAAATGCACGGGCAATCTGCCCGGCCTTGGGCGGGGTCCTGAAAAATCCCGCTGCGGGCAAAACACCCGGCCTGCGGCGGGCAGCGTTCCCTATGAAAACCCCCGCGCGCCCCGTCTAATGGCGATGGCAATCAGCCAGCAACCCTGTTCAATAAAAAGAGAGACTCCAAAAATGACAACCTGCCGCTTCGATGACCACGCCATCCAATGGAACCGTTTTGGCGAGTTCGTTCCCGCCTTCCACTACACCATCCTGGACCTGGACGAAACCAGCCGGATCGTCGATGTGCTGTTCAAGCTGCCCGCCAACGAACAAATCGTTCTGCACCGTCACCGGGCGCTCAACCACACCTTCGTCGTCCAGGGAGAACACCGGCTTTATGAAACCGATGGCCGCCTGCGTGAAGCCCGGCCGGCGGGCAGCTACACCGTCTCGCCAGCCAGCGAAGCACCGCACCGGGAAGGGGGCGGAGCACAGGACGCCATCGTCTTCTTCAGCATCCGGCCGGGTCAGGGCGAAGTGCTCTACGAACTCCTCGATGACCAATGCAATCTGCTCGGAACGGTGACCTTCGAGACGCTGGTGGCGCTTTACCAGGCTCAGAAGGCAAGCGCGCCCGCCCGGGAAGAGGCTTGCCTGCAGGCCTCAGATCAGGCCTAGCTTGATTGCGGCCCGGGTCAGTTCAATGTCGCTGCGCACGCCGAGCTTGGCCTTGATCTGGTAGTGACAGTTCTGCACCGTCTTGGCAGTGATGAACAGGCGTGTGCCGATGTCTTCCGCGCTGCAGCCGTCCAAAAGCAGGCGCAGTATCTCGAACTCTCGCGGCGACAACTCCGCGAGGGGTTCGCTGGACCGATCAAGCAGCGCAAGCGCCAGGTCGGGGGCGATGTCGGGGCTGATCACCTGGCGCCGCGCCGCCACCTGGTACACCGCGCCCACCATCACCTCCGGTGGGCTGCTCTTGGTCACATAGCCCAGCGCGCCGGCACGCAGCGCCTGCGTGGCAAAAATAGGCTCCCGGTGCATCGTGAAGACCAGGATGCGAACCCCGGCATCGCGTTGAACCAGGCGACGGATCAGCTCGACGCCGCCCATGTCGGGCAGGCCGAGGTCGAGCACCAGCACATCAGGCGCCAGCAGCCGGTACTGCTCGAACGCCTCACGGGCGGTGGCTGCCTCGCCAACAATCGTCAGGTCTGGACGGGATTCGAGCAGACGGCGGTAGCCCTCGCGAACCACCGCGTGATCATCGACCAGCAGCAATCGGGTCTTGTCAAGCATCATTGTTTCCTTGTGTACACATGGCTTCGGCCGAAAACTCCGCCTGCACCCGCATCCCCTGCGGCGACAGTGCTTCGATGGCAAAGCGGCCACCGAGCGCGGCGACCCGTTCATTCATCCCGAGCACGCCCAGCCCGCTGCCGGCGGTACTGGGTTCACGCTTTTCGCCATCGTCTTCCACGCTCAGGAGGCAGCGGGCTGCCTCCCGGCGCAGGCGCACCGTCACCTTGCGGGGGGCAGCGTGGCGCAAGGCGTTGGTCAGGCTTTCCTGCACGATCCGGTACAGGCTCACCGTGAGGTCACCCGGCAGATCGTCGATTTCCCCTTCGATGAACAGCTCGAAACTGCAGCCCGTCAGGCGGCGCTGCCAGCCGCCCAGCAGCTGCTCCAGCCCGGCGCGCAGACCGAACTCATCCAATCCCACCGGGCGCAACTGGCACAGGATGCCTTGCAGGGATTCCATCATGTGCGCCGTCACCGATGCAATCGACTGGACAGCGGGCAGCAGTTCCGGCTGGCGTTCCCGCGCCCGCGCGGTGATGAAAGCCGCCTCGGCACCGATGGAAGTCAGGCATTGGCCAAATTCGTCGTGGAGTTCGCGCGCCAGGCAGCGACGCTCCTCCTCCCGCACGGCCAGCAGGCGCTGGGCCAGATGACGCTGCTCAGCCATGGTCTTTTGCAGGCGCCCGGTCAGATGGTCGAAACCGGCGGCAATGCGGTGCAGCTCGATGAGGCTGGGGCGCGGCATGCGGGCAGAAAGATCGCCCGCTTCCATGCGCGCCAGCACCGCCAATATCTGCTCCGTCGGCTGGAGGGCGCGGCGCACCGGCAGATAGATGAGCAGGTTCAGGATCAGGATGCCAACCGTCATGCCAAGCACGGTGCGTATCTGCTGCCACACGGCCAGGGCCTCGCTGTCCAGGTTGGGGGTCACGATGAACTCACCGACCTTGAACCCCGGATACTGGCCAATCGCACCCCGGTAATGACTCTCCGGCCCGATCAGATGGCCAAGGGTCCAGCGAACCAGCGCAGGAGGACTGGACGCCTCCCCGAAACAGCGCTGAACAATGGTTTGCTTGTAGATGTCTTCCACCGTCACGCAGATGCCGAGCAGTGGCCCGATACCCTCCAGCGACGCCAGCGCCAGTCCTTCCAGGCCATGCCGGAATGTTCCCCGAGGCTGGACGGCTTCCCCGGCAATGAGGCGCGCCACCGTGCCTCCCGTGCGTCCGATATGGACACGGATGTGTTCGCGCGCCTGGTGGAGCACCAGCGCGGCCGCGAGCAGACCGATCATGAAGGCAAACAGCGTCACCCGCAGCAGCAGATAGCGCTTGAGATCGACGCCGTTTTCCCGGTTCGGCGGCGAAAACAGGCCGATAAATTGTTGTGGCATAGCCTGCGCTCCATCCTTCCCGTGACTGATCTGAAACTCTACCCTGGCAGCCTGCGGGAATTGCATCGGCCGAATGCGCATCTCACGGCACGGGCGGTGGCGGAAAATGCAGCTTGAGGTAGCTGGCTGCGTCGATTTCACCCTCGGCGGCGGCGCGGTCCAGCCAGTGGCGGGCGGCCTGCGCGTCACGCGGCACACCCCGGCCTTGGTGCAGGGCCACGCCGTAGTGGTAGCGCGCCAGCGTGGCGTAGCTAGCATTCTGCGGACTGAGCGCGCCCCGGTGCATCAGTTCGGTGGCCTTGGCCAAGTCGCGCGGCACGCCCGTCCCGTTTTCATGCATCATCGCCAGCCAGATCATCGAATACACATCCTCCCAGCGGGCAATGCAGTCTTCAAAAATATCGATGGCGGCGGCATGGTCGCCGGTTTTGTCTGCGACATAGCCGTACAGGCATTTGAAGCGGCTGCGGCTGTCGATGTAAGCCCCGTAGCTCAGTTCATTGCCCGAGGTGTCCCCGGAAACGCTGGCCGGACGCGGTTCAGCGGCGCTCAGGTACGACATGTTCACACCCGTGACGGACGGCCCCGCCAGCGCCGCCTGCGCCAAACTCCCGCACAGCGCCACCTGACCCCACCATTTTTTCATCCTGGCTCCTGGTTGCTTTGTCTTCTTCACTGTTCACGGACGCCTGTCGTCAAGGCGTGCAGTCGATCGTAGTCAAGAAAACCGGCGAAAAACCGGGGCCGATCAAGGTCGGGCAAAATGCCCGACCTGCTTCGGACCAATTTCCCAGCCTGTTCCCTGTGCGGCGGGCAGCGCGCTGTGCGCAATAAAAAACCACGCGTTTCGCACGGCCATCAGGTCCATGACGCTGGCGCCAATGGCTCCTGAATTGATCCACACACGGCGTCAGTATCATTTTGATAGCTGCTTATGCTGACTGGTCATGCGGAAAAGGCCAATTTCACTGAAAAAATATGCGTCAAGCCGCCGGTCAGTCCGGTAGCGTTGAAAAATTGAGCTTCAGCGTGAAAGCGCAGGCTTGGCTTCTATAATCCGGGTCATTGCGGGTGTAGTTCAATGGCAGAACGGCAGCTTCCCAAGCTTCATACGAGGGTTCGATTCCCTTCACCCGCTCCAAATCGTCATATCACAGCGTCTCATAACCCCTCAAAACCCGCGTATCTCATAGGTACAGCGGGTTTTTTGTTGTCTCATACAGTCTCAAGGGCTAACATGACATACCGCCACTTTGGCGGCATTTTTTGGCGGTATGTCCAAGTACCGCCATCCCACATACCGCCAAACGGGATGCCTCATGCCACTGTCAGACACATTCTTGAGAAACAGCACCAAGCACAGCGGCGCGCCTGCTGGCGACAAGCACACCGATGGCGGCGGCATGTACCTGCTGGTGACCAAGGCCGGGAAGTACTGGCGCATGAACTACCGCTTCACAGGAAAGCGCAAGACCCTGGCGCTGGGCATCTATCCAGCGGTGTCGCTGGCTAAAGCCCGGCAAGGACGCGACAAGGCCCGCGAACTCCTGGCGCAAGGCACAGACCCCAGCGCCGCCAAGCGCGAAGATCAACAGGCCGCGTCGATGGCGGCGGCAAACACCTTTGAAGCCGTGGCGCGTGAGTTCCATACGCTCAAAGCCGGGGGATGGAGCGAGGGCCACGCGACCAAGTGGCTGCGCATGAACGAGCTGTACCTGTTCCCGCATATCGGTGCCCTGCCCTTGGCCACGATCAAGGCACCGACCCTGCTGGCCGCGCTGCGCAAGGTGGAGAAAAAAGGCATTCTCAGCACCGCGCAGGACTTGCAGGCCATGGCCGGGCAGGTGTTCCGCTATGGAGTGCAGACTGGACGCTGCGAGAGTAACCCCGGCGTTGACCTGAAAGGTGCGCTGCAACCTCACATCGCCAAGCACTTTGCCGCCATCCTTGACCCGGTAGAGGCTGGTGCAATGCTGCGCGCCATCGACGCCTACACCGGCCAGCCTGAGACAGTAGCAGCGTTGAAACTGTCAGCGCTGTTCTTTCAGCGGCCCGGCAACATCCGCGCGATGGAATGGGCATGGATTGACCTGGACAAGCAAATGCTGACCATCCCGGCCAAGAGCATGAAAAGTTCAAAGCACGAAAAGGCGAACGGCAAGCCCCATACCGTCCCGCTGGCACGTCAGGCGCTGGATGTGCTCAAGTTCATCAAGCCACTCACCGGACACGGGCGCTACGTGTTCCCTGGCGCGCGTACTGGCGAGCGGCCCATGAGTGACGGCACCATCAACGCAGCACTGCGACGACTGGACTACGGCAACAACGAGCATGTAGCGCACGGCTTCCGGGCGATGGCCAGAACAATGATGGCAGAGCGCCTTTCGGGCATCCCGCAAGACATGGTGGAGGCGCAGTTGGGACACGGCAAGAAAGGCCCGCTGGGCAGCGCCTACGACCGCTCGGAATACCTGCCTCAGCGCCAGCAAATGATGCAGACGTGGGCGGACTACCTGGACAAGCTGCGCACGGGGGCTGATGTGATCCAGTTCAAGGCCGCATAAATCACTTGGGAATCTGGTATGTGTACCATACACATACATGACCAGCGCCGAATTGATACGTGATATGCAGCGGGCCGGATGGCGACTTGACCGGGTGAATGGTTCACACCACGTCTTCAAGCACCCCAGCCGCCCCGGCCATGTTGTCGTGCCACACCCTAAAAAAGACCTGGGCCTGGGGCTGGTCAAGGCCATCCGGCGGCAGGCCGGTATCTGAAAGGACACTTTCCTATGCGCTACCCCATCACCATTGAACCCGGCAACGACACGACCGCCTGGGGCGTCGTGGTTCCCGACCTGCCCGGCTGCTTTTCTGCAGGCGACACGCTCGAAGAAGCCATGATTCAGGCAGAGGAAGCCGTGACCGCCTGGATTGAAGTTGCGCTCGACGCCGGGCAGGACATTCCCACGCCATCCCATATCGAAGCGCTGCGCACCGCGCATCCTGAATTTGACGGCTGGCTGTGGGCGCTGGTGAAGGTGGACCCGGCCATGCTCGACGACACCGTGGAGCGCGTGAATATCAGCCTGCCGCGCCGCGTCCTGCGCCGCCTGGATGCCCGTGCCCGCACGGCTGGCGAGACGCGCTCAGGCTTCATAGCCCGGATGGCTGTTGAAGGACGTGAGCCTGCAGCGCGCGTAGCAGTTTTAAGCCACGCCTAGCTATCGGCTGATCCCCGATGGTGAACACTGGGACAGGAGCTGGCGGATGCGGCTGTGCTGTGCGGTGAGGATGGAAGGCCGGTTGAGGGTGAACTTGAGGTGGCGCAACTTGCGCCACCTCAAGTTGCAGGCCACGGCGGCGCGCGCCCGCAAACCAAGTCCTTTGCAGCCGAAACCGCCGCCATCACGGGCGAATCGAAATCGCAGGTCAATCGCCACATCGCCCGCGCCGACGCCTTGGGCGATGACCTCGACCGCCTTGTCGGCACCAGCCTGGACAACGCCCTGAAGGCCGCCCGTGGGCTGCATCGCGCACGCTGCAAAGCGGGTCCGGCTGCAAGCCGGCGAGAGGCAGACAGTTCCCCCGCGCACCAGTACGCAAAAACCGCACGCCCGACTGAAACTCATGGCTCAAATCTGAGCCATCCCATTCACAACTTGTGTTTGGGGTCACTTCAGAAAACGTACGTTGTGATCCGTTTTCTGAAGTGACCCCTGTTTGGACCACCGGCTGGTGGGAGAGTCATAAATGGCTGATTGACGAGCTGGGGCTGCCGGTGGGCGCGGAAGCGCTGCGACTTCGCGCCAAGGCGGAAGGGTGGGAAAAGGGTGCTGTGATGCTTGGAAAAGCCAATCCCAAGCTTGCACCAAAACCCAAGCTTGGGAAAGTGGAATCCAAGCTTGGAAAAGCGCCAAAACCCAAGCTTGCGCAGGCCGCTCCAAGCTTGGATGATGGGGGCTTTGAACTGCTGCATGAGCCTGCCGCGCTATCGAAAGTGGAGCATGAGGAATATGCGCCGCTTGAGCCACGGGAAGAACGGTTTGAGTATTCCGGACCAACGTGACCGGTGATTCCGGGATCGTGACCGACATTCCGGTGAACGTGACCGGAGGGATTCCGGCAACGTGACCGCTGATTCCGACGAACGTGACCGATGTCTTTGGTCACGACAGTCGGCACGGCGGTATACGCCGTCGGCACGGTGTTGCGCATGAACGAAACCCGGCGTGGCGTGTAGCTTCGATGCTTTTTGCAAAGAGACACATGCCCGCCTTAAGGATCAATATGCGCAAACTCAAAGACGCCCTGCGTCTGAAATTCGAGGGTGGACAGTCCCATCAACAAATCGCCGGTGCCCTGGGGCTCTCCAAAGGTGTCGTCACCAAATACGTGGGCCTGGCCGTCGCCGCCGGGCTGGACTGGCCGGCCATTTCAGCCCTGGACGAAGCCGCGCTGGAGCGACGCCTGCTGGCGTCGTCTCGCGCCAGCCAGACCTATGCGCAAGCCGACTTCGGGCGGCTTCACCAGGAGCTTGGCCGCAAGGGTGTGACGCTCATGCTGCTGTGGGAGGAATACTGCGCCCAGGTCGGCGACGAGCACCGTGCGGACTGGCCCCTGAAGCCCTGGCGCTACTCGCAGTTTTGCGAGAACTACCGCCAGTTTGCCAAACGGCTCAAACGCTCGATGCGCCAGGTCCACCGCGCCGGTGAGAAACTCTTCATCGACTATGCCGGCCCGACGCTGGCCCTGAGGGTGCACGGGCAGGAAATTGGCCGCGCCAACCTCTTTGTGGCGGCCATGGGCGTGTCGGGCTACTGCTTTTGCCTGGCTACGCCCGCGCAGACGGCACGCGACTGGCTGGGCGCCACCGCGCAGGCGTTGACCTTTTATGGCGGCGTGCCCCAGCTCATCATCCCCGACAACCCGCGCGCCCTGGTGACCAAGGCCGACCGCTACGAGCCGCTGCTGACCGACAGCGTGCAGGACTTTGCCCGTCACTACGGCTGCAGTGTGCTTCCTGCGCGCGCTTATCACCCACAGGACAAACCGAAGGTCGAGCTGAGCGTTTTGCTGGTCGAGCGCTGGATCCTGGCACGCCTGCGCAAGCATCAGTTCACCAGCGTGGAGGAGGTCAACGACGCCATCACCCCCTTGCTGCACTGGCTCAACCAGCGTGCCTTTCAAAAGTTGCCCGGCAGCCGCGCCAGCGTGTTCGCGCAGATCGACGCACCGGCCCTGATGGCCCTGCCGCTGCAGCCCTGGGAATGGGCGGTCTTCAAGACGGTGCGCGTGCACATCGACAGCCACGTCGAATTCGAGGGCCACCGCTACAGCGTGCCCAACGCCCTGGTTGGCCTGGCGCTGGAGTTGCGCGTCACCGCCCATGCGGTAGAAGTCTTGCACCGTGGCAACCGGGTGGCCAGCCACATGCGCTGCGCCCACAAAGGCAGCTTTACCACCGTGATTGAACACCTGCCCGAGCGCCACCAGCACCAGGCGCAGTGGACGCCCGAGCGGCTCATCGCCTGGGGCGCGCGTATTGGGGTGGCCTGTGCGGCCACGGTGCAAAAGATGCTGCAGCGCCAACCCCATCCCGAGCACGCCTACCGCGCCTGTTTGGGCCTGCTGTCCCTCTCCAAACGCTACGGCGACGCCAGGCTGGAGGCGGCCTGCACCTTGGCGTTGAGCTTGGGCACCAGCAAATACACCCACATCCGCGACATCTTGCTCAACCGGCGCGACCTGCTGCAAGCGAGCACCACGCCAGAGTGGACATCGCCCGCACACGCCCACGTGCGTGGCGCGAACTACTACCAATGAAACCCTTTACAGAGAATTCCAAAATGATGATGAACACCACCTTGAATCAACTGCGCAGTCTGCGCCTGGAAACCATGGCCCAGGCGCTGGAGCACCAGCTCCAGCAAAGCGGCATCGGCGCCATGAGCTTTGAAGAACGGCTGGCCTTGCTGGTCGACCGGGAGGTGCATGGCAGGCAAGACCGGCGCTGTGCGCGATTGCTCAAAACCGCCAAACTCAAATACCCGCAAGCGGTCATAGAAGATTTGGACAGCCGCAGCACCCGGGGCATTGAACGCAGCGCGGTGATGAGTCTAGTTTTGGGCGAATGGGTCAATGCCGGGCACGCCGTGCTGATCACCGGAGCCACCGGCGCGGGCAAGTCCTGGCTGGCGTGCGCGCTGGCCCAGCATGCCTGCCGGCGTGGCCACAGTGCGCTGTACCTGCGGGTTCCCCGCTTGGGCGAGGAACTGCGCATTCGCCACGCCAACGGCACCTTTACGCGCTGGCTGGACACGCTCAAAAACACGGACGTCTTGCTGCTCGACGACTGGGGCATGGCCGCCATGGACAGTCAAACCCGGGCCGATCTGCTGGAGATCATTGACGACCGGGCCAGCCAGCGCGCCACCGTCATTACCAGCCAGTTGCCCATTGAGCACTGGCACGAGTGGATAGGTGACCAAACTGTGGCCGATGCCATGCTTGATCGGCTCATGCAAAACCATCACCGCTTCACGCTCACGGGCGAATCGCTGCGTAAAAAAAACCCGCCCGCAAAAGGGATCGCCGACAAGTAGGCCCCCACGGCCAGGGGGCCTCCGGCGGCCTGGCAGGGGCCTATTCGTTCAAAAAATTCAATTCCACAGAAGGGCAAAACAGCCGGGAAAGCGGGCCGGCATAAAATCAAAACGCGCAACACCGACCCCCGGTCACGTTCGCCGGAATGCCGGTCACGTTGCCGGAATCAGCGGTCACGTTCACCGGAATACGCAACGGTTTGTTGGTGAGTACCTGATAGACCTCAACGGCACGCAGGCGGCCATCCGGGCAGGGTACAGCCCCAAGACGGCTGCATCCATCGCCAGCCAGCTCTTAATAAAACTTAACGTGCAGATGGCCATCGCACCGTGGGTGAAGTGCAAGCCGGCGGTGGCTACCCCAGCACGGGGCAAGGTTTCGCAGCCGTCCAAGGTTTCGCAGAGAAACCATGCCAAGGTTTCTCAGACGCGCAGAGAAACCATCACAGAAACCATGCCGGAAACCATGGAGGGGGCTGGTGCTGGTGCCTCGAATGCTGATGCTGATGACAGCGTGCTATCAAACATGGAGCATGAAAGCTATCAGCAGCTTGCGCCGCGCGTGCAGCGGTTTGTCGGTGAGTACCTGATTGACCTTAACGCCGCCGCCGCCTACCGCCGCGCATACCCTGACGCAACAGAGGCAAGCGCACGCACGCTGGTGGCGCGGCTGTTGACAAAAGTTGGCGTTTCGGAAGCTATCGCTGCAGCGCAGGCCGAACGGGCAAGGCGCACGGAAGTCAACGCGGATAAGGCGCTGGCCGATGGTATGGGCGATTGCCACGGCGGACGCCCGGGAGCTGGTGCAGGTGGATTCCTGCCGGTGCTGCCATGGCGAGGGCCACCAGCGCCAGCGCACTGTGGGCGAAGTGCAAGCCAGCGGGGGCTGCCCCGGCCCAGGACAAGGTTTCGCAAGCTTGGATTTGATAGTTTTTCCAAGCTTGGAAAACCATGCAAATCACAACGTTTCAACCCGTCAAAACCGTCCATCGACTGTTGACAAAAGTTGATGTCGCACCTTCAGAAAACTTCAGGTGGACAGCACCTTGGCTGCGCACGGTTTGCAGGGCTGTGGATAACTTTTTTCTGCTGTAGCGCTTAAATTTTGAGCAAATACGGCACGGCCGCAAGTGGTTGATTTTGTTGGATATTCCCTTAAAGCGTAGAAAACTATCAACATTCGTATGTTCTACGACGGGCGTTATTTTAAGTATGAGTACATATTAATCTAAAATATACGCTTTAAGGTAATATCGCAACATCTGCAAAAATTCCACATGAGAAAGCGACTTCCAACATGACCCCCGATGAATTCACGCAAGCCCTTGATGCCCTGGGCTGGAAGCAATCCGACTTTTGCCGCAAGGCTGACCTTGACAAAAACACCCCAAGCCGTTGGGTGAACGGTAAGACGCCGATTCCTGGCTGGGTGCCTAAGCACTTGGCATTGCTGCTTGACCTGCAGCGGCTGCACACGGCTTATCTGGTGCCGCCCAAGGCAGACAAAGACGGTCATGGCGAGTAAACAGCATCTATTGAACAGCAGATGGCATTGCCCATGTGGTCAGCGGAGGCCTGGGCATGATGGCTTGACGCGGCGCAGGCCGCATGAAACAGGCAAGACCTCGTTTTTCTTTCAGTGGCCATCTTGGCACGCTTCGTACCTACACTGTGTGAAAAGCTCATCTACCGAAACCCAAGACGTTCCGTCATTTTATTAAAGAGAAACCAATAAATGCCATTTTTAGACTGGGTTAACAAAAACCAAGTTAAGCAGACCATCCGAGATGTGCCTTATCACTTACTGAAACAGGAGTCGATCCACGGTAATTTGACAGGTCTTAAATCATGAGCCGCACACGCGACATCATCCAGGAGATCGCGGACATACGCCAACGCAGGCGATTTGGATCTGCGATGGCCGAGCTTCCGCTGCGGCTGTTTGCGCTTGAACACGCTTTCAAAGATCACGACAAGTCCCAAGGCGAATTGACGCGGTATTTCCCTGTTGCCCTTATTGCCTGTGTCGAAGGCTACTTTCGAATGGCAATAAAGGATTTGATCGACGCTGGCGAACCCTTTCTTACCAACGCCGAGAAGCCTGCGTCTTCACTGAAGCTGGACTTCTCGGTGCTGCGAGCGGTACATGGCAAAGCAATCACTGTAGGCGAGTTAGTTGCTCATGGCGTGTCGATCAGTCGGCTTGAGCATATTGAGAGCGCGTTGTCGAGCTTGCTCGGCGCTGGCTTTCTACAGGCGCTCCGTTCCACTACTGACCGGTGGGCACACGAAGTTCGTGGCGAACCACTCGCGCCGATCTTGTTGAAGCCCGATCAAGTGTTTGCTGACGTCGCTAGAACTTTTGAACTGCGACATATCATTTGCCACGAAATTGCGTCTGCTTACGAGATCGAGTCCGACGAAGTTGCTCGATGTCTTGAGAGTTGTGTATCTTTTCTGCGAGCAGCAGATGAATTTATCTCTGAATCTATTCATCCTGGCGCTCCGTTAACTCAAACAGACATGAACATTGCAGCGGGCAAGTTGCTCGACGAAAAGCGGGCCAGTTTGGCTGAAGCTATGGCAACAACTAGAGCGCGTCTTAATGTCAGAGAACTCATCGCGTTTGATGAGTCACAGGCCAAGTGGGAGGCCTATTGCGATGCATGGGTGAGTTTCGTTGCTGGTGAGCGAGCAAACAGCGGAACAATTTGGCCGTTGATTTATGCTAGTGAAGCAGAGGCTGTAGTGACGCGCCGCCTTGATGAAGTCAGGTCCTGGCGACGTCTTGGGGATGAGGCGTAAAAAATTTAACCATTCCTTCAAGCGGACGGTTCTATGGTCAGTCCCACTTTTGTCAAACTGATGGACTGCCAAGTCGTTCTAAAAGGAGACACTTTTCTTTTTGGCGGTATTTATGGCGGTATCCTTCAAGCTAAACAAGTAAGAACCTAGCATCCATGCGGGTTTCAAGAGGTTGTTAGATTCCCTTCACCTCCAGTTTTCAGCCCGCCATCCCCGGCCTGTTCCGGGTTCACAGCGTATCCGACAGGCTGGCTGCCTTGCCATCGCCCAGGGTGAAATAAAAATCCGCCCCCTGCCCTTCAATGCCATGCGCCCAGACCCGGCCGCCATGCCGGGCAATGATTCTCTGCACGGTTGCCAAACCAATCCCGGAACCGGAAAAATCGCTGGGTGAATGAAGCCGCTGGAAGGTGGTGAACAGCTTGTCTTCATACGCCATGTCAAACCCGGCACCGTTGTCCTTGACGAAATAAACGGTTTCACCATTGACGGCCATCTCGCAACCCATCTCGATGTGCGCCACCACCCGCTTTGAAGTGAACTTCCAGGCGTTGCCCACCAGGTTGTGAATGACGACCGACAACAGGCGCGGGTCACCCTGAACAGTCAGGCTTTCCTGAATGCACACATTCGCCTCGCGCACGGGTTCCCGGTCCATGCACTCCTGCAGCACTTGCCTGGCGATGTCGGAAAGATTGACCACCCCGAACTGCAGCGGATCACGCGAAAGCTTGGCGAGCGACAGCAGCCCCTCGATCAGGTCGCCCATCTGCCGGGTTCCCGCACGAATCCGGCTCAGGTAATGCCGCCCTTTTTCACCCACCAGACTCCCGCTCGTGCGCTCCAGCAATGTGCTGAAACCGTCAATCGTATTGAGCGGCGAGCGAAGGTCGTGCGACACGGAATAGGAAAAAGTCTCCAGTTCCCGGTTCACCGACGCCAGCTCCCTGTTCGCCGCTTCCAAGCTGGCGGTCCGTCTGCTCACACGGTTTTCCAGTTCGGCATTGAGGCGAACGATGCGGTGCTCTGCCTGCTTGCGCTCGGTGATGTCCTGGTAAGCACCCTGCACCCGGGTGATGGCTCCGCTGTCGTCGCGCAATGCCTCGGCAATGGCGCGGACCCATACCCGCCGGCCGCTGGCGGTGATGATCTCCAGTTCTTCGTCAAACGACACGCCATCGCGGCTGCAACGGCGAAAAGTCGCCGTGATTTTCTCGCGCCACTCGGGTGAACAGTACTGCAGGACTTCATGCAGCAGCGGCTTGCTGCCCATCGGCACTTCATGGATCTTGCAGACCTCGTCGGACCACGTCATGGGGCCGCCCGACAGATCGAGCATCCAGCCGCCGAGCTGCGCCGTTCGGCCGGCAATCTCAAGCAAGACTTCGCTCTGGCGCAATTTCTCCTCGGTGGCGCGGCGCTGCGTGATGTCCTCGGTCACGGCAATGATGTGCGTCGGCACGCCGTCCGCAGAGCGCACCATCGACACCGTTGCACGCACCCACACATCACCGCCGCCCCTCTTCAGGTAGCGCACTTCATGGGAAAAAGTGTCCACTTCGCCGGCAAGCAACTGCCTGGTCATCTCCTCGTAGCGAACACGATCCTCGGGATGCGTCAACTCGCGCATGTCCATCACCTGCAACTCGGCTTGCGCATAGCCGACGGTCGCATGGTAGGCAGGATTGGCCATCAGGAATTTTCCGTCTGGCGTGGTCATCGCGATGCCCGCCGCCGCAGTGCCGAACATCAGCTGCGTCATGTCCTGGCTGGCCTTGAGCTGCTGCTGCACTTCGGTCCGGTGGTTGACTTCGGCCTGCAGCTGCTCGGTTCTTTCGCGCACGCGGCGACGAATCTGCATGTTCCAGAGCAGCCCTAGCAGGGCAAGTGCAAAAACGGCAAAACCTGCGGCGGTCATCCAGCGCAACAGCCTGGGACTGACGGCAGCAGGCGGTTCATACACAAAACCGGCCAGCGGTATGCCAGCAGGCACCAGCCCCAGGGTTGCCAGCGTCCGGGCCGTGGCATCGAAGCGGGCCGGATTCATGTGCCCAATCTCAACCACATCGGGCAAGATGAAGGAACGCATCACCCGGGCTTCCTCGCTCAGGGTTTGACGCGTCAAGCCCCGCTGCACGGCACCGTCCATCTGCAGGATCAAATCAACCAGCTCGTCTTCGTGGCTGAAGGCATAGTCCCAGCCCTTGCGGGTAGCGCGCAGGAATGCATCGGTGCGCCCGGAACTTTGTGCGATGTGCGCCTGTGTCGTGAAAAGAATGTCGCCATAGAAGTCAATGCCGTAGTCAACCCCGCGCATCATCGCCGGCACGACGCCCCGGGCACGCATCAACGCAGGCGCTGCCGTTGCGTAGGCGGACACCGCATCCACCTTGCCGTTGATCAGATCATCAAGTTTCCAGCGCTGAGGAATGATATTGACCAGTCCCGGATCGATTCCCTCGCGCTTGAGCATGGCACGGAACTGGATCGCACCCTGGTCTTCCGACAGCATGACGGTCTTGCCGATGAGGTCTGAAGGCGTGCGGATGTTGCGGTCCTGACGGCTCATGATGATGTAGGGCGTGTGCTGGAAAATCGCCGCCACCGCCACAACCGGCTGCCCATTGATCCGGCTGATCAGCAGGTCGGAGTCGCCAATGCCAAAGTCGGCTTGTCCGCCAAGAACCCGGGCGATCACCGGCTTGTCCGCCCCGCCCTCCAGTATCTCGACATCCAGACCTTCATCACGGTAAAAACCTTTGGCCTGGGCGGCATAGTAGCCCGCGAACTGGAACTGGTGGAGCCACTTGAGCTGCAGGGTCACGCGCTCTGGCGGCATGGCCTGTGACGCCCCGAAAGCGGGCGCCCAAGCAACACCGCCAGCCATCAGCGCAAAGGCCGAAAAAATAGCGATGCCGCTGGCCCGCCATTCCCTTCGGAGAGAGAGAAAACCAAAAAGGGAAATGAAGCTGGACATCAAAATTAGTCTAGCACGCAGACCCGCGTCCGCATGGCAGCGGCCATCGCCAGCTTCAGGCCATCGCTTGAATAAGCGGAATCAGATGAGCGTCACGCCGGTCTTGGCCTGCAGCGCTTCCAGCGTCACGCCGGGCGCCAGCTCGACGACCTTCAGGCCCAGCGGCGTCACGTCCATCACCGCCAGGTCGGTGATGATGCGGTCCACCACGCCCACGCCGGTCAGCGGCAGCGTGCAGTGCGGCAGGATTTTCAGGTCCACGGTGCCGTCCCTCTTTTTGGCGACGTGCTCCATCAGCACGATCACGCGCTTGACGCCGGCCACCAGGTCCATCGCGCCGCCCATGCCCTTGACCATCTTGCCCGGAATCATCCAGTTGGCCAGGTCGCCCTGCTCGCTGACCTGCATCGCGCCCAGGATGGACAGATTGATCTTGCCGCCGCGAATCATCGCGAAGCTCTCGTGGCTGCCGAAAATCGACGAACCCGGCAAGGTGGTGACGGTCTGCTTGCCGGCGTTGATCAGGTCGGCATCGACCTGGTCGGCTGTGGGGAACGGGCCGATGCCGAGCATGCCGTTTTCCGACTGCAGCCAGACTTCCTTGTCGCTAGGCACGAAGTTGGCCACCAGCGTCGGGATGCCGATGCCCAGGTTCACATAAAAACCGTCTTCGAGTTCCTGGGCAGCGCGCGCCGCCATTTGGTCTTGGGTCCAGGGCATGCTTAAGCTCCTTGCTGGCCGCTGGCGGCCTTGCTGGTGGATGGGGCGGGCTCATCGGCGGTCATGACCGCAGCCTGTGCAATGGCGGCTTGCGCCTCGACCTTTGCCAGGACGGCATCGACGGGCGCTTCGGTCACGGTGCGTTTTTCGATGCGTTTTTCAGGGTTCGGGTTGTGCACGATGCGGTGCACGTAAATGCCCGGCAGGTGAACCTGGTCGGGCTCCATGGTGCCGGTTTCCACGACCTCTTCGACCTCGACGATGCAGATTTTTCCGGCCATGGCGGCGGCCGGATTGAAGTTGCGGGCCGTCAGGCGGAACTGCAGGTTGCCCGACTTGTCGGCGCGGTGCGCCTTGACCAGCGCCACGTCAGGCACCAGCGAGCGCTCCATGACATAGGTTTCGCCGTCGAATTCGCGCAACTCCTTGCCTTCGGCCACCAGCGTGCCGACGCCGGTCTTGGTGAAGAACGCCGGAATGCCGGCGCCGCCCGCGCGCAGCTTTTCGGCCAGCGTGCCCTGCGGCGTGAATTCAAGCTCCAGCTCGCCGGCCAGGTACTGGCGCTCGAACTCCTTGTTTTCGCCGACATAGGACGAGATCATTTTCTTGATCTGGCGCGTCTCCAGCAGCTTGCCCAGGCCAAAGCCGTCAACGCCCGCATTGTTGGAAATCACCGTCAGATCCTTGACGCCGGAATCGCGCAGCGCGTCGATCAGCGCCTCGGGAATGCCGCACAGGCCGAAACCGCCGACAGCAAGCAGCTGACCGTCCTTGACGACGCCCTTGAGGGCTTCTGCGGCAGAGGGAAAAAGTTTCTTCACAAAAATGTCTCCTTGTTTTGTTAAGCCATCAGAACGTCTTTCACACGCCTGTTCAGTCCATTACGATACTACCTATTGAGATACGTAGTTCTTCTTAAAGGTTTGCCCTGATGTCCGATTACCAGCTGGCTTTCGATCTGGCACCCGTTGGCCTGGTGCTGTCGCGCAACCGCTCCATACTCGATTGCAACCAGCATGTGTGCGAAATGTTCGGTGCCACGCGCGAGCAGCTCATTGGACAGTCGTTCATGATTCTCTACCCCAGCGTCGATGAGTACGAGCGCATCGGTGCGCGCATGCTTCCCATCCTGAATGCCACCGGCATGTATTCGGACAACCGCATCATGAAGCGGGTCGATGGGCGCACCAAGGGCGAGATTTTCTGGTGCCACGTCACCGGACGCGCGCTGAACCGCAGTGCGCCGCATGAGGCCGGCATCTGGACCTTCGAGGACCTGAGCGCCAACCGGCCCGTGACGGCCGAACTGACCGCCAGGGAGCGCGAAGTGGCGGCCCACCTGATGCGCGGGCTGACCTCCAAGGAGATTGGCCGCGCCCTGGTCATCAGCCACCGCACGGTGGAGATTTACCGGGCGCGCCTGATGCGCAAGTTCAAGGCGTCCACCACGGCCGATCTGGTGCAAAAACTGATGGCTGGCGAATAATCGCCAGCCATCGCTAAAACCGGTGAATTCTGCAAAAACCCAAGCCGGTCAGTCCGGCGGACTCAGCGTTCAGGCGTTGCCGAGGTCGGGCTCGTGCCGGATCGACTCGCGCGCGCGGTGGTCGCGCAGCTTGCCCAGGGTGTGCTCCAGCACGCGCTTGAGCTTGTCGCTGGCGCCCCGGAAGGCTTCGTCCTGGCTGGAGGCCTGGTGGTTGACCGCGACGGGCTCGCGATTGGCCAGGCGGGCTTCCATCATGCAGCGCTTGTGGTCAACGCTGACCTTGTCGCCGTTCTCGTCGCTCATGTGCACTTCAATGCGCGTGATTTCATCCTTGAAACGGCTGAACGAATCATTCAATTCGGTGTTGGCCCAGCGCTCGAAAGACTCACCCGTGTCAATGCTGTTGTTGGAGTTGACTTGAATTTGCATGTGCTTGTTTCCTTTTTTTGGGGAAGCGCAACGTCTGGCCGGCCGGCCTTGCTGCGGTGTGCCACCGCCAGAGCGGCAGGTGGAAAAACCATTATGTCCCTCCCGGCCGCAGGCGCCTGTAGTCCACATTCCCCGGCGGGATGTTCGGCGCCGCGAAATCCGCCACAAAACACTCCCGACGGGAAAATGCTATCTTTTATATAGCTACTCATGCCCGTGCATAGTGCGCAAAAGGCCTAAAAATCTTGAAATCATCAGGCTTGCAGGCCGCCCAAACGGGATCGTGGGCTCAGTCCTTTTTCAAACCCTCGACCACCTCGGCGGCCGTGCGAAAGGCCTCGACCGCCGTCGGCACGCCGCAATAAATGGCCGCATGCAGCAGCACTTCCTGCAACTCGGCCGGCGTTGCGCCATTGTTCAGCGCGCCGCGCAAATGGCCCCTGAGTTCATTCTGCTTGCCCAGCGCCGTGAGCATCGCCACCGTGATCAGGCTGCGGGTCTTCAGGTCGAGGCCCGGCCGCTGCCAGACATCGCCCCAGGCCTTGGCCGTGATGTGCTCCTGGATCGGCCGGGTGAAGTCAGTCACGCTGGCCAGGGCCTTGGCGACAAACTCTTCGCCCATCACCTGCCTGCGGGTGGCCAGGCCTTTTTCATAGTCGGAATTCATGGCTTTGCATTGCTCCTGAAAAAAATCGTCAGCATAACGGCAGAGCCCATGCTTGCCTATCGCCGCTTTCAGTATTTCCTATGGAAATGCTATTGCCCTGACGATTGAGACTGTCCACAATGAACCCTCCTTTCAATAGCTTCAGTCTATTGATGGCCATCCCACCCCATTCGTTACAAGGAACTTTGCCCATGTCCAAATTAACCACCGCCGCCGGCGCACCCGTCGTTGACAACCAGAACACCCAGACCGCCGGTCCGCGCGGGCCGGTGCTGCTGCAGGATGTCTGGCACCTGGAAAAGCTGGCGCACTTTGCGCGCGAAGTGATTCCCGAGCGGCGCATGCATGCCAAGGGCTCGGCAGCCTTCGGCCAGTTCACCGTCACGCACGACATCACGCGCTACAGCAAGGCCAAAATCTTCTCGGCGATTGGCAAGCAGACCGAGATGGCGATGCGCTTTTCCACCGTCGCCGGCGAGCGCGGCGCGGCCGATGCCGAGCGCGACATTCGCGGCTTCGCCATGAAGTTCTACACCGAGGAAGGCAACTGGGATCTGGTCGGTAACAACACGCCGGTGTTCTTCATGCGCGATCCGCTGAAGTTCCCGGACCTGAACCGTGCCGTCAAGCGCGACCCACGCACCAATATGCGCAGCGCCGAAAACAACTGGGACTTCTGGACGCTGCTGCCCGAGGCGCTGCACCAGGTCACCATCGTCATGAGCGACCGGGGCATTCCGAAGTCCTACCGCCACATGCACGGCTTCGGCAGCCACACCTTCAGCTTTTTGAATGCGCAAAACGAGCGCTTCTGGGTGAAGTTCCACCTCGTCACGCAGCAAGGCATTGAAAACCTGAGCGACGCCGAGGCCACCGAACTCGTCGGCCGCGACCGCGAAAGCTCTCAAGCCGATTTGCTCCATGCCATCGACAACGGCGACTTTCCGCGCTGGAACCTGAAAATCCAGGTCATGCCCGAAAAAGACGCCGCCACCTACCACCTGAATCCCTTCGACCTGACCAAGGTCTGGCCGCACGGCGACTACCCGCTGATCGATGTCGGCGTGCTCGAACTCAACCGCAATCCCGAAAATTACTTTGCCGAAGTCGAGCAACTCGCCTTCAACCCGGCCAACGTGGTGCCCGGCATCAGCTTTTCGCCCGACAAGATGCTGCAGTCGCGCCTGTTCAGCTACGGCGACGCACAGCGCTACCGGCTGGGCGTGAACCACCACCAGATTCCGGTGAACGCGCCCAAATGCCCTTTCCACAGCAACCACCGCGACGGTGCCATGCGCGTTGACAGCAACAATGGCGCTGAGGTTGGCTACGAGCCCAACAGCAAAGGCGCCTTACAAGAGCAGCCCGATTTTGCCGAGCCGCCGCTGTCCATCGAGGGCGCTGCGGACCACTGGAATCACCGCGTGGACGAGGACTATTACTCGCAGCCCGGCAATCTGTTCCACCTGATGACGCCGGCCCAGCAGCAGGTGCTGTTCGAGAACACCGCGCGTTCCGTGGGCGGCGCGTCGAAAGCGATCCAGGAGCGCCACATCGCCAACTGCAGCAAAGCCGATCCGGCCTACGGCGCAGGCGTGGCGGCGGCGCTGGAGCAAGGGGCGGCATCGCCCACGCCCAAGCCGGTGGTTTGACCACAGCGCTTGACCCTTGGCCTGCAGGCTCGCCGCAGGCTACTCCGCGCGGATGTTGTTTCTGCGCGCCACCTCTCCCCAAAGCTGGTAGCTATCGCGGGCCAGGGCGCCTAGCCGCTCTGCGGTGCCTCCCCCGACCATATCCCCGTTCTTTGTGATCTGGCTGCGAATCGCGGGGTCCGAAAGCGCTGCATTCATGGCGGCATTTGCCCTCGCAACGACCTCAGCGGGCAGTTTGGGCGGACCCCATAGCCCAACGAACACCGTCACGATGAAGTTCTTGATGCCCAGCTCCGTTGCCGTGGGCACCTCGGGCAGCGCCGGAAGGCGGGCGCTGCCGGTCACCAGAATGGGGCGCAATCTTCCGGCGCTTATGAACGGAATCAGGAGCGAGGCGGCATCCATGATGCAAGGCAGTTGATTGCCAACCACATCCTGGATGGCCGGAGCGCTGCCTTTGTACGGCACCTGGCTCATCTTTGGCAGCCCGGTCCTCTCCCGGAAGTACTCCATCGCCAGGTGCGTGTTGCCGCCATTGCCCGCTGAGGCATAGCTGAAGCCCCTGATGCTTTCTGCCTTGACCCATGCGACGAACTCCGCCAGGTTCTTGACGGGAGCGGCCGGATTGACGCACAGGACCAACTGCGACTCGAGGATCAGCCCGATGGGCGTGAACTCTGTCGGCACTGGCGAGTGCGTGGAGTAGGTGTGCGGATTGATGGTGAAGCTCGTGTTCGCCACGAGCAGCTTGTAGGGGTCGGACATCCGCTGGACCTCGGCTGCGGCGATATTGCCCGACGCGCCCGCTTTGTTTTCGACCAGGACAGGCTGGCCTAGCGTGGTGGCCATGCCCCTGCTGATGAACCGTGCGCCAGCATCGGTGAGGCCGCCGGGCGGATAGCCCACAAGAAGAGAGACCGGCTTTACGGGCCATTGCGGCCCTTGCGCCAGCGCCGCAGCCGGGCCAAGGGTGGACATGGCCGTGCCGGCAGCAGCCATTTTCAGGATGTCGCGCCTGGAAGTAATTTTCATGGGAGTGTCTTTCATTGATAACCCCTGCCGAAGGAAGGGAGGATTTTTAAAAATTCAAACTTCACAAGGCCGGGAATCAGCATTCCGGCACAGGGGAAAGCAGTGCATTGCCAGCGAAGTGCGCTTGCAGGTTGGCCAGCGCCAGGTCCGCCATGGCGCGGCGCGTCTCGCCGGTGGCACTGCCGATGTGAGGCGTGAGCACCACGTTGTCCATCTCCCGCAGCGCTTGTGGCACATGCGGTTCGTTGTCGAACACATCCAGGGCAGCGCCAGCAATCGCGCCGGACTCCAGCGCGGCGATCAGCGCGCCCTCGTCGATCACCGAACCCCGTGCCACGTTGACCAGGCAGCCCTGCGGGCCGAGAGCCGCCAGCACCTCGGCATCGATCAGCTGGCGCGTGCCGGTGCCGCCTGGCGTGATGACGACGAGGAAATCGCTTTGCGCCGCCAAGGCTGCGGCTGTGGGCAGGTAGCGGTGGGGCAGATCGGCCTTGGCGCTGCGTGCCGTGTACGCGATGCGCATGCCGAACGCGCTGGCACGCTGCGCGATGGCTTGCCCGATCCGCCCCATGCCGACAATGCCGAGCCGCGCGCCCGAGACCCTGCGCCCCAGCGGCATGGAACCTGCCGGCCACTGGCCGGCGCGGACAAAGCGGTCGGCTCGCGGCAGTTGGCGCGCCCAGGCGAGCATCAGCGCCATGGCCAGGTCGGCCACGTCGTCGTTCAGCACACCCGGTGTGTGGGTGACGGCGACCCCGCGCGCCTGGGCAGCGGCCACATCGACGCCGTCGTAACCGACGCCCATGACCGAAATGATTTCCAGCGCGGGGAGCTGCCGCATCAGTTCAGCGGAAATGCTGGATTCACCGGTCGCGGCGATGGCGCGAATGCGCGGTGCGACTTTCCTGAACTTCTCCGGGTCTGTTTCGTGCAGGCGTTGGTGTACCGCATAGGCCGCCTGCAGCGGCTCCAGCAGAACCGCTTGCAAATTGGCCATGGCGATGATTTCGATGTCGGACAAGGTTGAAACTCCGGGGGTTCTGGGTGTGAATATCCAAGTGCGTATGCCGCGGCTTGCAGCACGGCGGCTATTTCTGGATAACGAGTTTTGTCAGGACTTTCTTCAATGACTCGCGGTCGCTCTCAATCGACGACTTGAAGGCTGCCGCATCGAGGTAGGCCTCGCCCAGATTGGCCTTGACGAGCGTCTCTTTGTACGCCGGTTCGGCAGCGGTCTTGCGCGCGGCGGTTTTCAGCACGTCCACCACCTCGGGCGGTGTGCCCTTGGGAACGGCAAGACCGCGCCAGACGCCAATGGCCAGGTCGATTTTCCGTTCCTTGAGCGTTGGCGAGCTGGCGAACACGCCCTCAAGCCGGTGCTCTGACATCACCGCCAGCGTGCGCAGCTTGCCGCTTTGCACATGCGTCATGACTTCACCGGGGCTGACCGAAACGGCATCGATGTGTCCGCCCAGCAGGCTGAGGATGGACGGCGATGCTCCCTGGAACGGCACGAGGTTGAACTGGGTGCCGGTCCGGTCTTCAAATGCGGCGGCAGCCACATGCCAGATGTCGCCGACACCGGCGTTGCCGATCTGGATCGCGCCCGGTCGCTTTTTGGCGTCGGCGATGAATTCCTCGACGCTCTTCCACGGCGCATCGGCGCGTACCGTGATGGCCGCCGGATCGTAGTTCAGGCGCGCGATGGGAATGAAGTCGTCGCTGGTGAGCTTCATCAGGTTCAGCGCCGGCAGGATGACCAGGTTGACGCTGACCACGCCGACCTTGTAGCCGTCGGGCTTTGCATTGGCCACCTCGCCAAAACCGATGGCGCTGGCGGCGCCGGGCTTGTTGATGATGATGAAGGGTTGCGCAAAGTGCTTGCGCGCCGCATCGGCAAAGGCACGCGCCATCACGTCGGTGCCGCCGCCGGCCGAGGCGGCCACGACAAGCTCGACCGGCCGGGCCGGGTAGTCGGCGGCGATGGCTGCCGAGCTGGCCATCGCGAGCGCGGCGATGGCCACAGCGCGCTGCATGCCAGACAGGAATGGGGATTTGTTCATGATGTCTCCGTTTTTAAGAATCGCTGGGGAAATGACCATTGGCTGCAAGCCTTTCGCACCGAACACTCCGGCCGAACCGGAGCGGCGTCACGCCAGGGTATAGGCGGTTTTGACGGTGGTGAAAAACTCCTGCGCGTACTTGCCTTGCTCGCGCGGGCCGTAGCTCGAACCCTTGCGGCCGCCGAAAGGCACGTGGTAGTCCACGCCTGCAGTGGGCAAATTGACCATCACCATGCCCGCCTGGCTGTGGCGCTTGAAATGCGTGGCGTACTTCAGCGAGGTGGTCGCAATGCCGGCAGACAGGCCGAACGGCGTGTCGTTGGCGGCGAACAGTGCGGCTTCGTAGTCTTTCACGCGGATGATGCTGGCGACCGGGCCAAAGATCTCTTCAGTGTTGATGCGCATGCCGGCCGTGCTTTCGCTGAACAGCGCGGGCGCCAGAAAGTAGCCGTTGGCGCCGCTGCCGGTGTGGCACTGCACGCGCTCGCCGCCAAAGGCCAGTGTCGCGCCTTCGGCCCTGCCAATGTCGATGTAGCTCAGGTCCTGCTCCAGTTGCGCAAGGGAAGACACCGGGCCAATGTCAGTGCCAGCCGCCAGGGCGCCGCCCACCTTGATGCCCGCCATGCGCGCCTGCAAGGCTGTGACGAAAGCCGGGTAAATGCCATCGGTCACGATCAGCCGGCTGGACGCGGTGCAGCGCTGTCCGGTCGAGTAAAAAGCGCTTTGCGCGCACAATTCCACGGCTTGCGCCAGGTCCGCATCGTCCAGAATCACCTGCGGGTTCTTGCCGCCCATCTCAAGCTGCACCTTCTTGAAGCTTTTCGCGCAGCTCTGGGCAATCTGGCCACCCACGCCCACCGAGCCGGTAAAGCTGATGGCGTTGACGCCGGGGTGGCTGACCAGCGCATCGCCAATCACCCTGCCCGGCCCCATCACCAGGTTGAACACGCCCGGCCCCATCCCCGAGCGCGAGATGATTTCAGCCAATGCCCAGGCGCTGCCGGGCACCAGGTCGGCCGGTTTGAACACCACGCAGTTGCCAAAGGCCAGCGCCGGCGCAATTTTCCAGGCCGGAATCGCCATCGGAAAATTCCACGGCGTGATCAGGCCGACCACGCCGACCGGCTCGCGGGTGATGTCCACGCCGATGCCGGGTCGCACCGAGGGCAGCGTTTCGCCGCTCAGGCGCAAGCACTCGCCGGCGAAGAACTTGAAGATCTGGCCGGCGCGGGCCACCTCGCCAATGCCTTCGGCGCGGGTCTTGCCTTCTTCGCGTGCCAGCAGGGTGCCGAGTTCTTCCTTGCGAGCCAGTATTTCACGGCCAATCTGGTCCAGCGCATCGGACCTTGCCTGGATGCCCGAGCTTGACCAGGCCGGAAAAGCGGCCTGCGCGGCATGTACGGCCAGGTCCACCTGCGCGGCATCGCCCTGGGTGTAATGGCCGATCACGTCGGACAGGTCGGAAGGATTGAGGTTGGCGCTCGACGATGCGCCGTCCATCCATGCGCCATTGATGTAGTTTTGTTTCATGAGGGGTCCAGGCTAAAGGAAAGGCCGAACGCCGAACTGGCGGCCGGGGGTTATCGGGGTGACCGGCTCAGCTCTTGACCGCGCCGTCGGTCAGCCCCGACACCATGTATTTGCGAAAGCTGTAATAAATCGCCGCCGGCGGCAGCGCATAGACGATGCCGGTGGCCATCAGGAGATTCCAGGGCGCATCGTCGAGCGAGGTGAACATGCCCAGCCCGACCGCCAGCGTGACCTTGGTTTCGGCCGACAGCAGCAAAAAGGCGAACAGGTACTCGTTCCAGGCCAGCAGCAGCGCGTAGGTGCCCACGGCCACCATCGACGGCGCCACCAGCGGCAGGTAAACCAGGCGAAAGACCTGCCAGGTGGTCGCGCCGTCAATCTGCGCCGCCTCGTCAAGCTCGAACGGCAGCTTGTCGGAGGCCTGCTTCATGACCCAGATCGCATAGGGCGAAGCCAGCGCAATCATCGACAGGACCAGCGACAGCCGGTTGTCAAGCAGGCCATAGGTGCCCATGGTCTTGTACATCGGGATCGCCAGGAAGGCCGCCGGGATCAGGTAGGTGAACAGCGCCAGGTTCATCACGAAGCGGCCGCCGCGCACCTGCAGCCGGCTGATGGCGAACGAGGCCGTTGTCGCCACCAGCAGCGTGGCCAGCGCCACCGACACCGCCACCACGAAGCTGTTGAAGATCTGGAGCCAGAAGTGCCCCAGGTAGTAATGCCCCTGGGTGAACACCGTCTTGAAGTTGGCCAGCGTCGGCTGCTGCGGCCACAGCTCGCCGGCAAAGGCGGTTTCCTGCGGCGTGATGGCCATCACCAGGAGGTGATAGACCGGGAACACGGCCCAGATGAAGATCGGGATGCCGATCAGGATCAGGCGCGCCTCTTGCAGATACTTTCTCATCGCTTTTGCTCCCCGCTCAGGTATTTCATCATGAAGAACATCAGGGGCAGCATCAGCGGCAGCGCGACGATGACCGAGGCGATGGACAGGTCGATCCGGTCCATGCGCAGGTAGCGCACGCCCAGCGTGGCCAGCACCTGGGTACTGTCGGCCGGGCCGCCGCCGGTCAGCAGGTACACACTGTTGAAGTCGCCCAGCGACCAGATCATCGACAGCGCGGTCAGCGACAGGTAAAGCGTGCGGATGCTCGGGAAGGTGATGTAGCGGAACTTCTGCCAGGGGGTGGCGCCATCGACATCGGCCGCCTCATAGAGTTCGGCGCCGATGGCCATGCGCCCGGACAGCAGCACCAGGGTCCAGAACGGCAGCGACTTCCAGATGTGCACCACGATGGCACTGCCGAAGGCGAGCCAGCGCTCCGTGAGCCAGTTCGGCCCCATGATGTTGAACCACTTGAACAGCAGCGCATTGATGATGCCCCACTCCGGGTTCAGCATCCAGCGGAACGACAGGATGGTCGAAATCGACGGAATCGCCCAGGCCAGGATGAAAATCGAACTCAGCCAGCGTATCCAGCGCTGCTTGTTCAGGAAAAATCCCGACAGATAGAGCGCAATCACCATCTTGATGTTGACGCCGATCACGACAAAGATCAGCGTGTTGTACACCGTCTTGACGAAGACCGGATCAGTGATCAGGTCGCGGTAGGTAGCCAGGTGCAGGCCGAGGCTGAAGCCGTACACGACCGGGTACAGGACCAGCCCGAGGAACACCAGCAGGAACGGCACCAGATAAACATAACCTGAAACCGCTTCCCACGAGAAGCGGCTTGGCACAGGCAGCGCCGGCGCGGCAATCGGAAGGGTTGCGCTCATGACGAAAAACCTTGTGACGCGGATCAGTTGGCGAAGATCGTCTTGATGCGGGCGACCATTTCGTCGGTGGCCTGGGCCGGCGAGATGTTGTCCTTGGCGATGCGCGCCATGGCCTGGGCCCAGACATTTTCCGCATTCACGGTGGTGAACTTCCAGTTGTAGGTGAACTGATACGGAATGGTGCCTTCGGTGAACATCTTGTGGGCCGCCGAGCGATGCGGGTCGCTGGGGTCGGTCCAGAAGGGACGCTCGGCGCCCGACTTGGTGACCGGGTAGTAGCGGCCCAGTGCGCCTTCAAGGTAGGGCGTGAGGTTCATGTCCTGCATCAGGAAGGCCATGAATTTCTTGCCGCCTTCCTTGTTCTTGGCATCGGCAAAAATCACTGCCGTCTTGACCGCCGTGGCGCTCGGCAGGGGCGTGCCGTCGGGCTTGTTCGGCAGGCGCGCGGTCACCAGCGTTTCATGGTATTTCTTGCGCGCAATTTCCTTTTGCTCGGGCGTGGCCGTTGCGCTGTTCATGGCGTCGTAGTACGAGCCGGGAATCGACAGGGTCGAGTTGGGCGTCATCACCGTGGTGCGGTTGTGCAGGTTGACATTGTTGTCAACCGCCGTCCAGTTGATCGAACTCGGCGGCGTGCAGCCCTTCTGGTAAACCGAGACATAGTCGGCCAGGGCCAACTCCAGGTTCTTGCGGTTTTTCGGATCGTCCAGCAGCAGCTTGCCGTTCTCGTCCACCAGCTTGACGTTGTAGGCATTGATGTAGCTCATGAACTCATAGTAGGTGTCGTTGGCCTGCACGCTGGTGGGCTGTCCGATGCCGTAAACCCGTTGGCCTTTGGCGCGCAGTGCGGGCTGCACCTTGTCGCACCAGAAGCCCCAGTAGCCTTTCCAGTCCTTCGGAATGTCGGCATCGCGGTAGCCGGCGTCCTTGAGCATGTCGCGCCAGTAAAAGGTGTGTACGATTTCCTGCGCGATGGGCGCGGCGTAGTAGGCCTTCTTTTTGGCTTTGTCGTTGTACAGGTAGGTGGTTTCCACCGTGTTGGGCAGGAACTTGTCCTTGAGCGGAATCATGACGTCGGACACGTCTTCGAGCTTGCCGTCGTAGGCCCATTTTCCGGTGGTGGCGAAATTGAAGCTGGTGCCGTAGGCGAAGTCCGGGGGCGTGCCGGCCGATACCGCGCCGACTGTTTTCGTCACCACGTCTTCGGTCGAGAACAGGCTCAGCTCGACCTTGATGCCGCTCTTCTTGTAAAAACGGTCGGCCACGGCCAGCAGCGCTTCATCTTCGGCCCGGTAAAAGCCTTTGGTCATCCAGACTGAAATGCTTTCCTCGGCCTGTGCCGCCTGGCTGGCGAGCGTCATGGAGGCCAATGCCAGCGTGCCCAGCAGGGCGTGGGGTAGTTTTTTCATGGTTTTTGTCTCCTGTTATGAATATGAATAAAGCTGCTCGACCTGTGACCGGCTGGCACTTGCATTGCCAGCGGCGCCCGCTCGCATCGCGCTGGCAGGCAGGGCCCGGCCGCTGGCTGCATCAAACAGATGGGCCTTGCTCAGATCGGGCTCCAGATAAATGGCCTCGCCGGGCGTGAAATCGTGCCGCTCGCGAAACACGGAAACCAGTTCCATGTCGCCGAGTTTGCTGACCACCTGGATGTCCGCACCCGTCGGCTCGACCACCACCACCTTGCTGGCGATGCCCTGGCCCTGGCGGGTCAGGCTGAAATGCTCGGGACGCACCCCGAGCAGAACTTTTTGCCCGGCGACAAAGGCATCATCGGGTTGCAGCGACACCAGATGGCCGCCGGCGATCTCGACGCCGCACCTGCCGCCTTCGGCCCGAAGCACGCCGTCAATGAAATTCATGGCCGGTGAGCCGATGAAGCCGGCAACAAACACATTGGCGGGGTTGTCATAAAGGTCCAGCGGCTTGCCAACCTGTTCGACCCGCCCGTCCCGCATCACCACGATCTTGTCGGCCAATGTCATCGCTTCGATCTGGTCATGGGTGACATAGATCGAGGTTGTCTTGAGCCGCTGGTGCAACTCCTTGAGTTCGGCGCGCATCTGCACCCGCAGCTTGGCGTCGAGATTGGAAAGCGGTTCGTCGAACAAAAAGACCTGGGGATTGCGCACGATGGCGCGGCCCATCGCCACCCGCTGCCGCTGCCCGCCCGACAGCTGGCGCGGGTAGCGTTCGAGCAGCGCGGTCAGGTTGAGAATACCGGCCGCGTGATCGACCTGCTCGCGGATTTTTTGCGTGTCGGTTTTCGCCAGCGTCAGGCTGAAGGCCATGTTGGCGTACACCGTCATGTGCGGATACAGCGCATAACTCTGGAACACCATCGCAATGTCGCGCTCCTTGGGCGCCAGATCGTTGACCACCCGGCCGCCAATCGAGATATCTCCGGAGGTGATGCCTTCGAGGCCTGCAATCATGCGCAGCAGCGTGGATTTGCCGCATCCGCTGGGACCGACCAGGACTGTGAACTCGCCGTCAGCAATATCGATGCTCACGCCGTGAAGAATTTCAACGCTGTCATACCGCTTGACGACGTTCTTTGCATTTACTGCGGCCATTCGCTTGTGTCTCCTGTGCTTATTGATGGGTCTTGCGGGGCTGGCGCACTGGAACTAGAGCGCCTTGATCACCGGCTTGGGCCGGGACACGACCTCCAGCCGGTTGCTCAGCGGCGGGCCGAACAGCGGAGCTTCGATTTCGAAGGTCTCGCCGGGCTCGACCCGTATCCCATCGGCACAACTGAGCGTGCCCGTGCCCAGAAAATGGACATGCACATCGCCTGGCTGGCAGAACAGCGGGTATTTGAAGTGGTGGTATTCCAGGTTCGCGATGCTGTGGGACATGTTGTCCTCGCCGCTGAGAAACGGCTTTTCCCACCGCACCTCGCCTTGCCGGTCCCGGATGCGCGATTGACCCGCCACATGGCCGGGCAGTTCGCCGACCAGCAGCGCCGGGCCAACACTGCAGGCACGCAGCTTGGAATGCGCGAGGAACAGGTAGTTTTGCCGCTCGGTCACATGGTCCGAAAACTCGTTGCCGATGGCAAACCCCAAGCGGCAGGGAGAGCCATCCGGACCGACCACATACAGTGCAGCCACTTCCGGCTCTTCGCCTCCGTCCAGCGCAAAGTCCGGCATCGGCATGGGCTGGCCGCTGGCATGGGCAATGGAGCCATTGCCTTTGTAGAACCATTCGGGCTGCACCCCGGTTTCACCCGCAGCGGGTTTGCCGCCGTCCAGGCCCATGCGAAACATCTTCATGCTGTCGGTCAGCGTTTCAGCGCCGCCTTCGAGCTTCTTGTGCATCTGGTCGCGTGTGTCGGCGCTGCCCAGATGCGTCAGCCCGGTGCCGGTGACGTAGCAGTGCGCCACATCCGGATGGTCCAGCGGCGTCAGCAAGCGCCCTTCCGACGCCAGGGCGTCATAGCCGACAACGGCATCGCCCAGCGCTTGCGTGGCAAGGGTTTGCAGTGAGCACTGCATGGCCATGGCGGCGTTCGCCATTTGATAGGTCGTGCCGTAGCCTTCGACCATCCGAAGCGTCTTGCCGTCGGCCTGAAGCGCGCCGACCCGGCGCTCGCCCTGGATGTCCTTGAACTGTATTAACAACATTTGTCTCTTCCTTTTTTCAGGCTTGCAGTGGAATTCGAGTTAATGGGAATGACGCGGAACCTCTGCGCCCCGGCAGCCGAGCAGAAAGTCGAAGTCGCAGCCCTGGTCGGCCTGCAGGACATGGTCGATGTACAGTTCCCGGTAGCCGCCCGTGCGCTCTGGCGGCTTCCTGGCTTGCAGGTTTTCAAACCTGGCCGCCATTTCAGCCTCATCAATCTCGAGATGCAGGCGCCCTCCCGCGCAATCGAGTTCAATCCAGTCGCCATCGCGCACAATGGCCAGCGGTCCGCCGGCTGCGGCTTCGGGCGCCACATGCAGCACCACGGTGCCGTAGGCGGTGCCGCTCATGCGGGCATCCGAAATGCGCACCATGTCGGTCACGCCTTGCGCCAGCAGCTTGGGTGGCAAGCCCATGTTGCCGACCTCCGCCATGCCGGGGTAGCCTTTCGGGCCGCAGTTTTTCATCAGCAGCACCGAGTTCGCGTCAACCTCAAGGTCCGGATCGTTGATGCGCGACTTGTAATGGTCAAAGTCCTCGAACACCACCGCCTGGCCACGGTGCTGCATCAGGTGCGGCGAGGCCGCCGACGGTTTCAGGACCGCACCGCGCGGCGCCAGGTTGCCGCGCAGGATGCAGATGGCGCCATCCTCGATCAGCGGCTTGGCCAGCGGACGAATCACCTCGTCGTTGTAGATCGGTGCTTCGCGCACGTTTTCCCAGAGTGACTTTCCGTTGACGGTCAGCGCGTCCGGATGCCGCAGCAGATCGGCTTCGCCCATGCGGCGCAGCACGGCAGGCAGGCCGCCGGCGTAGTACAGGTCTTCCATCAAAAAGCGGCCCGAGGGCATCAGGTCCACGATGGTCGGCGTGCCGCGGCCGATGCTCGTCCAGTCCTCCAGTTCCAGCGGAATGCCCAGCCGTCCGGCAATCGCCTTCAAATGGATCACCGCATTGGTCGATCCGCCAATGGCGGCATTGACCCGGATGGCGTTCTCGAAGGCTTCCCGCGTCAGGATTTTCGACAGGCGAAGGTCTTCCAGGGCCATTTCGACGATGCGCATGCCGGACATATGGGCCAGTACATAGCGCCGCGCGTCAACCGCCGGAATGGCGGCGTTATGCGGCAACGAGGTGCCCAGCGCCTCGGCCATGCAAGCCATGGTGGAGGCAGTTCCCATGGTGTTGCAGGTGCCGGCCGAGCGCGACATGCCGGCTTCGGCGGACATGAATTCATGCATGCTGATGTGCCCGGCCTTGACCGCTTCATGCAGCTGCCAGACGACCGTTCCCGAGCCAATATCCTTGCCTTGGTGCTTGCCGTTGAGCATCGGCCCGCCACTGACCACGATGGCGGGAATGTCGCAACTGGCCGCGCCCATCAGCAAGGCCGGGGTGGTTTTGTCGCAGCCGGCCAGCAGCACCACGGCGTCAATCGGATTGCCCCGGATGGACTCTTCCACATCAATGCTGGCCAGGTTGCGGGTGAACATGGCCGTCGGTCGCAAATTGGACTCGCCATTGGAAAACACCGGGAACTCGACCGGAAAGCCGCCGGCTTCGAACACACCACGCCTGACATGCTCGGCGATTTTCCGGAAATGGGCATTGCACGGGGTCAGTTCCGACCAGGTGTTGCAGATGCCAATGATCGGCTTGCCCTGGAACTCATGGTCCGGGATGCCCTGGTTCTTCATCCAGCTGCGGTACATGAAGCCGTTCTTGTCTGCCGAGCCAAACCATTCTTGGGATCGCAGCGGACGTTTTGGGGTAGGAGACATTGATCTTTCTTTCTCAGGTTGTAGGGCAGCAGGGCTTCGGAAGACTCACCTTGTGGCCGACGTTTTGGCCGCTTGATACGCTGATCGTAGGCATCGAACCGATACAGCACAAATAGAGAATTTCTCATTATTGATACCTGTTTTGCTATCATTCGCCATTTCGTACCTACCCAAAAAAACGATCATGGCCAACCACGATTCCAACTGGCTGATCCGCACGCGGCTGAAGACGCGGCAACTCCTGCTGCTGCTGGCGCTGGATGAAAACCGCAACCTGCACCGTGCGTCCGAGTCGATGAACATGACGCAGCCGGCGGCCTCAAAACTGCTCAAGGATCTGGAGGATGCGCTGGGGGTTTGCCTGTTCGAGCGCTTGCCGCGCGGCGTGCAGCCGACCAGCTACGGTGAAACCATGATTCGCCATGCACGGATGGCGATCACCAGCCTGACGCAGGCCCATGACGACATTTCAGCGTTGAAGTCCGGCCTGTCGGGACAGGTCGATGTGGGTGTGATCATGACGCCGGCCATGATGCTGATGCCTTCGGCGATTGCCCAGGTCAAAAGCGCCTCACCCTTGCTGCGCATCGGGGTTCAGCTTGAGAACAGCAACGTGCTGCTCGAAAGGCTGAAGAACGGCATGCTGGATTTTTTAATCGCCCGCATCCTGGAGCAGGAAGACAAGGCCAAGCTGCACTACGAGGAACTGGTCGGCGAGCCTGTCTGCGCAGTCGCCCGGGTCGGCCATCCCCTGCAAAGCGCGGCACAACTCGGTCTGCGGGATCTGGCCCCTTTAAGCTGGATACTGTCGCCGCAAGGCAGCATTCTTCGCCACCGCTTTGACATGATGTTTCGCCGCGAGGGCCTTGAGCCGCCCACCAACGTGGTGGACACCACGGCGCTGCTGGTGATCACGAGCCTGTTGCAGCAGACCGATTACCTGCACGTCATGCCGCAGGATGTGGCGCGCGAATACCAGCGCTTCGGGCAGTTAAAAATCCTGCCTGTCATTTTGCCGTGCGAGATGGACGCTTTTGGCATCATCACGCGGCGTCATCAGCTGCCCTCCCCGGGAGCAACGATTTTGCTGCAAGCGATCCGCCAGACCGCAGTCCAGGTGTACGGAAAGGGCGAATGCCTGCCTTGAAGCACTGACCTTACGACCTTACGCAGTCGTGCAGCATCGTTGAATATCGGTATGCGATACGCTCTTTTCATGCCCGGGCGGGAACGTATCATGGGAAAAACCGTTTTTCACACCACCCAGAAAGAGACCCGCCATGCCATCTCGCTACCCCGCCCCCGATATCAACGACCTGCCCGACGACATCAAGGCCAAGGTGCTCGAAGTGCAGGAAAAAGCCGGCTTCGTGCCCAACGTCTTTCTGGCGCTGGCGCGCCGGCCGGCCGAATGGCGCGCCTTCTTCGCCTACCACGATGCCATCATGCTCAAGGAGGAAAGCGGCAACCCCAACGGCTCGCTGACCAAGGGCGAGCGCGAAATGATCGTGACCGCCACCAGCGCGACCAACCAATGCCTGTACTGCGTGGTGGCGCACGGCGCGCTGCTGCGGATTTATGAAAAGAAGCCGCTGCTGGCCGACCAGGTGGCGGTGAACTACCGCAAGGCCGACATCACGCCGCGCCAGCGCGCCATGCTCGACTTTGCGATGAAGGTCTGCCTGCAGTCGGGCGCGATTGAAGACGCCGACTTTGAAGCGCTGCATGCGCATGGTTTTGACGACGAGGACGCCTGGGACATCGCGGCGATCACCGCGTTTTTTGGCCTGTCCAACCGCATGGCGAGTTTCAGCAGCATGCAGCCGAATCCGGAGTTCTACCTGATGGGGCGCGTGCCCAAGGCAGGCAAACCCGCCAGCGCGACCTGATTGCTCTATATTTGATAGCAATAAGCGCCCGCTGGTATTGCGGAAAATGCTTTTTTCACAAAGAACCAGCCGGTTCAGCGATGAAAAGCCTTCACGGCCTCGGTGCGCTGTGGCTGGTGACGGACTGCTTCCAGTCACAAAATTCACAGCGATAGCGCTTCACCGGTTTGAACAAACTTATGACGCGGTCAATCAATCTTCTCTTGACGCGAGGCGCCAGTTCGCCGCAGCGTGGGCAGACAATTTTCCCGTTGGCGGTTTTTATAAGAAGAGTGGCCATTTCAATATTCCAATATTTGCGCGTGAGCCTGAAATCCAGTTGCCTGTGCAGCGATGGCGGCGCAGAACATCACCGGCTGATTGACAAACCTGCTTGATCCACATCACATCACATTTAACCTAGCATGTATGAAAAATGTGACAGATGTGACAAACATGATGATAAAGAGTCAACAGAGAGAAACCTTGCATTAGCTTGCTTTTCCCGCAGGGCAAGGGCGCAGTCGCCCGCATCCGACGCACGGCGCAGGCGTCACGCTAACATCCCGCCATGACAGCACGATGGCGACTATGGTTTCTGGTGAGTCTGGGTTTGCTGCTCGGCCTGGCGTCCCTGCATGCTGGAGCCCAGGAACTGCGCATGGAGCGCGCCATTTTTGAAGACCCAAGCGGCGACATGACGTTAGCGCAGGTGCGGCAGGCCGGGTTTTCCAGCGCCGGCAAGGTCGTCAGCCTGGGCTACACCCGCGCTGCCCTGTGGATGAAACTGACGGTTGATGCGCCGAAGAACGATGCCCGCATGCTGGTGCTGCGGGTCGTTCCCGCATCCCTGGACGAGGTGATGCTGTTTTCGCCCGGCGCGGCGGATACCGGCCAGCGGCTGCGCGAGCGCTCGACCCCGATTCAGTCAACGCCTGGCAAAAGCAGTTATTACCTGCGGGTCAAAACGTCGGGCGCATTGCTGGTGTCAGCGAGCCTTGTGACCATGGCGCAGGCGCAGCAGCAGAACATCAACCAGGCCATGGTGCTGGGCGCGGTGCTGGCCTGTTGCCTTCCCGTCATCATCGGAATGCTGATTCTGATCGGGATGTACCGCGAACTCCTGCATGTTTTATTTCTGCTCAATTTCTGCATCTCTGTTGCCATTTTCTTTGGCTGGTTTGACTATCTTGGCGCATTTTTTGGACCGTACAACTGGATCGCCAGCAGCGCGGTAGTCCACTTTTTAGGCATCGCCAACACGTTTACGGCATTCCTGTTTTTTCGGGCGCTGTTTGGCCGCTTTGGCCTGCCGCAGTGGGGAAGGCTGATGTTCGCCGTGTTTTTCGCACTCAATGCATTGCTTTTTTTATTGTTTTTCCTGCTTGACCGGCAAGTTGTCCTGATCTTGAGTTCGCTGTTGGGCATCTTCGCCAGCACCTTCTGCATGCTGTTGGCGGTCGGTGTTTTCAACTGGAAAAAACCTGTCACCTGGTTTATTGCCGCGCTTATTTTTATCGCCATGGCACTGTTGCTGCGGTTTTTGTTGACGGCGCAGGGAATCGTGGCACCCGATGCTTCAATCCTGGATCTGCTGGCTTACAGAATCTTTTTTCTCGCGGCATTCTTTATCTCTATTTTCATTCTGCTGGATCGCGAAAAGAAGAGCCTTGTCCAGACGTCGATCCTGAACGAGACCGTGGCGCGGCGGCTCGCCGAATCCGAGAAAAATCGCCGTGAGCTTCAGGAGCGCTTCATGACGATGCTGATGCATGAGCTTAAAACCCCGCTCGCCATCATCCAGCTGGCGGCCACGTCGCTGGGCCGGCATGTGGCCCCCGACAGTGGCGACGCGACGCGCGTCATGAACATCAACCGCTCCGTGGACGACCTCAACACCCTGATTGAACGCTGCGCCCAGGCCGATCAAATCGACCAGGGCGCGGCCACCATCGACAAGAAACTGTTCTCATTGAAGGCGCTGACCGATGATTTGCTGCACACCGTCGGCGCTGGCCGGATCAGGCTGGTGATGCCGCAGGCGGTCGAAATACGGTCCGATTACCACGATGTCCGGCTGATTTTGCTGAACCTGTTGAGCAATGCCCTCAAATACTCACCCCCGGACAGCCTGGTGGAACTGAACATCCAGACTACCCGGGTCAGGGATGCGGCAGGCGTGCGCTTCAGTGTCTTGAATGGGGTAGGCGCGGCCGGCCGTCCAGACCCGGCGCAAGTGTTTGTGCGCTACTACCGGGCGGAGGCTGCACGGAGCCAGGTTGGCGCGGGCCTTGGCTTGTGGCTGGCCCAGGCGGTGGCCAGGCAAATCGGATCCGAAGTGCATTTTCAGCCAGCGCAAATGCAGGTTATTTTTAGTTTTTGTTTGGAGTTGGCATGAACACGGTGTTCCTTGAAATTCCTTCGGTCATCGTGGTGGAAGACAACGTGACGCTGCGCTGCGAACTGGTGCTCTTTTTATCCGAAGAGGGACTGGATGTGCGCGGTGTCGGCACGGGCGAGGAACTGAACCAAGCGCTTCAGGCACGGCACGCCGACATCCTGATTCTTGATCTCAACCTGCCCGCCGAAGACGGCATCAGCATCACCCGGCGCATCCGCAACGCATTGCCCACGGTCGGCATCATTATTCTCTCGGCCCGGGTGCGCAGCACGGACCGGCTCGAAGGCTACGCCACCGGCGCGGACGTGTACCTGACCAAACCCACGCGGCCCGAGGAACTGGTGGCGGTGGTCAGGAATCTTTTTGGCCGGCTTGGCTTGGCGACGGCCCCGGCGCAATGGCAGCTTGACATGAGCGGGCTCACCCTGGTTTCTCCGCAGGGTGCCCAGATCAGTCTGACCGGCAGCGAAGCACTGCTGCTCAAGGCCATGGCGCTCAATGGCCAGTTCATGGAACACGCCGCGCTTGAAGCGCAGTTCGGCGATCAGATGCAGCCTGAAAAAATCAACAAGGCCAGGGTGGAGGTGCTGATCAGCCGCTTGCGCGTCAAGCTGAGTCCGCATGTGGGCACGGGGTTTGACATCAAGGCCTTGCGCGGGCGGGGCTATCAGCTCGGATTTTTGCTGGTGGTCAAAAACTTCCATGCCAGCCGTTGAATGGATTGCGCCGGACTGGCTTGAATCAAGCCGGGTTCAGGGCGCGGCCCTGAATGCCAGCACCGCGTTCGTTCCGCCGAAGGCAAACGAGCTGGAAAGCATGGTGCGAACCGGCACGCCTTCGCGGGCGGCATTGGCCACATAGTCCAGGTCGCACTGCGGATCGGCTTGCTGCAAATGCATGGTCGGCAGCGCCACCGAATGCTGCATGGCCATGAACGACAGCACGCATTCCAGCGCCGAAGTCGCGCCCAGCAGGTGGCCGTGCAGCGCCTTGGTCGCGCTGATCGGAATGCGGGCCGCGCGGCTGCCAAACACGGCCTTGATGGCGGCGGTCTCGATGCCGTCATTGGCCGGGGTGCCGGTGCCGTGGGCGTTGATGGCATCGACCTCGGCGGCATCGATGCCGGCGGACTGCAGCGCGGCGCGCATCGCGGCCGCCTGGCCTTCAACGCTGGGCCGGGTGATGTGCCCGGCGTCGGTGAACAGGCCGTAGCCGATGAGTTCGCCGTGGATGGCCGCGCCGCGCGCCAGCGCACGCTCCCAGGGTTCGAGCACCAGCATCGCCGCGCCCTCCCCGAGCACCATGCCGCTGCGGTTGCCGGCGAAGGGTTTGCACGAGGCCGACGGGTCCGCCGCGTCCAGGGTGGCAACGGTGCGCAGCGCCTCCCAGGCCTTCAGCGAACCGAAGGCCAGCGGCGCTTCGGTGCCTCCAGCCAGCGCCATGTCGAGGTCGCCGTGGGCCAGCCGCAGCCAGGCCTCGCCAATGGCCACGGCCGACGACGAGCAGGCGGTTGAATAGCTCATGTTCGGCCCGGTGAAACCGTGCTCGATGGCTATCCAGGCAGCCGGCGCGTTGTGCATGCCCATCAGGACCATGAAGGGCTTGATGCGGTCGGAATTTTCGCCATACAGCGTCTGGTAACCCTCGTCGATGCTGTTGATGCCGCCCATGCCGGTGCCGACAAACACCCCGGCGCGGCGGCGCTCCGGGTCCGCCAGTCCGGGCAGCGCATCGGCCAGCGCCCGGCGGGCGGCGACCAGCGCGAACTGGCTGACGCGGTCCAGCATGCGCAGTTTGGGCGGGTCGAAGTGATCGGCGCCGTTGAAGTTCACTGTCGCCGCAATCGGCGCGGCCAGCCGGTGCGCGAACGGAACATCGAGCCGGTGGACCGCCGAGCGGCCGGCGCGCGCGGCGTCAAAGGCTTGCTGCGCGCTGTGGCCCAGCGGCGACACCACACCCATTCCGGTGACGGCGACGCGCCTCACGGCAGCGGCGTCGCTGGCGATGGAGCAGCTTCAAGCAGCCCAGCCTCCGGTGGCGCGCCATTCGCGTCGTCCCGGATCGCCAGCAGGCCGTCGATGAAGCGAGCCACGTCGCCAATCGTCAGCAGTTGCACCGGCTCGGGCGGCAGGTTGATGCCGAATTCGTCTTCCACATTGAACAGCAGGTCGGCAATGCCGAGGGAGTCAATGCCCAGCGATTCGAGCGGCGTCCCAGGCATGAGCTGGTCGGCCTGCAGCTTGTAGTCCCTGGCCAGAATGGCGCAAAGCCGGTCGAACGTGGTGGTCATGGCATCTCCTGGGGTGGCCTGTTGTTGATATGCACGGCGTCGAAATGGACAGGCGGGCTGGCGGCGCAAGCGGCCCATTTTGCACCTGCGCCCGACGCCAGCCAGGCCACCGTGCCGGGAGGAATCGCGCAGCTGACCTTGCCGCCCCAGCGCGCACCCAGCGTCAGCAGCGCGGGCCAGCGGGCCAGCAGCAAAAGCGCCAGCGATGCCACGGCCGGCCGCATCGCCAGGTGGGCAAAAGCAGCCGCCAGGCGAAGGCGCGGCGCGAAATGGCGGCGCCATTCGGCGGCGTAAGCGCGGTGAACGCCGCGCTGCCAGGCTTCATTCGACAGGCTGCGGCGCGGCTCGGCGGGACGCAGCAGCTGCGCGCACAGCAGCCAGGCCGACTGCATCGCCATGCTCATGCCTTCGCCGATGATCGGGTGCGCCTCGCCGGCCGCATTGCCGATGCGAAACAGCGTGTCGCCGGGCACCAGGCGAATGCCCGGATCAATCGGCCCGGTGGCCAGCCATGCGCCTTCGCGCCGCGCATGGCCCAGCGCGAAGGCCACGCCCCGGCATTCGCGCTTCAGGAAGATTTCGACCGCTTCACCGGCGCTCAGGCCGGGCGATGCGCGCCGGCAGGCTTCGAGCCGGTCCGCGCGGATGCAGCCGGCCAGCGTGAGCAGGCCCTGGTCCGCCAGCACCATGCCGCCGTAGCCGCCGCTGAACGACAGCACCGGCAGCAGTCCGGGGAGCAGCGTGGCGCCGCGAAAGTTGGCCTTGAAGGCAAACAGGTCGCTGGCGCGGCGGGCAAGGCGCCGGTCTTCACGGCTGGATGGCAAAGGCTCCCACGAGCCATGCGCGGCAATCAGGACCGGCGCCTGCAGCGTGGCGGCCTGGCGGGTGGCGATGGAGCGGATGTCGCAGCGGTGATCGCCCGCCGCGCCGCCGAGTGCCTGCACCGACCACGGCTGCAGCACCACGGCGCCGCTGGCCCTGGCCTGCTCCAGCAGCAGGGTGTCGAGCGTTTCGCGGCCCAGCGCCCGGCCCCAGGCGTGGCGAACATGCGCGGCTGCGGGCAGGTCGGCAATGAAGGTGCGCTGGCCCTGCATCAGCGCGACCTGGCGCAACTCCGGCCCGGCGCTGGCGATGAATTCGGCGCCGATGCCCAGCGCATCGAGCAGCGGCAGGTTGCTGGCCGCCAGGCACTCGCCGCAGACCTTGCGGCGCGGAAAGCGCTGTTTCTCCACCAGCGCCACCGACCAGCCGGCGCGCGCCAGCAGGATGGCGGCGGTCGAGCCGGCCGGCCCGGCGCCGATGATGATGGCGTCAAAAACGGTTTTCATGATGGCGCGGCTGCGGCTTCAAGGTCGCTTCGTTGGGCGCAAAAACAGTGGCTGAACAGGCTGGCCGGGTATTCGTCCAGCGTCCAGCCGGGTCGATTCCCCGGCCACAGCGCGCTGATTTCACTGTCCCGAAAACCGGCATGAACGCTCAGCACGGCGTCTTCGCGCGTCACCGCATTGGCCCCCAGCGCCCCGATCAGGTGGCTGCCCGCCAGCGCCAGCCGCGCACGGCGCGGTTCGCAGGCAAAGACGCTTTCGGTGCGTGACTCAATCGCCGCCAGCAATGCCGCCAGTTGAGGCCCCTCGAAATGGTGCAGGAAGAGATTGGCGACGATGACATCCCAATACGCAACATGGCCGGACCGTTCAGACTCGCGGCTTGACGCCCAGTCGAACACATCCATGACCTGCGGCGTGGCCCGCCAGCCCAGGCGGGCATAGCCGGCAATGGTCGGGCGGCTCACCAGGTTTTGCCGGTCCAGCAGCGTGATCTCGACCGCCGGCCATTTCCCCTGGAGCGCGCGCGCAACGCCCAGCATCAGGCTGCCATCGCCGGCGCCGAGTTCCAGGATGCGAAGCGGCGTCTCGGCGGAACGCGAAACGGCCAGCGCCCTGAAATCCCGAAGTGCCCGCAGCATGATGCCGCGCGTGCCCATGACCCGATGGACGCGCTGCAGGTCGCGGCGTGAACGCATCGCCGCCGGGTCGTCTTCGGCCAGGCCATCGAGCGTTTCGGCGGCAACGACGCGGGGCATCATGCGGGCTGCACCTCCAGCAAGGCGCCATGGCAGCTGAAGCCGGCGCCAAAAGACGACAGCCACCACCAGCCGCCCGGCGCCTCGTCTTGCAGCGCGGCCTGCAGCACGAAATAGACAAACGCGCTCGACAGGTTGCCGTATTCGCGCAGCATGGCGGCGCTGTAGCGCAGGTCGTTCGGCTGCAGTTCGAGCCGGCGCTGCAGTGCGATCAGCACGTCGCGCCCGCCGGCATGCATGATCCAGGCGCTGATGTCGGCGCTGCGCAGGCCGGCGCGCTGGAGCACCGTGGCCAGCACCTGCTGCGCATAATCGGCCGCCAGCGCCGGCACTTCCCGCGTCAGGATGTTGCGCAGCATGCCGGCACGCTGCTCGAACTTGAGGGCGTCGCGCCGGGCCGGCGCCATCAGCGACGTGCTGTCCTTCCACGCGATGCGCCGGCCCGCCCTGCCCGGCTCGCGCGACAGCACCGCAGCGCCGGCGCCATCGCCGAACAGGCAGGCGCTGATCAGCACGCCCGGGTCGTTGTCCAGGTACATCGCGGCGCTGCTGACCTCGACGCAGACCGACAGCACCTTTTTGCACGCACCCGACTTCAGCAGCGCATTGCCCAGCTGCAGGTTTGGCAGCGCTGCGGCGCAGCCCTGGCCGACGAGGTCGAAGGCCTGGACATCGGCCAGCAGGCCGACACGCTCGGCGACATAACCCGACAGGCCCGGACACAGGTAGCCGGTGCAGGTGCTGACGACCACGGCGTCGATGTCGTGCGCGGTGAGCCCGGCGCCGGCCAAGGCGCGTTCGGCCGCTTCAGAGGCCAGCGCGGGGGCGTTGTGCAGAAAGCGCTTGGCAAGGGTGTCGGGGTCGATGCAGAACACATCGGCCAGCGAGTCGAGCGCAAGGCGGCGCGCCTCGATGCCGTTGTCGCGCTGCAGAACGGTTCGCGCGACCAGGTGGGCGCGGGCGTCAAGCCGCCCGAACCAATCGGACTTCTGGAACGCCTCCAGGCATTCGGTCTTGGTGTAGCGCGGGGCGGGCGTGGCGGTTCCGATTCCGAGGAAAAACATGGGTCAGCGTGCCTTGTTGCGGGACAGGCTTGCAGAATACGACGTTGCGCAACCCAACGGGGCAGCCATGGGGTGTTTCGCGCGGTAGGACTGTGCCGCGAATTGATGGGCGCCTGCGCTTCAGTCCAGAAATCAATTCACTATATTTTTAGTAGCACTCCATGCTCGATTCTATTGCGCAAAAGGCCTATTTGACCTGTATTTTCAGCCTTCAACCTGCTCGCGCATCCAGTCCGGCAGGGTCTTGGCCTTTTGCGCCGGAAAGTCCACCCAGATGGTGGTCGCGCCGCCGGCTGCGCAAATCACGCCCGGCTGGTCCACGCGCTCCAGGGTGGCCCAGCTTTCAAAGGTGGTGCGGCCCGGGTCGCTGACATACATTTTGATCAGCACATCGCCCGGGTATTCAAGCTGCTTGTAGAAGTTGCAAAAGGCATTGACGATCACCGGGCCTTCGCCCTGCGGGTCGGGCTGGCAGCCAATCGCGTACATCCAGTCGATGCGGATGGTTTCCATGTAGCGAAAGTAGCTGGTGTTGTTCAGGTGGCCCATCGCGTCCATGTCGCCCCAGCGGATGGGAATGCGCATTTCGTGAACCAGTTTTTTCTTCTCGGGAATTTCAATTTTCATGATTCAGCATTGGGTGAATTGCGTGAAAGGCTCAGCGGTGCGCCCTGATGGAAGCCAGGATACCCAGCGTGAAAAGCACGCAGGCACAGAGTTGGGCCAGCGTGGGCCAGTGGCCGTCCCAGGCAAAAGAATACAGCAAGGCAAACAGGGTTTCACTCACGATAAGCTGGCCGCACAGGCTGGCGCTGAGCCGCTGGCTGGCCAGGTTCCACAAAATGGTCGCCAGCCAGGTCGAGCCAAAACCGGCCAGCACGCACAGCAGCACAAAGCGCATCGAGTCGTCACGCGCAGCCAGCATCTGCAGATCAGAGCCAGCAGCCAGCCACATCAGCAGCGCGCCCAGGCCGGTGGCCACGCCCAGCCAGTTGGCCCAGTCGGTGGCGTTGACTTCAGGATGGCGCTTGAGCCAGGCCGAGTTAAGGATTGCAAACGCCGTCCAGCTCACCAGTGACACCACCGCAAAACCAATGCCGCGCCAGAAATTCAGGCCGGCGCCGGCAGTCGCGCCGTGCGTGGAGCCCATCATCAGCAGCAAGCCCGCCAGCGTCAGCGCCAGCCCCGGCAACAGCGCGGACCAGCGCAGGCCATGCGGCTTGCCCAGCAGCATGATCCACAGCGGAATCGTGCCGATGAGCAGCGAAGGCATTTCAGTGCCCGCATCGCGGATAGCCAGCACCAGGAGCAGGTAGTAGCCGCTAAAGCCGAGCACGCTCATGCCCAGCGCAGCCGCCGCCTGGCGCATCGTGGGCCAGCGCCGGCGGCCCAGGCCAAGCAGCATGACCCCCGCCGCGACCAGCCCATACACCGCAAATCGCCCGGCGGTCAGGTCCACCGAAGAATAGCCACCCTGCCCCATCGCGAGCATGCGCGGCGCCACGAACACCAGGCCCCACAGCGCGCCCGCCCCCAAGCCTGCCAGGATGCCGGTCAGCATGCGCCGGTGATCGCCGACATGTGTGATGCGCCCGGCTTGCCGGCTTCCTGCGCGGCAGGACAAGCGCCTGTCACCCGTGCGACACAGCCCGAAAAATTCATACCAAAAGTCAATAAAGATTCCCCGATGCAAGCAATCCGTAAGCGAACGGTCGTCTGGTTCCTGTATTCACAACATAAAATTGCAGGGAGACACCCAACCTTTCCTGAAATCATTATCAACGAGTGCCCCCGATGAATAACCAAGAAATCCTGGCCCAATTCGGCCCCCGAGAAGCGATGGAGTACGACGTGGTCGTGGTCGGCGGCGGCCCGGGCGGGCTGTCGGCGGCCATTCGCCTCAAGCAGCTGGCCAGCGAGCAAGGCACGGAGCTGTCCGTCGTCGTGCTCGAAAAAGGCTCCGAGCCGGGCGCGCACATCCTCTCGGGCGCGGTCATGGACCCCAGGGCCTTGAGCGAGCTGATCCCCGACTGGAAGGCACTCGGCGCGCCCTTGACGCAGCCCGTGACTGGCGACGAGGTCTTGTTCCTGAGCGAAACCGGCGCCACCCGGACCCCTGATTTCCTCGTGCCCGACTGCTTTCACAACGAAGGCAACTACGTCATCAGCCTGGGCAACGTGACGCGCTGGCTGGCTGGTCAAGCCGAAAGCCTGGGCGTTGAAATCTTCCCCGGCTTTGCCGCCGCCGAGGTACTGTACAACGAGGATGGATCGGTCAAGGGCGTGGCGACCGGCAATCTGGGCATCGGCAAGGACGGCGAGCCGACCGGCAACTTCCAGCTCGGCATGGAGCTGCACGGCAAGTACACCGTGTTCGCCGAAGGCGCTCGCGGCCACCTGGGCCGCCAGCTGATCAGCCGCTTCAAGCTCGATGCGGGCAAGGATCCGCAGGCCTACGCGCTGGGCGTGAAGGAACTCTGGGAGATCGATCCCGCGAAACACCAGCCCGGGCTGGTGGTGCACACCGCCGGCTGGCCGATGGACAGCGCTACCTACGGCGGCGGCTTTCTGTACCACCTGGAGGGCAACCAGGTCACGCTGGGCTTTGTCACCGGGCTGGACTACAGCAACCCCTACCTGAGCCCGTTCGAGGAGATGCAGCGCTGGAAGACGCATCCGGCGATCAAAAAATACCTTGAAGGCGGCAAGCGCATCGGCTACGGCGCGCGCGCGATCACGGCCGGCGGCGCACTGAGCCTGCCCAAGACGGTGTTTCCCGGCGGCGCGCTGATCGGCTGCGAGGCCGGCTACCTGAACGCCAGCCGCATCAAGGGCAGCCACGCGGCGATCAAGACCGGCATGCTGGCGGCCGAAGCGGCGTATGCCGCCGTGACCGCCGGGCGCCAGCACGACGAGCTGAGCGCCTACCCCGAGGCTTACGAAAAAAGCTGGCTGGCGGCAGAACTCAACCAGGCGCGCAACTTCAAGGCCTGGTTCAAGAAGGGCGTGTACGTGGGCTCCTTGATGACCGGCATCGAGCAATGGCTGCTGCCCAAAATCGGCATCAAGAGTCCGCCGTGGACAATCCACCGCGACAAGCCCGACCACGCGATGCTCAAGCCGGCATCCGAGTGCCAGCCTATCCTTTATCCCAAGCCCGACAACAAGATCACGTTTGACCGCCTGACCTCGGTGTTCATCAGCAACACCAACCACGAGGAACACCAGCCCGCGCACCTGACCCTGAAGGACGCGGGCGTTCCGGTCGCCATCAACCTGGCCAAGTTCGCCGGCCCCGAGAGCCGCTACTGCCCGGCCGGGGTGTACGAGTTCGTGAAGAACCCCGACAACTCCGACCGGCTGCAGATCAACGCCCAGAACTGCGTGCATTGCAAGACCTGCGACATCAAGGATCCGACGCAGAACATCGTCTGGGTCACCCCCGAGGGCGGCGGCGGGCCCAACTACAGCGGCATGTAACGCCCGTTTCAGCCGCGCTGCAGGCGTATTGAAGCCACCGGCACGGATACTGCATTAACAGTCATCCACCTGAAAACCCTGGAATTTCCAGGGTTTTCTATTCTTGCCAACTGAAGCAGTCCGAACTGCAGGAAAAGCCCAAGACGATTGAACAACCAGTCTTTTCAGCGATCTGAACTGTCTTTAAAAACGAGCCATATCGTTTTTAAAACAATAAAAATATCAAGCCGCAATGACCAGTTGCGCAGATAGTCCAAATCATAATCAACACCTGCCTGCATTTTTTCCAATATAAGAGTTTCTCTCCCGTACCCATTGACCTGCGCCCAGCCAGTGATTCCAGGCCTGACCTTGTGCCTGACCATATAGCCTTTTATAAGCGTCCTGTCAGTCTCGTTATGGGCCACTGCATGGGGTCGTGGACCGACAATGCTCATTCGCCCCTGCAACACATTGAAGAATTGAGGCAATTCATCCAGTGATGTCTTGCGAAGGAATGTGCCCAGGCGGGCAGGCCGTAAATCATTGCTGCAAGCTTGCTGGATCGTTCCGCCATCTTCGGTCACAGCCACCGATCTGAACTTATAGACAAGAATCTGCTCGCCATCCAAACCATAGCTGCGTTGCCTGGAAATAGCCGGCCCCGGCGAATTCAGCTTCACCATGATTCCGACAAGCAGCATGACGGGAGAAATCAGGATCAGGACAAACAACGACAAAACTATATCACTGGCACGTTTCAACACTCCAGTAATTCCCCTGAACGGCGTATCGCAAACCGATATCACGTTAACGCCGCATACGGAGTCGCTTCGCCCTTGGATCAAGTCCGTGACAAACATGTCAGGAACAAAATAGATGGAAGCCGTGGTGTCCTTGAGATCATCAAGTATTTGCAGGATTCGTGTCCGGGCAATCATGGGCAAGGACAGGTAAATGAACTGAATCCTGTTTTTTTTAACGTATTCCGCGAGAGCATTGACCTTGCCCAAAATCCTGTATTTATCCTGCTCAAACCTGCGATCTTTACTTCGGTCGTCAAAAAATCCTTTTAACTCAATTCCTGAATACGCTGAAGCCACGATGTTTTCAGCCAATGAAACACCCTGATTGTTCATGCCAACGATGACCACGCCGCGCGGTGGTCCCTGCATTTTCAACAAACCTGGTGTCGCTGCGCGGAGTGCCAAATTGCCACCGATCTGGACAAGCGGAGCCATCCATAACCAGTTAACAATGACCGCTACCGGAAACCTGAAAATATATCCAGTTGCAAAACCGGCCAACACCAGCAGTCCAGCGATCCAGAACCAGCGAAACAAAATATTAAAAATCATCATTTCCGCTGAAATTCGCAAACGCGAACATCCCGGAAAGGTCAACAAAAAAACAATTGCCGAAAGAATAAAATAAATTGGACTGACTGATCCTTCAAAACATACCGCCAAAAATCCCAGGGAAAAAACCAGCGCAAGGGGATCAAGCACTGCCTCGATAGCTCGAAACAGATGGCTTCGACCTGATCCAGCAATGGATTCGTGATTATTTTTCCAGACAGCAGCAGACTTTACGCCATGGATTTCAGCCATTGAATATCACTCCGTTAATTTTTGAAACTGCTTGTGCCCGATTGAATACATTCAGTTTCTGAAAAATTCGCTGCATGTGGTTTTTGACCGTAAAACCGCTGATATTTAAAATGCTTCCAATTTCCGAATTGGTTTTTCCCATGGCAACCCAATCCATGATCTGGATTTCGCGCTCACTCAGGCCAAATATTTCTTCCTGGACAACGCGGGGGGACTTGGCGAACGGTTTTTGTTGCTGTGGCAACTGCGCGACCTGGCGCAAGGCGCTGTCAATAAAAGGCATGAGCACCTTGATTGCGCCACTTGCCGACTCTGCAGGAATTTCATGCACACTGAGCAGGACGTAAAGACATTCGCACTGGCCACGCTCATCGCGCATGCCGTGAATCAATACTGAACGCATGTTGCGCAATGCGCTGCCAAACGAGTCCGGCAAGCTGGCGTTGCCCAGCATGTATTCAAAATTGCGAAAATCAAGGCTGTTGGGTTGCCTGCCGGCCAGAACCCAGCTTTCATGGAACTTGCCCAAAAGAAATGGCAGGCCATCAGTGCCCACGGCATACGATCGAGCGCCTGGCAGCCTGGACACAATGTCGTGCCGTATGGATCCTTCCTGAAAATTGCCCCATCCTGCCAGCAAAATGTCGTGCGGCAGGCACTGCTGAACGTCACCCTGCAGCCAATCCAGCAGATCCACATGTCGCCGGATGGCCGTGGCACCTTCGATCAGTTTGAGATAGTGTCCAGAATCCCCGGACACAGGCATCGAATGACTCTGCATTTCTCCCCCTGAGTTTGCTTTTTTGTTGTCTGCGGCAGCAGTCGCACCTGATGAAATGCCAGCGCGCAAAGTGACTTTATATCAAGCATGGTCAAGGATGCCGGATGAGTCAGAAAAGCGCATCAAAACTTACCCTACGCTCAGTCGGCAGTTCAATGAGCGTCAAATTCACAACCCTGTCATCTTTCAAGCGGATGCTATTGGTTTTCATTTCCCATAGGGAACCTCCATGCAGCTTCACAAAACCAACCGGGCGCGCGCTGAACTGAAACCCGGCGTGCGCACGCTGGGTCAACGCGAGCGCACCTTGCTGTTGCTGGCTGACGGCAGCAAGTCGGTGCAGGATTTCAAGCTCCTGTTTGACGGCAGCGGAGAGGAAATGGTCTTGCGCCTGCTGCAAGAAGGCTTCCTGGAAACACAAGCGGCTCCAGAACGCCCCTTGGTCACCGCAACCCCACCCTTGCCGGCCCGGCCGGCCGCCGACCGATTTGACGGCAAGCGCTCGCTGGCGACCACGCGCATGTTCCTGTTTGACATCTGCGAGCGCATGTTTGCCCGGCGCCACCCGGAGATGGCCGAACACTTTCGCGAAGCACTGCGAAATGCCAAGGACCGCGAGAGCATGCTGGCCGCCTCACGCCTGATTCTGGAACATATCGAGACGGTGGCCGGCCATGAACGTGCAAGCTCCATTGGCGAGCGGATTGAAATGCTACTGCCCGACAACTCACTGGCAGACATGGCAGCCTGAGAACCGCTTCCATTACACTTGCCCGGTCAGGAGAGAGTTTTCCCCGAGAAAACCGCCGAAGGCGCATGTGCCACCCCCAATGGTGGACTGAACGCTCAGGCAAAAGGACTGGCAACCGTCCCGCAGCGCATGCCGCCGCAGGGCGTTCCCTACTGGAGAGAGGCCGTTTTCAAAGCGGTCCACCGAAGGAGCAAACCTGCATCGCCAGGTGAATCTCTCAGGTAAAGTGGACAGCAGGGGCAGCCCATGGCTTTTGGCCATGGATTCATGTTTGCCCCCGGAGAACGCCATGTCCCACGAATCTTCCGCCACCCCTGCCCCTTTGCTCAAAACGCCGCTGAATGACCTGCATGTCGAACTCGGCGCACGCATGGTGCCGTTTGCCGGCTACTCCATGCCGGTGCAATACCCGGCCGGCCTGATGGCCGAACACCTGCACACCCGCAGCGCCGCAGGCCTGTTCGACGTGTCGCACATGGGCCAGTTGCGGCTCGTCGGACCGGATGCTGCAGCCGCCTTTGAAAGTCTGATGCCCGTCGATGTGATCGACCTGGCCCCGGGCAAGCAGCGCTACGGCCTGCTGCTCAATGACGAGGGCGGCATCATTGACGACCTGATGTTCTTCAACCGCGACCATGCCAATGGCGGCGATATTTTCGTCATCGTCAATGGCGCCTGCAAGGCGGGCGACATCGCGCATATCCAGGCCAAAATCGGCCAGCGCTGCGAGGTCATTCCCATGCCCGAGATGGCGCTGCTGGCGCTGCAGGGGCCGCAAGCCGTCACCGCATTGCAGCGCCTGGCGCCGGGCGTGGAGCAACTGGTGTTCATGACCGGCGGCCGGTTCACGGTGGCGGGCTGCGACTGTTTCCTGACCCGCAGCGGCTATACCGGAGAAGACGGTTTCGAGATTTCGGTTGATGCTTCTCAAGCCGACACGCTGGCCAGAGCCTTGCTGGCTCAGCCTGAAGTCAAGCCCGTCGGCCTGGGCGCGCGCAACTCGCTGCGGCTGGAAGCCGGCCTGTGCCTGTACGGCAATGACATCGACACCACCACCACGCCGGTCGAGGCCAGCCTGAACTGGGCGATGCAAAAAGTCCGGCGCAGCGGCGGCGCGCGGGCAGGCGGTTTTCCAGGTTCCGACAAAATCCTTGCGCAACTGGACAACCCCGCCGCGCTGTCCAGAAAACGCGTCGGCCTGATGGCGCTCGAACGCATTCCGGTTCGCGACCACACCGCCTTGCACAGCACCAACGGCACGCCCATCGGCGAAGTCACCAGCGGACTGCTCGGCCCCACGATCAACCAGCCCGTCGCCATGGGCTACGTCCAGCCGGAATTCGCCGCCATCGGCACGCGCGTGAATGCCATGGTGCGCGGCAAGCCGGTGCCGATGGAAGTCACGTCCATGCCCTTCGTGCCCACCCGCTACCATCGCGGCTGATTTATTTTTCCCTTTTCATACAACTCCTGGAGAACCTCATGACCGTCAAATACACCGAAGACCACGAATGGCTCAAGCTTGATGCCGACATCGCCACCGTCGGCATCACCGTGCATGCGCAGGATGCGCTGGGCGATGTGGTGTTTGTCGAGCTGCCCGAAGTCGGCACGACCTTGGCCCAGAAAGACACCGCTGGCGTGGTCGAGTCGGTGAAGGCTGCGGCCGATGTGTACATGCCGGTCAGCGGCAAAATCACCGAAGTCAATGAAGCGCTGCGCGACGACCCTTCGCTGGCCAATTCCGACCCGCTGGGCGCCGGCTGGTTCTTCAAGGTGAAATTGTCCGACCCGTCGCAGCTCGATGCGCTGATGGACGAAACCAGCTACACCGCCTTTTCTGAAAAAGCTTGACCCGGGAATCTTGACATGTTGATGCCATCCGCCACGCCGCTGGGCGCGCTTGAAAATCCTTCCGAATTCATTGCCCGCCACATCGGCATTGACGAGGCTGACGAAGTCCACATGCTCAGCGTCGTCGGCTCGGCCTCGCGCCGGGAACTGATTGATGGCATCGTTCCGCGCTCGATTGCCCGCAGCAGCGCCATGGCGATTCCGCCGCCCGTCACGGAAGCGGCCGCGCTCAAGCAGCTCAAGGCCATGGCCGCCAAGAACAAGGTCTTCAAGAGCTTTATCGGCCAGGGCTATTACGGCACCTACACGCCCGGCGTGATTTTGCGCAACGTGCTGGAAAACCCCGCCTGGTACACCGCCTACACGCCCTACCAGGCCGAGATTTCGCAGGGCCGCATGGAAGCGCTGATCAACTTCCAGACCATGGTCTGCGACCTGACCGGCATGCCGATGGCCAATGCGTCGATGCTCGACGAAGCCACGGCCGCCGCCGAAGCCATGACGCTGGCCAAACGCAGCGTGAAAAGCAAAAGCAATGTGTTCATCGTCGCGGGCGACTGCCATCCGCAAACCATCGAAGTGATCCAGACCCGCGCCAAGCCGCTGGGTATTGAAGTCAGGGTCAGCACCGCGTCTAGCACGGTGACGCAACTCATGGCCGAGGGCAACTACTTCGGCGTGCTGGCGCAATACCCGGCCACCAGCGGCGCGATTCATGACCTGCGCCCGCTGGCCGTGCTTGCGCATGCCGTGGGCGCTGCCGTGTGCGTCGCCGCCGACCTACTGGCGCTGACGCTGCTTCAGCCGCCGGGCGAATGGAATGCCGACATCGTTCTGGGCAGCACCCAGCGCTTTGGCATGCCGATGGGCAACGGCGGCCCGCATGCCGCTTACCTGGCCTGCCGCGACGAATTCAAGCGCTCCATGCCCGGCCGGCTGGTCGGCGTGAGCGTTGACAGCCACGGCCATCCGACCTACCGGCTGGCGCTGCAAACCCGCGAGCAGCACATCCGCCGCGAAAAAGCCACCTCCAACATCTGCACCGCGCAGGTGCTGCCCGCCGTGATGGCCAGCATGTATGCGGTCTATCACGGCCCGCAAGGCTTGAAGCGCATCGCCGAACGCGTGGCCACCTACACCGCGATTTTTGTCCATGGCCTGCGCGAGATGGGCTACGACATCACCAACCAGGGCGCTTTTGACTCGGTCACCATCAAGACCGGAGATGCTACGGTTTCGATAGCTGAACGCGCCCGCCAGTCGTGCGCTAACCTTAGATTTCGCTTAAAAAATCACCTCGGCGTGTCGCTCGACGAGACCACCAGCCGCTCAGACATCGAAATGCTCTGGTCCTTCTTTGCCAAGCCCGGCCAGACCGTGCCGGTGGTCAGCAGCTTCGAGCAGGGCATCGAGTCGCTGATTCCGGCCGGGCTGCGCCGCACCAGCGCCTTCCTGACGCATCCGGTGTTCAACACCCACCATTCCGAAACCGGCATGCTGCGCTACATCCGCAAGCTCAGCGACAAGGATCTGTCGCTGGACCGCAGCATGATTCCGCTGGGCAGCTGCACCATGAAGCTCAACGCGACCAGCGAGATGATTCCCATCACCTGGCCCGAGTTCGCCAACATCCATCCGTTTGCGCCGCACGACCAGCTGCTGGGCTATGCCGAACTCGACCAGCAACTGCGCGACTGGCTGTGCCAAGCGACGGGCTACGCCGGCATCAGCCTGCAGCCCAACGCCGGGTCGCAAGGCGAATACGCCGGGCTGCTGGTCATCAAGGCCTATCTTGACGCCAACGGCCAGGGCCACCGCAACATCTGCCTGATTCCGTCATCAGCCCACGGCACGAATCCGGCCAGCGCCCAGATGGCCGGCATGACGGTGGTCGTGACCGCCTGCGATGCGCAGGGCAATGTTGATATGGCCGATTTGCAGGCCAAGTGCGAACAGCACAGCGACAAGCTGGCCTGCGTGATGATCACCTACCCCAGCACCCACGGCGTGTTCGAGACGCAGGTCAAGGAACTCTGCCAGCTGGTGCATGCGCACGGCGGCCGGGTGTATGTCGATGGCGCCAACATGAATGCGCTGGTCGGCGTGGCCGCGCCCGGCGAGTTCGGCGGCGACGTGAGCCACCTCAATTTGCACAAGACCTTCTGCATTCCGCACGGCGGCGGCGGACCGGGCGTGGGTCCGGTCTGCGTCGTGGCCGATCTGGTGCCTTACCTGCCCGGCCATGCCACGGCGGGCATTCATGTCAACGGCGTCGGCGCCATTTCGGCAGCGCCGCTGGGCAATGCCGCTGTGCTGCCGATCAGCTGGATGTACTGCCGCATGATGGGGCCTGAAGGCCTGAAGCAGGCGACCGAAGTGGCGATTTTGAGCGCCAACTACATCAGCGCCCGCCTGAAGGACTGTTACCCGACGCTGTACGCGAGCGAGAACGGCCATGTCGCGCACGAATGCATCCTGGACCTGCGCCCGCTCAAGGAAACCAGCGGCGTGACCGCCGAAGATGTGGCCAAGCGCCTGATGGACTACGGCTTTCATGCGCCGACGCTGAGCTTTCCGGTTCCCGGCACGCTGATGGTCGAGCCCACCGAAAGCGAAACCCTGGCCGAACTGGACCGTTTCATCAACGCCATGATTGCCATCCGCGAAGAGATTCGCCAGGTCGAAAACGGCCACTGGCCGCAGGACAACAATCCGCTCAAGCATGCGCCGCACACGGCGGCCAGCCTGATGGGCGCTGACTGGGACAGGCCGTATTCGCGCGAAACCGGCGCCTTCCCGCTGATCAGCCTGAAGGCGGTGAAATACTGGCCACCGGTCGGCCGGGTGGACAACGTCTATGGCGACCGCAATTTGTCGTGCAGCTGCATTCCGGTGGCGGACTACGCCTGACATAAAACGCGAAAACCGGGCGACATGCGATGCCGGCGCAGCGCCCGTACTGGATGACAATGCAGAACTCCGCAACTCACAAAGACCCCATGAAATCACTTCTTTCCCTGCTCGCCCTCGTCGCTTTTGCCTCCAGCGCCTTCGCCGTTGCACCGCCCGAAACCCTGCCTTCGGGCGTGAAGATCGTTCACACGGTCGATGGCACGGGCGCCCAGCCCAAGGCGTCGGACACCGTCAAGGTCCACTATCGCGGCACGCTGGCCGACGGCAAGGAATTCGACAGCTCCATCAAGCGCGGCACGCCGGCCTCGTTCCCGCTCAACCGCGTGGTGCCGTGCTGGACCGAAGGCATGCAAAAAATCAAGGTCGGCGGCAAGGCGACGCTGACCTGCCCGCCCGCCACGGCCTATGGTGATCGCGGCGCGGGCAATGCGGTGCCGCCCAATGCCACGCTGACATTTGAAGTCGAACTGCTGGCCATCGAAAAGTAATCCCCTGATCGAGGTGAAATTGGCAGCCTACAAGGCTGCGTTGAGCGTGGACAGCAGCGCCTCGTCAAAGGCTTCGGCCCGCTCAAACTGCACCCAGTGCCCTGCCCCTTCAACCAGCGTCAGCGCCCTGAAACCGGGAGCCAGCCGCAGCGCCGGCTCCAGCGCCTGCATCTTTCCCCGGTAAAGCGCGTCTTCAGCGCCATAGATGGCATGCACCGGGCATTGCACATGCACCAGCGCACGGGCCAGCACATTGGTGCGCGACAGGCTGCGCCCTTTCATGCGGTCGCGCAGCACGTTCGCCACATGCAGGCGCAAGGCCGTTTCGGTAATGGACTCGGGATGACAGAGCATCAGCGCGGCCAGGTTGCTTCGGTGCACTTCATCGCGCCGGCTGGCCTCGGCCAGATGCCGCCAGGCATTGAGCCGGACGGCTTTTTCCGGCGCAACCCCCAGGCCCGGCGCGCCGACCAGAACCAGCCGCGCCACCCGCGCCGCAAACTGCGCCGCCACCAAACCCGCCGCCATGCCGCCAAAGGAAAACCCCACCAGATCGCAGGCCTGTTCGCCCAGCAGGCGCTGCAGCCCTTGTTCAAGCAATTCGGGAATCGCGTCGGCGTCCGTGCCATGCCGGGGAACGGCGGAGTCGCCAAAGCCGGGCAAATCGGGCACCAGCACCCAGCGACCGGATTCGGCCAGCGCCTCGATGTTGCGCAGCCAGTGCGTCCAACTGCCGCTGCCGCCGTGGAGCAAAACGAGCGGCGCCAGGGCAGGATTGCGGGTTGCCTGACCCCAGGCATGCCAGACCAGGTCGCCACCGCCACAAGGCGTTTCCAAACGGGTGGCGCTTTGCAGGAGGCGTTGCACTTCAGCGGGTTGATCAATCATTGATGGCAGGGTCATGCCTCTTTTATCAGTTTGAGCGAAAAACCCCAGCCTTCAGGCCGGGGATGGATAGCGTGGACGGCGAAGCCGTCACTGTATTTGAATTCTATTTTGGTGCATGATGAATGTATGAAACGGACAAACATCTATCTGACAGAGCCTTCGGTTGAGAAGCTACAAGAGTTGTCAAAACAAACTGGTCTTTCAGTTGCTGAGTTAATTCGTCGCGCTATCGACGGTTTCTTGAACAAGAAAAAATGAAGCGCCTGCAAGCCTTTAAATTCGAGCTGATGCCAAACGGCGGGCAGCAGCGCGACATACGCCGCTTCGCCGGGGCGCGCAGGTTTGTCTATAACAAGGCGTTGGATATTCAAAAGGCCAACTACGCAGCAGGCGGCAAATTCATCGGTTACGTCGATATGGCCAATCGCCTTCCTGAGTGGAAAAAAGAGTTTGGATGGCTCAAGGAGTCGCCTTCGCAATCCTTGCAACAGTCGCTTAAAGATTCTGAGCGAGCGTTCAAAAACTTCTTTGAAAAACGCGCAGACTTTCCACGTTTTAAAAAACGCGGAAGTGGCGAGAGTTTCAGGTTTCCGCAAGGCTTTGAGATCGACCAGGCCAACAGCCGCATCAAGCTGCCCAAGCTGGGCTGGATTCGTTATCGCAACAGCCAGGGCATTCTTGGCACGGCCAAAAACATCACCATCAGTCAGTCGGGCGCAAAGTGGTTTGCCAGCATCCAGACCGAGCGCGAAGTCGGGCAACCTATTCCAGCAGCCACCAGCGCCATTGGAATCGACGCGGGCATAGCCCGATTCGCCACGATGAGTGACGGCAGTTTTGTTGAGCCGCTGAACAGCTTCAAGAAGCACGAACAGCGGCTCAAAAAGTACCAGCGGCGCATGAGCCGCAAAGTCAAAAACAGCCGGAACTGGCACAAAGCCAAAAGGAAGGTGCAAAACATCCACACCCGTATTGGTAACGCCCGCAAAGACTTCCTGCACCAAGCCACAACAGAGATCAGCAAAAACCACGCAATGGTCGCTATTGAGGACTTGCAGGTTGGCAATATGTCCAAGTCGAGCAAAGGCACTACCGAAGCACCGGGGAAAAACGTCGCGGCCAAGTCGGGATTGAACAAAGCCATCCTCGATCAGGGTTGGTTTGAGTTTCGCCGCCAGTTGGAATACAAGCTCGCTTGGCGCGGCGGGATGCTCATTGCAGTGCCTGCGCACTACACCAGCCAGACCTGCCCTGCCTGTGGTCACGTAGCCAAAGAAAACCGGCAAACGCAGGCTCGGTTTGCGTGTGTGGATTGTGGCTACGAGAACCATGCCGATGTCGTCGGCGCGTTGAATATATTGGCGCGGGGACACCGCGTTACAGCCTGTGGAGAGGACGGCTCTGGCCTTGCGCGTAAGCGCAAGACGAAACCAGCCTCTGTGAAGCAGGAACCCACCGAAGTGACTATGCGTGAGGTAGCTCATGTTTAGCGCCGTAGGAATCCCCTCCCTTTAGGGAGGGGAGGATGTCAAACCTTCACCTTCAGCCCTACCCGCCCTGCGTTCAGCCTGCTCCCCGCGTTGCCGCTGCCAATGTTTAGCCTGCCGCCATACTTCGCATCAACTCGCCCAGAGCCCGGTACAACTGGTCGGGTGCAACGGGTTTGTGCAACAGCGGCACGTCGCTGGCCATGGCCTCGCGCAGCCGTTCCGGGGCGGTATCGCCGGTGATCATCAGGGCGGGTATTTGCTTTCCCAGCATGCCGCGCAGGGCGGAGATGGCTTCCGCGCCCGTGCGCTGCTCGCGCAGACGGTAGTCGCTGATGACCACGTTGGGCGTATGCATCCGGGCCAGGGCAAGCGCATCGGCAATCGAGCCTGCGGTGTCGCAGCGGCAACCCCAGCCTTGCAGCAATTGCGCCATGCCCAGCACAACGGCTTCGTCATCATCAACCACCAGCACATGCATGCCTTGCAGATGCGCCGGGTCAGGCTTCCAGACCGGCTCCACTGGCGCCACCGTGGCGTGGCTCAGGGGCAGCGCCAGCCGGAACACACTGCCTCTTCCCGGCCTGGACGACAGCGACAAATCGCGCCCCAGCGCCTTGGCCAGACCATCTGCAATCGCCAGGCCAAGGCCCAGCCCTTTGCGCCGGTCCCGCTCCGGGTTGCCCAGCTGGTGAAACTCACGGAAGATGTCTTGCTGGTTTTCAAACGCGATGCCGATGCCGGTGTCCCAGACCTCGACCACCGCCAGGTGGCGGCGCTTGCGGCAGGTGATTAAAACGCCGCCGCGTTCGGTGTAGCGGATGGCATTGGAGACGAGGTTGCGCAAGATCATTTCAACCAGCGTGGCGTCGGAATTGATGGTCGCGCGCGTTTCACGCGAGCGGTACACCATGCCCTTGGCATCGGCCAGGGGCGCCAGGTCATTTTCTATTTTGTGCAAAAGGGTCTGCAGCTGAAAAGGCTGGATATGCGGCCTGACCACGCCGGCATCAATGCGTGAGAAATCCAGCAAGGTGTTGAGCATCTCGCTGGAGGCCAGCGAGGCCGACCGGGCGCAGTCCAGCACCTCGCGCTGGTGCGCGGTCAGAGGAGTCTGGCCAAGCACTTCCAGGAACAGGCCCTGGGCATGAATCGGCTGGCGCAAGTCGTGGCTGGCCGCAGCGAGGAATTTGGACTTGGCGGCGTTGGCCTCTTCGGCTTCATGGCGCGCGGCTTCGGCGATAGCGGTTTTTTTGCGCAGTTGATCCATCAGCTCGATATTCTCGAAGCGCAGGTCAATGGAAGTTCGCGTGGTGCGGGCAATGTTGATCGCCTGCCCCATCATGATGGCGAAGTACAAAAAACCGGCGATGCCCAGGGCGCTGTAAGCGGGGTCGCCAATCAGAAACAGTTTGCTCACGCCGGCAATCATCTCGGCAATGACAAATCCCACGAATACCGGCAGCACCGGCGACAGCAGCGACATGGAATTGGCCGCAACGCCGGTCAGCACCGCGATGACCAGAACGCTGCCCGCCAGGTGAGCGGTATCGAGCGCCACCCAGGGCAAGGCGCCCCAGATGGCGCCATCCAGGGCATTGAGAGCAATCAGCATCCAGACCAGACGGGGGACGCCGTCAACGCTCACCCCCCTGGAAAGCTGGCGTTTGGCATGCAGCCAGCAGCACAGCTTGGAAAGCGCCGTGACCGCGCACCACAAGCCCAGCCACATCACATTGACGTCGCCGGAAAGCACCCAGAACAGAAGGCCAAGCAGCACAAACGTCGGAATCACCGAACTGCCCACATTCGCGCAGAGCAGGCGCACCTGCTCCACCAGCACATGGCTTTCCGTCAGCCACAGCAGCTTGCCGGGCATCAGCCAATCAGTCCGCTGCGGCGTGCGGCAAACATGACCTGCGAACGGCTCGATACCCCCAGCAAACCCAGGACAGCCTGCACATGTCCACGCACCGTGAATTCCGACAGCTCCAGACGGCGCGCAATCACCTTGTTCGACAGGCCTTCGCACAGCAGGTCCAGCACCTCGCACTGGCGCGGTGTCAGGCGCGGCCTGGGTGTGGCGTTGGCCGGCGTGTTGCGCGCCATGCCTGCGCTCGCATCCGGCACGCCGCTCAAGACCTGTTCAATGACCTTGATGATCTTTTCAGCCGTGTCGGCCTTGGAGACAAAAGCCGCTGCGCCTCGCGACAACGCCAGGCGAATCGTTTCAGGCTCGGCCGCCGATGACAGCATGACCAGGGGAACGCCCGGCCAGCGCTGCTTGAACAGGCCCAGCCCTTCCAGTCCGTTCACGCCCTGCAACTGGATATCGAGCAGCACCAGCGCCGGTGGCGAGGTGACGGTTCGCACCGCCTGCTCAAGGGATGCGGCCTCAAGCACCTCGACATTGACCATGCCGGCCAGCAGCACCAGACGCATGCCTGAGCGAAACAGGGCATGGTCGTCAATCAGCAAAATGCTGGTGGGTGGCATGGCTGGCATTAAAGCCCCCGCCGACTGCGGAAAATGCCTAGACAGACTGCTCATTCCAGGCCGTTCCCGTCACTTTTTTACCCTCGAAAGTCCCGGTTGCACCGGCAACGCCTTCGTAGGTGGGTTTGGTCAACACCGGAAACTCCTGCGAATCCATCAGGCTGGTGACCACGAGCGATGCGTTAAACGCAGGAATATCGATCTGGAATTGCATGTTGTAGGTTGTACCCGACACGCCGCTGGTCCATGTTCTGCCGGTGGGCGTGAGAAAGGACTCCACCAGATAGGTCGTGCCGTCGGCCCGCTGGACGGTGGCTTCGCTTTTTGCCTTTTGGTTGAGCACCGGCGCCCCGCTGGTATAGGTCGCGTAGTTCGAGATGCACACGCCGTTGTCCAGTTGCATGTCCTGCAAGACCCATTTGACGGGGTTGATGGCGGTACCGAATGCGCCGTATTCATGGTCCATCCAGGTCACGCCGCTCACGTCCAGCTTTTCGCCATTGAGCGTGACGCTGCCCGAGGTCTGGAGCCGCGTCAGCGAGTAATAGTAATTGTTGTTTTTCAGGTGCGTCGCCGCGTTGGTGTCAAAACTGCTGCTGCCGCCGTTGACGCCTGTGCCCCACACGATGAAGGGCGGTCCGTTTTGCGACAGCTTCAAGTCGAAGTCCACCAGAATGCCGGTGGTTTCGTCCACCAGCGCGGCCTTGACCAGCATGTTTTTACTCGGATCGGCCCAGGGCGCATCCATGCTCAGGGCAATTGCATTTAACCCCGAGGCTGAAGGTCCAGGAGTGATTCCCTGTAATCGGTGAGTCGGTCAGCGGTTTTGCGGCGGCTTCGCATGCTGCGTTTGGGGTACTGCTGGTCTTGGCGCAGCAGCGTCAAAGCGAACTTTCTTATCGTCGAGAGATTGCGCGGGGCATGGCCTGTGCGCACCCGGCACTCGTCCTCGCGGAACGTGACATCGAGCACCCAGTGCAGGCGGTTCTCAATTCCCCAGTGCCCCCGTGCCGCATTGGCCAGCGTCTGGGCCGATGAGATGCCTTCGGAGCCAATGTAAAACGTGCGCTCCACCGACACCTTGCCCTTGATCTCGCGCTGGCGCTCGACCATGCCAACGCCTGCAAGGTTTTTCCAGTCATCGCGCAACGACGGCTCCATCCAGTCGAGCTTGCCCACCCATACATGGCGCCGCGTCTCAATGCGCCCATGGTCTTTTTCCAGCGTCTCGAAGCGACTCACCGCAAGGCTGCCAAAGCCGTGCCTCTGGCCCTCGGCGTAGAACTCCGCCACCGCCTCAAAGAGCGTACCCTGATTAGCCTTGAGCGCCAGCAGGTAGTGGCCGCCTTGCCCGACGATTTTCTCGGCGATTTCCCTCTGGCAGCCTATGGCGTCAATGGTCACGGTGCAGTCCTTGAGTGTGAGCGCCTCCAGCAGCGCCTTGATGGCCACAATCTCGTGGCCCTTGCCCCGCGTGCCCTCCTGGCCCAGGCACAAGCCGCTTTCTGTCGCAAAGGCGCTAACCATGTGCAGCGCCGTGTTGGCGCCATCGCACGAGCCGCACAGCGTCTTGCCATCCAGGGCAATCACGCCTTTGACATTGCCCGCAATGCCTCGTATCCAGCGGCGAAAGCATTGCTCGAAAACCTCTGCGTCCAGCAGGCGAAAGACGCGCCCGAACGTGTCGTGCGAGGGTGTTCCCTGCTCCAGGACAAGGTATTTTTTGAGCCAGTCTTCGTTATCGCTGGCCCACTCGGCTACGTCCACCCAGTTGTCCGCCCCGCACAGCACGGCGCTCAGCGTCATCACGATCATCTCCTTGAGATCATGGCGTTGTGCAGGACCAGTGCGTGGATCGGGCAGTATCGAGAAAGCTTGAATCAGCATCAGGTTCACTTGCAATGAAAAATGCTTGAGTGAACACCAGCTTTTGGCCTTTCCGCTCAAATTTCTTCAAATGCAATTGCCCTGCATCCATGCTCACATAGGTGAACAGGGCCTTCGCGGTAGCGCCCGTGCCGCCGCCTCCGACCAGCGTGACGGTGGGCAGGGAGGTGTAGCCCAGGCCCGCGCCAAACAGCACGACGCTGGCAATCTTGCCCGTCGCGGGGTCATGCACCGCGATGCCCGAAGCCAGCGCCCCTCCTCCGCCAGTGATCACAACCGTCGGGGCGGATGTGTAGCCGCTGCCGGGATGGGTCAGTTCCAGCGCCGACAGCTTGTTGGCCGGATCGCCCAGTCTGACCGACCAGTCTTTGTTCACATCGTTTTGGGCCCAGTTGTCGGGGTCGAACATGAATGGCGGAATGTAGGGCGTGGTGCGCTGGTAATGCTTGTTGTTGGCAATGTCGGCCAGCATGATCTGTGTGAAGGCAAAACCATCCTTGGCGAAGGACGCGGCATTGATCTCAAACCCAAAGGTGCGGCTTCCCGCCTTGAGCGTGCCGATGTGCCACCACCATTCCGTGGGTGCGCCACGGTGAAGGTAGTGGTCGGCGGGCAGGTGAATCTGCACGGCGCTTGAAGGCACGGGCGTGGGAACGGGACTGGGGGCCGGTGCAGGCACGGCGGAGTCGCCGCCGCCGCAAGCGGCAAGCCCCATGAATGAGGTGCCTGCCGCAGCATAGGCGGCTCCCAGGGCAAATTGGCGACGGCGCATGATGGATCTTTCTTTAATGAACTAACGCGTGATTTCACTTATTGAGCAAGCACAAACGCCGCCAGTGCCGCCAGCTCCTGGGGACTGAGCGCTGCAAACGCAGGCATGGGCACGGTGCCCCACTTGCCCGAGCTTCCGGACCGGATGCTGGCCTCCAGCCTGTTTTGTGCCTGCGCATCGTTTTTGTATTTGCGTGCAACCTCCTGGTAGGCCGGGCCAACGATCTTCTGCCCGATGGCATGGCAACCCAGGCAGGCGTTTGCCGTCAGCAGCGCCTGGACATCAACGGCTCTAGCTGCTGTGTTGGCAGCGCTGGCGGCAGGCGGCGGAACTGCGGCGGCCATGCCGGAGGGTTTGGCTCCACCATAAGTGACCGCAAGGTACTCGCCAATGTCAGCGACTTCCTTGTCAGTCAGCGGTGCGGCGTAGGCATGCTGCATCTTGCGCACTTCGGCAGTCCACTGCGGCTGCGTCATGGCGGGCGGCTGCAGCTTGATGTAGTCGGCGGAGTGGCAAATACCGCATTTCTGCAGGGCGGCCTGGTAACCGGGCAAGGTAGATGGCTTGAGCCTGGCGGTCTCGGGCGGCAGCTTGATGGTCAGCGGCTTCAAAGGCGTCAGCGATGCCGGCTGCGCCATCGCCGCGCCGCCAACAAGGCCGAGGACCAGCATGGCGGTGCGCAGAAAAGGCAGTCTGGAGTTCTTCATCAACCGCTCCTAAACCGCAACGATGCGGGTCACTTCAATCACATTGCGCGCATAACCGCCGGGGTTCCAGCTGGCGGTCGCGGGCTGCACATCACCCTGCCTATTGGTGGCCCGGACGCTCAGCGTCATCGGTCCTTTTCTGGAAGGCGTCAGCGGCAGACGCCATTCGCGAAATGAAAACCGCCCGAGATCCTGGCCCAGTGCGGCCTCCCGCCACGGCTGGCCGTCTTCGGACACTTCCACCTTTTTAATGCCGCTGCCGCCGTCAAAAGCGATGCCCTTGAGCAGCAGGGCGCGCCCGGCCGGAACATGCGCACCGTCGGCCAGGCCGGTCATGAAAGAACGCACCGGCAGACTGGTGATGGGCCGCGTCGCCGTGGGGGCGGTGCCTGCGGGCACGCAGATGCAGGCGTTGTCCGGAACGCGATAGGCGGTTGACATGAAGAAACCGTCAAAGTCGTGGTCCAGCACCTCGATCTCGCTCAGGTGCTTGACCCAGTAAGTCCCGAAATAGCCCGGCACGATCAGCTTGATGGGGTAGCCGTTCAGAAAGGGAATATCCGCCCCGTTCATGGCCCAGGCAATCAAAGGCTCGGGGCTGAGCGCCAGGTCGATGTTCAGCGCCTTGACGAAATCCGGCGTTACCGCAAGCACCGGCGCATCCAGCCCGTTGAATGCCACCTGCCGGGCGCCGGCCAGGACGCCCGCTTTTTCAAGCACCGCCCTGAGCGGCACGCCCACCCAGCGCGCATTGCCCATTGATCCGTTGCCCAGCTGCGCGCCGAATACGCGCGGCTGCGCAAACGCGCGGCTGTTGCCCGAGCACTGATTGACCGCCACCACCTCCGCCGGCTCGGCCAGCGCTTTCAGTTCCGCCAGCGAAAGCGACAGCGGCTGCTTCACATGGCCGCCGACCTTGAGCCGATAGGCTTGCGCGTCAATCGTCGTCGGGAAATTGGCCAGGTGATAACGCACAAAAAAAGCATCGTTGGGCGTGATGGCCCCTTCAGTAAAAACATTGAAGGGTGTTTCCAGATGCGGCGGCCGTGTGGTGATGCGCAGCAGGGGCCGCTTTTGCGGATAGGCCACCAGCTCGCGGGCGCCGTTGCCAAAGGGCAGGTTTTCAATGCCTGCCGCCAGGCTGTGCAGCGGCAGGGCTCCAAGGCTGGCCGCGCCCAGGCCGGCATGCCGTAAAAACTGCCGTCTGCCGGTGTCGTGGTGATTGCTACGGTTCATGGGGAGTCCCAGCTTTTTATTTGAATCAATCCAACCAGACCGGCGCACAGGCCATGAAAGGACTCACCCAGAACAAACAGCAAGCGGGCAAGTACTGCCGAGTTTGCCCGACTTGCAACAAAATGCATACAGTCAAAATTGACCGCTTGCCAGCGGCCGGCAGGCGGTGATCAAATCCTCGGCATTGCCCAACCAGGCCAGGCGCAACGCGACGCAAGGCCTGACGCAGGGTGCCGCGGTTTTTTTATTTTCTTTGAAGGAAATCCATTGAAATCTGCCATTTTCCTGGCGCGCCGCGCCACCGCCTCGCTCGCTTTTTTGGCGCTCGCCACGCTCCCCATGATGGCCGGTGCGGCGGAACTTCCGGCGGACCTCAAAAACCTGGTCGGCACGCCCTTGCTGGCTGCTGGCGATATTGAAAATGCCAATCTGCTGGCATTGAACCGGGCCATGTTTGATCTGTATGGCGATGCATCGGATGTCTTTCGCAGCAACATCCTGGCCAACCACCCCGTCATCCTCGCCCTGTTTTCCGGGGCTGGCGGCAGCTTCACGCTTTACCGTCCTGGCCAGCCGCCGCTGGAAGCGCCTTCCGTTCCGCTGGTCTATCAATTGCTTAAATCCGTCGGCCACAGCACCATGGCGCTCGCGCAGGTCGTGGGGCCCTACCTGGACAATCCAAAGGACAAGTCATGGGTCGCGCCCATGCTGGCTTTTCGCAGCCGCATGCAAAGTGCGCTCGAATCAGTCAGCGCGACGGCCATGCCACCGGACTGGCGCGAAAACAACCACACCATCCTGAAAGCCAACATCGCCTTCATGGACGAATGCCTGAAGAAAGGCGACATCAGTTATGACGCGCTCAAGGCGTTTTCGGTCAGGCAAGCCCCGTTTCTCGCCAAAAACGTCAGCTGGGCCGCGCAGACCCAGGTTGCGCACTGGATGAAGGTTGTCGCCGAATGGAAAACACTGCTCGGCAGTGACTGGAACAAAACCTATGGCGCCAGCAACACCATCTACGTCACCCGCCAGAACAATGTGATCTTCAGCGTGCTGGCGCAGTTTTTCGGCCCCGAAGCCATCAACGACCGCCTGATCCTGATTGAAACCGTGTCGTTCACCACCAGCAAGGCCGACATGCTGGGCTCGCTGACCCGCATCATTGCCGACCGCTCGGTGGGCCAGCTGTTTTTTGGCAACGGCCGCCTGATGGACTACGAGTTGATGGGTGGCGATGCGCGCGACGCCATCGTTGCAGAAGCAGGCAAACGCAACATGCAGCCCTTCTTGCCGCCCGTCGTACCCTTTGGCTCGCACCAATGGCCTACGCTGGTCACGCCCGGCCCGGGGCCAGGCGCCATCAAGGATCTGCGTTAAACCAGAGGCATTTCATTTTTTACCCAACCGGGGCGCTACCTTGAACCTCAATACGATTACTTCCGTCAAACGCCCCGCCACGGCCGATGAAGTCGGCCAGTGGCAGGCTGGCGATGCCTGGCTGGCGGGCGGCACCTGGCTTTTTTCAGAGCCGCAAGCCCATCTGCGAACCCTGATAGACCTGCACGGCCTGGGCTGGCCAGCCTTGACGCCAACGGCCGGCGGGCTGGACATTGCCGCCACCTGCCGCATCGCCGACCTGCATGCATTCCGCGGTGAAGCGTCCTGGACGGCTGTGCCCCTCATCGCCGCCTGCTGCGAATGCCTGCTCGCTTCCTTCAAGATATGGAATGCAGCCACCGCTGGTGGCAATCTCTGCATGTCATTGCCGGCGGGTGCCATCACCTCGCTGGTGGTCGCGCTTGAAGGGCAGCTCACGCTGCTGTCGCGGGATGGCAGTTCAAGAACCGTGGCCGCCGTCGATTTCGTGACGGGCAACAACCGCAACATCCTGCAGCCCGGCGAATTGCTGCGCAGCATCCATCTGCCCGCCAGCGCGCTTTCAAAGCGCTTCGCCATCCGGCGCGCGGCGCTCACGCACCTGGGCCGCTCGGCCGCATTGCTGGCGGCCACCCAGGCGCACAGCGGCGGAGATATCTTGCTGACGGTCACGGCCGCAACGCCCCGTCCGGTGCAGTTGCGACTGCCCGGGGACGTGTCGGCCGATGCGCTTCGCCAGGCCCTTGATTCGGCCATTCCCGCCGACGGCTGGTTTGACGATGTCAACGGAAGCCCGGCCTACAAGCGCCATGTCAGCCATCACTTTGCCGAAGAAATCCGGGCGGAACTCGCCGCGATCCGCCAAGCGTCCACAGGAGTACAGGCGTCAACTACCCCGCCCTAAAGGGCGGAGCTTGAGGAGAAATCCAAAAAGCCAGGTTGAAACAGGGAAAGCGGTATCCAGTCCGCTACGTTAGTCACAGGTCGTTCAGACGCACCAGCGAATGCTTCCTCAGTTCGCTGCTCTGCAAGGCTTTAATCATGCAGACCAAAGGTAAAGGGTCGAAGGTTTTAGTCGCTGCCCTCAAAAGCAGGAGCCGGTTATTGACATTCCCGAGGGGAGATTTGCCGAAAGGCTTGCGTCACAAGGCCCGTAAGGGCAGAAGGATTTGAAATGGCAGTATTTGTTTTGGATAGAGGTGGCAGGCCACTGATGCCCTGCACCGAAAAGCGTGCCAGACTGCTGCTGAAACGTGGCCGCGCCCGAGTACACAAGATGTTGCCGTTCACCATTCGCGTGGTTGACATCGAAGCCGAAGATTGCGGGTTTCAGGCGCTGCGCGTCAAACTTGATCCGGGCAGTAAAACCACCGGCATGGCTTTGGTGCGGGAAACAGCAGAAAAGAACGCTGTGGCCGTCATCAACCTGTTTGAACTGATGCACCGGGGCAAACAGATCAGCGAAGCACTCACGGCGCGGCGTGGGCATCGCAGAATGCGGCGCAGTCACTTGCGCTGCCGTGCGCCCCGGTTCCTGAACCGGGGCAACAAAAAGTCAGGCTGGCTGGCGCCAAGCCTGCAACACCGGGTTGATACGACGCTGGCATGGGTCAATCGTCTGGAGCGCCTCGCGCCGGTGTCAAGCATCAGCACCGAACTGGTTCGCTTTGACATGCAGGCTTTGGAAAATCCTGATATTGAAGGCGCGCAGTACCAGCAGGGCACCTTGGCGGGATACGAAGTCCGTGAGTACCTGCTTGAGAAATGGTGCCGCACTTGCGCCTACTGCGGCGCCAAGGGTGTGCCGTTGCAGATCGAGCATATCCAGCCCAAGTCCAAGGGTGGTTCAAACCGCATCAGCAATCTGACGCTGGCTTGTCAATGCTGCAACGCAAAAAAGGCGGCTTTGCCGGTTGAAGTTTTTTTAGCCAAGCAGCCCGAGCGTTTGAAGCGTATTCAGGCCCAAGCCAAGCGGCCACTCAAGGATGCCGCTGTCGTCAATGCAACTCGCTGGGCGTTGGTCAACGCACTCAAGGCGACGGGTCTTGCAGTTGAAACAGCATCTGGCGGTAGAACAAAGTTCAATCGAATCGAGTTGGGACTCCCTAAAACCCATGCGCTCGATGCTGCCTGTGTCGGCGATGTGAACGCAATTACCGGCTGGCAGAAGCCGACGCTGTGCATCAAGGCCATGGGGCGCGGCAGTTACCAGCGCACACGGCTGGACAAGTTTGGCTGCGTGCGGGGCTACCTGACCCGCTCTAAAAACATTCAAGGCTTCCAGACTGGCGACAGGGTGAAAGCGATAGTCACCCAGGGAAAGAAGACGGGTTGCCATATCGGACGGGTGGCTGTCAGAGCTTCTGGCAGTTTCAATATCCAGACCAGCAATGGTTTGGTTCAAGGGATATCCCACCGCTATTGCACCGTAGTGCAGCGCGGCGACGGCTACGGTTATCAACTGGTGGCAAAAACGGACGTGACAGGTACGCCACCGCAGCCAAGGAACACTTCGTGTTCCGCGCTCTACCTCCCCGGCCTGAAGGCCGGGGTTTCACGCGCGAACTGATGAACTACCACATCAACGGCAAGCAGTACGACGCCCAGCCCACGCCCGGCCAGTGCCTGCGCACCTTTGTTCGCGAACAGGGCATGACCGGCGTCAAGAAGGGCTGCGACCAGGGCGATTGCGGCGCCTGCACGGTGTGGCTCGATGGCGAGCCGGTTCACTCCTGCCTGATGCCCGCATTCCGGGCCGAGGGCCGCGAAGTCACGACGATTGAAGGACTCGCCAGGGACGGCGAACTGCATCCGGTCCAGCAGGCTTTTCTGGATGCCAATGCCTTCCAGTGCGGCTTCTGCACCGCCGGCATGATCATGACGGCGGCCACTTTCGACGATGCGCGCCGCGCCGACCTGCCGCGCTCGCTCAAGGGCAACCTGTGCCGCTGCACCGGCTACCGCAGCATTGAAGACGCCATCAAGGGCGCGCCGTGCGCCGCGCAACTAGACGTGGCCGGCCAGGCCTGCGGCGCCAGCCTGGGCAATCCTTTCGGACCGGGCATCGTGACGGGCAAGGCCCGCTACACCATGGATGCGGAACACGAATTTGCTGGCTTGCTACATCTGAAGGTCGTGCGCTCGCCGCATGCCCATGCCCGCCTGCGAAGCATTGACCGCAGCAAGGCCTTGGCCTGCCCCGGCGTTGTCGCTGTGCTGACCTGGGAAGACGTGCCCAAACGGCTTTTCAGCACCGCCACCCATGAAGACCACCTGGTGGACCCCGACGACACCTACGTTCTGGACAACGTGACGCGTTTTGTCGGGCAGCGCCTGGTGGCCGTGGTGGCGCAGACCGAAGCCGCCGCGCAAGCCGGTTGCCGCCTGGTCGAAATTGACTACGAAGTGCTGCCCGCCGTGTTTGATCCGGTCCAAGCCATGAAGCCGGGCGCACCCGTGCTGCATGACAAGGGCACGGCCTCGGAAGGCAACATCTTCGTCAACATCAAGGGCGAAGTCGGCAGCGTGAAGGACGGGCTGGCAGCCGCCCATGCGGTACATGAAAAAACCTATTCCACCTCGCGGGTGCAGCATGTGCACCTGGAAACCCACGGCTCCATCGTCTGGACCGGCGACGACGGCCGCATGCATGTGCGCACCAGCTCGCAGGCCCCGTTCATCGTCCAGCAGAAGCTGGCCTACGTCTTCGGCATCAACGCCGCCAAGCTCCATGTCTTCACCGAACGCGTGGGCGGCGGCTTTGGCGGCAAGCAGGAAATGCTGTCGGAAGACCTGTGCGTGCTGGCCAGCCTGAAAACCGGCCTGCCCGTCAAATGGGAATTCACGCGCGAGGAGCAATTCATCGGCGCATCCACCCGGCACCAGATGACCACCGAGGTCAAGCTCGGCGCCACCCAAGAGGGCCTGCTGACGGCGATTGATGTCCGGGTGGTCTCCAACACCGGCGCCTACGGCTCGCACGGCAGCGAAACGCTGGCGGCGGCGCTGGGCAATCCGCTGACCGCCTACCGCTGCGCCAACAAGAAAGCCGACGGCTTCGCGGTGTACACCAACATGATGCCCGGAGGCGGCTTTCGCGGCTACGGCGCATCGCAAACGACCTTTGCCATCGAATGCGCGATGGACGAGCTGGCCGAGCAACTGGGCATCGACCCCTTCACCATGCGCCGCCGCAACATGGTCAAGCCCGGCGACTGGATGGAATCGATCTGGAAAGACCCCTCCGATGTCAACTTCGGCAGCTACGGCCTGGACCAGTGCATGGACATCGTCGAAAAAACCCTGGCCACCGAGGGCGGCTTGCCCGTCCCCGAGGGCCACGGCTGGCAGCAAGGCACCGGCATCGCGCTGGCCATGCTCGACTGCGGCCCGCCGACCGAGCACCGCTCGGGCGCAACCATGGTCATGCGCGCCGATGGCAGCTACCACCTGGCCGTGGGCTCGACGGAAATGGGCAATGGCTCGGTCACGTCGCACCGGCAAATCGCCGCCTCGCTGCTCAACTGCCGCGCGGACCACATCGACATCATCAATGCCGACACCGACCTCACGCCCTACGACACCGGCACCTTTGCCAGCACCGGCACGGTCGTGGCGGGCAAGGGCGTGGCGCTGACGGCAGCGGCGCTGGCCGAAAACATCCTCGACTACGCCGCCCGCCACACCGGAACAACGCCCGGGGAATGGAAGCTCGAAGAAGGCTTCGTGGCGTCGGCCGACAGGCGCATTTCCCTGTCCGAGCTGCATGCGGCCGGCATGCGGGACAGCCACCGCTTCGAGGCCAAGCGCAAGGCCTATCTGTCGCCGCGCACCACGGCCTTCAATGTCCAGGGCATCAAGCTGGCCGTGCATGGCGTGACCGGCGAGATCCGCATCTTGCGCAGCGTGCATGCCGCCGACATTGGCCGGCTGATCAACCCGATGCAGTGCCGGGGCCAGATCGACGGCGCCATCGGCATGGGCGTGGGCTGGGCCTTGACCGAGCACATGGTCTATGACGACCAGGGCAAGATGCTCAATGCCGCGCTGCGCAACTACCACATCCCGGCTTTTGCCGACGCGCCGCGCAGCGAGGTATTTTTTGCCGACACCTATGACACGATAGGCCCGCTGGGCGCCAAGGCGCAGGGCGAATGCGCCATCAACCCGGTGGCGCCGGCGATTGCCAATGCCCTGAAAAACGCCACCGGCGTGCGCTTTGCCGATTTGCCGCTGACGCCCGACCGGATTTTCGACCGGCTCGCGCCAGCGCATGCCTGAGCCATGGCCATCGCAGCAACGCCGTCCATGAACGGCCCGTCAACCGCCCCCGGCATCGTCACCATCGTGACCCAGACCCGTGTCAGGGCCGAACAGGAAATCGCTTTCACGGCATGGCAGGAAAAAGTCAGCAGGGTGGCCGCCAGCCATGCCGGCTTCATCGACCAGAAAGTCATTCCAGCCAGCCCGCCCGCGCAGGTTGACTGGGTGATCCTGCAACGCTTTGCCAGCATGGCGGCCGCCCAGCAGTGGATGCACTCGGGCAGCCGGCTGAAACTGATCGACAGCGCCCAGCCGCTGCTGGTCGGCAATGACGACATCCACATCATTCCCGACAGCGGCAGCGGCGTTCTGCCGTCTCCGGTGTCGGCCGTCATTTCCACCCGCGTCAGGCCGGGCCAGGAAGAAGCGTATCGGGAATGGGAGCGGCGCATTGCCGCCGCCCAGGCCCGGGCGCCCGGCTTTCAGGGCTACCGCATCGAGCCGCCCATACCGGGCGTTCAGGAAAGCTGGCTGGCCATCGTGCGCTTCGACTCGGACGCCAGCCTTGATGGCTGGATGAAGTCACCCGAGCGCCTGAAGCTGCTGGCCGAAGGCGAGCCCCTGAGCCTGGAAGTGCGCGCGCGTACCGTGCGCACCGGCTTCGACCAGTGGTTTCCAGCCGGCAATACAGCGGGCGCAGCAGCCCCACCGACCTGGAAGCAGAACATGCTGGTGCTGCTGCAGCTTTATCCGGTGGTGTTCCTGTTTGGCCTGCTGGTGCAGGGGCCGTTGCTGATGAAAACCCTGCACATGCCTTTCTGGCTGGCGCTGTTTTTCGGCAATGTCGCCGGCGTGCTCCTGCTCAACTGGCTGGTGCCCTGGACCAGCCACCGTTTCAGCTGGTGGCTGCAGCCTGCGGGCGATGACAAGGCCAGCATCAACCTGCTGGGTGCCGGCCTGATCGTTGCACTTTACGCAGCGAGCATGCTGGTTTTCTCGCTGTTGCAATAAAACCCGGCTTGCGCACCCAATTGCAGGCAACAAAGGAGCGGCCTTGATGGAAAGTCTTGATCTTCGGGTACTCGAAGACGCCCTGGCCTGGCGCGATGCCGGTCATGCGGTCACGCTGGTGACCGTGGTGCAAACCTGGGACAGTGCGCCGCGCCCGCCGGGTGCGTTGCTGGCGGTACGGGAAAATGGCCGCCATGCTCGACTTTGGGTCGGCCTGGCGCTGGGCGCCCGGACACCGGCCGAGATTGCCGTGTCCATCGTCGCCGAGATGCTGCAGGTCAAAAACAGCGCGGCCCACAGCGCGGCCATGGCCAGCAACCAGGCAGCGCTGACTTGATGCGGCCCACCGTCATCGTCCTGGCATCCGGGCGCGGCGAGCGTTTTACCGCGTCGGGCGGCACCACGCACAAGTTGCAGGCGCTGCTGGCGGGCAAACCGGTGCTGCAGCACACCCTGGATGCCGTTCGGGCCAGTGGTTTGCCGTGGCACCTTGAAGACGCCGGCCACCCCGGCATGGGCGACTCGATTGCGGCCGCCGTGCGCGCCACCTGGCCGTCATCGGGCTGGCTGGTGCTTCCGGGCGATTTGCCGCTGATTCGAAGCGATACATTGCGCTCGATTGCGGCGGCGCTGCAGGCGCACGACGTGGTGGTTCCGCTGTATCGCGGGCAGCGCGGCCATCCGGTCGGGTTTCATGCGCGCTGCGGCGAAGCCTTGCTGAACCTGAAGGGCGCGCGCGGGGCGGCCGCTGTCGTTCTTGCGCACGGCGCTTTTGAACTGGACATGCAGGATATCGGCTGCGTCACCGACATTGATACCGTCGATGACCTGCGGGCCGCCGAACTGCGCATCAATCCTTGAACCAGCACGGGTCACGGCTGATTCGATTTCTACCTCAATTCACGAACAGGCCTTCAAAGCCATCGCCGGGCTCAAAGCGCTTGTTGCGGTAATACAGCCGGGTCGGGCCGGGCATGGCCAGCTCACGGATCGAGTGGCGCGCATCACCGGGGTAACAGATCACCCTGCCCCCTTCCAGATCAAACGGCTCGGGCTGGATGACCGGCGGCATGCGGCCGCGCGCCTGCGTCATCACGCTGTCCACGCTGGCGTGGCGCGACAGGTGCGCCAGGCTCATGATCTGCGGCGGCGCCAGCGCGATCTGGCCGGCCCAGTACTGCTGCAGCGCCATGCGCGGGCTGAGCCAGACGCTCTCGGTGGTTTCATGGTTGTCGTGAACCGCCACCTGCCCGGCAGGAACGGCCGACACAAAAAACCGGGTGTCGAAACGCTTGTTCGTGACCGAGGGCGCCGTGGGCGTGATCCAGCGCGACCAGGGAACGAGGCTGCGGGTCTGCAGGCGCAGCCCCATCCGGGCCAGCACCGCGTTGAAACCTTGGCCTTCGCGCAGCAGCGCGGCAGCCCGTGCCGTGTCAATGTCCTGCGTGGCAAAGCCCTGCGCGAACAGCACGCCCGACTCTTCAAAAGCTTCGCGCAAGGCCGCCACATACAGCCCGCCCGCCGTGCGTTCGTTGATGTCGGTTTCGTTCAGACCCGCATGCAGCACCGGCAAAGGCTGGTCCAGATGCGCCGCCATGTCCAGTTCGGCGTCAGCCGCATCGACCTTGCCGCCCGGAAACACATAGGCGCCGCCCAGCACGTCGGACAAGGTGTGACGCTTCATCAAAAACACCTCCAGGCCTTCCGGCGCATCGCGCAGCATGACCACCGTGGCGGCCGGGCGCAAGGGCGTGGTGACGATTTCCAGATTCAATTCCATGCTCTGCTTTCATTGGGATGCCGCACGGTCCAGTCCGTGCGGCCAGGCTGCAGAGGCTATCAGAAGTGCAGGCGAATCAATCAGTCGGCCCCGGCCTGGAAGTAGGCGCGGTCCATGACGCTCAGGCCAGCGGCCACCAGCGGCGCAAAGTCCATCTGGTCCAGCACGTCGCGTTGCAGGTCGATGCCGGGCGCGATCTCGAACAGCTCGATGCCGCCCGGCGTCAGGCGAAAGCTGGCGCGCTCGGTCAGGTACAGAACTTCCTGCCGGCGAACCAGTCCCTGCGGGCCGCTGTAGGTGATCTGCTCGACCTGCTTCACCAGCTTTTTCACCGCGCCTTGCTGCAGCACGCGCATCTGGCCGTCGCCGGTCTGCAGCTTCACGCCCTTGGCGGCCAGCGTGCCGCAGAACACCACCTTGCGCGCATTCTGGGCAATGTCGATGAAGCCGCCCGGCCCCACCGTCAGGCCGCCCAGGCGCGAGACGTTGACATTGCCGTGTTCGTCGAACTCGCCAAAGCCGAGGAATGCAATGTCGAGACCGCCGCCGGCGTAAAAATCGAACTGCGTGGCCGCGTCCAGCATCGCGCTCGCATTGCGCGCATAGCCGAACAGCACGCCGTCGAGCAAGGTGCCGCCGTAGGTGCCGTGCTCGATGGTCTGGTAGAGCCGGTGCTGCTCGCCGCGCGCGGCAATCAGCTTGGCCACCGCGTCGGGCACGCCGACGCCGTAGTTGACGACCGGCCGGGCCTTGCCGGTGTTGAACAGCTCCACGGACGCGCGTCGCGCCACGGCTTGGCGTTCGCTGAAGGCGACATGGGCGGCTGCCTTTTCGGCTTCATGGTCGGCGCTCTCGCTTTGGTAGCGAACTTCGCCCGTCAGCTCTCCGCTCAGGGCCGGATCGAAGGGAATGTCGTAGCTGGCCTGCTGATCGGGATCGACGACGATGGCATCGACCCAGGCCGACGGAATCCGCACCTCCCTGGCTTTGAGCGCGCCGTGCGGCAGGCGTTCCCTGACCTGCACGATGACCTTGCCGCCGCTGTTGCGCGCGGCCAGCGCGAGCGACTGGGCATCGAGGTTGGCGGCTTCATGCTCGAAGCTGATGTTGCCGTCCTCGTCGGCGGCGCTGGCCCGCACCAGGGCCACATGAACCGGAAACGGCTTGTAGCGCAGGTATTCGCGCCCGTCCATCTGCACCACTTCGGCCAGGTCGTCCTGCGCGCTCTTGTTCATCTTGCCGCCGCCCTGGCGCGGGTCGCAGACCGTTCCCAGGCCGACATGGGTGAACAGGCCGGGCCGGCCGGCGCCGATTTCGCGCAGCAACTGGCTCGACACGCCGCCGGGCAGGATGTAGGCCTCGATTTTTTCTTCCTCGGCCAGCCGCTGCATCGCCGGCGACCAAACCCAGTGGCCGCCGATCACCTTGCGCACCAGCCCCTCGTGCGCAAAGCAGTTCATGCCCTTGGTCTTCTTGTCGCCAATGCCGAGCGCGTGAACCATGGTGAGGTTGCGCGGCCGCTCGGTCGCCAGAAAGCGCGCCTGCACCGCCTCGAACAGACAGCTCGCTTCCATCAGGCCGCCGCCGCCGCCCATCAGGCCCACGGTGTCGCCGTCATTGATCAGGTTTGCAGCCTCGGCCGCGCTCATGAATTTGGAATTGCTCATGGCGATCACCTGTTCACGTCAAACAGCGCCGCGCCCTTTTTCATCACCATCTTGGCAATGACGCTGCGGTGGATTTCGCTGGTGCCGTCAAAGATGCGGTAGATGCGGGCGTCGCGGTAATAGCGCTCAATCGGCAGCTCCTTGCAAAAGCCCATGCCGCCGAAGATCTGCACCGCGCGGTCCACCACCCGGCCCAGGGTTTCGGCGGCCTGCACCTTGACCATGGCGATCTGCTCGCGCGCATCCAACCCCTGGTCGAGCATCCAGGCGGCGTGATAGACCATCCAGCGCGCGGCATTGATCTCGATCACGCTGTCGGCCAGTTGCTGCTGGACCATCTGGAAGTCGCCGATTCTTTGCCCGAATTGCTTGCGCTCGTTGGCGTAACCGACCATCAGCTCGCAGACATGGCTGGCCTTGCCGACAGCGCGCGCGCCGACCTGCGCCAGCCGCACCACATTGAGCGCACCCATCGCCAGCTTGAAGCCCTGCCCTTCCGCGCCGAGCAGCGAAATGGATTCGAGCGGCACGTTGTCGAAAAACAGTTCCAGGTGCGGCGTGCCGCGCAGGCCCATCATCTTCTGGTCCTTGCCCACGGTGAAGCCGGGCAAGCCCTTGTCCACCATGAACATGCTGATTTCCTTCTCGCCGGTCTTGGCCGAAACGAGGAAAAAGTCGCTCCATTCGCCGTCGCTGATGAAATGCTTGCTGCCGTTGAGCACCCAGCCGATGTCGGTTTTCTTGGCATGGGTCTTGATGCCGGCCGCATCCGAGCCGGCGCCCGATTCGGTGATGGTGATGGCGCAAGTGCGCGTGCCCTCGATGGCGGGCTTGAGCCAGCGCCCGACCTGTTCGCCCTGGCAATGCAGCAGCGGCTCATAGACGTTGCCGAAAGCGCGGCGGATCAGGATGTCGGTAGTGTGGCCGAACTGCTCCTCGCACAGGATGCGGTCCAGGTTGGACAGGCCGCCGCCGCCGAGTTCGGCCGGCATGTTCATGGCGTACAGGCCGAATTCCTTTGCTTTTTCGTGAACAGCCTGGGCTTTGGCCTTGTCCAGGAAACCGTGTTCCTCGATGCCGTCTTCGAGCGGCTTGAGTTCTTCGGCGATGAAACGGCGCACCGTGTCAATCATCATTTTTTGTTCGTCGTTCAGGGAAAAGTCCATGGGGTGTCTCCAGAGGTGATTCAAAAGCGGCAGGGCAAGCGGCCCCGTCAGGCGCGGATTTAAGGGCAAGCCTGAATCACGCGCTGCTGAACCAGCGGGCACCAAAGAAAAACGGCAGCCGGGACAAGGGACCAGAATGATGCGGCACGGCAGACTCCGGTGTCAGGCTTGCGGCTCAAGAAAGGCACGGCTGACCGCCAGGCACTGGCGCGCCCACTTGGCCTGGCCGAGCTGCGCCATGCGTTCAAGATGCACGACTTCGACGCTGATGGGCAAGTCCTGCGGCAGCGCGTCGAACAGGCCTTTGAGGTCAATGCCGCCCTCGCCGGGCAAGAGCCGTTCGCAGCGCGCGGCGTGGATCATTTCTTCCACCGTGAAGTCGCGGCCGATCTGCGCGCGGGTGGGCGCATCGCAAATCTGCGCGTAGTGCAGCAACTCGCGCGGAATGGCGCGGATGTCGTCCAGCGTGGTGCTGGAGCGGTCAAAGTGCAGCGCATCGACGAGGATGCCGGCATTGGCGGGCCGGCCGGCGGCGTTGATGATGCGCAGCGCGGCATTCGCGTCGGGCACGGCGGTCCAGGGCATGAATTCCAGATCGGCCGTCAAGCCGTAGGGCTGCATCAGTTCGCACAGGCGCGCGTAGCCGTCGGTCAATCGCGCCTCGTCGGTGTCGTCGCCGGCCACCAGCACGGCCTTGGCCTTGAGCGCCGCACCGGCTTCGAGCAGCGGCAGGTAGGCGCGTTCGTCAAAACCTTCGGCGATGCGGATGATTTCCAGGTCGAAAATGCCGACGCCGGTGTCCCGCTGCGCCGCCACGGTTTCGCGCAGCACCTCGGGCTGGCCGATCAAAAACTGCTGCGGCGCGCCGGCCATGTTGGGCAGCAGGCGCAGGCCGACAAAGGCGTAGCCCAGTTCCGCCGCGAGGCGCACGGCCTGCGGCGGCGTGCAGGTGTTCGACGTGAGGTAGGCCAGCGAGTAGATGCGGGGCATGGTGGGCTCCCGGCTTATTTCAGCGGCGACACGGCCGTGGGCAGCGCAATCGTCGAGGTCATGGCGGTGGTCAGGTGCGCCGGTCCGCCCTTGGGTGGCCAGATGCCTTGCGCCACGGCATCGGCCCTGGCCTTGCTTCGCCCATCGAGCGTGGCGTAAGACCAGATGTTGGTAAAGCGCAGTGGGCCGTCGAGCGCGACCATGGCCACCACGCAGGGCGACAGCGCTTCGCGCGGCGGCACGTACTGCTCCCACAAATCAATCGTGGCCTGCACGCCGCCCGGCTTGATGCCGTAGGTGCGGATTTCATAGACCGGGCCGCTGATGCCGGATTCAGCGCTCGGGCGCACCTGCTTCATCCACGGAAAACCCCGGTAGCTGTGCTGCTCCAGGCTCTGGAAGGTGGCGCCGCAGCCGAACGGGTCGGCGCTTTGCTGGGTGCGTTCGCGCTCGGCCTGCAGGGTGGCCAGGTCGGCAAAGCCGCGCAGCACGATCATCTGGTTGAGCTGGCCGATGTCGGTGAACCAGCAGCCCAGCAGTTCGCCTTTCGCTTCAGGCGCGGCGGCGTAGGCCTGCACGTTGGTAGCAGCCTGTCCGGCGGTGCCGAACGGCAGGGTCATGGTGGCGAGTTCGTAGTACATGGGTCTATCCTTGGTTGAAAATGCTATTAAAAACAGAGCTGCTTGCGCCCGTCTGCTATGCGCAAACGGCTGATTTGGCTTGAAAACTGGTCACTATTCGGGTTCAGGACGCCGTCATCCCCGCGAAGGCGGGGAACCAGCAACGAGGGTTGAACATTCACACACGCCTGGATTCCCGCCTTCGCGGGAATGACGCGTGGCGGCAGGCTCAACCCCCGCCGCATGGTGCGCGGCGATGAAGCCAAAGGTCATGGCCGGGCCGAGCGTGATGCCGCCGCTCGGGTAGCGGCCGCCCATCATGCTGCTCATGTCGTTGCCGCCCGCGTACAGCCCGGCAATCGGCTGGCCGGCCGCGTCCAGCACCTGCGCGCTGGCGTTGACCTGCAGCCCGGCAAAGGTGCCCAGGCTGCCCGGCAGCACCTTGACGGCGTAGAACGGGCCGCGCGTCAAGGGCGCCATACAGGGGTTGGGCTGGCCGGTGGCGGCGTCGCCCTGAACCCGGTTGTAGGCGGTTTCGCCCTTGGCAAAGTCGGTGTCCTGGCCCTGAACGGCTTGCTGGTTGTAGCGCTGCACGGTTTTTTCGAGGCCGCTGGCGTCCATGCCGCAGGCCAGCGCCAGTTCGGCCAGCGTGCCGCCGCGCTTCAGGTAACCGTTGTTGAGCATGCCGCCCAGCGGCATCGGCGCGGGCTTGACAGCGCCCAGCCCGTAGTGGCGGATGAAGTCGTGGTCGCAGACCAGCCAGGCGGCGACCGGCTGGCCCTTGGGCGTGGCCTCGATCAGGTCGCGCATGAAGTCGTAGTACGAATCGGCTTCGTTGGTGAAGCGCTGGCCTGCTGCATTCACGGCGATCAGCCCCGGCTTGGCCCGCTCGATCAGGTGCGGGAAGTGGGCCACGCTGCCATCGGTACGTGGCACCAGCGACACCGGCGCCAGCGCGGCGGCCTGCACCAGGTCCGTGCTTACAACGCCGCCAGCGCCCTCGCCCAGGCGCAGGCCGTCGCCGGTGTTGCCGCGCGAGGCGGCTGACCAGTGTTCGCGGCCGGTGGGCGCGTGCGGCAGCAACTCTTTCTTGCGCGCCACGTCATGCGGAAAGCCGCCGCAGGCCAGCACCACGCCGCGCGCGGCATGAATCTCGATGTCGCCTTCGGGCGAGCCGACGACGGCGCCGGTCACCTTGCCATCGGCCGTGAGCAGTCGCCGGGCCGGGCTGTTCACGCGAATCTCCACGCCGGCTTCAAACGCCGAAGCCGCCAAGCCGGCCACCAGCGCATTGCCGTTGACCAGCCGCATGCCGCGCCGGTGGAGCGCCAGGTCGCGCCCGTAGCGCAGCACCAGTTTCGTGACGTGCCAGAACGAGGCGGGCTTGCGTGTGGCGTTCAGAAAGTGCTTGAGTTCCGCGCCCGACGCAATGCCCATGCCCCACAGCGTCGTTTCGGGCAGCGGCGGCTTGAGGGTCTTGATGTTGCCTGCCAGCCGCCGGCCGTCAAAAGGCGCGGCGCAGATCGAGCGCCCGCCCGTGGCGGCATCCGGCGTGCGGCCGTGAAAGTCGGGAACGCCGTTGCCGTCGATGAACTGGAGCGCGGTTTTAGAGCGGAAAAACTCGACCATGCGCGGGCCGTTGTCCAGGAAGGCGCGGGCTCTGGCCTCATCAAACTGCGCGCCCAACTCGTGCCGCAAATACGATAGAGGCTGCTCGATGCCTTCGACAAGGCCGCCCGCCACGGCCAGCGGGTTGCGCGGAATCCACATCCAGCCGCCCGACCAGGCGGTGGTGCCGCCGTACTGCGGGTCTTTCTCGATGACGATGACCTTCAGCCCCAGATGCGCCGCCACCACCGCCGCCGACAGGCCGCCCGCGCCCGAACCGATCACCAGCAGATCGCAGCTTTGCGCAGGCGCGGGGGTGTTATCAGCAGGGGCCGCGGAACCGGCTTTGCCGGGCCGCAGGCGCAGCGCCCCCTCGGGGGGCAGCGCAGCACACGAAGTGGCAAGCGTGGGGGTCATTTCAAGCGGCGTAAATACGCTTGAGTCCGCCGCTGCCATTCAAACTGGCGGAACTCGTGGTATTGGCCAGGCGCGCGGCAGACTTGGTGAAAAAAGGCGATGCGCTGCTGGCAGCGGCCAGTTGCGCGGCCAGCGACAGCAAATCCGGCCCCAGCGCCAGCATGCGTTCCCGCGTGAACCGCACCGTCGGCCCGGCAATGCTGATGATGCCCATGGGCGGCTGGCCGGCCAGTTGCACCGGCGCGGCCATGGCATTCAGGCCTGCCGTGTAGGTTTCCTCGGTGAGGCTGAAACCGCGTTCGCGCGTTTCTCGCACCGCGTCCATCACGGCCTGCAGGCTGGTCGGCGCATTCGGGCCGAATTCCTGCGGTTGGCCCAGACCCTGCTGCGCGACCAGCGCCAGCGCATCGTCGTCGCTCAGCGCCGACAGCCAGGCGTGACCCGAGGACGAGCAGGACAGCTGCGCATCGCTGCCCATGTCCGGGTCATAGCGCAGACCCTGCCGGGCGCCCTGCGCGCGCGCCACCCAGGTCAGGCGGTTGCCATCGACCACCGACAGGCGCACCAGCTCACCCGAGATTTCGGCCAGCCGGTCGAGCAGCGGCTGGGCAATATCGACGATGCCGGACTTGCTTAAAAAAGACAGCCCCATCGACACCAGCTTGGTGGTCAGCAGGTAGTCGCCATGGTCGCGCGTCTGGCGCACATAGCCGCAACGCGTCAGGTCGGCCAGCAGCCGATGCACCGCGCTGCGCGGAATGTCGAGCTGGTCGGCGATGGCGGCCATTTCCATGCCCTCGCCATGCTGGGCGAGCAGCTCAAGAATGCCCAGGGTTCGTTCAAGTACGCCGTTCATAGGGATGACACCAAAATTTGAGTTGAATAAATAGAATTAAATTCAATAGTTGAATAGTATTCCAGTTTTAGGTAGGATTGTCAAACTTTCCAACTTACCTACCTCAACACCATGCTAGAACAACTGAACGGCGCTACCCGGGTCCATTTCATCGTCGGCGACCCGATTGCCCAGGTCAAATCCCCGGCCGGCGTGACGCAAGCCTTTGAAGCCCACGGCCGCAATGCCATCGTCGTGCCCGCCCATGTGGCGCCCGAGGATTTGCTGGTCTGGCTGGCCGGCACCTCGCGCTCGCGCAACGTGGACGGCATCATCGTCACGGTGCCGCACAAGTTCGCCGCCTTTGAGCTGTGCGCCACCACCTCGGACCGGGCGCGCTTTTTGAACACCGCCAACGTGATGCGCCGCAACGCCGACGGCAGCTGGCACGGCGACATGTTCGACGGCCAGGGCTTTGTCGCCGCCCTGCAGGACAGCGGCGCCCAGCCAGCGGGCAAGCGGGCGCTGCTGGTCGGCGCGGGCGGCGCGGGTTCGGCGATTGCGCATGCCGTGGTGATGTCGGGCGTCAGCATGCTGGCGATTCACGACGAAAGCACGGCGCGGCGCGACACGCTGATCAAGAGGTTGGACGGCCTGAACGGCGTTCGTGTCGAGGCCGGCAGCGCCAATCCCGAAGGCTTCGACCTGGTGCTCAACGCCACGCCCATCGGCATGAAAGACAGCGACCCCTTCCCTGTCGATGTCACCCAGCTGGCGCCGCACATGCATGTGGGCTGCGTGATCACCGCGCCCGCCATCACGCCGCTGATTGCCGCAGCGCGCGCCACAGGCTGCAGCACGCAGACCGGCGCCGACATGTTTGCCAAGGTGCGCGATTTGATGGTTGATTTCTTGCTGGAGAAATGAGATGCAGTTGATTGACAACAGCCTTTCCGTCCTGCCCGAGAACGCCGGCTTTGACGTGGTGGTGATCGGCGCCGGAGGCGCCGGCATGGCGGCCGCGCTCTACGCCGCCATCGACGGCGCCAGCGTGCTGCTGGTCGAGCGCAGCGAATTCGTCGGCGGCACCACCGCCTGGTCGGGCGGAACGACCTGGATACCGGGCACCCGCCACGGGGCAGCGGTGAATCCCGCCGACACGCTTCAAGAGGCCAAGCGCTACCTGGACAACGCCGTGGGCGAGCGCACGCCGGCCGCGCTGCGCCAGGCTTTTCTGGACAACGGCCCGCGCGCCGTCGATCAGATCGAAGCCAATTCCGAGGTCAAGTACCGTGCCTATCCGCGCCACCCGGACTACATTTCCGATCTGAAAGGCTCGACCGTCAATGGCCGCGCGCTGGAGCCGCTGCCGTTTGACGGCCGGCTGCTGGGCGATCTGTTCCGGCTGATCCGCCCGCCGATTCCCGAATTCACCGTGCTCGGCGGCATGATGGTGGACCGCACCGACATCAACCATCTGCTGGCGCTGAGCAAGTCGTTGGCCTCCTTCAGGCACGCCGTCAAGCTGCTGGCCCGGCATGCCGGCGACCGGCTGCGCCATCCGCGCGGCACGCGGCTGGTGATGGGCAATGCGCTGGTCGGCCGGCTGCTGTATTCGCTGTCGCTGCGCAAGAATGTCACGCTGGCCATGAACACGTCGGTCGAGAACATCAACCAGGGCGCCGGTGGCGTCGAGTCGGTCACTCTGGTGAACAAGGGCCAGCGCCGCAGCGTGCAGGTCAGGGGCGGCGTGATCCTGGCCAGCGGCGGCTTCAACCGCCACCCTGGTCTGCGCCAGCAAATGCTGCCGGGCGTTGACGCCGCCTGGTGCCCGGCCGCGCCCGGCCATACCGGCCAGGCGCACGAACTGGCGCACAAGCTCGGCGGGCATTACGGCAGCGGCGGCCTGAGCCCGGCCTTCTGGGCGCCGGTGTCCACGCGCCAGCGCGAAGACGGCAGCCAGGCGGTGTTCCCGCACTTCATGATGGACCGCGCCAAGCCCGGCATGCTCACCGTGAACCAGGCCGGCGAGCGCTTCGTCAACGAAAGCACCTCCTACCACCTGTTCGGCCTGAAGATGCAGGAAGCCAACAAAACGACGCCCAGCCAGTCGTTCGCCGGGCCGCCCCAAGAACGACTGCACCCCCTCGGGGGGCCTGGCGAAGCCAGGGGCGGGGGCAACATCCCCGCCTACCTGGTCTGCGACGCCGAAGCGCTGCGCCGCTACGGCATGGGCATGGTACGCCCCGGCGGCAAGGGCTTGGCGCCCTATCTGGCCGACGGCTACCTGACGCAGGCAGACTCGCTGGAGGAACTGGCGAAAAAGCTGGGCATCAACGCCGCCGGACTGCAAGCCAGCGTGCAGAAGCTCAATGCCTATGCCGCCACCGGCATCGACCCAGACTTCCAGCGCGGCGTGACGGCCTACTCGCAAAACATGGGCGACGCCAGCCGGGGCGGCAAGAACCCCAACCTCGGCGCGCTCACGCAAGCGCCCTACTACGCCGTTCGCCTCTACCCCGGCGACATCGGCGCGGCCACCGGCTTTGAGACCGACACCGATGCCCGCGTTCTCGGCAAGGACCGGCAGCCGCTGGGCGGGCTGTACGCCGTGGGCAACGACATGCACTCCATCATGGGCGGCACCTACCCGGCGCCCGGCATCACGCTCGGGCCGGGACTGGTGTTTGCCTACCTGGCCGCCCGGCATGCGGTGGCGCGGGCACGCCCGCCAGTCGCCGCTTGACGCGATTTCAAGCATCAAAACAGGCTGTAGCGCATGACTGACAGGCGCAAGCAGCTACTTATTTGATAGCTCCATAGTATGAATGGAAAAGACCCGCCTGCCGCTGACTCTAAACTTAGGCTTGTACAGATAAAACGAGGGCGTCTGATGAGGCTGAGTCAATGAGTATTGAAGAGAACTACAACATCGGTTTTGTCGCCGAGTTGGCCCTGCGTGAAAAGCAGATTCAGCAAAACTACCGTCCCATCATTGCAGTGCACAAGTGGTTCGCTCGCCGGCCAGGCACACTTTTTCGTGGGCTGCTGCTGTCGGAGTTTGCTGATGGGCCGATTGCGTCGAGCTACTACAAGCCGCACAGCTTTGCGGGCCTGACAGTGGCGGACCCTTTCATGGGAGGCGGCATTCCACTGCTTGAAGCCAACCGGGTCGGTTGCAATGTGCTGGGTGTGGACATCAATCCAATGGCCACATGGGTAGTGCGCGAGGAAATTGATGCGCTAGACCTCACGGCTTATGCACATGCCGCAGAGCAGCTTGCGCAGAGTCTGGCGAAGGATTTAAGCGAGCTGTACAAGACTCGCTGTCCGGTGACAGGCAGGATGGACGCCAGCGTCAAATATTTCATGTGGGTAAAAACAGGCACATGCATAGCCTGCAAGCAAGAATTCGATTTATTTCCTGGTTACACGTTAGCTCAGGATGTGCGGCATCCGTCTTACGTGCTTGTGTGCCACGGCTGCGGTGATCTCAATGAGGTTGATGATCCCAAGACGCCTGGCGCTTGCGCTTGTGGCGCGGCGCTTAAAACGGAAGGCCCGGTCAAGCGCAACAAGTGTGCTTGCCCGCACTGCGGGCATCTCAACGCAGCACCTTTTCACGGGAAAGGTCCGCCGTCGCACCGGCTTTTTGCGATTGAGTATCACAATCCCGAGCTGAAAGGCCGTCCGGGCCGACTTTTCAAGAAGCCCGATGCCGACGATTTGGCGCGTGTCGCGGTAGCGGGAACGGCGTGGAAGCAGTTGCACCCATCATTCGTTCCTGACGACATCATCCCCGAGGGTGACGAAACCTCGCGCCTGCACCGTTGGGGTTACAAGCATTTTCGCGAACTATTCAATGATCGTCAGTTGCTCGCACTGGAGACAAGCGCGCGCTTCATCGCCGACGTAAAAGACAAGCGAGTGCGTCGAGCACTGGCGACCAACTTTTCCGATCTTCTGCGCTATCAAAACATGCTGTGCCGGTACGACACCATGGCGCTGAAGTCACTTGATGTGTTCTCCATTCACGGCTTTCCGGTCGGGTACGTTCAGGTTGAGTCCAACTTCCTTGGCCTGCGCAACCTGAATGACTCGCCCATCGGCTCAGGTGGATGGGTCAACATTACCGAAAAATACACCAAGGCCAAAAGCTACTGCACCAAGCCTTTTGAAGTCATTTTCAATGGCAAGAAAAAAACCACGCACTACATTTCTGGAGAATGGATTGGGGAAAAGAATCCCGAGTTGCCGAACGCTGCACCGCGTGAGATCGACATCCGCTGCGATTCATCGACGAGTATTGACCTTGCACCCGAAAGCTTGGATGGTGTGTTCACCGACCCGCCGTACTTCGGCATGGTGCAGTACGGCGAACTGATGCACTTTTGTTATGTGTGGCTGAGAAAGCTGATGGGCGGCGACTTTCCCGGCCTCGAACTGAGCACCACGCGACACGCCGATGAACTGACCGGCAACAACACGGCTGACCGCAACATCGAACACTTCGCTGAAGGTCTTGCCGCTGTTTACACGCGGATGGCTGCCGCACTGAAACCTGGCGCACCGCTGCTGTTCACTTATCACCACAACAAGCAAGCGGCTTATCAGGCTGCGGCAATGGGCATCCTTGATGCAGGCTTGACCTGCACGGCATCGCTACCGTGCCCCGCTGAAATGGGTGGATCTATTCATATTCACGGCACGGCCTCATCCATTGTCGATACGGTGTTCGTTTGCCGTGACAAGGACATCACGCCAAGCGCCTGGCTGGTTCAAAACCCGGACCAACTTGCACAGCTGATGGCGCGGGAGCTGGATGAATTGCGCGGAGCCGGCATGAAACCGACCGTCGGTGATACCCGCTGCATTGCCTTTGGTCACATCACACGCATGGCAATTTGGCGTCTTCGGCCCGGCTGGGATGCTTCTGTGCCAACAACCAGGAAGATGAACATCATCAAAACGGCAATGGATACGTTGGCAACGGTGGATCAGGTACATGAAGCGCTTGAAGGTGCCCGAGCAAAAACAGCTTGTGATGCATGCAAGCCCCAAAAAAATAACAAGGAAGCTATTGATGCCATTGCGTTTTGATGTTGACTACAACGATCCACTACTCCCGTTTGACCCCCTCATCGATGAAGTTTTCGGCGAGTTGCAGTCCAGCTTTCTGGAAATGCCTCGCGGAGAAGGATTCACGGATTACGCGACATTCGAAACAGGCTATCAAGCGCTGAAGCGCGCCACGAACGACTTCGAGGACATTTCAGTAGCCAACATTGAGGCGGCCGTTGTCGTGGCGCCGATTTCCCTCATCGTGTTTCGGGCGATTCTTGGTTTCACGCCGCCAGAATGGGCTTACATCACAACGGAACGGACAGGTCTGAAAGTAGATCAAGGCGCTGCTCGCACCATGGACAGAAATATTCGTCTGCGGCCGCTGGTACCGCGAGCCCTTGGAACAACTACCCTTGCTGACCAAAGGTTGCGGGCGATGATTCAAGCCGGAGTTGAAACGCTGACGGCAGGAATTGGTCTTGAAGCGCCCGGCCTGGTTCATCGACTGGACAAGGTCGATACGAAACAAGGCATTCAAAGTGTGCAGCCGATTGCTGATCTTGGTGTGCCGTATGCGGTCTTGCTCTACGAGCGTTTTTTGGGACGGCCTTTTGCATCTCACCGCGATGCCGTCAGCGAGTTGGTCGGTCTCGTGGTCGAAAGTGCTATCAAAGACGTGCTCACGGCGGCACGCGTGAGCTTTCGCGAAACGGGGCGTGCCGAACGCATCAATGGCTTTGATCAGGCGCCTGATTTCATCATCCCGGACGAGTTCAACCCGGTGGCGCTCATCGAGGCAAAACTCACCGAAGACGACGGTACAGCACGCGACAAGGTCGCACGCGTTCAGCGTCTGCGCACGCTTCGCGACGAGAGTGGAAAAAATTACGACGTGATTGCGTGCATTGCCGGGCGCGGCTTCAAGGTACGCAGGGAGGACATGCGGCGGATGCTGCAGGCGACTAATGGTAAGGTGTTCACGCTGGAAACGATGCCGCTGCTGGTTGAGAACACCCGCATCCGTGAGTACAGAACCAGATAAGTGAAAGCCAGTCTCCGCCTGATGCGATTTCAAGCATTAAAATTGGCTTTTGCGCACGCTGCTATTGCGTAAGTAGCTATTTATTTAATAGCATCAAGGTGTGCAACCTTCACCGTCGGCGAACGAGCTGCTATTTTCACCATCCCACGGGCAAGGCCAGCGGCTTCACCCCGGCGCTGCAACCGCCTCTGGCCCGGCAGCCGGCCAGGTGTCGGGCTTGAGCATGCTCTGCAGCGCGCGGGTGCGGAATTCGCCTGGCGTCAGCCCCGTGTGCTTGCGAAAAAACCGGCCGAAATAGGCTTCATCGGCAAAGCCCAGCGCATCGGCCAGCTGCTGGATGCTGCTGCTGGTGAACACCAGGTCGCGCTGCGCCTCGTGCACGATGCGCGCATTGATGACCTCCAGGCTGGAAGCCCCCAGCACCTCGCGGCACAGCCGCGACAGCTGGCCGGGCGTCACGCCCAGCTGGCCGGCATAAAACGCCATCGGCAGGCGTTTCTTGAAGTTGTCGTTCACCAGCGCGCGGAATTTCTCGATCTGCGCCGTCTTGCGCAGGCTGACGGCCAGCGGCGCAGGCGCCCCGGCCTGGCCCAGGCGCGCCACCTGGACAAACAGCGCGGTCAGCAGCGACATGCCGGCCGCGAACTGGCCAATCGCATGCAGGCGCGCCTCGCGCTCGATGGCCAGGAACAGCGGCATCAACGCTTCGGCGTGGCGGCCGTCAGCGTCGAGTGAAATCACGGCGGGCTTGCGGATGGTCTGCAGCAACTCGGGCATGGCCAGCGCCGCCAGCGATTCCAGTGGCCGCTGCGTGGCCGTGACCACCGGGCCGTTGACATCGGCGGAGAAGTGAAAGCCATGCACGGTTTGTGCGGGAACCACCAGCAGGCACGGCGCCAGAACCCGCCACTTGGCGTTGTCGAGCAACACCTCCACCGAGCCCTGGGTCAGGTACAGGATCTGGATGAAGGCTTCATGCACATGCGGGCGTATTTCCCAGTTGTATGGGCCTGAGCGCTGCGGAATCCATTCGAAATCGAAGGAGTTTTTCCAGCCTGGTTGCGCCTGGTCGCCATACAAAGCATAGCTAGGGATAACCCTTAACATGGCATTATTCATTGTAAAAATGCACGAATTGTCCGGCACCTCGCTTGAATCGTCAAGGCACGAAGGGTGTCAAAAGCCAACAATCCAGCATCGAATTCCTGGAGACTTCATGCTTGATTCCACACACCACTGGCTGGGCCTTGAGGGCCGTATCTGCGTTGTCACCGGCGCTGCCAGCGGCATCGGCGCGGCCATCGCGCTCAGCCTGGCGCAGGTCGGCGCCCGCGTCGCCCTGCTCGACCGCGACGCGGCGGGGTGCGAAAAAGTGACCGCCGAATTGCGCGCCCAAGGCGCCGACGCCATCGCCGTGACCTGCGACATTGCCAGCGAAGCGAGCGTGAATGCCGCCGCAGCGCGCGTGCAGGCCGAACTCGGCGCCTGCCATGCACTGATCAACAATGCCGGCCTGCTGCGCTCGGGCGGCCTGGCCGACGTGAGCCTGGACGACTGGAACTCGGTGCTGTCCATCAACCTGACGGGCTACCTGCTGTGCGCCCGGGCTTTTTCAAAGCCGATGCGCGAGGCGGGCCTGGGCAGCATCGTGAATGTCGCGTCGATCTCTGCCTTGTTCCCGCAGACCGGCAGCGGCGCCTACAGCGCCAGCAAGGCCGGCGTGCTGCTGATGTCGCGCCAGATGGCGGTGGAATGGGGTCCGCAGGGCATTCGCAGCAATGCGATTTGCCCCGGCATGATCCGCACCGCGCTGTCGGCCCGGTTTTATGAAGAACCCGGCTTCGAGCAAAAGCGCGCCGCCGTCACGGCCAGCCGGCGCGTCGGCGAGCCGCAGGACATCGCCGATGTGGCGCTGTTCCTGGCCAGCCCGCGCTCGGCCTATGTCAACGCCGCCGAGATCGTGGTCGATGGCGGCATGAGTTCGATGCTCATGGACATGGTGCCGCGCCCCGGCTTCAACCAGTCCCGTCCCGCCGCCCACGCCTGAACCATCCCCCTGGAGAACCCAAGATGTCACGAGATATTGAATGCGACCTGCTGGTCGTCGGCTCCGGCGCTGCCGGCCTGGCCACGGCCATCACCGCCAAGAAGCGCGGCCTGGACGTGGTGGTGATCGAGAAAGAGCCGGTGTTCGGCGGCACCACCGCGCTGTCCGGCGGCGTGCTGTGGATTCCGCTGGGGCCGCATGGCCGCAAGCAGAACCCGGCCGACACCCGCGAGGCGGTTCGCACCTACATGATGCAGGAGACCGGCGCGTTCTACGACGAGGCGGCAGTCGCGGCCTTCCTCGACAACGGGCCGAAGATGGTCGAGTTCTTCGAGCGCGAGACGGCGATGAAATTCATCCCGACGATGTACCCCGACTACCACCCCGACATGCCGGGCGGCGCCCCCATCGGCCGCTCCATCCTGGCCGAGCCCTATGACATTCGCGGCCTGGGCAAGGACATGGCGCGGCTCAAGCTGCCGCTGAAGACCATCACCTTCATCGGCATGATGTTCAACTCGTCGAACGCCGATTTGAAGCATTTCTTCCAGGTCACCAAGTCGCTGACCTCCTTTATGTATGTCGCGAAGCGGCTGGCGAATCACCTGAAGGAAATGGCGCTGTACCGCCGCGCCATCAACGTGACCAGCGGCAATGCGCTGGCCGCGCGCCTGGCCCAGTCGGCGCTGGATTTGGGCATCCCGATCCTGACCAGCAGCCCGGCCAGGGAAATCATCATGGAGCAGGGCCGGGCCGTCGGCGCGCGCATTGCCAGCGCTGAAGGCGACTACCGCATCACCGCCCGGCAGGGCGTGGTGCTGGCCTGCGGCGGTTTTCCGCAGGACATCCAGCGCATCGCCAAGGCCTATCCGCATTTGCAGCGCGGCGGCGAGCACCTGTCGCCGACGCCGCTCGGCAACACCGGCGACGGCACGCGCATGGCTGAAGTGCTAGGCGCCGTGGTCGATATCCGCTTCAAGGACGCCGCCGCCTGGATGCCGGTGTCGAAGGTGCCTTATGGCAACGGCGAGTTCGGCGTGTTTCCGCACCTGCTGGACCGCTACAAGCCCGGCATCATCGGCGTGCTTCGGTCCGGCAAGCGCTTTACCAACGAGTCCAATTCCTACCACGACGTGGGCGCGGCCATGATCCGTGCCTGCGAAGGCCAGAAGGACACGGCGATGTGGCTGATCTGCGACAAGGCCACCATGGGCAAGTACGGACTGGGCTATGCCAAGCCCGCGCCGATGCCGCTGGGCGGCCTGATCCGCAACGGCTACCTGATCAAGGGCGACACGCTGGCCGAACTGGCGAAAAACGCCGGCATCGACCCGGCCGGGCTCGAAGCCACCGTGCGCGACTACAACGTCGGCGCCGTCAAGGGCCAGGACCCGGCCTTCGGACGCGGCCGCACGGCCTTCAACCGCTACCTGGCCGACCCCGAGAACAAGCCCAATCCCTGCGTCGCGCCTGTCCAAAGCGGGCCTTACTACGCGGTCAAGGTCGTCATGGGCGACCTCGGCACCTTCGACGGCATCAAGACCAGCGTCGTTGGCGAGGTACTCAAGCGCGACGGCACGGCCATCGCCGGCCTCTACGCCGTGGGCAACGACCGCGCCAGCATCATGGGCGGCAACTACCCCGGCGCCGGCATCACCCACGGGCCGAACATGACGTTTGGCTACCTCACCGCCCACCACATCGCCGACAAGGCAGGAGTTCCCGCATGACGCCCCTCAACCTCGCCCTGCCGCTGGTCGATCACCGCATCTACACCATTGCGCTGCGCAAGATGCCCGAGTTCCTGGAAGTGTTCGACCGGCTGGCCATGCCCATCCTGCTGCAGACGCTGGGCAACCCGGTCGGCATGTATGTGAGCCAGGTCGGTCCGCTGAACCAGTTCGTGCACCTGTGGGCCTACCAGAGCCTGGCCGATTACGAGCAGCGCTGCAATGCCCGCGACACGCACCCGGACTTTGCGGCCTACATGTCGGCCTCCGGGCACCTGATCACGGCGCAGGAGACGCGGCTGATCCGGGCGGTCGATCTGCCCAGCCTGCGCAGTTTCACGCGCTGAAGCGTGAACGAGCAAGGGTATTACCGAATTCAAAAAATTGGAATTAAATTCAATACTTGAATAGTATTCCAGTTTTATGTACCATTCGACCCATTCCTATAAAGAGACACACCATGCCTGAACCCCGGAATGCAGCGCCCCCTGCACCTGTCACCCCCAACCCAGCGGCAGCAGTGGCCATCGTCACCGGCGCGGCCGACGGCATCGGCTGGGCCACGGCGCAGCGGCTGGCGGCCGACGGCCTGCGCGTGGCGCTGCTCGACCTGCGCGCCGACGCAGCCCAAGCCCGCGCCGCCGAACTCGGAAGCATCCACCTGGGACTGGGCTGCGACGTGACCTCGGAAGACAGCGTGGAAGCCGCCGTGGCGGCCGTGCTGGCGCGCTTTGGCCGCATCGACGCGCTGGTCAACAACGCCGGCATCGGCGACCAGACCGGCCCGACGACGGAGCAAAGCGTGCAGGCCTTCGACCGCGTGCTGGCCGTGCATCTGCGCGGCACCTTTCTGATGAGCCGCACCGTCGCCAGGCACATGCTGCAGGCCGCGCCCGTGCCTGGCCGGGGCCGTGGCGCCATCGTCAACCTGGGCTCGATTGCAAGCAGCACCGGCCTGCCGGCGCGCAATGCCTACAGCGCGGGCAAGGCCGGCGTGCTCGGCATGACCCGCGCCATGGCCAGCGAATGGGCGCGCGCGGGCATCCGCGTCAACGCCGTGGCGCCCGGCTATGTGCGCACCGCGCTGGTCGCCGAGCTGGAGCGCAAGGGCGCGATTGACGCCGCCGCCATCCGCCGCCGCACACCGCTGGGCCGCATGGCCGAGCCCGCCGAGATTGCCGAAGTGATTGCCTTCCTGGCCAGCGACCGCGCCAGCTATGTGACCGGCGCATTGATTCCGGTCGATGGCGGCTGGACGGCTTTCGGCGCGACCGAAAGCGCGCTGCCCGAGCTGGCGGACGAGCTGGCCTGAAGGCCGCAACCGCAGTCCGCAAAACCCTATTTCAACGAAGACAAAGGAGACAAACAACATGTTGACCATCAACCTGTTCAACGGCCTGGTGTACGGCGCATTGCTGATCGTGATGTGCTCGGGACTGGCCCTGATCTACGGCCTGCGCCGCGTGGTGAATTTCGCCCACGGCTCGCTTTACATGCTGGGCGCCTACCTGGGCTTCACCATTGCCAGCCAAAGCAATTTCTGGGTCGCGCTGGTCGCCGTGCCGGCCATCATGGCGCTCTTTGGCGTGCTGCTGGACCGCTACGGCTTTCGGCTGCTGCAGGACCGCGACCCGCTGACCGTGGTGCTGGTCACCTTCGGCCTGCTGCTGGTGATCGAGGACTTCGTGCAGACCGTCTGGGGCAAGAGCAACCTGTCGGTGGCCACGCCCGAGGCGCTGAATTTCTCGGTGAATCTGTTCGGCACCGCCGTGCCGGCCTACCGCATCGGGGTGATCGCGGTCGGCGCGGGCGTGGCGCTGGGCTTGAGCCTGTGGCTGAAATACTCGCGCATCGGCCTGTTCGTGCGCGCCTCCAGCACCGACCCGACCACCACCGCCATGCAGGGCGTCAACACCGATGCGCTGAGCGCCGGCGTGGTCGGCCTGGGCACCGCGCTGGCTGGCCTGGCCGGCGTGGTGGCCGCACCCTTCCTGGCGCTGTCGCCGTCCATGAGCAGCGACGTGCTGATCGACTCCTTCGTGGTCGTGGTGATCGGCGGGCTGGGCAGCCTGTCGGGCGCCTTCGTGGCGGCGCTGGTGCTGGGCCTGATCCAGTCGCTGGGCGCCGTGTACCTGCCCAACCTGTCCGCCGTGCTGCCGTTTGCGCTCATGGTCGCCATTTTGCTGTGGAAGCCTGCGGGCTTTGCCGGCAGCCGCACCTGAAAGACTTTTCAATCATGTCCATTTCACGCATCTTTTCATTCTCCGGGGCCGCGCTGGTTGCCGGCCTGGCGCTGACCTTCGGGGTCAGCTCGGGCACCGTGCTGTCGCTGCTGACGCAGGCGACGATTTTTGCCATTTTTGCCCTGGGCGTGGGCCTGCTGCTGCGCCAGAACGGCATGGCCAGCTTCGGCCATGCGACCTACTTCGGCTCGGCCGGCTACATCATCGGCATCCTGCTGCAGCTCAAGGCAGTGCCGGCCGAAGCGGCCATCGTGCTGGCGGTGCTGGGCATCACGGGCTTCGCCTTCCTGCTCGGCCTGGTGATTGTCCGGGTGCCGGGCATTGCCTTCGGCATGCTGACGCTGGCCGTCGGCCAGATGTTCTTCCTCACCGCCAACCGCTCGCGCGGCCTGACCGGCGGAGCGGACGGCATGAACATCGAGTGGCCCGCCACGCTGTTCGGTTTTCCGATGTCGGCGATTGTCCAGCCGGGCCACATGTTCATGCTGAGCTGGGCCGTGCTGATTGTGTGCATGGGCGGGCTGGCGCTGGGCCTGCATGGCCGCTTCGGCGCCATCACCGAGGCGGTGCGCGACAACGAGGAACGCGCCCGCTTCATCGGCATCCGCACCCTGCTGCCGCGCGCCGCGCTGTTCGCGCTGTCGGCCGGCATCACGTCGGTGGCCGGCACGCTGACGGCGCTGAACACCGGCTTTGTCTCGCCAGAAAGCCTGCACTGGAGCGTGTCCGGCGTGGCGCTGATGATGGTCATCGTCGGCGGCTACAAGGCGCTGTGGGGACCGGCGCTGGGCGCCATCGTGTACTTTTTGGCCAAGGACGTGCTGGGCGACTACGCGAATCACTGGATGGCGATTTTCGGCATTGCGCTGATCACCGTCATCGTCTTTTCGCCGACCGGCCTGGCCGGGGCGCTGGGCCGCCTGTTCAAGGGCAAACGCCAGCCCCGCGCAGCCGCCGCGCAGGCAGCACAAGCGACTCAGGCCAAACCGGTCAAGCCGTCGGCACCCGCCGCCCGCACCGCACACTGAAAGGAAATCCCCATGAGCGAATTTGTACTTCAAGCCGACGACGTGGCGATTCACTATGGCGGCGTCAAGGCCGTGGACGGGGTGTCCCTGACCTTGAGGCGCGGCGAGATCCGCGGCCTGATCGGCCCCAACGGCGCCGGCAAATCCACCGTGATCGATGCCATCACCGGCCGCGTGCGCCTGACGCGCGGCAAGGTCCAGCTCGGCGGCCAGGACGTGACCGAGCTTGGCCCGGTGGCCCGGCGCATGCGCGGCCTGTCGCGCAGCTTCCAGCGCACCAGCATTTTTGGCCAGATGCCGGTGCGCCGGCAGGTGGAGCTGGCTTCGCACAAGATGGGCGTGGCCGATTCCGGCGCCGATGCGGACGCGGTGCTGGAGGAACTCGACCTGATGCCGATGGCCGATGTGATTGCCGAAGACCTGGGCTACGGCGAGCAGCGCCGGCTCGACCTGGCGCTGGCGCTGGTGGGCCGGCCCAGCGTGCTGCTGCTCGACGAACCGATGGCCGGCCTGTCGGTCAAGGAGTCGCACGACCTGGCCAGGCACCTGAAGGCGCTGACCTCGCGCTGGAACGTGTCGGTGCTGCTGGTCGAGCATGACATGGACGTGGTCTTCGGCATCTCCGATGTCGTGACCGTTTTTGAACTCGGCCGTGTCATCGCCAGCGGCGAGCCGGCCGCCGTGCGCGCCGACCCGCGCGTGCGCGAAGCCTATCTTGGGAGCGCCGCATGACCGCCTTATTGACCCTCGACAACATCAACGCCTTTTACGGCTCGGCCCACATCCTGCACGGCCTGAGCCTGAGCGTGAACGCCGGCGAGCGCGTGGCTCTGATCGGCCGCAACGGCGTCGGCAAGACCACGGTGGTCAACACCATTTTGGGACTGGCCGCGCTCAAGGGCGGACAGATCCACCTGGGCAAGCATGCGCTGCACAAGCCGCGCCCCTACATGGCCGCCCAGCATGGCGTGGTGGTGGTGCCGCAGGGCCGGCGCATCGTCGCCAACCTGAGCGTGGAAGAAAACCTGCAGCTCGGCGCCGCCGTGGGCCGCAAGGGGCACTGGAACGTGCCCGAGGTCTACAAGCTGTTTCCCATCCTGCAGGAGCGGGCTCACACACCGGGCACGGCGCTGTCGGGCGGCCAGCAGCAGATGCTGGCGGTCGGCCGGGCGCTGATGGCCAACCCGTCGTTGATCCTGCTCGACGAGCCGACCGAAGGGCTAGCCCCGGTGATCGTCGATCAGCTGGCCCGCATCTTCAACCAGGTCGCCAGCCAGGGCACGGCGCTGCTGCTGATCGAGCAGAACATGAGCCTGGTGGTGCGCGTGGCCGAGCGCTACTGCGCCATGGCCAAGGGTTCGGTGGTGGCCCACGGGCCGGTCGAGAACACGCGCGAAAGCCTGAAAGACCTTGAAACCCATGTGATGGTTTGACCCCCCTTTATTGAAGCAACGGCCGCCGGACCGCTTCCGGTGTCTAGAAATTGGAGACAAAAATGTTCAAGATGAAACCCCTGCAGCGCGCGCTCGCTGCCCTGGCCCTGGTCAGCGCCCTGCCCCTGGCGGCAATGGCGCAAGGCAAGGAGCCGGTCAAGGTCGGCCTGGTGTCGTCCAAGTCGGGCGTGTTTGCCCAGCAGGGCGAGGAAGTGATGCGCGCCGTGCAGTTCGCGATTGACGAGGCCAATGCCAAGGGCGGCGTCGATGGCCGCAAGGTCGAGGTGCAGAGCGGCGACGACGAGGGCACGCCCGACGCCGGCCGCCGCGTCGCCGAAAAACTCGCCAGGGACGGCCACAACCTGCTGATTGGCGCGATTCCCTCGTCGATTTCACTGGCGATTGCGCAGAACCTGGACCGCTGGGACGCAGCCTATTTCATCGTCGCCAGCAAGTCCGACAAGCTGACCGGCGACACCTGCAGGGCGCGCAGCTTTCGCACCAACCACTCGGATGCCATGGACATCGCCATGATCAACGAGTGGGCCAAGAGCCTGAAGGAAAAGAAATTCGCCGTGCTGGCCGCCGACTATGTCTGGGGCCGCGACTCGGGCGAATCCTTCAAGAAAGCCGCTGAAACTTCCGGCAAAAGCGTGCCGCTGAGCCTGTACGTGCCGATGGGCACCAAGGACTTCTCGCCCTACATCGCGCAGCTGAAAGATTCCGGCGTGGACGCCATCTGGGTCGCCGAAACCGGCCGCGACGCGATTGCCTTCGTCAAGCAGGCCGAGGAATTCGGCCTGATTCCGAAAACAAAGCTGATCGGCCATTCGCTGATCCAGAACTTCATGATCAACGGCACCGGCAAGGCGCTCGAAGGCACGCCGGGCACCACGGCCTACACGCCGGACATCGACAGCCCGCGCAACAAGGCTTTCGTGACGGCCTGGAAAGCCAAGTTCAACCGCCTGCCGACCGACAACGAAGGCCAGGCCTACAACGGCGCTCAGGTGATGTTCGATGGCGTGAAGCTGGCCAAGAGCGTCAAGCCCGCCGATGTCAGCAAGGCCCTGCGCGGCGCCCAGCTCGACACCCTCTACGGCAACCTGACGATGCGCGCGGCCGACAACCAGCTGCTGCTGCCCAACTACGTGGGCCGCGCCAAGGTGGTCGATGGCGTGCTGCGCCCGGTGGTGGAGCACACCTTCCCGCCGTCGATCATCCCCGCGCCCTCGCCGCTGTGCAAGATGTAAGGGCCGTTCATGCCGCACATCCAGATTGACTACACCGCCAGCCTGGCGGACGCGGTGATCAAGGGGCGGCTGGTGGACAAGGTTCACCAGGCCGCCGTCGATTCAGGCATCTTTCCGGTCTGGGGCATCCGCACCTTCGCGCAGGCCATGGGCGAGTACCGCGTGGGCAACGGACAGGTCGGCAACGGCTTTGTCAACATCACCGTGCGGATAGCGCCCGGCCGCAATCTGGCGCTGCGCCAGCGCATCCGGCAGGAGCTGTTTGGCGCCATGCTTGCCGCCATGGGGCCGCTGTTTGAAAACCACCGGCTGGGCTGCCAGCTGGAGGTCACCGAATTCGACGCCGATGTCAGCGTCTATCAAAACAACTTGGCCGCCACCGATGACCCCGCAGAGCCAAGCGTCTGCCGGCCCGCGCCATGACGCAGGAGAAACTCCCCATGAAACGTGTACTGATCACCGGAGGCAGCGGTTTTCTGGGCGCCTGGATCATCCGCCGCCTGAACGCCCGGGGCCTGGAGGCGCGGGTGTTCGACATCCATGACCGCAGGCAGACGGTGGCCGCCATTGCCGGCGACGTGGCGCACCAGCTCGACTGGCGCGTGGGCGACATTGCCGATGGCGAGGCTGTCGGCCAGGCGATGCAGGGCTGCGACGGCGTGATCCACCTGGCCGGCGTGCTGACGCCCGACTGCGCAGCCAACCCGGTGCGCGGCGCCCGGATCAACCTGATCGGCACGCTCAATGTCTTCGAGGCAGCGCAGGCCGCAGGCGTCAAGCAGGTGGTCTATGCCAGCTCGGCCGGCGTCTATGGCCCGATTGATGCGCGGCACCCCTTTCCGATGACGCATTACGGCGCCTTCAAGCTCGCCACCGAAGGCTCGGCGCGGGCTTACTGGCATGACCGGAGAATCGCCAGCATCGGCTTTCGGCCCTTTGTCGTGTACGGGCCGGGGCGCGAAACCGGCGTCAGCGCCGGCCCCAGCCTGGCCTGCCGCGCCGCCGCGCGCGGCGAAGCCTACACCTTGGGCTACACCGGCGCGGCCGGGCTGATTTATGTGGACGATGTGGCCCAGGCCTTCGAGCAGGCGCTGCTCACGCCCGTGCAAGGCGCAAGCGTGTACAACCTGATCGGGCAAACCGCCACCGTCGATGAGGTCATGGCCGAAATCCGCCGCCAGGAGCCGGGCGCCCGGTTGCAAGCCGAAGGCCCGCCGCTGACGATTGCCCCCGGCCTGAGCGAGGAAGGGCTGGAGCAGCTGTTGCCCGGGCGCCAGATCACCTCCCTGGCGGACGGCATCGCGGCCACGCTGCGGCACTACCGGACGGCTTGAGCGCGACCGGCCATGGCTCACAATGCTAGTAAAACAATAGCTGCATACGCCCGCTGGTATTGTGCAAAGCCATGATTCATCCATATTATTTTAATCGTGCAGCGCGTGTCGGGCGCCATGACGCAGTACTGACATCTCCTATGGAAAAACACTCATGACCTCGCCTTCTCCACTTCATGCACTCGTCACCGGCGCCACAGGCGGCATTGGCCGGGGCATCTGCCTTGCGCTGATCGAGCAGGCGCGCAAGGACGGCACGGCGATTCACATTGCCGCCGCTGCCTCGCAGTCCGGCGACAGGCTCGACCGCCTGCTCGATGAACTGCGGGCGGCCGGCGCGACCGCCAGCGGCGTGACCGGCGACATCACCGACCCGGCCCAGTGCGCCGCCCTGGTGGCACAGGCGCAAGCCCAGGGCGGCGACCTGACGGCGCTCGTCTGCAACGCGGGCGCTTCCGGCCCCGGCAAGCTGGCCGATTTGCCGGTCGCCCAGTGGGACACCACCTTCAACCTCAACACCCGCTCGGCCTGGTTGCTGGCGCAGGCGGCCCGTGACTCGCTGGCGCGCACGCGCGGCAGCATCACCGCCGTTGCCTCGATGTCGGGCTTGTCGCCGCACCCCGGCTATGGCGCCTACTCGGCGGCCAAGGCCGCGCTGATCATGCTGTGCCGCCAGCTGGCGCAGGAATGGGCTACCGACGGCATCCGGGTCAACACCGTCTGTCCCGGCATGATCCGCACGCCGCTGACCGAGGCGGTGTATCAGGATGCGGACACGCTTTTAAAACGCGAAGCGCTGGTGCCGCTGGGCCGCATCGGCCGGGCCGAAGACGTGGGCGCGGCGGTGGCTTTTCTGGCTAGCGCGGGCGCGGGCTACATCACCGGCCAGAACCTGGTCGTGGACGGCGGCATTTCCGGGCACATGCTGGCGATGATTCCGGGCCGGCCCGGCAAGCCGCCGGTGGGGCTGATGGGCGGCTGAGTTGGTTTTTGCTTCCAAGCCACGATCTCGGGTTGCGATACATCAGGCTGTGGCGATTCATCGGTATCGAGCGTCATCGTCTTGTGGCGCGTGCGGCCCTCGGCCCGATAGTCCTTCCAGCGGAACGTGACGCCCCGCTCGTCCATGGCGAGAAGCCGGCTGTTGGAGATGGCCACCCGGTGTGTGTAGCGCGACAGATAGGCCAGCACCGCTTCGGGGCCGGCGAACGGGCGCTTGGCATAGACCACCCATTCGCACTGGCGCAGTGGACAGAGCCAGTCGGCGAACACGCGCGCGTCGGCCAGAGCAGCGAGCTCGCCGAAGAACCGCAACCGATGGGAGCGATGCGCCTGGGTGAGTGCTTCGAGGAAGCGTCGCCTGAACAGCCGCGACAGCACGCGCACGGACAGGAAGAACCCGGGCTTGCAGGCGACCCAACGTTCGCCGCCTGGCGACAAACCGCCGCCCGGCACGATCCCGTGCACATGCGGGTGATGCGTCAACGCCGACCCCCACGTGTGCAGCACCAGGGTCGCACCGATGCTGGCGCCCAGGTGCTTCGGATCCGCCGCGATGGTCAGCAAGGTCTCGGCGGCCACGTCGAACAGCAGCGCGTAGAGCACGGCCTTGTTCTGGTAGGCGATGGCGCCGATCGGCGCGGGCAAGGTGAATACGACGTGGTAGTAGTCCACCGGCAGCAGATCGGCTTGACGCGCTTGGAGCCAGCGCTGTGCCGCACTGGCCTGACACTTCGGACAATGCCGGTTGCGGCACGAGTTGTAGGCGATCTGGTCCTGTCCGCAGCCTTCGCAGCACAACACATGGCCCCCCAGCGCCGCGCTGCGGCACTGCTCGATGGCCGACATGACCTTGAGCTGGCCCAGGCTCAGGTGACCCTGCTGCGCGTTGCGCCAATCGGGACCGTGGGTGCGAAAGATGTCGGCAACCTCCAGGGCGGGGTGCGCCACGCAAGACAACCTACGCGGGCTGCAGCATCTCCAGCGGACTGACCACCTCGCGCAGCACCTCGGTGGCGACATGGGTGTAGACCGAGGTGGTCTCCAGCTTCTTGTGCCCGAGCATCACCTGGATCACACGGATGTCCACCTTCTGCTCCAGCAGATGGGTGGCGAAGCTGTGACGCAGCGTGTGCATGGAGACGCGCTTGTCGATCCTGGCCGCTTCGGCGGCGGCGTGCACGGCGCGGTTGAGCTGGCGTGCGGTCAATGGATCCACCGGGTTCATGCCGGGGAACAGCCAGCCGCCCGGCAGCATCTTGCCTTGGGCATGGGCGACTCGCCACCAGGCGCGCAGCCGCTCCAGCAGCAAGGGACAGAGCATGGCGTAGCGGTCCTTGCGACCCTTGCCCTGCTCGACGCGCAGCGTCATGCGCTGGCTGTCGATGTCGCCGACCTTGAGCGCCACGATCTCACTGACCCGAAGCCCGGTGCCGTACGCGATGGACAGGGCCGTCTGGTACTTCAGGTTGGAGGCCGCAGCGATCAGGCGCGCAGCCTCGTCGCGACTGAGCACCACGGGCAGCTTCTGGGGCACATGCACGTAGCTCATTCGGGCCATCAGCTCGCCCCGGTCGAGCGTGACGTCGAAGAAGAACTTCAGCCCGGTGATGGTGGCGTTGAGCGTGATCGGCGAGATGCCTCGATCGGTCATGTGCAACTGGAACCGCCGCAAATCCTCTACGGTGGCTGTGTCGGGCGAGCGTCTTAGAAAGCCGGCGAGGTATCGCACCGCGCGAACGTAGGCGGCCTGGGTCTTGGGTTCGAGCTTGCGCATGCGCATGTCGTCGAGCATGCGCTGGCGCAGCGGCGAGATGGCTTGGGTCGAAGGGATCATGATCGTGCTCCTGTCGAAGAACGAGGCCGATTGCCTCGCTCGCCAACATAGACAGGGACGCGATGTTTAACAAGCACCGGGGCCTTGGCGGCGGACTACCGCGCGAGCGGTTTAGTCCTCAGACTGGAAGCCGACCTTCAGATTTCTCCGGTTCAAGCGTTTCGTCGTTTTCGCCACTTCGAGTAAATATCTAATGCAGTGGAGACGGTTAGGGCTGCGCCTGCGAATGCCAGCAGTACAGGGGCAAGAACAACAATTAGATGTGTGCTGACAATTCCAACTAAAAAAGCCCGTGGTTGGCCGCAAAACTGACTGCTTGCGCACGATTTCGCACATTGATCTTGCGGTAGATGTTCTTGATGTGCGTGTTGACGGTTTGACCGCTGATGACCAGCCGTGCGCCGATTTCGGTGCTGGTTTGGCCCGAGGCGACCAGCTTGAGGACTTGTTGTTCGCGCTCGGACAGCTTGTTGTCCTTGCCTTGGTTCACGGGCAGGGGCTCAACATTGGCTTGAGGCGGCTCGAACTTGCTCAGCAGCCGGCGCGCCAGGCTGGGCGTGATCGAAGCTCCGCCGTTGACCACCTGCAGAATCGCTTGGGGGAAGTTGCCGAACCAGGAGTTCTTGACCAGGTAGCCCGTGGCACCCAGTTCAAACGCATGCAGGGCATGCTGCTCGTCTTCCATGGCCGAGATGACGACCACCTCCGCCATCGGGCGCACGGTCTTCATGTACTCGATCAGCTCAAAGCCGCTGCCGTCGCCCAGGTTCAGGTCGACCAGCATCACATCGAACTCGTTCTGGCTGATCAGGCGGCGGCCCTCCCGCACGCTGCGGCCTTGGCCCAGCAGGTTGATCCGCAAATCCCCCAGCAATTCGTGGGCAATCACACGGCTCATGTGGGGATCGTCATCGACCAGCAGGACACGAACCGGCTGCTCCGTCTGGCCCGTCAGGAAGCCCGGCCACATGGGCTGCAAGGTGCCATGGGGAGCCAGCTGATGGCTTGTCAGCATGGAGCTGCCCTTGGTCAAAAAGTTTGACCCCTGACCCAGAGGCATGTTTACGCGTTCAAGCTGCGGCGGCCAGCGCTGCCACTCGTCATCGGGCAGCGCGGCAAGCATCTGTTTGGCTTGGGGGTCGGAAGAAAGATGCATCATTGGATTCCAGGGGCAGGTCAGGCTTGATTCACCACCTATGGCAGAGATCTCGCGGAAATCTAAGTATTAGGAACCAAGGACAGTTTGTATGTTCGACAGCGTACATACCAGCTGGAATTAAATCCAATCTACCCATTACGGCTTGTTGAACCACCCCGGCTTTCGTGGATGCCGGTTGTTGTAAGTTTCCAACAGTAGCGGTCAACTCGGCTGAGTTGCCGGTAGTTCCTGTCGGTACACCTGACACACTGGCACGGCGAACATGCTTGCTCAGTGCCGGTGTGCCGGTTGTGCCACTGAAAAACATCGACCGGCAAGCGTTTGTGATGCCAGCCTGAAGACGTAACAACCAACCAGCCGTTATCAACATCCAGAAAGCTGCCACCCACGAGTACCCGCTTGCGCTGCACCTGAGACATTCAAATTGAGATTTATAGACGTTCGCTTCAGGCACGATGAACACGCCCATCCCTCCCAATGTTCAGGCTCCTCGGGCGTGAGGTGCATGTCCTGGCGGTCCGGGATGCCTTCAATCACGCGGATCAGGCAGGCGGCTGAGCTTGTTTCCACCTCAAGCCACGGATTCAACCTGGCAGGTTTCTTTGCTTTGCCCGCAATAATGCACGCATGAACCTCACCCACCGCACCCTGCGCCGCGATGAAATGCCGGTTGTGCTCGAGATGGCGGCCCGCGAGGGCTGGAACCCGGGCTTGCACGATGGCGACGCTTTTCATTCGGCCGACCCGCAAGGCTTTCTGGTCGCTGAATCTGCTGGCCGTGTCCTGGGCTGCATCAGCGCCGTCTCGTATGGCGCAGCGTTCGGCTTTATTGGGCTGTTCATCGTTGCGCCGGACTGGCGCGGGCAGGGCATCGGCCGCTCGCTCTGGGACGCCGGCATGGCCCGGCTGTCGGGACGCGTCGTGGGTCTCGATGGCGTACCGGCCCAGCAGGATTACTACCGCCGCAAGGGCTTCGAACTGGCCTGGCAGAACGTGCGCTTCTCGGGAACGGCGCAACCCCGGGCCGCAGTACCCGACACCCGGATCGGCCCGCTGGCGGCGATTGATTTCGCGTCGTTGTGTGCTGATGATCGCCGTGTTTTCCCAGCTCCGCGCGAGGCGTTTTTGCGCGCCTGGATCGACATGCCCGATGCCTGCGGCCTGGCCTGGACAGAGCGGGGGCGCATGGCCGGCTGGGGCGTGATACGGCCCTGCCGCGAAGGCTACAAGATCGGCCCGCTGGTGGCCGACCGCGCCGACATCGCCAACGCGCTGTATGACGCGCTCAGCCAGCAGGCGCCGGCAGGCAGCGCGGTGTTCCTGGATGTGCCGATGCCCAATACCGGCGCGCTGGAACTGGCCCACAGGCAGGGCTTGCAGCGCGTCTTCGAAACCGCCCGTATGTACCGGGGCGCGGTGCCGGCTTGCGCCATCGAGCGGGTCTATGGCATCACGAGCTTTGAGTTGGGATAAGCCTTGCCTGGCGGCGCGGCGGGCGATGCGTACCGGCCGATTGCCCGATGGCACTGCCCATCCGGGGCAAAGCCATCAGGCCCAAGCCGATAAAAACCACCCCCTGAGCCTCACAAATCCAGCACCAGCCTCGGCGTTTTGGCGCGTGAGCAGCACGGCGTGAACTGGTCGTTGGCGGCCTGCTCCTCGGGCGTGAGGTACATGTCCTTGTGGTCCGGGATGCCTTCAATCACGCGGGTCAGGCAGGTGCCGCACACGCCTTGCTCGCACGACACCTGCACGTCCACGCCTGCATCGGCCAGGGCCTGCACCACCGTCTTGTCGCTGGGCACCATGACGATGCGGCCGGAGCTGGCCAGCTGGACCTCGAAGCTGGCGTCGCTGTCGGATTTCTCCACCGTCCCGGCGAAGAACTCGTAATGCAGTTGCGCCTCGGGCCAGCCTTGCGCGCGCGCCGTGTTCAGCACGGCATCCATGAAGCCTTTCGGCCCGCAGACATACAGATGCACACCGCTGGCCGGGGCGGCCAGCAGCGCCGCAATGTCCAGCTTCTGGCCGGCCGCGCCATCGTCGAAGTGGAAGTGCACTTTGGGCGCAAAACCGGAGCCGGCAATGCGCTGGTGAAATGCGGTGCGCTCGGGTGAGCGGGTACAGTAGTGCATCTCGAAGTCGGCGCCGGTGTTGGCCAGCCGCTCGGCCATGCACAGGATGGGCGTCACGCCGATGCCGCCGGCCAGCAGCAGGTGGCGCTGGGCGTCGTGCGCCAGCGGAAAGTGGTTGTTGGGCGCGCTGATTTGCAGCACCTGGCCTTCGGCGACCTGGTCATGCATGGCCCGGGAACCGCCGCGCGACGCCGGGTCGCGCAGCACGCCGATCAGGTAGCGGTGGCTTTCAGTCGGGTCATTGCACAGGGAGTACTGGCGGGTCAGGCCACCGGGCAGCTGCACGTCCACATGGGAGCCGGCGGAAAAGGCGGGCAGCGGTCCGCCCTCCTCGGCAACCAGCTCGAAGGTGCAGATGTCCACGGCTTCCCGCTGCTTGCGGGCGACGCGGACGGAGATTGTGGAGGTCATGCTCATGGCGTTTCCTTATGCGCTGGCGGACACGCTGACCGAGGCAGCGCCAACGCCCTGCTCCTCGGCCATGATGCGGTCCAGGATCTTGCGCGACTGCACGCCGCCGGCATCGATATTGAGCTTGAGCAGGCTGCGTTCCGGGTAGTCGAGCAGGTTTTGCTGCTGGCGCTGGAGCATTTCCAGGTCTTCGCCAAAAATCTTGCCCTGGCCTTCGCGGATGGTGGCCGTCAGCGCCTTGTCCCTGGGGTTGAACTTGCGCGCCATGCCCCAGAAATACCAGATCGAGGTTTCCGTCTCGGGCGTGATGAAGTCCACCACGATGCTGTAGGCCTTGTGCTCTGGCGGGGCGTCGTAACCGCCCATGCCGGCATGGGCCACGCCGACTTCGATCATCACATGGCTGGGCGGCGTGAAGCGGCAGATCTGCCAGCGGTCCACCGGCACGTCGTCGGCCAGGTTGTTGCCGCGCAGGGCCAGCTTCCAGAACGGCGGCGGCATGATGTTTTCCATGAAGCGGCTGGTGACCACCTCATCGCCATTGACGGTGGTCTTGCACGGCACCTCGTCGATTTCCTTCTGGCCGATGCTGCCGGAATGCACATAGGTCTCGTGCGTCAGGTCCATCAGGTTGTCGATCATCAGCCGGTAGTCGCAGTGGATGTGGAACATGCCGCCACCGTAAGCCCATTCAGGGTTGTCATACCAGTCCTGATGGGGGATTTTTGCCGGGTCGGCCTGCGCGGCATCGCCCGGCCAGACCCAGATGAAGCCGTAGCGCTCCTCCACCGGGTAGCTGCGGATTTGCGGAAAGCCGCGCACGCGCTGGCCGGGCATGGCGATGGTTTTCCCGTCGCAGCCCATCTCCAGGCCGTGGTAGCCGCAGACCAGCTTGCCTTCGCTGACAAAGCCAAGCGACAGCGGCGCGCCCCGGTGCGGGCAGAAATCTTCGAGCGCCGCCACGAGGCCTTCCTGGGCGCGATAGAACACGATGCGCTCGCCGCAAATCTTGCGGCCCAGCGGCTTGTCGTCGATGTCCTGCGGGGTGCAGGCGACATACCAGGTGTTTTTGGGGAACATGATGTTTGACCTTTCTTGATGCAGATAAAAACTGGGGGGTCGGGTCAGGCCCGGGCGACGCCCAGCAGGCGGTCCAGCAGTTCGGGCTGCTCGCGCAGGGCCTCTGCGCTGCCGCTGTGCACCACCGTGCCGTGATCAAGCACCACCGCGCGGTGGCTGATCGCCAGGATGGCCTGCGGATGCTGCTCGACGATGATGGCCGACAGGCCCTCGTCGCGGGTGATGCGGGCAATGGCTCGCAGCAACTCCTCGACGATGATGGGCGCCAGCCCTTCGAGCGGCTCGTCGAGCAGCAGCAGCCTGGGGTTGAGCACCAGCGCGCGGCCGACGGCCAGCATCTGCTGCTCACCGCCCGACAGCTGGGTGCCCAGGTTGGTCTTGCGTTCGGCCAGGCGCGCAAACATTTTGTACACCCGGTCCGGGTTCCAGGGGCCGGGCCGGGCCACCGCCGTCAGGTTTTCATGCACCGTGAGCGACTTGAAGATGTTGCGCTCCTGCGGCACCCAGCCGATGCCGGCCGCCGCGCGCTCGTGCGATGGCAGTTTGTGCAGGGCAATGCCGCCCAGCATGATGCTGCCGCCATGCTGGCGCGTGGCGCCGGCCAGCGTGTTGATCAGCGTGGTCTTGCCGGTGCCGTTGCGCCCCAGCAGGGCCAGCGTCTGGCCTTCGTCCAGCGACAGAGACACATCGTTCAGCACGACAGCCTGGCCGTAGCCAGCGCGCAGGTTCTCGACCTTTAACAGTTCAGCCATGGTGGGCCTCCTCGCCATGACCCAGATACACCGCCTTGACGCGCGGGTCGTTGGCGATTTCCTCGGGCGTGCCTTCGGTCAGCAAGGTGCCGTTGACCAGCACCGTCATGAAGTTGGCAAAACTGAACACCAGGTCCATGTCGTGCTCGATCAGCAGCACCGACACCTCGGCGGGCAGCGCGGCCACGGTTTGCAGCAGTTCCTCGCGCTCGCCAGCGGGCACGCCGGCCACCGGCTCGTCGAGCAGCAGCACGCGCGGCTCGCAGGCCAGCGCAATCGCGATTTCCAGCAGCCGGCGCTTGCCGTAGGCCAGCACGCGCGTCGGCTGGTTCATGACCTCGGTCAGGTGAAACTGCGCCAGCAGCTGGTCGCAGCGCTCGGCGACCTGCCGGTTGCGGCCCAGGGCCTGCCACCATTTCGTTCCCAGCCCCCGGTGCTGCGACACCGTCAGCGCCAGGGTTTGCAGCGGCGTCAGCGAGTCAAACAGCTGGTTGATCTGGAAGGTGCGCACCATGCCGCGCTGCACCCGCAGGTAAGGCGCCAGGCCGGTGATGTCCTGCCCTTCGAGCGTGATGCGGCCCTCGGTCGGCTGCAGCACGCCGGTCAGCAGGTTGATCAGCGTGGTCTTGCCCGCGCCGTTGGGGCCGATCAGCGCATGGCGCGCGCCTTTTTTAAGGTTCAGCGTGACATTGTTGGTGGCGGTGATGCCGCCAAAGCGCATCACCAGCCCTTGCGCGGACAGCACCGTGTCGGCGTCGTTGCGATGTATTTGATCAGTGCTCATGCCTTGCCTCCGCGTGAAAACCAGGTCCACGGACGGATCAGCCGTTCGCGGCCGACCAGCACCAGCACCACCAGAAAGAGGCCAATCCAGAACGTCCAGTACTGCGGCGTGATCGACGACAGCGCATCCTGCATCAGCTTGAAGACGATGGCGCCGGCAACGCCGCCATACAGCCAGCCGGTGCCGCCGATCACCAGGATCAGCATCACGTCGGCCGAGCGGTGAAACTCGAACAGATCCAGCGATGCAAAGCCGGTGGTCTGCGTCATCAGCGCGCCGGCGGCGCCCGCAACGCCGGCGGCCAGCGTGTACACCACGGCCAGCTTGCGGTTGACCGGAATGCCGATGGCCATGGCGCGCAGCCGGTTGTCGCGAATCGCCTTGAGCGTTGCGCCGAACGGCGAATGCACCACCCGGCGCAGCAGCACGAACAGCGCCAAGAGCACCGTCAGCGAATACCAGGCGGCGGTGCGGCCGCTCAGGTCGAACTCGAACTGCCCGAGCAGCGGCCCCATGACCACGCCCTGCAGCCCGTCGGCGCCGCCGGTCAGCCAGTCCAGCTTGTTGGCCAGCTCCAGCAGAATCAGGCCGACGCCCAGCGTGACCATCAGCCGCGTCAGGTCGCTGCCGCGCATGATGGTGAACGAACAGGCCGCGCCCAGCAGCGTCGCCGTGACTATGCCGACGGCCAGCCCGACCAGCGGATCGGGCATGACGAGCTTGGCGAACAGCGCGGCCGCATAGCCGCCCATGCCGAAGAAGGCGGCATGGCCGAGCGAGACAATGCCGGTGTAGCCCAGGATCAGGTCCAGCGACACCGCGAACAGCGCGACGATGGCGATTTCATTGATGATCGATGCGTGGCTGGGCACCAGCACCGGCGCGGCAAAGGCCAGCAGCCACAGCACCGGCTCCCAGGGCCTGAAGCGGCTGTCATTCAGCAGCGATTGTTGTGGGGCGTTCATGTCACTTGCCTCCCTTGCGCACAAAGAGGCCTTGCGGGCGCCAGATCAAAATGGCGATCATCAGGCTGTACACGATGAAGGCGCCCAGCTTGGGGATGTAGTACTTGCCGGCCACGTCGGCAATGCCCAGCAGCAGCGCGGCCAGCAGCGGCCCGGTGATGGACGAGGTGCCGCCCACGGCGACCACGATCAAAAAGTACACCATGAACTTCAGCGGAAAACTCGGGTCCAGCCCCAGCACCTCGGCGCCCAGCGCGCCGCCCAGGCCGGCCAGTCCCGAGCCCACGGCGAAGGTCGTGAGAAACACCATGTTCACATTGATGCCCAGGCCGGCGGCAACGCGCTGGTCATCGACCGAGGCCCGCAGCCGGCTGCCAAACCGGGTGTAGGCCAGCACATACTGCAAGCCCACGGTCAGCGCGGCGCACACGGCGATGATGAACAGCCGGTAGTGGCCCATGCCCAGCATCCAGTCGCCGCTGCCCAGTTCGGTGCGTCCCTTGAGCCATTCAGGCAGCTGGATGATCTGCTGCGTCGAGCCGACGAAATAATCCACGCTGGCCACCGCCATGAAAACCAGGCCGATGGAAAACAGCACCTGGTCCAGGTGCGGCTTGTGGTACAGCGGGCGGTACAGCGTGCGTTCGAGAACGCCGCCCAGCAGCGCCGAGCCGATGAAGGCCAGCGGCAGGCACAGCAGGAACGGCACGCCGAAGCGCTGCATCAGCAGCACCGTGATGTAGCCGCCGGCCATGGCAAAGGCGCCGTGCGCCAGGTTGATGAAGTTCATCAGCCCCATGGTGACCGCCAGGCCTACCGCGAGGATGAAGAGCAGCATGCCGTAGGCAATACCGTCAAAAAGGATGGTCAGCATGGGAAGTGGTGTGTTGGGTCAACTTTTGAACTGAAAGATGTACAAAGGACGTGGCAAGACATAACTTTCCTTCCCGTCATTCCCGCGCAGGCGGGAATCCAGTACGGCGCTCGGCTATTCGTAATACGGCTGGATTCCCGCCTGCGCGGGAATGACGGATGTGAACTCCCGTGCTTAGCCACGTCCTTACTTGGCCTTGCCCGGGTCCTTGACGTCCTTGATCACGTCGAATTCCACGTTGTAGAGCTGGCCGTCTTTCTTCTCGACCTTGCGCAGATAGATGTCCTGCACCACATCGCGCGTCTGCGCGTCGATGAACATCTTGCCGCGCGGGCTCTCGAAAATCTGGCCCTTCATGCCGGCCAGCAGCGCATCGCCGCCGCCCTGCCCCTTGCTGATCTTCAAGGCTTCATAGATCACGCGCATGCCGTCGTAGCCGCCAACGGCCATGAAGTTCGGACGCAGGCCCTTGTTGGCTTTTGAGAAGGCCTCGACAAACTTCTTGTTCAGCGCCGACGGATGGGCCGCCGAATAATGGTGCGAGGTGACCACGCCCACCGCCACATCGCCCATGTCGTTGAGCTGGTCGTCATCGGTCACGTCGCCGGTGCCGATCAGCTTGATGCCGGCCTTGTCCAGGCCACGCTCGGCAAATTGCTTCATCACCGCCGCGCCCGCGCCCGACGGCACGAACACAAACAGCGCATCGGGCTTGGCATCCCGGACCTTTTGCAGGAAGGGCGCAAAGTCTGGGCCACGCAGCGGCACCCGCAGCGCTTCAGTCACCTGGCCGCCGTTGAAAATCAGGCGTTCCTTGAAATACTTTTCGGCGTCAATGCCGGGGCCGTAATCGGACACCAGCGTGACGACTTTCTTGATGCCGTTCTTCGGCGCCCAGTCGGCCAGCGCGACCGACACCTGCGGCAGCGTGAAGCTGGTGCGCACCACGTAAGGCGAAGCCTGCGTGATGCTCGACGTGGCCGCCGCCATCACCACCATCGGTGTCTTGGACTGGGTCGCAATCGGCGCGGTGGCCAGCGCCGAGGGCGTGATGCCGAAGCCGGCCAGCACATTGACCTTGTCATTGACCACCAGTTCCTGCGCCAGGCGGCGCGTGGCATCGGGCAGCGAGGTGTCGTCCTTGACGATCAGCTGGATTTTCTTGCCGGCCACGGTGTCGCCGTTTTGCGCCATGTACAGGCGTGCGGCGGCCTCGATCTGCCGGCCCGTGGTGGCCTGCTGGCCGGTCATCGGCAGGATCAGTCCGATCTTGAAGGTGTTGTCCTGCGCCAGGGTGGCCGTGGCGGTGAAGGTCAGGGTGGCTAGGGCGATGGCGTTGAGGAAAAGGCGTTTTTGCATGCTTGTTGTCTCCAAAAAAATCGGGGGTTCAGGGTTGCCGCTTGTCCGGTGTTGACGGACGCGATGTCACGCAGACCATTCTTTCAGGCTTCGCTTGCGGATCAGGCGCACGCCGGGCATCTGCTCGTGCTGGGGATTGCGCACGGCTTCGCGCAGGTTGCGCTTGGCCAGGCGGGAGTGTTCGCGCATGATGGCCTCGGCGCGCGCGCCCTCGCGGTTTTCAATGGCGTCGAGCACCTGGCGGTGCTGGTCCTGCGCCACGATGAGCATGTCCCTGGCCTGCGGCGAGTTGGCTTGCACGACCACGAAAGCTGAAGCCGAGGCAAACGGCAGACTGGAGACACGCTCAAGCTCACGGCGCATGAACGGACTGTCCGACAACTCGCCCAGCAGGGTGTGAAACTTTTCATTGAGCACCACATAGCGAGAAAAGGCATCGTCGTTGAGCGCCGCTTCCCGCAGCAAGTCATCGATCTGGCGCAGGCATTCGCGGGCTTCCGCCAGCACCACTGGCGCCACGCCGCGCTCGGCGGCCAGCCGCGCGGCCATGCCTTCGATGGTGCCGCGCAGCTCGATGGCATCGGCCACGTCACGTTCCGAGAAAGTGCGCACCGCGTAGCCACCGTTGGGCAAGGTCTCCAGCAGGCCTTCCTGCTCCAGCCGCATCAGCGCGGCCCGGATGGGGGTGCGCGAAACGCCAAGCTTTTCGACAATCGAAAGCTCGGCAATACGGGCGCCGCCCGGCAATTCACCGGCCAGAATCATCTCGCGCAGCCTGAGCTGTGCCTTGACGACCTGCGAGCCGCCCTCTTCCGGCATCTCGGCCGCCGGCGGGTCTGATGTAAGGGTCACGGCCTGCCTCCAGCCATCCGACACATCAGGGGCAACGGCGCCGCCATGCCTGGAGCCGGGTCGTCAAAACAGACCCGGCGTACAAGAAGAAAAGACGAATTCCAGCCATTCATGGATACGCAGTGTATACAGCAACTGGCATTTATCAACGACAAACCGCCTGTTTAAGGGTATATACCGACTCCGTTGTATTCAATGGCGATGCGGCACCCGGTAAAGCGCAGCCATGTCATGGGTGTTGTGAATAGGTTGAACGACTAAGGAAAGGCGCTTTACTTAACCTAGGGTTTACCCTATACTGCAGTGCAACATAGCTCTACTTTCAAAGGATAAGCCGTTATGACCATCACCGCACTGCAAACCAAAAACTTCACCCACGACCAGTTCCAGCATGCAGGCAATGCCCTCCATTCGCTGGCTGCATCGGTTGCCAGACTGGCGGCGGCACTGTGGTCTGCAGCCATGCCGAGCCGTCAGCCTGTGTCCACGGTCCTGACTGCGCGGCAGGAAGCCGACCAGTTGCGCGCCATGGCTGACGATGTACAAAGGAGTGATCCCCGCTTTGCCCAGGATCTCTACGCCGCCGCTGACCGCCATGAACGGGCGGCGCTGCGCTCACCAGAGACGGGCAGCCCGCTCTGAATAGAGGCGAAGCCCATCGCAATCTGGGCTTGACCCGCGCTTCTGCAGGCAGTCGATCAAGCCCGGGATGACGATGCAAATCCAGTCAGACCGTTTCCAGCGCCAGCACCGCAGTCGCCGTATTTGAAATCGGGATGTGGTAGTTGCCGGTCACGCGGCGCACCTTGGCGCCGCCCGCCGCCGCCAGCGCCCCGCGCATCGCTACCCACATCAGCAACTCCACGCCCTGGGTGCCGGTTTTCTCCACCAGCTCATGCACGCTGAACTGCGTGATCCACTCCGGGTTGGATTCAAGACTGTCAAGAAACTGAAGGTCGAATTCCTTGTTGATAAAGCCGGCGCGCTCGCCATCGAGCTGGTGGCTCAGGCCGCCCGAGGCAATCACCGCCACGGTCTTGCTGCTGTCCCAGGACTTGATGGCCTCGCCCACGGCCTTGCCCAGGGCATACACGCGGCCCGGCTTGGGCAGCGGGAACTGCACGGTGTTGATACAGATCGGCACCACCGTGACCGGGCAGTCGCCTTCGGGCCAGAACAGTTTCAGCGGCAGCGTGCAGGCATGGTCCACCAGCATTTCCTGGCAGGTCACGATGTCGAATTCCTTCTCGACCAGGGTGTTGATGATGTGCCACGACAGGTCCAGCTCGCCCTTGAACGGCGGCAGCGTCGGAATGCCCCAGCCTTCGTCGGCGTTGTTGTATTCAGGCGCGGCGCCGACGGCGAAGGTCGGCATCTTGTCGAGGAAGAAGTTCAGGCCGTGGTCGTTGTAGAACATCACCACCACGTCGGGTTTCTTCTCGCCCAGCCAGTCGCGAATCGGCGGAAAGCCGTCGAAGAACGGTTTCCAGTACGGGTCTTGCTGCAGCCCCTTGTGAATCGCGCCGCCGATGGCCGGAATGTGGGACGTGCCGAGGCCGCCTATGAGTTTTGCCATGTTGTGTTCTCCTGGATGTTGTTGCGGGTTTACTGGCCGGCGGCGACGAGCCGGGCCTTGAATTCGTCCTTGGTCAGCCCGGTCTGCTGGGCGCCGATGTCCTGCATGTCGAGCCCGAAGATGCCGGCGAACTTGGCCAGGTAGTAGGCGTTGCCGCCGGCCGCAATCAGCTGCAGCACGTTGCGCGCGCGAATGGCGGCGGCCTGCGGCTCAGTCAGGCCGAACTGGCGCATGTAGGCCTCTTCGTCGGCCTTGAAGGCGTTGCGGTTGTCGGCCGAGTTGAAGGAAAAGCACATCTTGTTCAGCGCGTAGCCTTTTCGGGCCTGCTCGCCATCGAACGGCGTGGTGCCGGGAATCTTGGGAAGATTGGAAATCTTGGGTAACGGGTTGCTCACGGGGGTGTCTCCTTTAACAAGCTTGATGTGTATCAAGCCCGCAGTATTCCCGCCCCATTGCCAAAGATAAACCGATGAATGATCATAGGATTCATGAGCAAATTCGATTGGTCAAACCTCGATGCCCACCTGTTGCAGCTGCTGGTGGCGGTGGTGGAAACCGGCAGCATCACCGGCGCGGCGCAGCGCCTGGGCGTCACGCAGTCGGCCGTCAGCCATCTGCTGGACAAGCTGCGCGGCATTGTTGGCGACCCGCTGTTCGTCAAGCGCGGCCGGGGCATCGTGGCCACCGCACGGGCCGAAGACCTGGCGGGCCAGGCGCGCGAGTTGCTGCGCCAGCTGGAGCGTTTCGCGCAGTCGGGCGAGTTCGACCCGGCGTGCTGGCAGACCACCTTCACCATCGCCGCCAACGACTTCCAGCGCGACGTGCTGCTGCCGCCGCTGATGGCGCGCCTATACGCCCAGGCGCCCGGCGTGGCGCTGCGCGTGATTCCATCCGACGTGCCGACGCTGGAGATGCTGCGCCACGGTCACTGCCAGCTCGCCATCAGCCCGCGCCCGCCCGAGGGCAGCGACATCCTGCAAAAACGCCTGTTCGAGACGCGCTACCGCGTGTTTTACGACCCCGCCGTGCGCGCCGCGCCGCAGGGCATGGACGAGTACCTGGCGGCGCGCCACATCACCGTGGTCTATGAGCCGCGCCGCGCGCTGGACCTGGACCAGTGGCTGGCCGGGCGCGGCGTGCAGCGCCGCTTCGCCGTGATGGTGCCCGGCTTCGCCGGCCTGCCCGCCTTCATGCACGGCAGCGACCTGCTGGCCACCGTGCCCGGACTGCTGCAAACCACCGTGCTGCGCGGCCTGGCCAGCACCGAGCCGCCCATGCCCTGCCCGCCCATGCCGATGTACATGATCTGGCATGTGCGGCACCAGCATGATGCGGCGCATCGGTGGCTGCGGGGGCAGCTGGAGGCGGGGGTGGCGGCGGTGCAAACGGAGACTGCTGCGCGGTAACAGCCGTGCTGGCCGTCGGGAGGAGCGCCATTTTCCATTGTGAACAGCCGCTACGTCCATTTTTCACGTCAAATCGGCATCCTGCGCAAGCTGGACGTGCGCAAGCAACTATTAAATAAGTAGCAAAATCTTCATACAGCGCTGGCAGGTAGAAGTGCCCTCTTTGGCAGCCCAGACAGTTTGGGCGTTTTTTGACCTCCCCAACCATACGAAATTTCGCTTTTTACACAGGTTCCTTGCAATACAAGACCTGGAAACTCGCAAATACCGGACTTTTTCGTTAAAAATCCCAAGAACCTAACTTGAGGCATTTAATTACCGTCAACTACCCCGCCCTAAAGGGCGGAGCTTGCGGAGAAATCCAAAAAGCTGGGTTGAAGCAGGGAAAGCGGTATCCAACCCGCTACGTTAGTAATGGGTCGTTCAGACGCACCAGCAAATGCTTCCTCAGTTTGCTGCTCTGCAAGGCTTGGATCATGCAGACCAAAGGTAAAGGGTCGAAGGTTTTAGTCGCTACTCGCAAGGGTAGGAGCCGGTTACTGACATTCCCGAGGGGACATACGCAGCAAGGCGTGGGTCACTAGGCCCTTACGGGCTAGCCGAAAGGCCGAGCAGGTGAGAAGCCTGCACCTTATTCACTGGTGGCAAAAACGGACGTGACAGGTACGCCACCGCTAGCGAAGGAACACTTTGTGTTCCGCGCTCTACCTCCCCGGCCTGAAGGCCGAGGTTTCACGCGCAAACTGATGAGCGCTTTTAACGAAGAACGTGTGCTGAGCGTCCACCACTGGACCGACAAGCTGTTCACCTTCACCACCACCCGCGACCCTTCACTGCGCTTTAGCAACGGGCATTTCACCATGATCGGCCTGCGCGTCAACGGCAAGCCGCTGCTGCGCGCCTACAGCATCGTCAGCGCCAACTATGAAGACCATCTCGAATTCCTGAGCATCAAGGTGCCCGACGGCCCGTTGACCTCGCGGCTGCAGCATATCCAGGTGGGCGACAGCATCGTCGTGGGCCGCAAGCCTACCGGCACCCTCTTGATTGACTACCTGCTGCCCGGCAAGCGCCTGTATTTGCTGTCCACCGGCACCGGCCTGGCGCCCTTCATGAGCATCATCCGCGACCCGGCCACCTATGAAGCTTTCGAGCAGGTCGTGCTGGTGCACGGCGTGCGCACGGCCGACGAGCTGGCTTACCACGACCTGGTGACGGAGCACCTGCCCCAGCATGAGTTCCTGGGCGAGATGCTTTCCAAACAGCTGCTGTACTACCCGACGGTGACGCGCGAGTCCTACCGCACCATGGGCCGCGTCACCGACCTCATGGAAAGCGGCAAGATGTTTGACGACCTCAAGCTTCCGGCGCTCGATGCGGCCCATGACCGGGTGATGATTTGCGGCAATCCGCACATGCTCAAAGACCTCAAGCACATGCTGGAAAAGCGCGGATTCAAAGAGGGCAATACATCCAGGCCGGGGGATTTCGTGATCGAGCGTGCTTTCGCGGAGCAATGAATCGTCGCCCGGCGGAATTGCCGTTCAGGCCGGCAAAAGCACCCGCGCTTCCAGCCCCGGATGCGCGTTGCGCACGGCCAGGCTGCCGCCATGCCTTAGCGCAAACTTCACCCTTGCGAACAGGCAACTCCAGCCCATCCTTTCAGCATTTCCGAACGAGAGATCCATCCTGTTCATCGGTCATCAGCTGTCCAGCAAGCCGCGCAACAGCGCGCCCAGCCATGCGCAGGCCCGCTCCGGTTCTGCGGCATTCATCTCGCTGGGCAAAACACCGGGCTGGTTCGGATCAGCCTGCGCCCACAGCAACGCAGCAACAAGGTCGCGGCCGGGCTCGTCGAGGAGTGCACGCATGTCGTGCCCCCAGCATGCGCGGGCCGGCCAGCTCGTACTCGAAGTCATCGACCAGCGTCCAGTCCAGGAACTCTTCCCAGAGCCGGGCTTCGTTGGGCGCGCTCAGGTAGTGGCGCAGGATCAATTGAAGATCGTGTGCGTCTTTGCGCGGGGAACGGTAATGCCGGTCTTGCCAGCAGACGATCTTGAGCAGCGCAAGTCCGGGCAGGGACACCACCCTGGACTGCACGTTGCCGGGCAACACGATGGGGTGTGCCGTGGCAAGCGCTTCGCGAAAACCAAACACATCCATGACCACATCGCCACGCGGCGGCCAGGCAATGGTCCGATCACGCGTCTCGATACTGCCAAACGGAACCAGATCAACCGGCAAACCATTTTGGTGCCGCAGCCGGTGCGCAACCGTCGCCGAGGCTTGAAAGGCGCCGCTGGCGGTCAAGCGCTCCTTCAGCGCGACAAAGGCGGCCCAATCAGGAACGGCCAGGCCGAAGTCGATGTCTTCGGTTTTGCGCTGCATGTCGATGCCGTAGCCGTACAGCAAGTGCAGGTCGCGGGCAAAAGCGCCCGTGATCACGATGGCTATGCCCATCGGGGCTGCCACCGCCTCGACATCGGCCACCACACGGGCATGCAGCGCCAGTTCAGGCCGCAGGGAAAAGTCGAGCAAGGCAGTGGTCATAAATCATTTCTGCAGTTTCAAGGCAGCGGCTGTCGCCCGTGGCCAGCAAATCGGCATAGACCAGTGCTGGCGGCACCATGCCGGGCTGCCCGTCGGCGGGCAATGTTCCCCAGAACGGCTTGCGCAACTCGACCACGCGCCCATCAGCCAGCGCTGCGCTGGCGTTGATCACGCGCTGCATGCGCTGCTCCACCAGGAGCCGGACGGGCATCTTTTCGGCATACAGCGTGAGTACGCCCGGCCGCAGATGCTGCACCAGCAGCCGGGCAGCTGGCTCACTGCCCCACAGCGCCTTGGCCGGGTCGATTTCCCAGTGTTCCCATGTATCAAAGCTGGGGGTGGCGTAGATAGCCTGCAGGGTTTTGGGACGCAGCCGGCGTGCGTAGTCCAGCGCCCACGCATCCAGAAAATGTTTGGTGGCGTTCAGGCGGCGCTGTTTTCCTTGCACCAGCAAGTGACCGGCCTGCTGCAAATCGGCCAGCACGGCCGGAATCGCGCCCAGCGCCACGCCGGCCGCTGCCGCAATGGCGCGCTGCGGCGCTTCGGCCAGCGCCGGGTTGCAGATCAAGGCGAACTGCACTTTCAGCCCGGCGTTGGCGAAAGCTTTTCCCACCGTGGCGGCCACCGGCTTGTCCTTCAGCTTGCGTCCGGTGACATACACCAGCAAGCCCGGGCTTTCCAGGTAAGCATTGCCTGCGGCATCGGCAAACGGCTGCTTTTGCCCGCGCAGTTTCTCGGCCATGGGCGTCGAAAAGCAGTCCGTGACCAGCAAGCCCGGCAGCCCGGTCACTTCGGCGGCATGACGCATCTGCGCGGTGGCGGCTCCCAATGTGGCTGGCGTGAGCATGCGCTTGACTTCCACCGCATAAGTCATCTGCGCATCGCCCTTGCCCACGCGCAGACAGCCGTCCAACCGCAATCTGGGTGTATCTGCGGGGGGCTGAATAATGTGCGCGTCAAGCCCCAACTGCGTCAAGGCGGTGGCGGCACGCTCGATCAGGCCGGTTTCATTGAAGGGTTCATGGTTTGCGTACATGGCCAGATTATGAACAGAATCCACTTCTTGTTCAATATTTAGCACTGTTCACAAAAGAAGAACATATTCAAAAAATGAACAGATTTCGTCAACTTCCAAGCCTGCCGGCAGGATCTTTCAGGCCGGCAAAAGCACCCGCACTTCCAGCCCCGGATGCGCGTTGCGCACGGCCAGGCTGCCGCCATGCGCCTGCGCCACCAGCCTGCACAGATACAGCCCCAGGCCGACGCCGCCCGTGGCGCGGGTGCGGGCGCTGTCGGGCCGGTAAAAGGGTTCGGCCAGATGCGGCAGCGCGGCCTCTTCAACGCCGGGTCCGTAGTCACGAACGGCAAGCAGGAGGCCCTGCCCTTGCGCGCTGACAGTCACTTCAGGCGGCCGGCTTGACTCGGCGCTGTGGCGCAGTGCGTTGTCGAGCAGGTTGCGCACCAGCAGGCGCATGCGGGTGCGGTCCAGCATCTGAAGCGGCACATCAGCCGAAGCGCTGACCGTGACGCGCTGCGCGGCTGGGTTGCTGGCGCTCATCTCGTGAACCACTTCTTTCACCAGGTTGCCAAGGTCAGTCGGCTCCAGCTGCAGCGCGGCATGGCGGCTGGCCAGGCGTTCGCTCTCCAGCAGGCCGGTGACCAGGTCGCGCATCAGCGCCAGGTCGCGCAGCAGGGCGTCGCGGGCGGGCTGCACCTCGGCGGTTTCGGGCAGCAACTCGGTGTTGAGCCGCGCGCGGGTCAGCGGGCTGCGCAGTTCGTGGCTGATGGCCAGCAGCAGGCCGCGCTTGGCGTCGAGCATCTGCCGGATGTCGGCGCCCATGGTGTTGATGGTGGCGGCCAGCTCGCCCAGCTCGTCGGGCCGGTTTGGGCAGCGCACGGCAATCGGCTGGCCAAAGTCGCCCGCGCCGAAGCGCAGCGCGCCGGCGCGGATGTCGTCCAGCGGGCGCAGCAGGCGGCGCACGCGCGCATAAGCCAGTGCGGTTAGCAGCAAAAGCGCCGCCAGCGTGGCCCAGCCGACAAAGCGCGGGCGGTCGTGCCAGGCCTTCACGTCCACGCCGAACACAATCTTGTGGCCGTCCGCGGTGGTGCGCTCGAAGAAGCGAAGCTCATCTTCATTCCAGCGCCTGCCGAAACTCTTGCCGTGCTGAAAGTCAGGCGCATCCGGGTGGCTGCGCCAGTTGACCAACGGGCCGCTGATGCGAACGCTCAAGGGCAGGCGTTGAATAAGCGCCGTGGCGCGCTCCTGGCTGGGCGGGCTGCCGATGTCAGCGGCCAGCCGGTCCACGTAATCGACGACCAGCGGGCGCGCGGCGTCGCGCCAGCCGATGGACAGCGCGTACTGCATGCCCAGCAAGAAGGTTCCGGCCATCACCAGCGCCAGCAGCAAGAACAGCGTCATCAGCCGCACGCGCAGCGAATGCGCGAGTGCATGCCGGGCGCGGCGGTGCCAGCGCGGACGTTGCCGCAAGCGCTCGGTGCTCATGCCGGGCGGCGGCCCAGCGCGAGCGAATAGCCCGCGTTGCGCAGGGTCTTGATGCAGTCCAGCGGTTCGAGCTTTTTGCGCAGGCGGCTGACCACGATGTCCACCGCGCGGGTGTACAGCTCGGCCTCGTGGCCGCGCAGGCGACTCAAGATGTCGTCGCGGCTGAAGACCCGGCCCGCCTCGCGCGCCAGCAGGTGCAGCAGGTCGAATTCGGTGCTGGTCAGCTCCAGCAGCTCGCCCTGGCGCTGCACGCTGCGCGTGACCGGGTCCAGCACCAGGCCATCGAACACCAGGCGGGCGGTATCCGGCGGGGCGATGGCGGCAGGCGGAGCGACGCGGCGGCGCAGCACGGTCTGCACGCGGGCCACCAGTTCGCGCGGCTCGAAAGGCTTGGGAACGTAGTCGTCGGCGCCCAACTCCAGCCCCACGACCCGGTCCATCACCTCGCCCCGGGCGGTGAGCATGATGATCGGGATGTCACTTTCCTTGCGGATCAGGCGGCACAGCGCAAAGCCGTCCATCTCGGGCAGCATCACGTCCAGGATGGCGGCGTCCAGGCCGCCCTGGCGGATCAACTCAAGCCCGGCGCCGGGGCGCAGCGCGCACACCAGCTGCATGTCAAAGCGCGCAAAGTAGGCCGCCAGCGGCCCGCCGAGTTGCGCATCGTCGTCGATCAGAAGGATGCGGTGCATGCGGCATTTTCCCACCGGCTGCGGTGGCGCAATATCAAGCGGCGAAGGTGCTGCTGCTCGGCGCCGGCCAGGCTGTCAAAACGGTCGGCGGCGTCTGTCAGCGCCTGCAGCAGCTGGGGAGCGACCTGGGGCAAGCGCTGCAGCAGCCCCAGCGCGTGGACCCGGTCCAACCGTGGCCCCCACACCAGGGCCAGCCATTCGATGTGGGCTTCATCGGTGGGCGCAAACAGGGTCTTTGCATGCGCCCGCACCGGCGCCAGCAGCGTACGGGGTGCCAATTGCTCACCCGCCCTTAGCCGCGATGCGGCCAGCGGCCACGGCGTTCCATGAAGTCGCGCACCTTTTGCTGCTGGGCCGGGTTCAGGCTGTTGTAGAAGTCGGCCAGCGCGGCAATGACCTCGGGGCTGCCGGCCTGCAGGGCTGCAGTTTTTTGGTTGACGAGCGCCTGGGCGCGTTCGGCGTCGAATTTGTCGCCGGCCACCAGCGCCTTGATCTCGGCGCGCGGGTCATTGCCCTGGCCCATCAGCGCGAGGCGCTGCGCATGCAGCTTGTCGCCCAAGGTGGACAGGCGCTTTTTCTGGTCGGCGTTGAGGTCCAGCTTGCCGGCCATGCGGTCGATCATCTTTTCGCGCATCTGCGCGGATTGCTCGGCGCTCATGCCGGCGTCATAGCCGTGATGGCGGCTGGCGCAGGCCGTCAGGCCGCCGATCACCAGTGAAGCGCCAAACAGGCCGAACAGGGTGCGTTTGATCCAGGGTTTCATGACAGGAGTTTCCTTCTTCAAAGAAGCAGTTGAACAAGGCTGTCATGGTGCCGGGTGAAGGCCGGCCGGTCATCTCGCGGCGGTATCGGTTTGTTTCGTTTTATTTCAGCGCTGCCCGGCAGTCGCCAGCATTTTTTTGAATCAAACAAGGATTTTGCGCACGGTGGATAAGCGCAGACAGCTATCAAATAAATAGCTAGATCCTATTCCTTGTTCACCTTGCCGCGCAGCTCCTTGGTGGCCGAGCGCTGGCTCTTGCTTTCCAGCCGGCGCTGCTTCGAACCATAGCTGGGCTTGGTCGCGCGCCGGGGCTTGGGCGGGTTGGACACGCCGTCGATGACCTGCTGCAGCCGGGCCAGCGCATCGGCCCGGTTCATCTCCTGGGTGCGGTGCTGCTGCGCTTTGAGCACCAGCACGCCTTCCTGGGTGATGCGGCTGTCGCTCAGGGCCAGCAGGCGCTCCTTGATCTCGTCGGGCAGCGACGAGGCCGCGATGTCAAAGCGCAGATGCACCGCGCTCGACACCTTGTTCACGTTTTGTCCGCCCGCGCCTTGCGCCCGGATGGCGCTGAGTTCGACTTCGCGCTCGTCCACTAAAAATTTCAGCATGGCTCAATGCCCGTCAAAGGGTTTTCGGCGGGTAAACGGCAATTATCGGCGATGGCGGCAAAGCGTTGACAATCGGCGCATGACCTCATCACACCCTGCGCCCACCCCACTCCAAGCCGTTATTTTCGATTGCGACGGAACGCTGGTTGACAGCGAAACCAGCGGCATGACCGCGCTGTACGAAGAAGCCTGCAAGCTCGGTTATTCGCTGCCCCTGGCGCAGGCGCTGGACGACTTCCGGGGCCGACGCCTGGCGCTGTGCATCGAGATGATCGAGACCCATACCGGGCGGCCCGCGCCCGCCGGGTTCATGGCCACGGTGCGCCTGGCCATGGCCGACAAGTTCCGCACCGGCATCACGGCCATGCCCGGCGCGCCGGAGTTGCTGCAAGCATTGCGCCGGGCCGGAATGCCTTACTGCATCGCGTCCAATGGGCCGCAGGACAAGATGGAACTGACGCTGGGCTTGTCGGGCCTGCAGGGCTATTTTGAAAAGCATGTGTTCAGCGCCTACGAAGTCGGCCACTGGAAGCCGTCGCCCGAGCTGTTTTTTCACGCCGCGCGCGAAATGGGCGTTCAAGCGACCGGCTGCGTGGTGGTCGAAGACAGCCTGCCGGGCATCGCCGCAGGACTGGCAGCGGGCATGCGCGTGTATTCGATGTGCGACCCCGAAACCGTGCCCGCCGACGTGGCCGCGCAAGTCGTGCAGATCGGCGGACTGGCCGATCTGCACGCGGCGTTTGGCTTGAAAAGCGCTGTTTAAGCGCTTGCCGCCGGCCTCAACCAAACGCCATTACGCTATTTATTTGATAGCTGTCCGCGCTTACCAATATTGCGCAAATAGCATTTTTCATCACTAAATCATGCGCAGCAAGGTCAGGCGCCGACGCTCCCTGTCACCGGCAGCACGATGCCGGTGATGTAGCTGGCGCACACCGGCGAGGCCAGGAACACATAGGCGGGCGACAACTCCTCGGGTTGCGCCGGGCGCTTCATGTCGGTGTCGGCGCCAAATTTCCGGATCGCCTCGGGCGTCTTGTCGGCCGGGTTCAGCGGTGTCCAGACCGGGCCGGGCGCCACCGCATTGACGCGAATCCCCCTGTCGATCAGGTTGCTGGCCAGCGACTTGGTGAACGCATGGATGGCGCCCTTGGTGGCCGAGTAGTCGAGCAGCTTGGCGCTGCCTTCCAGCCCCGTGACCGAGCCGGTGTTGATGATGCACGCGCCGCGCTTGAGGTGCGGCAGCGCGGCCTTGGCCATGTGGAAGTAGCCGTAGAGGTTGGTGCGCAGGGTTTCGTCGAAGCGCTCCTCGGTCAGGTCTTCGAGCGAGTCGGCATGCTCCTGGAAGGCGGCGTTGTTGACCAGGATGTCGAGCTTGCCGAATTCCTTCACGGTTTTCCCGACCGCCTCGCGGCACAGCACGGCGTCCTTCACGTCGCCGGCCATCAGCAGGCAGCGCTGGCCTTCGGCCTCGACGCAGCGCTTCGTTTCCTCGGCATCGGCATGTTCGTTCAGGTAAAGAATCGCCACGTCGGCGCCTTCGCGCGCAAACAGCACCGCCACCGCGCGGCCAATGCCCGAGTCGCCGCCGGTGATCAGCGCGGTCAGCCCTTCGAGCTTGCCGCTGCCCTTGTAGCCCGGCGCCATGAACCTGGGCTGCAGTTCCATGTCGGCTTCCAGGCCCGGTTTTTCGAGGTGCTGCGCTGGCATGGGCGGCGCGGGCTGCTCGGTCACGCCGGCCTGGACGGCTTGCTTTTTAGGCTGCCCGCCGCCGGATTTGGCGGATTTTTCAGCGTCCTTGTCGTCTTGCTGCTGCTGGATGCCGCGCTGCTTGTCAACCACCGATTCGGCGCGATCTTGGGGCGATGCCCGGGATGAAGTCTCTGCCATGAAGCCCTCCTCAAAGAATCAAAAACCCGAATTTACGGCCTTGATTTTTCCCGGACTGTAGGAGGACTCCCCGCCTCGGACCCAGCATTGCCAGCGTGGGCGGGCTTTTCAGCCCCGGCTGCGCATGATGTCCGGCGTGCTGACTTTCACATCGCCGCATTGCGCGCGCTGGCGCAGGGCGTGTTCCATGACGACCAGCGCCAGCATGGCTTCGGCAATCGGCGTGGCGCGAATGCCGACGCAGGGGTCGTGCCGGCCCTTGGTCACCACCTCGGCTGGCTGGCCGTTGATGTCGATGGACTGGCGCGGCGTGATGATGGAGCTGGTCGGCTTGATGGCAATCGACACTTCCAGGTCCTGCCCGGTGCTGATGCCGCCGAGCACGCCGCCGGCATTGTTGGACATGAAACCTTCGGGCGACAGCGAATCGCCGTGCGTGGTGCCGCGCTGGGTCACGCTGGCAAAGCCGGCGCCGATTTCCACGCCCTTGACGGCGTTGATGCCCATCATGGCAAAGGCGATGTCGGCGTCCAGCTTGTCGAACAGCGGCTCGCCCAGGCCGACCGGCACGCCGCAGGCCACCACGCGGATGCGCGCGCCGCAGGAGTCGCCCGCCTTGCGCAGCGCGTCCATGTAGCTTTCGAGCTTTGAGACATCGGCCACCGGGGCGAAAAACGGATTCTGGGCCACATGCTCCCAGGACTCGAACGGAATCACGGCCTCGCCGATCTGCGCCATGCAGCCGCGAAACGTCGTGCCGTATTTCTCAAACAGCCACTTCTTGGCCACCGCGCCGGCCGCCACCATCGGTGCCGTCAGCCGGGCCGACGACCTGCCGCCGCCGCGCGGGTCGCGCAGGCCGTACTTGTGCAAATAGGTGTAGTCGGCATGGCCGGGCCGGAAGGTATCGAGGATGTTGCCGTAGTCCTTGCTGCGCTGGTCGGTGTTCTTGATCAGCAGGCAAATCGGCGTGCCGGTGGTCTTGCCGTCGTACACGCCCGACAGGATTTCGACCGCGTCGGGCTCGTTGCGCTGCGTGACGTGGCGGCTGGTGCCCGGCCGGCGCCGGTCCAGGTCGCCCTGAATATCGGCCTCGCTGAGCAGCATGCCCGGCGGACAGCCGTCAATCACGCAGCCAATGGCCGGGCCGTGGGATTCACCAAAGTTGGTGACTGCGAAGAGATTTCCAAAGGTATTGCCGCTCATGGCGGGGATTATCCCCGACAGCTTCATCCGGTCGCAACACGACCCTCAGAAAGGCAACAGCCGACGCCATCCATAGGGACAACCCGGCATGGCAGATTAGCTGCATCGCAGCGGGAGCGGTCTTTCACCCCTCTGTCCAAAACGCGAGAGGGTCAGACCAGAGCGTTTGCGCCAGACCACTATATAGTTCCAGCGATGTTCTATCCAGTGCGTCGTCTTGCCCGTTTCATGGTTTCTTTCCTGCTGTTCGCGGGTGTCACACTGTATCTGCGTCTGTCGTATCTTGCAGGTTGCGCGGGAGATCTAAAGGGCGGAGCCTTGGGAGACCCGATACGAGCACTTGAGCTTGAAGGTTACTCACTCGCGCCATATCTAGTTGCCGTGTTTTGTGTGTTTTTGTTCGCCCATCTTTGCGGACGGCACAAAACGACAGCACGAATTGCGATTTCTACAGCCTTCTGTGTGACTTTGGGTACATGCCTGTGGATTGCTGGTATTTACTTGGAAGGCTACGGCGTTGAGTCATGCTTTTTTCATCAATGAAGGGCTTCAACTGCTTGGCCTTTGCCCCAGCTCTTTGTTGAATGTCTGCGATTAGGCAAACCGGCTAACCCCTTAACTCGAACATTAAAACGCACTTACATGATCCGCATTATTTCCGTCCGACTATGGGGTTTCCGACTCGCGGGATTTTTCTGCATTTTGTCCAGCGTGTACTGTTTTATGGGCGTCCTACAGGCTGCGTCGCTCTTTACTGGCGAACGTGCCCTGTTCAATGGAAACCTCTGGGCATCACTATCGCTACTTTTTGGTGTCTGCGCCATCCATCTTTTTAGTGCCGCCCGACCAAGTACATGCCGGGGTAGCCAGCGCGTCACCAAATTTTTAGCCCTGTTCTGGGCTGCAATTTCGTTAGCGGCTGCTTGGCAGGTTGTGGCGCATCTACTTGCCGTTGATCGTTGCTTAGACCAAGGCGCAAGCTTTGACTATGTTCGCGGAGAGTGTGATTTAGCAAATCCGCACAATGTGATTTCCCTTGGCAAAACACATGGATTCTTATTGGTTGCCGCCTTACTCGCGGCTGTACACAGTGCATTAGCATTCTGGAAATCGAATGAAGTATCACTGTCATCCAACAATGCGCTTTAACTGGTCGCTCGGCACGGACAACAACTGAAGATTGACGCTTCGCGGCTAGTGTTGCCTGCCGGGCAGCTCGAATGTTGAACGGCTGCTTTGGAGAAACTTGAATGTCTGGACCCAGTCGGAACCGAACCGCCAACCGAATACCCGCAAAAAATAGGTCTGGTCCAGCAGCGGCCTGATCCGCATGGTAAAAAATGTTCTGGAACATTTCCTGCTTTGTGCAGCGCAGCATTCTTTTGTTGACAGTGACTGAACAGGAGCTTTTTCATGCCGGACCTCACCGTGACCAAGTTTTCGCATGTCAAACCGGGCGATACGCCCTATCTGCCGGGCGGCTTGCGTGACTTCTTTCTCTACCGCGACCTGGGCATCGCCGAGGCGACCCATGGAAAGGTGATTGCGCACCTTGTCAGGGCCAATATGGCACCAGAAAACGGCACGGGCTGGCACCGCCATGAGGCGGATTTCCAGATTGTGATCATGATCACGGGCTGGGCGCGCTTCATGTACGGCGACAAGGAAACGCTGGTGGAAGCGGGCGACGTGGTGCATCAGAGCCCCGGCATCAGCCACTACCTGTTCGATTACTCGCCCGACATGGAATACCTCGAAATCGTCTCGCCGGCCGATTTCAAGTCGATTGACGTGGCGCCGGTGTGCGAGATTCCGCCCTGCACGCCGTGGGAAAGCTGAAGCGCTGGCTGGTCTTCAGAACTCCGCATCCAGCTCGTCAATGTCCTCGGGCTCTTCCTTCGCCTCGGCCACCCATTCCTTCATGGCGGGCAGCGCCATGATGCGCTTGCAGTAGGCGGCGCAGGTTTTGTCAATCGCCACGTCGTAGGTCAAGAAACGCGTGACCACCGGCGCGTACATGGCGTCGGCCATGCAGGGCTGCTTGCCGAACAGGTAGGGGCCGCCGTAAGTGGCCAAGCACTCTTTCCAGATCTCCAGCACGCGGTCGATATCGGCCTGCGCCCGTGACCAGACCTTGAAGGCGGGAAAGTGCGCCTTGAGGTTCATCGGCAGCGACGACCGCAAGGAAGCAAAGCCGGAATGCATTTCGCCGCAGATGGCGCGGCAATGCGCCCGCGCCTTGATGTCAGGCGGCAGCAACTGCGCTTCGGGCTTAATTTCATGCAGGTATTCGGCAATCGCCAGCGTGTCCCAGACTTTCACGCCGCTGTGCTCGAGTGAAGGCACCAGGATGCTCGACGACAGCAGCAGCATCTCGGCGCGCATCGCCGGATCATCGAGCGGAATCACCTTTTCGGTGAACTCCAGTCCGGCCAGTTTGGCCAGCAACCAGCCACGCAGGGACCAGGAGCCATAGTTTTTACTGCTGATGGTCAAAACGGTTTTGGTCATGAGGAACTCCTTGGGGCAAGACGGGGCAAGGTTCTTGTGCAAAGGTTGTGCCAGCCGGCGCTGCTTGCCGCGCACCAGCCTGGGGCGGCGGCGGCACTGGCCCGTAACTTGCCTGCAAAAGCAGGGTATTGGGGCAAAACGCCGTGATGAAATGCCTGCCTCGGGCAAGGAAACCCATGCTTTACTCTGCCTATCAACTCCAGTCCGACCTGATGTCACCGTTTCGCCTGCTGGCCCAGGGCACCAGCGCTGCCCTGTGGCTGAACAGGACCGAGGGCAGTTTGCTGCGCAAGTTCTCTGCGTCGATGGAGGTGTTTTCGCGCATGCGGCTGACCCATACACGGCCGGCTTACGACATCACGTCGGTGAAAGTCGGCGAGCAGGAGTTGCCGGTCACCGAGGAAACCGTGCTGGGCATGCCGTTTGGAACGCTGCTGCGCTTCAAGAAGGAAGCTTCCAGCGACCTGCCCTATCAGCCGCCGGTGCTGCTGGTGGCGCCGCTGTCGGGCCATTTCGCCACCTTGCTGCGCGAAACCGCCCGCACCCTGCTGCAAGACCATGATGTGTACATCACCGACTGGCACAACGCGCGCGATGTTTCGCTGCGCCATGGCGCTTTTGCACTGGACGACTACATCGACCACATGATCCGCTTCATCCAGACGATTGGCCCGGGCACGCATGTGATCGCCGTGTGCCAGCCCTGCGTGGCGGCGCTGGCGGCCACGGCCCTGATGGCCGAGGACGATGACCCAACCACGCCGCGTAGCCTGACGCTGATGGCTGGCCCGGTGGACTGCCGGGTGAACCCCACGGGGGTGAACACGCTGGCCACCAGCAAGCCCATCGAATGGTTCGAGAAAAACCTGATCAGCCATGTGCCCCTGCCCCACGCCGGCCATATGCGCCGCGTGTACCCCGGCTTTGTGCAGGTCAGCGCGTTTCTGGCCATGAACCTGGAGCGCCACAAGAAGTCGTTCAAGGACATGTACCAGCACCTGGTCGAAGGCGACAAGGAAAAAGCCGATGTGATCCGCAAGTTTTACGACGAATACCTGGCCGTGAACGACCTGCCGGCAGAGTTCTACCTGGAAACCGTCGAAAAAGTGTTTCAGACCTACGACCTGCCGCTGGGAAAGCTCAGCTACCGGGGCCGCCTCGTGAAGCCCGCAGCCATTCGCCATACGGCGCTCATGACGGTCGAAGGGGAACGCGACGACATTTGCGCCGTCGGCCAGACCCTGGCCGCGCAAGACCTGTGCAGCAGCATTCCGCCCTACATGCGCACCCACCACATCCAGACCGGCGTGGGCCATTACGGGGTGTTCAGCGGCCGCAGGTGGAACCTGCAGATTTACCCGCGCGTGCGGGAAATGATTCACGCCAGCACGGGTCGAGGAATGTAAGGAAATGAAAACGGGCGGCGCTGCGGCCCGCCCTGCGCATCAATCGCGCTCGGCGTCGCTTTCGGCGGGCCAGTCGCGAATGTAGGCCTTGAGCATCTTGTTCTCGAAGTTCTGGCTGTCCACCACGGCCTTGGCCACGTCGTACAGGCTGATCACGCCCATCAGCATTTTCTGGCTCATCACCGGCATGTAGCGCGCGTGGCGGTCCAGCATCATGCGGCGCACTTCGTCGATCTCGGTATCGGGCGTGCAGGTCAGCGGATGGTCGTCCATGGCCTTGCGGACCAGCGTGCGGCCAATCTCGCCGCCGTTGGCGACGATGCAGACAATCACCTCGCGAAAGGTCAGCATGCCGACCAGGTCGCCATGCTCCATGACGACCAGCGAGCCGATGTCTTTTTCGGCCATGATATCGGCTGCCTTTGCCAGCGGTTCATCGGGCTGAACGGTGTAAAGCGTGTTGCCTTTTACCCGCAGGATGTCTGCTACCTTCATCGTTTCTCCTCAATGGTTCTGGCAAGCGCTTAACCGCTTTTGCCAGCTTGTTGTTCAGGGTGCCCGCCGCGACGCGGTACGGGTAATCAGGGTACAAATCCGTATCAAATATAGCCCACAATCCCTTCGCCGCCGGTAACGATTACCCGGCCGTGCGTCCTTTTTCCATCCAGGACCGGGATGCGGCCCCGTGCCGTTGAAAAAAATCAGCTTTTTTGTACTGGAGACTCCATTCATGCCCGGTTATTCAGACCCCGGTTTCGACACCCTGGCGCTGCACGCAGGCGCCGCGCCCGACCCGGCCACCGGCGCGCGTGCCGTGCCGATTCACCTGACCACGTCCTTCGTCTTCGAGTCCAGCGACCACGCCGCCAGCCTGTTCAATCTGGAGCGCGCCGGGCATGTGTATTCGCGCATCAGCAACCCGACCAATGCGGTGCTGGAGCAGCGCATCTCGGCGCTTGAAGGCGGCATCGGCGCCATCGCCACGGCCAGCGGCCAGGCCGCGCTGCACCTGGCCATTGCCACGCTGATGGGCGCCGGCTCGCACATCGTCGCCAGCACCGCGCTGTACGGCGGCAGCCAGAACCTGCTGCACTACACGCTGCGCCGCTTTGGCATCAACACCACCTTTGTCAAGCCCGGCGACATCGACGGCTGGCGCGCCGCCGTGCGGCCCAACACCAAGCTTTTTTTCGGTGAAACCGTCGGCAATCCGGGCCTGGAGGTGCTGGACATTGCGGCCGTCGCCAGCATTGCCCATGAAGCGAAGGTGCCGCTGCTGGTCGATTCGACGCTGACTTCGCCCTGGCTCATCAAGCCCTTCGAGCATGGCGCAGACCTGGTGTACCACTCGGCGACCAAGTTTTTGAGCGGCCACGGCACGGTGATTGGTGGCCTGGTGGTCGATGGCGGCAGTTTCGACTGGGACCAGTCAGGCAAGTTCGCCGAACTGACCGAGGCCTATGACGGCTTTCACAACATGGTGTTCAGCGAGGAAAGCACGGTCGGCGCGTTCTTGCTGCGCGCGCGCCGCGAAGGCCTGCGCGACTTCGGCGCCTGCATGAGCCCGCACACCGCCTGGCTGATTTTGCAGGGCATCGAAACGCTGGGGCTGCGCATGGCGCGCCACATCGGCAACACTGAAAAGGTCGTGGCATTCCTGGCCAGCCACCCTTTTGTCTCGCGCGTCGGCCACCCGATGCTCGCATCGCACCCCAGCCACGCGCTGGCGAAAAAGCTGCTGCCGCGCGGCGCGGGCTCGGTGTTCAGCTTCGACCTCAAGGGCAGCCGCGCCCAGGGCAAGGCCTTTGTCGAGGCGCTCAAGGTCTTCAGCCACCTGGCCAATGTCGGCGACTGCCGCAGCCTGGTGATCCACCCGGCCAGCACCACGCATTTCCGCATGAGCGACGAGGCGCTTGCCGGGGCCGGCATCACGCAGGGAACGATACGCCTGTCCATCGGCCTGGAGGACCCGGACGACCTGATCGACGACCTCAAGCGCGCACTGAAGTCGGCTGAAAAGGCAGGCGCGTGATGCAGCTCAGCGTCAACGGCCACGGCGCCTACTGCTACACCGGCGGCAAGCCCTTCGATTCCGCTCAGCCGACCGTGGTCTTCATCCACGGCGTGCTCAATGACCACAGCGTCTGGATTTTGCAGAGCCGCTACCTGGCGCACCACGGCTGGAACGTGCTGGCGGTTGACCTGCCCGGCCACTGCCGCAGCGGCGGCGATGCGCCCTCTTCCGTCGAAGATGCGGCGGATTTCATCGCCGCGCTGCTTGATGCGGCCGGTGTGGAGCGCGCTGCGCTAGTCGGCCACAGTTGGGGCTCGCTGATCGCGCTCGAAGCCGCGTCAAGGCTGAAAGAGCGCGTCAGCCATCTGGTGCTGGTCGGCACGGCCTTTCCGATGAAGGTGTCGCCCGCGCTGCTGGACAGTTCATTGAACGAGCCGATGAAGGCGCTGGCGCTGGTCAATGTGTTCTCGCGCAGCACGCTGGCGCCACCGCCCTCGGCGCTCGGCCCCGGCACCTGGGTTTATGGCGCCAGCATGGCGCTGGGCCGCCGCGTGCTGGCGAGCAACGCCCAAGTCAACGTCTTTCACCGGGGCTTCAAGGCCTGCGACAGCTATGCCAACGGCGAAGCGGCGATTCAGGCCATCACCTGCCCGGTGCTGTTCGTGCTCGGCGCGAACGACCAGATGACGCCGCCCAAGGCCGCGCAAGGGCTGATCGCCAGCGCGCGCCAGGCGGGCAAGAGCGTGCAGGTCACGCGCCTGGACGTGGGCCATCACCAGATGACGGAAGCGCCCGACGCGACGCTGTTCGCGATCCGGGATTTTTTGGCTGCCTGAGCCCAGGCACCCGGCCGTTCAGGCTACCGGCGTTGACGCTCAAACGGCAGGCGCCGCCTTGTCGCGCAGGTGGTCGATGAGCCGCTGCAGTTTGTCTGTGGTCTCTTTGTCCCCTTTTTCATAGCTATGCTGCATTTGCTGAGCCAGCGCTTCAAAGTCCGGGTTGCCGGCCAGGCGGGCGATGATCAGCGCGACAAAACGGCGCCTAGCGTCTCTTGGAAACAGGCCTTCCCGGTGGATCAGCGCGTCGAGCTCGCCCAGGGTGCGGCTGCGCTGCAGAACCGGCAGCGCACGGCTTTCCACCAGCGCCTGCAGCGACCTGATCTCGCCGGCCGAGGCAATGAGGGGCTTGAAGTGGGGAGTTTCCACAACGACGTCCTGGATGGAGAACGACAGTGCGTACTCCCCCCCCTACTCCAATCTGATCCGCACACTTCCTTGTAAATCGACTTGACCGCGTCAAAGTCAACTGCAAAATGCAGGCCGCCCTTAAGCGCTGCCCCCGTGCCGCTGATGTACAGGCTGATCCACTGGCTGCCGCCCTCAATGGGCCGGACAAACGCGCCATGCCAGCCTTGGCGGGTTGCCAGCTCAAACCCATGCTTTCCCAGCACGTCCCCCAGCCGCGACAGCAGCAGCTTTCGCGCCTGCGCCTTGGTCAGGTGCTCCGGCTCCGCGTCGAGCTGGCGCTTGAGCGTGGCCCAGGCTTCCCGGTGCTCCTCGGGCAGCACCCGGCCATCGGGCAAAAAGGCCGTGCCCAACTGGTCGTCGAACACCGCCAGCCCGGCGGCGTTGGCCGCCTCGACCACAAAGCGCAGCAGCGGCAGCGGGTCGCCGCCCTGCGGCAGGCTCAGGCCGAACAGGGCGCGCTGCCCGTCCTGCGCCTGCTTGAGCGGGTTGCCCTGCCACGGCGAATCCTCGGCGTCCGGGTCGTCCGGCGCCAGCATGTCGGCGCTGGGGTGGCGCGCCACCAGGGCGCGTGCAAATTCGGCAAAGCGCGGGCTGCCGCCGTCGTTCACTTCCTGCAGCGCCAGGAAGGTCTGGGCCGCGCCGCCGAAGGTGTCGGTGCTCAAGGGATGGCTGGAAATATCCCAGGCCCAGATGTCGTGGCTCATGGTGGTGTTGCTTTCGGTGATTGAATGGTTTTTTAAAGCTGCGGGCGGCGCATCAATTCTGGCGTAGCCCGCCGGTCAGGCGCCGCCGCCGAGTTCAGCCTTCAGTTCATCGACAACCTCTGCGACATGATCACCAAACCCCCAGCCAATACCGCCTGACATCTGTTTCACATGGGCCAGCCGGTGCTGGAACTCGGGATACAGCGCCCGCGCCTCACCCAGCAGCAGCGCCGCCAACTCATCGAGCACCGACTCCACGCTGATGTAGAAGCGCTCGTCGATATCGCCGTATTCCTGGGTGAACCGGGCGCCGTTTTCGACGTAGGTCATCATCAATTCCACGATGCCGGCCAGATGGCCCGTGGCCTTGCCGTAGTCGCGTATCGCCTTGCGCGCTTCGGCCAGCTTGAGCTTGCCAAAGCCCCTAGCCGGAAAAAACTGCTCCACGATCTTGCGCCGGTAGGCCTCCAGCGCCTCCTCGCCACCCCCCAGCGGCGGATAGCGGGCATGGAGGAAATCGCGGTTTCCGGGCGCTGCCTGGTAAAGCTCTTTGACCAGGGCCAGCAGCGCGGGCTGTTCAAGCGTGGCGAGTTGTTGGCGAATGGTGGTCCAACTGCCGGTTTTTGGGGTTTCTTTGGTCATGGCTTGAAGGATGGGTTGACGGGCGGGTCTGAAGCGCGTCGCACACGCTATTGATTCAATAGCTGCTTGCGCATGCGTGGCCTGCGCTACGCCCATATTTTATTTAAAAAACCAGATCTTTCACCGTCGGGGCCGGGCTTTAAAGGTCACCAGACCAGCGCGGCGCCTGTAAAACCCGTTTCACGGCGCTTTTTGATACCAAAAAAGGCTTGTAACGCAATAAACACAAGCGTAAGAAGCTATCAAAACAATAGCGCTTAGGATGCTGTCAACAATAACTTCCCTGCGTCATACCCGCGAAGGCGGGTATCCAGACTCGTTTGAGCGTTTCAGCCCATGTTGCTGGATTCCCGCCTTCGCGGGAATGACGGACGGGAAGTTATTATTTTCCAGATACTTACAGCGTGCGCGCCGCCTGCATCAGGCGCTCGATTTCGGCCAGCGCGTGCGCCGCTCCGGCCGCAATGCCCACGTCCAGCCGCGTCAGCACCTTGAACTCGCGCGGGTTGATGCGCACCAGCCGCCCGCCAAAGCGCTGGACGATGCGCTGGCTGAAATGGCGCACCGAAGGAATCGCCGTGCCCGCGCCCAGCTCCACCACCACCGGCCGGCAGACGCTGCCCAGCCAGCGCTCCAGCCGCGCGGCCTGCCGCCAGGCACGGTCTTCAAGCCACTCCGAATCATTGAACATCAGGATATTGGGCCGCGCCAGGCCGCCGCAGTGCGGGCACACCGGCGGCGCATTGAGCAGCAGGCATTGCGCGGCGTCCACCTCGGGAACGAAGCCGTCGGCCGGCCAGATGGCGCTGCTGCACGGCTGCATGCATTGCAGATGGGCAATCGAGCCATGGCATTCATACACGCTGTCCGCCTCGAAGCCGGCTTTCTGGAATTGCCCATCGACATTGCTGGTGAACACCGAAAGCCCGTGCGGCATGGCCTTGCCCCAGCGCGTGAGAACCTGGAAACCGGGGTGCGGCCGGGTCGCGCGGTAAAGCTGCAGCCGGTGCCCGTAAAAGCCCCAGGCGCGCTGCGGGTCGGTGCGAAAGGCGTCCGGGCAGGCGATGCTGTAGAAATCCACCTTGTCCCGCCCCAGCACCGGGTAGGCCTTCCAGAATCCTTCCGTGCCCCGGAAATCGGGCAGACCCGAATCGACGCCCATGCCGGCGCCGGCGGCAACGATCAGGGCGTCGGCCCGGGAGATCAAGTCAGCGGCATGCGCCAGGCTGTTGGCATCAATCGATGGACTCATGGGCGAGACTTTCCTGAATAAAAATACTCAGGATAAACGCAACCCGGGCAAGGTGCTTCAGGCCATCCTGGCGAGGATTGCGTTCATTTCATCCTTTGAAAACGCATGCAGCATTTCCGTTCGGATATTGCCGGCAGCGCCTATGCTCAGGCCAAACGCACTGGCCGACTCGTCATCCGGTGCCTCGATCATCGCCACCAGGTCATAGTGGCCCGATGTCCAGTAGATCTGGCTCATGCTGGCGCCGAATTTCTTGGCGGCTTCCATGACGGCATCGGCGCGTTTCGTGGTGTCCTTCACGCTGCGAATCCCCTGATCGGTGAAGCGGCAAAGTGCAATGTACTTCTTCATGATGGTGCTTCCCTGTTGGCGAGACCTCGGGCATTGGACAGGCTAGCAGCGGTCCCGCACCGCTCGCCCCAAGGTCCAGACCCTGAAGTCTTGCGGCCTGTTTCATCGCCCGCGACAGGCATCGTTGTTTTGATCACGCGGGCTGGATGTTCTGGTTGGTGCTGAACAGGTTGGCCGGGTCGTAGCGGCGCTTGACCTGCGCGAGCCTTTCGTAGTTCTGGCCATAGGCCGCCTTCACGCGGTCACCCTCGTCGGCGGTCAGGAAGTTGACGTACACGCCGCCGCTGGCAAAGGGCGCCGAGGCCTTGAAATAGTCGCGCGCCCAGCGGATGCAGTCCGCGTCGTCGGCCGGATCGTCCCAGCGGCCGTGGACGTTCATGACGAAGCGGGCGTCGCGGTGCGCATACGCCATGGCATCGGGCGTGGGCCGGGTGGTCGCGCCGCCGATGGCGCCAAAAAATATCTCGCACTGCGGCGACGGCAGCTTGCCGGCGTACTCGATGACGGCGTCGAACAGCCCGTCCTCCAGCTTCGAAAAATTATGCGATTTCCAGTAATTGCGGGCGCCGGGCGTCAACAACGGATCAAAGGCTTTCTGCCAATCCACATAGGGCATGACGCCGACGTGCGCGCCGACCGGCGTGCCGAAGTGGTGCAGCGGCTCGATCAGCGTCTTGCCTTGCTCTGGATCGCCCGTGTAGAGCAGCGCCAGTATGACCACCTCCTGGCCATGGACCGCTTCGGGCAGGAAAGGCAGCGGCGGCGCCTTGCGCAGGACGGTCCACACGGAAAGATCGTCGGGCGCCTTGTCCGTGAATTCGCGGTACTGCTGAAGCACCGTCTTTGCCTCGGCAAACGGATAGACGATCAGGCCGGCGAGCACATTCGGGCCGACCGGATGGAGCCGGAAACCGAAGCGCGTCACGACGCCGAAATTGCCGCTGCCGCCGCGCAATGCCCAGAACAGGTCGGGGTGCTCGGTGGCGCTGGCGCGCAGCACCTCGCCGGCCGCCGTCACCACTTCGGCCGATTCCAGGCTGTCGATGGTCATGCCGTACTTGCGGCTGAGCCAGCCAAAGCCGGCGCCCAGCGTCAGGCCGGCGACGCCGGTGGTGGAGTTGATGCCCAGCGGTATCGCCAGGCCGTGGACCTGGGCGGCGGCGTCGAAATCGGCCAGCGTGGCGCCGCCTTCAATGCTGGCGCGGCGGTTGTTGGCATCAACGTACACGGCCTTCATCTGCGAGAGGTCGATGACGATGCCGTCGTCGCACACCGCGCTGCCGGCGATGTTGTGCCCGCCGCCGCGCACGGCCAGCCGCAGGCCTTGCTCCCGGGCAAAATTCACCGCGTGAACCACATCCGGGGTGGCGGCGCATCGGACGATGGCGGCGGGGTGCTTGTCGATCATCGCGTTCCAGACCTGGCGCGCGGTGTCAAAGGAAGCATCCTCGGGAAGAATGACCTCTCCCTGAATGCCCGCCTTGAGCGCCTTGATCTGCGTGGCTTGCAAATTGTTCATGGCTTTCTCCTTCGCTGCGGCCGAATGCACCTGCTCCGCAACGCAGGCAGAAAGACCGGCCGCTTATGGGTGTAGCACCACGCCGGCCTTGCGGCAAGATCCGCTGCCATTCGGACATGGGCCTTACCTTGCTTTACATGCGCCCGCCCAACAGTCGCGCTATGCCTTGAGCCAGTGTTCAGGCGCCGCCTGCAAGGCCTGCAGCAATTGCCGGGTGGCCGGCAAATGGGGACTGCTTTGCAGGCTGGCGTTTTGCAGTGAGTCCAGCAGGCGCACCAGGGTATTGGCCTGCGGCGTCAGGGGGCCAAAAAACCGGGTACCCTGCGCATCGGCCATCAGCACCGTCGGGAAGGTTTCCACATCGATGTCGCCGACCAGCTCGGCCTGGTCTTCAATGTCCAGCCAGGCGAACCTGAAAGCCGGATAGCGCCCGGCCATTTGCGCCATGACGGCCTGGTAATCGCGGCACAGGCCGCACCAGTCGGCACACAGGCAAACGACCCAGGTCACTGAATCGGTCATGGAAAGCTCGGCATTGGAAGAATGGGACATGCGGGGGATTGGTTTTAAAAGGGTGGAACAGCGTCATTCAAGATGATTGGGCCGCAAGGACGGGCATCTCAAGATACTATATTTTTCATAGCGCATCACGCAGGTGCAGCATGCGCCAACGGGCGTTTTCCCATAAATTATTGACCGAAGGCGCGCGGTCGAGCAGCAATTTCTGCATCAGCGGCGCCAAGGGGGTGGCGTCCGGATCAACCAGCAACAGGTAGCGGGACTCGGCGCTTCCTTCGGCCTCATTGAGCTGGCCAATCCAGTCCAGCTCGATCAGCGTTTCCAGCACCGGCTCCAGCTGCAGCCCATCGACTTCGAGCAATTCGCCCAACTGCGAGGCGCTCATGCCCATGCGCGCCGTGCCGCGCGCCTCGTTCAGGTGCTGCAGCACTTCGATGGCCAGCTGGAAATGCCAGCCGTGCGCGCTGCCGCGACGCGACACGCCGGCCAGCAAGCTGGGCAGGCAGGCGGTCATGACGGCGCCCATCAGCACGATGATCCAGGAGACATAAATCCACACCAGCAGGATAGGCAAGGCGGCAAAAGCCCCATACACCAGCGAATACGTCGGCACCGCGGTCAGGTAAATGCCCATGACTTTCTTGCCGATCTCCAGGCCGGCGGCCACGAACAGGCCGCCCGCGAAGGCGTGCGCCCATTGGACGTAGGTGTTGGGCACATAGCGGTACAGCGCGGCCACGCCGCCAGCCACCAGGAAGAACTGCGCCACGTCCAGCACGAAACGCAGGCTGACGGGCAAGGCGCCCACCAGGCCGCTGGAGGCCGACACCACATACGAGGTCACGGCCAGGCTGGCCGCCAGCACCAGCGGCCCGAGCGTGATGGCGGCCCAGTAAATCAGCACCCGCTGCCCCAGCGGCCGGGGTTTGCGCACGCGCCAGATGCTGTTCAGGGTGCGGTCAATCGTCAGGATCAGCGCAATCGCCGTCACCACCAGCACCGCCAGGCCCGCGACGCCGAGCTTGCTGGCCTGCCCGCTGAACTGCGTCAGGTAACCCAGCACCTGGCGCGCGATGTTGTCGGGAATCAGGCTTTTGACCAGCCAGGCCTCCAGCGCGCCCTGCAACTTGGAAAACATCGGAAAGGCGGTGAACACGGCCAGCGCCACGGTAAAGAAAGGCACCAGCGCAATCGACGTGGTGAAGGTCAGGCTGCTGGCGGTCAGCCCCATGCGGTCTTCACGGAAACGGTTGCGCAGCGTGATGGCGGTGTCGCGCCAGGGAAAATGCGACAGCTCGACCAGCAAGGCCTCCAGGGACGGCGGAAATTTCATCCCCGGTATCATGCCATCGACATGAACAAAGCAAACCAAATTGAAATGACGCGCTGGCTGGCATTGGGCAGCCTGGCCGGACTGATTGTGCTGGGCCTGGCCTGGGAAATGTGGCTGGCGCCGATACGGCCGGGCGGCTCGCTGCTGGCGCTCAAAGTGCTGCCGCTGGTCATCCCGCTGGCCGGCATCTGGAAAAACCGCATGTACACCTACCGCTGGGTCAGCCTGATGGTCTGGCTGTACTTCACCGAAGGCGCGGTGCGCGCCTGGAGCGACCGCGCGCCGGGCAACTACCTGGCCATGCTGGAAGTGCTGCTGTGCCTGCTGCTGTTCATCGCCTGCGCGCTGCATGTGCGCGTCCGGTTCAAAAACCTGCCCTCCTCCTCTGCCGTTGCTGGCCACACCCCGTCATGACCTCCATTCAACACCCCGTCCTCCTTGAAGAACTGCGCCGGATCACCGGCCCGGCCCATGTCCTGTGCGACGGCGACCTGAGCGCCTACACGCAGGACTGGCGCAAGCGCGCGCAGGGCAAGGCGCTGGCCGTGGTGCGCCCGGCCAGCGTTGAAGAGGTCGCCGCCATCGTCAAGGCCTGCGCCGCCGCCGGCGTCAGCCTGGTGCCGCAGGGCGGCAACACCGGCCTGGCGGTCGGCTCGGTGCCCGATGAATCGGGCACCCAGGTGGTGCTGAGCCTGCAGCGCATGAATGCCGTGCGCGCGATGGATGCCGCCAACCTCACCATCACCGTCGAGGCCGGCTGCATTTTGCAAAGCCTGCAGGAAGCGGCCGAAAAAGCCGGTTTCCTGTTTCCGCTGAGCCTGGCTGCCGAGGGCAGCTGCACCATTGGCGGCAACCTGGCGACGAATGCCGGCGGCACGCAGGTGCTGCGCTACGGCAATGCGCGCGACCTGTGCCTGGGGCTTGAAGTGGTCACCGCGCAGGGCGAGATCTGGCACGGGCTTTCGGGCCTGCGCAAGGACAACACCGGCTACGACCTGCGCGACCTGTTCGTCGGCAGCGAAGGCACGCTGGGCATCATCACCGCCGCCACGCTCAAGCTCTATCCGCAGCCCGCCGCGCGCCTCACCGCCTGGGCCGCCGTGCCGTCGATGGAAGCGGCCGTCACGCTGCTGGGCCTGGCGCACCGGCACCTGGGCGCGGGCCTGACCGGCTTCGAGGTGATGGGCCAGTTTGCCCTGAGCCTGGTGGACAAGCACTTTGCGCAGTTGCGCGTGCCGCTGTTCAAGGAGGCGCCATGGTGCGTGCTGCTGGAGAACTCCGACCACGAATCCGAAACCCATGCGCGCGAGCAGTTCGAGCGCCTGCTGGAAACCGCGCTCGAAGACGGCTGCGTGAGCGATGCGGTGGTCGCCGAAAACCTGGCGCAGGCGCATCAGCTCTGGCATATCCGCGAAAGCATCCCGCTGGCGCAGGCCGAGGAAGGCCTGAACATCAAGCACGACATTTCGATTGCGGTGTCACGCATTCCCGAATTTGTCGAGGCCACCGATGCGCTGCTGCGGCAGCACATCGCCGGCGTGCGGCTGGTGAACTTCGGCCACCTGGGCGACGGCAACCTGCACTACAACGTGCAGGCGCCTGAGGGCGGTGATGCCCAGGCCTTCCTGCGCGATCGTGAAGAAGAGGTCAACACCCTGGTCTATGACTCGGTGGCCCGCTTTGACGGCTCGATTTCGGCCGAGCACGGCGTCGGCAGCCTCAAGACCGACAAGCTGGCAACGTACAAGTCGCTGGTCGCGCTGTCGATGATGCGGGCGATCAAGGCTGGGCTGGACCCGCAGAACCTCATGAATCCGGGGCGCATTGTCAGGCTTTAGATTTAGAAAATGCAGCTTCCGGGCGATAATCAAAGGCTTTTTTGTTCAGTCTGCCCATGACCCGCCCAATCCGCCAACAGTACGAAGATCTCATGCGCCTTGTGGCCACGCAAGGTGCGTTGAAGGCCGACCGCACCGGCACCGGAACAAAAAGCGTGTTTGGCCACCAGATGCGCTTTGACCTGAACGAAGGCTTTCCGCTGGTCACGACCAAGAAGGTCCACGTCAAATCGATCATCCAGGAACTGCTCTGGTTCCTGACCGGCTCCAGCAGCAACCACTGGCTGACGGAGCGCGGCGTGACGATCTGGAACGAATGGGCGCGCCCGGACGGCGACTTGGGGCCGGTCTATGGCGTGCAATGGCGCAGCTGGCCAACGCCCGACGGCGGCCACATCGACCAGATCGCCGAGGTCATCAAGACCCTCAAGACCAACCCCGACTCGCGCCGCATCATCGTCAGCGCCTGGAACGTCGCCGACCTCGACAAGATGGCGCTGATGCCCTGCCATGCGCTGTTCCAGTTCTACGTCGCCCCGGCCACCGAGCCCGGCGGCAAGGGCAAACTCAGCTGCCAGTTGTACCAGCGCAGCGCCGACATTTTCCTCGGCGTGCCGTTCAACATCGCCAGCTACGCCCTGCTCACGCACATGGTGGCGCAGCAATGCGACCTGGATGTGGGCGATTTCATCTGGACCGGCGGCGACTGCCACATCTACAGCAACCACGCCGAACAGGTCGCACTGCAGCTCAGCCGCGCGCCTTTCCTCTACCCGACGTTGAACATCAAGCGCAAGCCCGACTCCGTCTTCGACTACCAGTTCGAGGATTTCGAATTTCTCGACTACCAGCACCACCCGGCCATCAAGGCACCGGTGGCTATTTAAGAATGAAACTTCACCTTATCTTTGCCCGCTCCGCCAATGGCGTGATCGGTCAAAACAACACTCTGCCTTGGCACTTTCCTGAAGACATGGCGCATTTCAAGCGCACTACGCTCGGCAAACCCGTCATCATGGGGCGTAAAACTTGGGATTCGCTGCCACAGAAGTTTCGACCACTCCCTGGGCGGCTTAACATTGTCTTGACGCGAAAAGCAGACTGGCAAGCATCGGGTGCTGTATGCGCCCACTCGCTATCCGAAGCTATGGCACTCTGTCCAGTTGACAGTGATGCCTGGGTAATTGGCGGAGCCGAGATTTATGCCCAAGCCCTGCCATTGGCCAGCACAGCGTTAGTCACTGAAATTGCCCAAGACTACCCAGGCGACGCTTACGCACCAGAATTCGGTTCTGACGAATGGCTCGAAATCTCAAGAGAGCAAGGCAAATCGACCGAAGGGTTCAACTTCAGCTTTATCACCTACAAAAAGAAAATCTAAATGTCAGGACACGGATTTCACGTACACGGCCCCCACGACCACGAACTGGAGCATGCCGCGCAGAGCGGTCACGAAAGCGGCGGCATGATCAACCAGATCGCCATGTTCACCGCCATCATCGCCACGGTAGGCGCCATTTTTGGCTACATGGGCGGCGCCACGCAGGCCAATGCCGGCCTGTACAAAAACAACGCCGCCATCAAGAAAACCGAAGCTGCCAACCAGTGGAGCTACTTCCAGTCCAAAAGCACCAAGCAGTCGCTGGCTGAATTTGCGCGCGACCTGGCGCCGGAAGATAAGAAAGTGGGCTATCAAGGCAGGATCGACCGCTACGAAACCGAAAAAAACGAGATCAAGACAGGTGCAGAAAAATTGGAAGCCGAGTCCCTCGCCTGGGACAAATCCTCCGACGAGCAGTTGCACCAGCACCACCGCTGGGCGCAAGCCACCACCGTGCTGCAGGTGTCGATTGCGCTGGCGGCGATTGCCCTGCTGACGCGCAAGAAGTGGCTGGAGTACGGGATGTTTGGCGTGGGCGCCCTCGGCGTGATCGTGGGCGCACTGGCTGCGCTACATATTTAATAGCTGCTTACGCCCGACCTGATTGCGCTGGAGCACTAAAACTCATGAAAATTGCCACCTGGAATGTCAATTCCCTGACCGTCAGGCTGCCGCAGGTTCTCGACTGGCTTGCCGCCAATCCGGTCGATGTGCTGTGCCTGCAGGAACTCAAGCTCAGCGATGACAAGTTTCCCTTGCAGGAACTCGAAGCGGCCGGCTACCAGAGCGCGGTGTTCGGCCAGAAAACCTACAACGGCGTCGCCATCCTGAGCCGCACGCCGGCCCGCAACATCGTGAAGAACATCACCGGCTTCACCGACGAGCAATCGCGCGTCATCGCCGCCACGCTGGACATGCCCACCGGCGAGGTGCGCGTGGTCAACGGCTATTTCGTCAACGGCCAGTCGCCGGGTAGCGAGAAGTTCGAGTACAAGATGAAGTGGCTGGAAAGCCTGCGCAACTGGCTGCGCGAAGAGTTGGCCGAGCATCCGAACCTGGTGCTGCTGGGCGATTTCAACATCACCGCCGACGACCGCGACACCTACGACGCGGAAGGCCTGCGCGAAACCATCCATCACACCACCGAAGAGCGGCAGCACTTTCAGGCCCTCGTCAAGCTCGGCCTGAATGACGCCTTTCGCATGTTCGACCAGCCCGAGAAAAGCTATTCCTGGTGGGACTACCGGGAGATGGCCTTCCGGCGCAACCGGGGACTGCGGATTGACCATATCCTGGTCAGCGAAGCGCTCAAGCCCCTGGTTCGCAGTTGCGTGATCGACAAGCTGCCGCGCAAGAACGAGCGCCCCAGCGACCATGTGCCGGTCGTGCTGGAACTCGATTCGCTATAAAAAAAGTAGCTGCCTGCGCAGGTGCAGCCTGCGCAAACGCCCTTATTTACTCAAGATTGAGTTCCTGGATCTTGCGCGTGATGGTGTTGCGCCCGATGCCCAGCTTGTGAGCTGCCTCGATGCGGCGGCCATGCGTGTTGGCCAGCGCGGTCATGATCAGCCGCGACTCAAACCGGCGCGTCAGCACATCCCACACATCGCTGCGCCCCGAGACCAGCAGCGCCAGGGCTTCGGCCTCCAGTCCGGTTTCCCACTGCGCGACCTGGCCGGCGTTGTCGCTGCCTGTGCTTGTGGCCACCGGCTGCGGCGTTGCCGGCGAAAACGCTTCGGATGAATAGGCCGGCGCAGAGGCCTTGTCGGCATCCCCGGTCCGCTCCTGCCTGAGCGGCTCGGTTTTTTCGGTCAGGGCCGGGGCTTGCTTCCATTCAGGCGTGGCACCCAGCACTTCGGGCGGCAGATCCTTGGGCTCGATCACCTGGGCAGGCGCCATGACGGTCAGCCAGTGGCAGATGTTTTCCAGCTGGCGCACGTTGCCGGGAAAGTTAAACAGGCTCAGTTGCTGCAGGGCTGCTTCTGAAATCCGCTTGGGCTCCACGCCCAGTTGCTTGGCGCTTTGCTGCAGGAAGTGGCGCGTCAGCATGAACACATCCTCGCGCCGCTCGCGCAGCGCCGGCAGGCGCAGGCGGATCACGTTGAGGCGGTGAAACAGGTCTTCGCGAAAGCTGCCTTCCTTGACGCGCTGCTCCAGATCCTGATGCGTGGCGGCAATCACGCGCACATTGGCCTTGACGGCGTTGTGGCCGCCGACGCGGTAAAAATGGCCGTCGCTCAGCACCCTGAGCAGCCGGGTCTGCAGGTCAAACGGCATGTCGCCGATTTCATCGAGGAACAGCGTGCCGCCGTCGGCCTGCTCGAAGCGCCCGCGACGTAGCGTCTGCGCGCCGGTGAAGGCGCCGCGCTCGTGGCCGAACAATTCGCTTTCCAGCAAATCCTTCGGGATGGCGGCGGTGTTGATGGCGATGAACGGCCCGTTGGCGCGTGGCGAATGCTTGTGCAGCGCGCGCGCCACCAGTTCCTTGCCCGAGCCGGATTCGCCGGTGATCATCACCGTGACCATGCTCTGGCTCAGCCGGCCGATGGCGCGGAACACGTCCTGCATCGCTGGCGCCTGGCCCAGCATCTCGGGCGCGGCAGCCATACGCTCTTCGGCCACTTCCTCGCGCTGGCTTTCCTCGACGGCGCGGCGGATCAGCTCGACCGCCTTGTGCAGGTCAAACGGCTTGGGCAGGTATTCGAACGCGCCGCCCTGAAAGGCCGACACGGCGCTGTCCAGGTCGGAAAACGCCGTCATGATGATGACCGGCAGGCCGGGCAGCTTGATCTTGACCTGTTCCAGCAAATCCAGGCCCGAGCCGCCCGGCATGCGGATGTCGCTGACGATGATTTGCGGCCCGTCGGCCTCGCCGGCAATGTCGAGCGCGGCCAGCACTTCGCGCGGATTGGTGAAACTGCGCGTTGGCAGGCCTTCACGCAGCAGGGCTTTTTCCAGAACAAACCGGATGGACTGGTCATCGTCAACAATCCAGATCGGTTTCATGCTTTATTGTCCCTTTGCTACTAGCAGTAGTTATCTTTGAAATGAAAGACAACAGACTTCAGGGCAGCGGTATCAGCAGCTTGAAGTCTGTATGGCCAGGCCGGCTCTCGCACTCAATCAAGCCGTGGTGTTGCTGGACAAAGGTTTGCGCCAGTGTCAGCCCCAGCCCCGAACCGCCTTCGCGCCCTGACACCAGGGGATAGAAAATGCGGTCTTTGATGGAGTCCGGTACACCCGGCCCATTGTCAATCACATGCAATTCCAGTGCCAGGCGATAGCGCTTTTTTCCAAAAGTTACCTGCCGGGCAATGCGCGTTTTGAAAGTGATTTTTGCGTTGCCTGCCGCGATGCGTTCAGCCAGTTCCTGGGCAGCATTGTGGGCAATATTGATCACCGCCTGGATCAGCTGCTCGCGGTCCCCGCGAAACTCCGGGATCGAGGTGTCATAGTCGCGAACCACCCGCAGGCCACGCGGAAACTCGGCCAGAATGAGCGAGCGCACCCGCTCGCAGACCTCGTGGATGTTCACGTCGCCCACCAGGTGCGGCCGGCGGTGCGGCGCCAGCAAGCGGTCCACCAGCGTCTGCAGACGGTCGGCCTCATGGATGATGACCTGGGTGTATTCCGTCAGGTCCTTGTCGATTTCCATCTGCAGCAGTTGCGCCGCGCCGCGAATGCCGCCCAGCGGATTCTTGATTTCGTGCGCCAGGTTGCGGATCAGTTCCTTGTTGGCCTGCGCCTGGTCGATCAGGCGCTCTTCGCGGTCCTGCTTGGCCTGCTGCTCCAGCGGCAGCATCTCCACAATCGCTTCGCCCGGCGTGTCGGTCTGCGCCACCACCACATGCACTGGCATCGGCTCATGGTTCAGGCGCCGCAGCCAGGCGTCGTAGCGCAGGGCGGCGAATTCATTGCTGCCCGCGCCCTCCAGCGCATGCTTGAGGATGTGGGGTTCGGTGAAGCATTCGGGCAGTTGCGAGCCTTCGATGGTGCGGCGCGACGTGCCCAGCGCATCTTCGAGCGCGGCATTGGCAAACACCACGCAGCCATTGGTGCGGACCACCGCGACCAGCGTGGCCAGCAGGTCAAAGGCCTGAAAACGGATGGTTCCCGAAGCCGGGAAGGAAGACAGAAAAGTGGGGATGGAGGGCTTTTTCATGCAGGAGCTGTTGCGATCTGGCTTAATTTGCGGCCGGCAAGCGGGAAATTTCGCGCTTCAGGCTGGAAATATCGCTCTGGCTGCGCGCAATGCTGTCCTTGAGATCACTCACACGGTCCAGGTAGCGCTGGTAGTTGCGCCCCTCGATGCCCTGCTTTTCGGGCTCGCCATGGTTGTATTCCTTTTGCAGCTCTGCCAGCCGGGCTTCGGATTTTCTCAATTCAGATTCGAGAATGATGCGCGAATCACTGTCGCGCGCCCGCTGGTCGGGGCTGCTGTCAGCGCGCGAATTGCCTGGGGCCGGGCTGGCGGCGACACGCGCCGGGGCTTTGGGTATCGGCGTTCCCTGCACCACGGTGACATTGCCGCCAGAGACCAGCTTGCAGTTGCGCACCTGGGCATCCTTTGAATTGTTGATGTATTCAGGCGCGTTGCCGCCGACACCGGCGCAGCGGTAAATTTGCTGCGCCCAGGCGCCATGGCCGCTACCCAGCAGCACGATGGAAAAAAGGGACAGGGAAGGCAAGGAAAAAGTATTTTTCATGAGGAGGTTCCAGCGTCTGGATGCGCTTGGCTGTAATGTGCAGGATAGAGACGGGGATCGTCTGCGAGTATGCTGCAAAGCGGCAAAAATATGAAGTTGCCAATGCATCAGTCCCGCGCCACCATAAAAAAAGGATGGCAGATGCCATCCTTTTTTTTCAGCCGCCCACTTCAGCGAAGTAAGCGGTTTCGCCTTGATTACAGCGAGTAGTACATCTCGAATTCGATGGGGTGCGTTGCCTGGCGCAGACGCGTGACTTCGCCCATTTTCAGATCAATGTAGCCATCGAGCATGGTGTCGGTGAACACGCCGCCCTTGGTCAGGAAACCGCGGTCTGCATCGAGGCAGTCCAGCGCCTGGTCCAGGCTGTGGCAGACGGTTGGAATCAGCGCATCTTCCTCGGGCGGCAGATGGTACAGATCCTTGGTGGCGGCTTCGCCCGGATGGATCTTGTTTTCCACGCCATCGAGACCGGCCATCATCAGGGCCGCAAAGCCGAGGTAGGGATTCATCAGTGGATCGGGGAAGCGTGCCTCGATGCGGCGACCCTTGGGGTTGGCGACGTAAGGAATGCGGATCGAAGCCGAGCGGTTCTTGGCCGAGTAAGCCAGCTTGACCGGCGCTTCGTAGCCAGGAACCAGGCGCTTGTAGCTGTTGGTGCCGGGGTTGGTGATGGCGTTCAGGGCACGGGCGTGCTTGATGATGCCACCCACGTAGTACAGCGCAAAGTCGGACAGGCCGGCATAGCCGTCGCCGGCAAACAGGTTCTTGCCGTCTTTCCAGATGGACTGGTGCACATGCATGCCGGAGCCGTTGTCGCCAACGATGGGCTTGGGCATGAAGGTGGCGGTTTTGCCGTAGGCGTTGGCCACGTTGTGCACCACGTATTTCATGACCTGCGTCCAGTCGGCACGCTCGACCAGCGTACTGAAGCGGGTGCCGATTTCGTTCTGGCCAGCGCCAGCGACTTCGTGGTGAAACACTTCAACCGGAATGCCGAGCGATTCGAGGATCAGCGACATTTCAGCGCGCATGTCCTGGGTGCTGTCCACCGGGGGAACCGGGAAGTAGCCGCCCTTGACGCTCGGACGATGGCCGCGGTTGCCGCCTTCGAGCTTCTTGCCCGAATTCCAGGGCGCTTCGTATTCATCAATCTTGAAGAAGGTGCCCGACATGTCGGTGTTCCAGCGCACATTGTCAAAGATGAAAAATTCTGGCTCTGGTCCGAAGTAGGCGGTGTCGCCCAGGCCGGAGGCCTTGAGGTAGGCTTCGGCGCGCTTGGCAATCGAGCGCGGATCGCGGTCATAGGCCTTGCCGTCGCTGGGCTCGACCACGTCGCAGGTCATGAACAGCGTCGTTTCTTCAAAGAAAGGATCGATGTTGGCGGTGTTGGGATCAGGCATGAGCTGCATGTCGGAAGCTTCAATGCCCTTCCAGCCTGCAAACGATGAGCCGTCGAAAGCGTGGCCCGAGATAAATTTGTCTTCATCAAAATGCGACACAGGCACGGTCACATGATTCTCTTTCCCCCGTGTGTCGGTCAAGCGAAAGTCAACGAACTTGACCTCGTTTTCCTTGATCATGTTCATGACGTCTGCGACGGTCTTTGCCATCAGAATCTCCTGTGCTGGATGGTGGTTTAAAAAATCAATTCGGCTCTGCTGGATGCACTTTTTATGCCAGAGCCAGGAACTGTTGAGTTTGGGCTGGGCCTTTAATTGTGCCGCCGCTATTGTCGCTATTGAACGGCCATTGACTCGTTCTGGACCCCATGGTTTTAAAAAATTAGTCGATAAAGCACCAAAAAAGTGCGCATTACCCGCGAATTTTATGGTGTTCGCATTAACGCACCAATTCAGGGCCAAGCTGGAGATTGAATTGGTGCAGTCCTGACAGCAAAGCGGGATAGGCCAGGCTGACGGCCTCCACCGAGCCTTTAACGCCCAATTCAATATGGCGCCCGAATTCGGGATGATCCACGCTGGGCAGGCTGAACACCTTGACGCCTGCATGCTCGGCTTCAATCGCCAGCATCAATGGCGTCAGTGCGGCCTCCATGGAACCCATCACGATCACGGATTTTTCAATGAATGCTGATTTTTGGTGCAGATGGGCATAGCGCTGGTCGAGCACCCACTCAACCATCGGCCAGGCCATGACCGGAAAGCCGGGAACAAAATGCACCGCGCCCTGCCCCGCCTGGCAAGTGAAGCCCGGAATCTTGTTGTAAGGATTTGGAATGATTTCAGCGCCCACCGGAAACACACCCATGTTCAGGCGGTGAAGGTTGTCATGCCGGTCCGGCTCGACAACGGTGCCCTGCTCTTTCGCCGTGTCCCGGATGCGCTCTTCTATCAGCCGTTTGGCCTCGGGATGCAGCGCCAGGTCAACGCCCAGGGCGCGGGCGGCGCACTGGCGCGTGTGATCGTCCGGCGTGGCACCAATGCCACCCGTGCTGAACACCACATCGCCCGACGCGCGCGCCGCTGCAAAGGCGCGCGCCAGCGTCGCGGTGATGCGCTCCGGGTCGTCGCCCACATATTCGGCATAGGCCAGTGACAGGCCGCGCGCGGCCAGCAGTTCGATGATTTTCGGCAGGTGCTTGTCGGCACGCTTTCCCGAAAGAATTTCATCGCCAATGACGATGATTCCAAAGTGAGGGGTCATACGAGGTCATCCTGCAGTTAGGACAATGAATCAGGCCGGCCGGACGCAGGCTTGGGGAAAATGTCCGGCAGCGGCACATCAACTATCAAATCAGTAGCAGCTTGTGCCCGTGGTGCTTGCGCAAAAGCATTATTTCGCTTGCGAAGCTGCTCCAGCGCGACCAGGCAGTAATGGGCAAACCAGAGCGAGGAAAAGGCAAACACCAGGGTGTAAATCCAGATCGCCAGCGGCACCAGGATCGGCGCCATGGCGATGAACATGGCGCCCGATGCCCAGAGCAGGCTGGGCGCGGCGCCAAGGTAGCCGCTGAGCACGCCAATGCCGAGCAGCGCCGGGCGGTTTTCCCGGAAAATCTGCTCGCGTTCCTCGGCGCTGGCATGGTCGGCCAGCGCATCGTAGGACATGACGCGGTAGGTCAGCCAGCCCCAGATCAAGGGCGGCAGTATCAATACCAGGGGCGGCACCAGCCACAGGGGAACCGTCGCCACCAGCGCAACGGCAGCCAGCAGGGTCGAACCCAGCGACCGCACAATGCTGCCCAGCAGCGAGCCGCCTCGTTTACGCTCCAGTTGCGGAAACCGCCGGCTCGCCACCAGGGCCACCATGCTCGGCGTCATGAACATCGCCACGAACAGCAAGGTCACCATGACGATCACCGGAATGGCCAGGAACAGCAGCAGCGCAGGCGCCAGCACCAGGTGCAGGCTGCCCAGGCCAACGCCTTCGAGCCAGTGAAGCATGGCGTTGACCAGCTCGAAGCTTTCCAGGCTGCCGCGCACCGCGATGAGTGCGCTTTCCCAGTAAAGGTAGCCCACGGTCAGCGACAGCGCGCCCATGATGACGACCGGCAGGATCGACAGGACGATGACGCGCGGATGCAGGCAGTACATCACCGCCCGCCAGAAGGAATCAAGAAGACTGTTCATTGGTAATTCATGCGCGCCCGAACAGGCGCTTCATGCCCAGCCACTGCTGGGACCAGAAACCCCGGCCGTAATCACGATTGCCCTCGACCTGGTCGCGCACGCCGGTGGGCTCGTAACGCTGCTCGAAATTGGCCGTGCCAAACAGCATGTCCCACCACGGCAGCAGCACGCCGAAGTTATGCCCGCCCAGCGTTTTTGGGCCGTTGGTTTCATGGCCGATGCCGATGCTGTGGTGCAGCCGGTGAAAGCGCGGGCTGACCCAGAGCCGCTCGCCTATGCGGCCAAACCACAGTCGCACATTGGCATGCTGGAAACTTTCGCTGAGCTGCGTCAGGGTGACGATGACGATGAACTGGTCGGGGGCCACGCCAATGAGTTGCGCCACGACGACGACGATGCTGTCGAGCACGATGCTGTCGAGCAGGTGGCTGCGGTTGTCGCTCCACATCGTCATTTGCCGCTGCGAATGGTGCAGCGAATGCAGGCGCCACCACCACTCCAGTTGGTGCTGGCCACGGTGCGTCCAGTAGCCGACAAAGTCAAACACCAGCAGGTAGATCAGCAGGCTGACGACGGCTTGGTCAGTGACGCCGGGCCATAACTGGTCGAGGTGAAAAGTGCCGTAGCCCGCTGTCCGCAGCGCACCGAAGACTTCATCAAACCAGGGATCAAGGGTAAAAAACAGCACGATCTTGAACAAGCCCAGCCGGTGAAGCAGCGTGTAGAGAACGTCAACGCGTATGCTGGCCCGCTCACTGGGCGAGTCCATCGCCTCCACCGGCCGCCAGCGCTGCAGCGGGCCAATCACGGCCAGCAAGATGATGATCTGGATCACCCCCATCATGAACCAGGCGGTCGCTGCGTAAGCATCCTCGAACAGGCTGCTCAAGTCGAGCGCGAACAGGGCCGGTTGCACCAGCGCCTGGAACAGCCATGCCTGAACGCCCGCGAAAATTCCAGTCAACCAGTCCATCGTTCTATTTCCCGGCTTGAAGGGTTGGAGCGCCCGACTGCGCTTCGATCCAGGCCTTGTAGCCGGGATGTTCACGCAGGGTTTTAAAACAGAAGCCGCGCGACTGCAAGCCGATGATCAAGGGCTCCAGCGCGGCAGGCGCCCACGGCTCCTTGCGTGACCAGATGCCCAGATGCGCGACCAGGACATCACCGCTGCGGATGCCCTGCAGCGCTTTGTTCAGCAGCGCATCGTTGGGGTATTTGTCGCTGGGCAACTCGTCACCCAAAAATCCGGCAGGCGACCAGCCCGCATGCGCGTAGCCGCAGGACCGGGCCGCCGCCAGAAGCTGGGGCGAGGTTTTTCCGCCCGGTGCGCGGAACAGCGGCAGCGGTTTTTTGCCGGTGATTTCCTGCAGGCGCGTGCTGGCACGGCCGATTTCCTCGCAGTATTGCCGGGCCGTCCAGGTGACTTCCCTGCCCTCGGAAGGACCGGCCGAAGGGCGCACCCTGAATTGCGTCGGCGCCCCCGATGCACCCGGCACGTCGGCGCGCCAGTAGGTGTGGTCGAACGTGTGCGAGGCAAACTCGTGGCCTTCGGCGGCGCGCGCCTTCCACCAGCCGGCCCAGTGCGTTCCCAGGCTGCCGTCGCCGGTTTTGGTGCGCTCGTTGGCGGCAAAAAAGGTGACCTTGACCTGATGCCGCTTGAGCACGCCGGCGATCAGCGGCGCCACTTCCATGTGGCCGGTGTCCAGCGTCAGGTACACCGGCTTGCAGGAAGCGCTTTCAGCTGGATTTTTTGCATCAAATTGACCGTTTGCGCTTGCTGCATAAGCGCAATTAGCTATCAATAAAATAGCAAATGAGGCCTGTCTAGCGCGGTGAGTGATCGAGCGTCCAGACGCCATGGGGACTCCTGCCAACATTGATTTGACGCACCACCTTGTGGCTGGCAACGTCGATGAAAGTGAGCTTGCGAATCCAGCGCGAGGTGACGATGATCTGACTCAAATCACGGGTCACGTCCATGCAGTCAGGACCGCCGGGCGCCGGAAAGCTGTCCACCACTTCGAGCGTCTGCAGGTCGATCTTGCTGATGCTGTTGGCCACGCGGTTGCTGACCAGCAGATGCCGCTTGTCGCCGAAAGCGCGAAAGGCATGGGCGCCCATCGCCGTCTTGATGAACTTGACCCGCTTGGGCTCCTTGCCGCTCACGTCATACACCTCGACGCCGTCGCCGCCGGTCAGGGCGACCAGCACGAATTTGTCGTTGGCCGTGCCAAACACGTCGGCGGGCGTGGAGCCAGTCTTGGTACGCCACTTGATGGTCTGGGTGGCCAGGTCGATCGCAATCAACTCGTCGCTTTCCTGCATGGTCGAGTAAATCGTGCTGCTTTTGCTGTCGATCCACAAATGGCTGGGCGTTTTGCCGGTGGCGATGCGCTTGGCAAGCGTCATGTCCTTGCCGTTCCAATGGAAGATATCGATATGGTTGAGGCGGTTGGCAGCCGTCACGAACCACTTCATGTCGGGCGAGAACCGCAGGTGGTAAGGGTCAATGATGCCGCGCACGGTGCGCTGGACCTCAGCCGTTTTAGGGTCGATGAAGGTCAGCGAGTCAGACAGCGCATTGGCCACGATCACCGACTTTTCGTCGGGCGTGAGGTACAGGTGGTGCGGCTGCTTGCCGGTCTCGATGCGCTTGATTTCAGTCCAGTTCGACGGATTGATGACGCTGACGCTGTCTTCCAGGGAATTAAGCACGAACACCGGCGTGGTGATATTGCCAGCCACTGGCGCTGGCGCGGCAAGAGAAACCTTGGCAGTCTGCGCCAGCGCGGGCAAACACAGCAGACCCGGAAGGGCGCAAATAAAGGCAGCCAGAAAGCGGGAATAAGCATTCACAAAATAGGTCTTTCCAAGGTCAATCCGCTAGTGTAGCGGCCGGCCATGACCGGGCGTCCACATCCGCTTTCAAAACCGCATCCGCTGACTTCAAGCTGTTGATCCAGCACAAAGCATTCGCCTGGACAGGGGTGGATTCACCTTTGCGCAGCGCTTGCGGTAATGCTGGCCAGGTCTTGTGCCGTCAGCCAGCGCCATTCACCGGGATTGAGGTCCGCCGGCAGCACCAGCGAACCAATGCGCGAGCGGTGCAGCCCTTCGACCCGGTTGCCGACGGCGGCAATCATGCGCTTGACCTGGTGGTATTTTCCTTCGGTCAGCGTCAGGCTCAATTGCAGCTCGCTGGTCTGCTCGCAGGCCGCAGCCCGGACCGGCTTGGGGTCATCGTCCAGGACCACGCCGGCCAGCAGCTTCTGGACCTGCTGCGCGTCCACCGGATGCTTGGCCGTCACCTCATAGACCTTGGGAACGTGGTGCCTGGGTGAACTCATGCGGTGAATGAACTTGCCGTCGTCCGACAACAGCAGCAAGCCGGTCGTGTCCTGGTCCAGCCGTCCAACCGCCTGCACGCCGGCTGCCGCGCCCCCGCCCCGCTGGCGAATCGGCGCCGGCAGCAGCGTGTAGATGCTGGGATAGGTACTCGGCTTTTGCGAGCATTCATAGCCAGCGGGCTTGTGCAGCATCAGGTACGCTTTTTCGTGGTACGCCCAGGCTACGCCCTGCACCGTGAAGCGCAAGCCATCCGCTATAAATTCCATAGCTGGTTCCGTACAGGGGACGCCCGCCAGGGTCACAAAACCCTGTTGAACCAGCCCAGCGCAGACGCGCCGCGTTCCAAAACCCTGGGAAAAAAGAATTTCCTGCAATTGCATATGTTTTTCCAAAGAAAAAGGCCGTTTACTGGACTTCAGTAAACGGCCTTTGACAGTTATGGTGGTGGAGCTGGGGGGATTTGAACCCCCGTCCGCAAGCCTTGTTCGGGCAGATCTACATGTTTAGCGGTCTGATTTGAGTCTCGCCACCTGTATCGCGCAGTCGCACGCTACACAGGACGCCAGCACCCTATTTTCTTGCCCCAGGTTAAGGTACCCAGCCCGGAGCCAGCCGATAAAATTATCTTTACAGCCTGGAATCCTTAACTTGCGCTAAGAACCCCTTGCCCAGCCCATCGGCCTGCTGTTGTAAAGCTCACAGGCAATTAAGCTGCGAGTGCGAAACGTTCGTCGTTTGCAGTTAGTTTGTTTTAGTCAGTTTTACGAGCACACTAAGCTCGACATGCACCACACCGCGTCCGAACCCACGTCGAAACCAATGCAGCCCCAAGCCCGGTATTTTAAGCCATTTTTAACAAATTCAAGAGTCCTGAAGGCGCGGTAATCGTAAAGTCGGCTTTCCAGCCTGTGGTATCGCTCACTGCACCCAGATAGCCATAAGCTGCCGCCACTGTGGGCATGCCTGCTGCGCGACCTGCCAGGATATCGCGTTCATCATCGCCAACATAAATACAGTGTTCGGGAGCCATTTCAAGCTGGCGCGCGGCCTCCAGCAAAGGAGCGGGGTGCGGCTTTGCATGAGGCATGGTATCGCCACTGATGATGGTTTGGGCTGTACTGAAAAGTGGCATGGCCCGAGTTAACGGAATAGTGAAGCGGGCTGACTTGTTGGTGACGACCCCCCACTTGAGGCCAGCGTGACAAATGCGTGCAATCAGCTCAGCCACACCGTCAAACACATAGGTGTGCTCCACCAGACACGCTTCGTAATTGGCAAAGAACTCCTCCTTTAGCCTGTCAAATTCAGCGTCTTGAGGCGTCAGGCCAAAAGCCACGGCAATCATGCCTCGTGCACCGGCACCTGCCATGGGACGGTACAGCGACAAAGGCAACGATTCAAGGCCCCTGTCAGTGCGCATTTTGTCAGCGGCAGCACCAAGGTCAGGAGCACTGTCAATCAGCGTGCCATCCAGATCGAACAGCACGGCATTGATATTGTTGAACATATTAAAAGCAGTCGCTCACAAGGAAGGAACTAAAAGAGCGCAGATTTACGCAACTTGGGATTTTTGGGTAGCCACCAAGTAATTCACGCTAGTGTCAGCGCTAAGCCAGTAATGACGGGTTAGCGGGTTGTATTCCATTCCCTTGGTCTCCAGAAAATCCAGGTTGACTACTCGACAGTAGCGGGCCAGTTCGCTGGGCTTGATTAATTTGGCGTATTCATGCGTACCACGAGGCAGCATGTTGAGGAGATATTCCGCTCCAACGATGGCAAACAAAAAAGCTTTGGCGTTGCGGTTGATGGTGGAAAAAAAGACATGCCCACCAGGTTTGACCAAAGCAGCACAGGCGTTGACTACCGAAGCCGGATCAGGCACATGTTCGAGCATTTCCATGCAGGTAACCACGTCAAAACTGCCGGGCTGTTCTGCCGCAAGGGCTTCGGCACTGACCTCACGGTACTCTACCCCTTGGGTCTGAGCCTCAAGCGCATGCAACTGAGCCACTTTTAAGGCCTTGCTTGCCAGATCAATTCCGAGCACAGCCGCACCCTTGCGAGCCATGGAGTCAGCCAAAATTCCACCGCCACACCCTACATCAAGCACGCGTAAACCGTTTAGTGATACCAAGCCATCTATCCAGTCGAGCCGGAGTGGATTAATCTCGTGCAGGGGGCGAAATTCGCTGTCCTTGTCCCACCATCGATGAGCCAGGTCAGAAAATTTAGCCAGTTCGGTGGGATCGAAGTTTTGGGTTTTAGGCATGGAATGATTATCGTTGAGACGTAAAAAAACCGCGCCTTGGCGCGGTTTTTTTGCTGATCCTGAAAGGATTACTTGTTGGCGCGGGTACCAACCACTTCGATTTCCACGCGACGGTTTTTCGCACGGCCTTCGGCGGTTTTGTTGTCGGCTACAGGCTGTTTCTCGCCTTTACCTTCGGTATAAACGCGGTTTTTCTCAATGCCTTTGGACACCAAGTAAGCCTTCACAGCTTCAGAACGGCGAACCGACAGCTTCTGGTTGTAAGAATCGCTGCCGACAGAGTCAGTGTGACCCACGGCAATGATTACTTCCAGATTGATGTCCTTGATTTTTCCAATCAGGTCATCCAGCTTTTCCTTGCCTGCTGGCTTGATCACTGACTTGTCAAAGTCAAAGAAAGCATCGGCAGCGTAAGTCACTTTGGTAGCAGCAGGGGGAGCCACTGGAACAACCACAGGAGCGGCTACAGGCGGAGCAGAAGCAACGACCACAGGAGCAACAACAGGAACAATTGCGCCATCGCAACCTGGAGCAGCAGTCGCTGGAGTCCAGAAGTTGTCACGCCAGCAAAGCTCATTGGTACCATTTTTCCAGACCAAATCGCCGTTGCCGTTCTTCCAGTTGTCGATAGTTTGCGCACCAGCGGCGGTAACAAGCGCTGCGGAAGCAAACAACATTGCCACTTTGTTGAGTTTGTTCATGATTCTCCTCTAGAGAAAAGCCGCAGACTTGCTGCGATTATTAAGATTACACACCTCAAGTGACCATCACTCAAGGAGTTACATTCATTGTGCCACACACATTCTGAGCTTCAAGTGCGCTATGGCCTTCGTCTTACATGAAGCGCAGATTCTTCAAAATATGTTGCAGACCAGCCACAAACAAGCCGTTTTACACTCGAGCCTTAAAATCAAGCCACTTTCTCCCATATCTTGATACTCCCAAACCAGGCCGTTCATGACCCAGTTCGCAAAAGAAACCCTGCCCATCAGTCTTGAAGAGGAGATGCGAAGAAGCTACCTCGACTATGCGATGAGCGTTATTGTGGGGCGGGCGCTTCCCGACGCACGTGACGGACTCAAACCCGTGCACCGGCGTGTGCTCTTCGCCATGCACGAGTTGAACAACGACTGGAACCGGCCTTACAAGAAATCTGCCCGTATTGTGGGCGATGTGATCGGCAAATACCATCCTCACGGAGACCAATCGGTCTATGACACCATCGTTCGCATGGCCCAGGATTTCTCGCTACGTCACTTGCTGGTGGACGGCCAGGGAAACTTCGGCTCAGTTGACGGCGACAGCGCTGCGGCAATGCGCTACACGGAAATACGCCTTTCGAAGATCGCGCATGAGTTGCTGGCTGATCTGGACAAGGAGACCGTCGACTTCGGCCCCAACTACGATGGCAGCGAACAGGAGCCGCTGGTCATGCCGACCCGCCTGCCCAACTTGCTGGTCAATGGCTCAGGCGGCATTGCCGTAGGCATGGCTACCAACATTCCGCCGCACAACCTGAATGAAGTGGTGGATGCATGCATGCATCTGCTGAAAAATCCGGATGCTTCCATCGATGAACTGATGGAAATCATTCCAGCCCCGGACTTCCCTACTGGCGGCATTATTTATGGCATCAACGGCGTCAAGGATGGTTACCGTACCGGGCGCGGCAGGGTGGTGATGCGTGCCAAGTGCCACTTTGAAGACATCGACAAGGGCCAACGCCAGTCCATCATCGTTGATGAACTTCCCTACCAGGTCAATAAAAAAACGCTCCAGGAGCGCATGGCCGAGCTGGTGCACGAAAAGAAAATCGAGGGCATCAGCCACATTCAAGATGAGAGCGACAAATCCGGGATGCGTCTGGTTATCGACCTCAAGCGCGGTGAAGTGCCCGAGGTGGTGCTGAACAATCTGTACAAGCAGACACAGCTGCAGGATACCTTCGGCATCAACATGGTCGCGCTGATCAATGGCCAGCCCAAGCTGTGCAACCTGAAGGATCTGATTCAGGTGTTTATCTCGCACCGCCGCGAAGTGGTGACACGCCGCACGGTGTTCACGCTGCGCAAGGCACGCGAACGCGGCCATGTTCTGGAAGGCCTGGCCGTCGCACTGGCCAATATTGACGAGTTCATTGCCATCATTCGCAATGCGCCGACGCCTCCCGTCGCAAAGGCCGAGTTGATGACACGCGCATGGGACAGCAGCCTGGTGCGCGAAATGCTCACCCGCGCACACGCCGATGGCGGCGTGGTCAATGCCGATGATTACCGTCCCGATGGACTTGAGAAATCATTTGGCATGGGCAGCGACGGCCTTTACCGCCTGTCGGAAACCCAGACCCAGGAAATTCTGCAGATGCGCCTGCAGCGCCTGACCGGCCTGGAACAGGACAAAATCGTTGCGGAATACAAGGAAGTCATGGCCGAGATTGATGACCTGCTCGACATTCTGGCCAGACCAGAGCGGGTTTCCACCATCATTGGGCAAGAGCTGGCAGCCATCAAGCTGGAATTCGGCCAGACCAAGCTGGGCGCTCGGCGCAGCCATATTGAGCACAGTTCGTTTGACCTGAGTACAGAAGACCTGATCACCCCGACCGACATGGTGGTCACGCTGTCGCACACGGGCTATATCAAGAGCCAGCCGCTTTCGGAATACCGCGCGCAAAAACGCGGTGGTCGTGGAAAACAGGCCACGGCCACCAAAGAGGACGACTGGGTTGACCAGTTGTTCATTGCCAATACCCATGACTACATCCTCTGCTTTTCAGACCGGGGCCGGCTCTACTGGCTCAAGGTATGGGAAGTGCCCGCGGGCTCACGCGGCTCGCGTGGCCGGCCGATTGTCAACATGTTCCCGCTGCAGGAAGGTGAAAAAATCACTGTGGTTCTGGCACTGACGGGTGAAAAACGCAGCTTCCCGGCTGACCAGTATGTTTTCATGGCCACGTCCATGGGTACCGTCAAGAAAACACCTCTGGACGATTTCAACAATCCCCGCAAGGGCGGCATTATTGCCGTGGCACTGGATGAGGGAGACTACCTGATCGGCGCCGCGCTCACCGATGGAAAGCACGACGTGATGCTGTTCAGCGATGGCGGCAAGGCGGTTCGTTTTGATGAAAATGATGTGCGCCCCATGGGCCGCAATGCGCGAGGCGTGCGCGGCATGAACCTGGAAGAAGGCCAGGGCGTGATCGCCATGCTGGTAGCGGAAGACGGTGAACAAAGCGTGCTGACTGCCACCCAAATGGGTTTTGGCAAGCGCACGTCCATCAGTGAATACACTCGACATGGCCGCGGCACCAAGGGCATGATTGCCATTCAACAAAGTGAACGTAACGGCAAGGTCGTTGCAGCGACACTGGTTCATGCTGACGATGAAATCATGCTGATCACTGACAGGGGTGTACTGGTTCGCACGCGCGTCAGCGAAATCCGCGAAATGGGCCGCGCCACCCAAGGCGTTACGCTCATAGCTTTGGATGAAGGTTCACAGTTGAGCGGCCTCCAGCGAATCGTCGAGAACGATGCCACGCTGGACGATACAGAAACAAATGTCGATACCGATACTGGAAACGACGCAGGCAACGATGCCGACAAACCGGAAACCAATTCATGAAAAAACTGATCACCACGCTGGCACTCGCCGGCCTTGCCTTCACTGCCACCCTGCATGCACAAACAACTGAGCCAAAAACCGAATTGGCAGCCAAAGTCGTCAAGCTTCAGCAAGGGCCTGAACTTAACCGGCTCATAGCCCAATTGGCAGACGGTGCAACACAGGAGCTGATCGCCAAATGGGGACCAAGGCTGGAAGCGAACGTGGCCAAAGCCAACCAGAAAAAAGCGTCGGAAGCACTGAATGCTGAACTCAAGAAATACGCTGACGATGCCAACCAGTTGATTGGAAAACAGGTCAGCAAGGTCAGCACCGATGTCCTGGTGCCAGCTTACGCCGAGCGTTTTACGCTGGAAGAACTGCAGCAAATTGCAGCATTTTTTGAATCGCCTGCCATCAAGAAATACCAGGCCAGTTCACCTGAACTTGGCAATATGTTCGTCCAAAAACTGATTGAAGCCTCGCGCGCCGATGTGCTCGCCCGGGCCAAGCAGTTTGATGATGCAGCGCTGAAGATTGTGGGCGCGCCTGCAACGGCACCCAAAGCCAGCCAGCCCGCCAAGAAATGATCCGGCCTTTCAATTTTTCAGCCGGCCCTGCGAATTTGCCCGAAGAGGTTTTGCGGCAGGCAGCCGCCGAAATGCTGGACTGGCATGGCAGCGGCATGAGCGTCATGGAGATGAGCCACCGGGGCAAGGAATTCATCTCGATTTACGAGCACGCCGAAGCTGACTTCCGTGAACTGATGGCAATCCCTGAGCACTTCAAAATCCTGTTCATGCAAGGCGGCGGACTGGCGGAAAACGCCATTGTCCCGCTGAATATTTCGCGCGGCGGCTCGGCTGATTTTGTAGTAACCGGAAGCTGGAGCGACAAGTCGCAAAAAGAAGCACGCAAATACTGCGATGTCCAGATTGCCGCCACCAATGAAAGCAGCGCTCATACCAGCCTGCCGCCGCCGGCCACCTGGCAACTGCGGCGTGATGCCAGCTATGTGCATGTCTGCACCAACGAAACCATTCACGGCGTCGAGTTCCAGGAATTGCCCGACCTGAAAGCATTGGGCAGCGACGCACCGCTGGTCATCGACTTCTCGTCACATGTTGCATCCCGGCCCGTTGACTGGTCCAAAGTGGGTCTGGCTTTTGGCGGCGCGCAGAAAAACCTCGGTCCCGCTGGCGTGACACTGGTGGTGGTTCGGGAAGATTTGCTAGGCCATGCATTGGCTGTCTGCCCAAGCGCTTTCAATTACAAAACAGTGGCGGACAACGACTCAATGTACAACACGCCGCCGACTTACGCCATTTATATAGCCGGCCTGACTTTCCAGTGGCTCAAACGCCAAAAGGAAGGCGAAGCGACCGGCATTGCCGCCATGGAAAAACACAACCTGGCCAAGGCGGAGCTGCTTTATGACGCCATCGACCATTCCGGCCTGTACATCAACAAGGTCAGCAAGGACTGCCGTTCCCGCATGAACGTACCGTTTCTGCTGCGCGATGAATCGCGCAACGAGGACTTCCTGGCTGGTGCCAAGGCGCGCGGACTGTTGCAGCTCAAGGGACACAAATCCGTCGGTGGCATGCGCGCCAGTATCTACAACGCCATGCCGCTCGCGGGCGTTGAAGCACTGGTGAGTTACCTGCAAGAATTCGAACAAAAACACGCCTGACATGACTGCCACCCTCGATGATTTGCGCGTCCAGATTGACGCGCTGGACAAGGAACTGCTGACCCTCCTGAACCGACGCGCATTGGTCGCAGAACAGGTCGGAGAAGTCAAAAAACGCGAAGGCACGCCTTTTTTCCGACCCGACCGGGTTGCCCAGGTGATTGAAAAGATCCAGCAGGCCAACATGGGGCCGCTTAAAAACGAACATGTGGCTGCCGTCTGGCGTGAGATCATGTCGGCGTGCCTGGCGCTTGAGTCACCAGTCCGGGTGGCATACCTCGGCCCTGCCGGAACCTTCAGCGAGCAAGCCGCCCTGCAGTTTTTTGGCAACAGCATTGAGCATGTCTCCTGCGTCAGCATTGATGAGGTGTTTCGCGCCACCGCAGCCGGCAGTGCGGGTTATGGGGTGGTGCCGGTTGAAAATTCCACCGAAGGCGTGGTGTCGCGCTCCCTGGACCTGCTGCTGAACTCTCCGCTGCACATCGTGGGAGAAATCAGTTTGATGGTGCGCCACAACCTGCTGCGGCTGACGGATTCCCTTGAAAACATCGAGATCGTTTATGCCCATCCCCAGGCGCTGGCGCAGTGCCATGGCTGGCTGACAACTCACCTGCCGCATGTCGAACGCCGCGCCGCCTCCAGCAATGCGGAAGGCGCGCGCCTGGCATCGACCAATCCGGCCTGGGCGGGCATCGCCAGCGACCGCGCGGCAACCCAGTTCGCCTTGCACACCGTAGCGCACGCCATTCAGGACGATGCATTCAACCGCACACGTTTTGCAGTGGTTTGCCTGCCGCAAACGCTCCCTGCCCCGCCCGCCTCGGGCAAGGACTGCACCAGCCTGGTGGTTTCGGTTCCCAACCGCCCGGGTGCCGTGCATGACATCCTGGTGCCGCTGAAAACCCATGGTGTTTCCATGACCCGCTTTGAATCGCGTCCGGCCCGCTCGGGCCAGTGGGAATACTATTTTTATATCGATCTGCAAGGCCATCCATCTCAAGATCATGTGAAAGCCGCCCTGGCTGATCTGCAGCAGCTTTGCGCGTTTTATAAAGTTCTCGGCACCTACCCGATCGGCGACTGATGCGGGATTCACGGCGAGACAGAGTGAACTCAAAACAACTACAACAAATTCAGGTGCCGGTCATGTTCGAGCAATTAGGCCTCATCGGCTGCGGTTTGATGGGCAGTTCCTTTGCACTGGCGCTCAAACGTGCCGGTCTGGTCAAGCGAGTGGTCGGCTACAGCAAATCTCCCTCCACCACGGAACGCGCCCGCCAGATGGGGGTGATCGATGTGGAAGCACCATCTGCCCTTCTGGCGGTCTCGGGCGCTGACATCGTGCTGCTGGCCATTCCGGTGTCGGCGACGGAAGCCACTTTCAAGGCCATCCGCCATCTCGTCGGACCCGACACGCTGGTCATGGACGTGGGCTCGACCAAGCGCGATGTCGTGGACGCTGCGTGTCGTGTCCTGCGCGACCACATGGGTTCTTTTGTGCCCTGCCACCCGATTACCGGCAAGGAGGTTTCAGGTGTCGAACATGCCGACGTGGACCTCTACGCAGGCAAGCAGGTCATCCTCACGCCCATTGAGCGCACGTTCACCGTCCAGTTGCAAAAGGCGACCGATGTCTGGACCGCCATGGGTTGTCATGTGGTCAAGATGTCGCCGCAGGCGCATGATGCGGCGTATGCGGCCGTCAGCCACCTGCCCCACCTGATCGCTTTTGCCATGATCAATGGCATCAAGTCCCAGACGCATGGTAAAGACTACATGGCACTGGCAGGACCGGGCTTTCGCGACTTCACCCGCATTGCAGCCAGCGATCCGCAAATGTGGCGCGACATCCTGCTGGCCAACCGCGAAGAGTTGCTGGCGCAGTCCAAAATTTTCCAGCAATCCCTGCAATCCCTTGAACAGCTAATTTCAGGCGGCAACGGCGATGCACTCGAATCCCAGATCAGGCAGGCCAGTGAAACGCGCGCCAACTGGCGCGTTTCCTCGCACAAAGCCCACAAGTAAAGCACCCTCTCATGTACGACATCGAGTATCTGGACATTCCGCCGCTGACACAGGCGGGAGGCACGGTTTACCTGCCTGGCTCCAAAAGCATTTCCAACCGCGTCCTGCTGCTGGCCGCATTGAGCCATGGTCAAACCACGGTCCATGATTTGCTGGCCTCTGACGACACGGCAGTCATGCTGACCGCGCTGGAACAACTGGGTTGCACGGTAGTGCAAAGCGGCAATACCGCCGTCATCGGCGGACTGGGCGGCCAGCTCGTCCAGCGCAAGGCCGCGCTGTTCATGGGCAACGCCGGCACAGCCATGCGCCCCCTGACGGCTGCGCTGGCGCTGCTCGGTGGCGAGTTTGAACTGTCGGGCGTGCCGCGCATGCACGAACGCCCGATTGGCGATCTGGTCGATGCACTTCGGCAATTGGGTTGCGCCATCGACTACCTCGGCAATGAGGGCTTTCCTCCATTACGGCTGCGTCCGGGTGTCTTGAAGCTGGACGATGCGATTCGCGTCCGTGGCGACGTTTCCAGCCAGTTCCTCACGGCCCTGCTGATGGCACTGCCGCTGGTGGCGCAACAAGCGATTCGCATTGAAGTCGTTGGCGAGTTGATTTCCCGGCCTTATATCGAGATCACGCTGAACCTGCTCAAGCGTTTTGGCATCCAGGTCGAGCGCGACGGCTGGCAACGCTTCACGATTCCTGCCGGCAGCCAATACCAGTCACCGGGCGAAATCCATGTTGAAGCCGACGCCTCATCTGCTAGCTATTTCATAGCACTTGGTGCAATAGCAGCATGCGCAAAAGGCATAAATGATATAAAAATCATGGGGGTGGGCGCGGATTCCATCCAGGGCGACATCCGCTTCATCGAAGCCGCCCGCATGATGGGGGCCAAAATTGACAGCACGCCCAACTCGCTGCAGATCTCGCGCGGTGCCTGGCCCCTCAAGGCGATCGACCTGGACTGCAACCACATTCCCGACGCCGCCATGACGCTGGCCGTGATGGCACTCTACGCTGACGGCACCACCGTGCTGCGCAACATCGCCAGCTGGCGCGTCAAGGAAACCGACCGCATTGCCGCCATGGCCTGCGAACTGCAAAAGCTGGGGGCCACGGTGGAAGAAGGTGCGGATTACCTGAAAATTACGCCCCCTGCTCAGGCAGGCGCATGGAAACCCGCAGTCATTCACACCTACGACGATCACCGCATCGCCATGTGTTTTTCGCTGGCAGCCTTCAATCCGGCCGAATTGCCGGTCCGCATTCTGGATCCCAAGTGCGTTGCCAAGACCTTCCCGGATTATTTCGAAGCCCTGTTTTCGGTGGCCCAAGCGCAAACCGACCAGATCCCCGTGATTTGCGTGGATGGCCCGACCGCCTCCGGCAAGGGAACGCTGGCAGCGCTGACCGCGCATCGCCTGGGCTACCACTACCTGGACTCAGGCGTCCTGTACCGCTTGAGCGCTTTTGTCGCTTTGCGCGCCGGCCTGTCGCTGGACGATGGCGAAGCAGTCGCCCAGATTGCACGCAGCTTGCCGGTCCGGTTCAAGGGCGACCGGATTTTCCTCGCCACAGAAGAAGCCGAGGAAGACGTTTCTGAAGCCATTCGTACCGAAATCGCCGGCATGGCCGCCTCCCGGGTTTCGGCCCATCCACAAGTCCGCAATGCCCTGCTGGACCTGCAGCGCAGCTTTCGGCAGCTGCCAGGCCTTGTTGCTGACGGCAGGGACATGGGCACCGTCGTATTTCCCGACGCAGCGCTCAAAATTTACCTTACCGCCAGCGCCCTGCATCGCGCCGAACGCCGGCACAAGCAGTTGATTTCAAAGGGAAATACGACTACAATCGCCGCCATTCAACAGGCTTTGGAAGCGCGCGACCAGCGAGACATGTCTCGCAAAGCCGCCCCGTTAAAACCTGCTGAAGACGCTAAGTTACTGGACAACTCCGACCTGACGATTGAAGAATCGCTGGATCAGGTGATCGACTGGTGGCAAGGCACCCGGCCCTTCTGACCTCCGACGCTGACCCCTTTCATGGGGCGCAAGGTCAGCAGGAACATTTGTTTAACCTGCGGTCTTACCCGTCGTTTGACCGCGAAACCTCACCAAACCGCCGCAAGCAGCCCTAAAAACAATAGCAATTTCGCTATTGGAAACCTGTTGTGTGGATTAGGAAATTCATGTCTGAATCTTTTGCCGACCTGTTTAACGAATCACTTGAACGCTCTGAAATGCGCTCCGGTGAAGTCATCACCGCTGAAGTAGTGCGCATCGATCACAACCATGTGGTTGTGAACGCCGGCCTCAAGTCCGAGGCTTACATTCCTCTTGAAGAATTCAAGAACGACCAGGGCGAAGTTGAAGTCCAGGTCGGCGATTTTGTCTCCGTCGCCATCGACTCCGTCGAAAACGGCTACGGCGACACCCTGCTGAGCCGCGACAAGGCCAAGCGCCTGGCATCGTGGATGAGCCTGGAAAAAGCCCTGGAATCCGGCGAATTCGTCACCGGCCAGACCAGCGGCAAGGTCAAGGGCGGCCTGACCGTTCTGGTCAACGGCATCCGTGCCTTCCTGCCCGGCTCGCTCATCGACACCCGCCCCATCAAGGACTTGTCTCCGTACGAGAACAAGACCATGGAATTCAAGGTCATCAAGCTCGACCGCAAGCGCAACAACGTCGTGCTGTCACGCCGCGCCGTGGTCGAAGCCAGCATGGGCGAAGAACGCGCCAAGCTGATGGAAACCCTGAAGGAAGGCTCCGCCGTCAAGGGCATCGTCAAGAACATCACCGAATACGGTGCATTCGTCGATCTGGGCGGCATTGACGGCCTGCTGCACATCACCGACATGGCATGGCGCCGCGTGCGTCACCCAAGCGAAGTGGTGACGGCTGGCCAGGAAATCGTGGCCAAGATCCTGAAGTTCGACACCGAGAAAAACCGCGTGTCCCTGGGTCTGAAGCAGATGGGCGACGACCCATGGATGGGCGTGAACCGCCGCTATCCACAAAGCACCCGCCTGTTCGGCAAGATCACCAACATTGCCGACTACGGCGCGTTCGTGGAACTCGAACCCGGCATCGAAGGCCTGGTCCATGTGTCCGAAATGGACTGGACGAACAAGAACGTGGCGCCTAGCAAGCTCGTGGCCCTGGGCGACGAAGTCGAAGTCATGGTTCTGGAAATCGACGAAGACAAGCGCCGCATCAGCCTGGGCATGAAGCAGTGCAAGGCCAACCCATGGCAGGAATTTGCCGTGGAAACCAAGCGCGGCGACCGCGTCAAGGGTCCGATCAAGTCGATCACCGACTTCGGCGTGTTTGTGGGCCTGGCTGCCGGCATCGACGGCCTGGTGCATCTGTCTGACCTGTCGTGGAACGAGCCCGGCGAAGCCGCAGTTCGCAACTACAAAAAGGGCCAGGAAGTCGAAGCGATTGTGCTGGCCGTCGATGTGGACCGCGAGCGTATCTCCCTGGGCATCAAGCAGCTTGATTCCGATCCGTTCACCACGTTCGTGTCGATCAACGACAAGGGCGCGATTGTGACCGGCAAGGTCAAGACGGTCGATGCCAAGGGCGCCGAAATCGATCTGGGCGAAGACATCATTGGCTACCTGCGTGCCAGCGAAATCAGCCGTGACCGCGTTGAAGATGCGCGCAATGTGCTGAAAGAAGGCGACGAAGTGTCGGCTGTCGTGGTGAACGTGGATCGCAAGACCCGCAACATCCAGTTGTCCGTCAAGGCCAAGGACAATGCTGACCAGCAAGAAGCCATGGCTTCCCTCAGCCAGCAGTCCTCGCGTGAAAGCGCCGGCCTGACCAGCCTGGGTGCCCTGCTGCGCGCCAAGCTGGACAACAGCGACAAGTAAGTCCTTGCGGGACAGATCACATGACGCGGCCATTGCGCCGCCCATGTCATCTGCCCCCCAACCGGATAATTCTGGATGACCCGAAGCGATTTAGTTGAAGAGTTGGCTGCCCGATTCAGCCAGTTGACACACCGCGATGCCGAACATGCCGTCAAGACGCTTCTTGATGCCATGAGCGACACGCTGGTGCGTGGCAACCGGATCGAAATCAGGGGCTTTGGCAGCTTCTCCATCAACCGGCGGCCGCCCCGCATGGGACGCAATCCCCGGTCCGGGGAAAGCGTGGCCATTCCTGAAAAGCGGGTGCCTCATTTCAAGCCGGGCAAGGCATTGCGGGAAGCCGTTGATGCCCGAACCGGCGAATTGCTGAAGGTCACATATTCCGGATAAGGTCTTCAGGTTTCCCTTGGTGGGCTGGCTACAATCGTCTGACCACTCACGGGGATCACCAGTGAAATACCTGATGTGGCTGCTCAAGGCAGCCATTTTTTTTACGCTTTTTGCTTTTGCGCTGAATAACCAGCAAACGGTCGCAGTGCATTTCTTTTTCGGCACATTATGGCAAGCACCGTTGGTGCTGGTGGTGCTGGTCGCCTTCGCTTGCGGGCTCTCACTGGGTATTCTTGTCATGATGCCGCGCTGGTGGAAAAAGCCCAAGGCTACCCTCCCCCCTGGTTCCGGGAGTTCACCAGACGGAGCCGACAACCATCGCATCCCGTTTCAACATGGAATTTGACTTCACCTGGGTTTTGCTCGGGTTTCCTCTCGCCTTTACGCTCGGCTGGCTGGCCTCCCGACTGGATTTGCGGCAACTGCGAATTGAAAATCGCCAGGCACCCAAGGCCTATTTCAAGGGCCTGAACTTCCTTCTCAACGAGCAGCAGGACCAGGCCATTGACGCGTTCATCGAAGCCGTCCAGAACGACCCCGACACCTCAGAACTGCACTTTGCCCTGGGCAACCTGTTTCGCCGCCGTGGTGAATACGAACGTGCCGTGCGGGTGCATGAGCATTTGATGTCGCGCGGCGATTTGACCCAGCACGAACGCGAGCGTGCCCAGCATGCGCTGGCGCTCGATTTTCTGAAAGCCGGTTTGCTCGACCGCGCCGAAGCAGCCCTGCGAAAACTCGAAGATACGCCGTTTGAAGAAGAAGCCCGGCTTGCACTGCTGTCGATTTACGAACGCTCCCGCGACTGGGCCAATGCCACCGAAATTGCCGCCCGTCTGGACAGTTCAAGCCACGGCAGTTTCAGCACCCGGCAGGCCCATTACCTGTGCGAGCAGGCCATTGCTTCTGTGGCTACAGGCGATACCGAAAAGGCACTGGACACCCTGGCGCAAGCCGTTGCCATGGCGCCCGCTTCAGCCAGGCCGCTGATTGATCTGGCCAAGTTGCAAAATCAATTGGGGCAGTCGCATGAGGCCTTGCAGACCCTGCTCAAACTGACCGCTGCCGCCTCCCAGGCCTTGCCGTTGGCGGCCGGCCTGCTGGCCAACATTGCGCAGAGCAGTGGTGAACAGCAAGCCACGCTGGCGCTACTGAAGGCCAGCTACGCCCAAACGCCTTCGATTGACCTCATTGAAGCCATCGTCAAACTTGAAAAAGAACCGGAAACCGCACGCCAGTGGTATGTACGGCATCTGGAGCGCGAGGTTTCGCTGGTGGCTGCCAGTAAATGGATTGCGGGCGAGAAACTTGAAGATGAACACCATCATGCCCTGGTTCAACGAGCGATGGACCAGGCCACCAAGCCGTTGATGCGTTACCGCTGCGCCGCTTGCGGCTTTGAAGCCACGCAGCATTTCTGGCATTGCCCTGGCTGCCAGGCCTGGGACAGCTACCCCATGCGTCGTATTGAAGAACTGTAATCCAGCCGCCCCTCAGAACATGAACTTGAACTTGAACTTGACAATAACTCCTCAAAAAATTGCTTCAGCCCGCGTTCTGGTGGTTGGAGATGCCATGCTGGACCGTTATTGGTACGGCGCGGTGGACCGCATTTCGCCCGAGGCCCCAGTTCCCGTCGTGCGCGTGACGCGTACCGAAGAGCGTATTGGCGCAGCGGCCAACGTGGCCTACAACATCGTGACGCTCGGCGCGCAAGCTTCATTGCTAAGCGTGGTGGGCGAGGACGAAGCCAGCCATACGCTGGAGAATCTGGTTGCAAAAACCGGCATCACGCCCTATTTTGGCCGCGATGCAAAGCTTAAAACCACCGTCAAGCTGCGGGTGATCGGGCGCCAGCAGCAACTGCTGCGGCTGGATTTTGAAAACACGCCTGAACATGAAGTGCTGGCCTCCCAATCCGCGACCTTTGAAAAGCTGTATCCGCAGCATGATGCGGTGCTGTTTTCAGACTACGGCAAGGGCGGGCTGGCGCACATCGTGACCATGATTGCCCAGGCACGCGCTGCCGGCAAAGTGGTCCTGGTTGATCCCAAAGGTTCGGACTTTGCACGCTACAAAAACGCCAGCGTCATCACGCCCAATCGGGCAGAGCTTGAACAGGTGATTGGCCTCTGGAGCAATGAAGCCGAACTGCGCACCAAAACCCATCATCTGCGAGCCGCGCTCAACCTGCAGGCCGTGCTGGTGACGCGCAGCGAAGAAGGCATGACGCTGTTCGATGCACAGGGAGAACTGCATGTACCCACGGTGGCCAGGGAGGTGTTTGACGTCACCGGTGCGGGCGATACCGTGATTGCCACACTGGCCACGATGGCCGCGGCTGGCATGAGTCTGCGTGATGCCGTACCGATTGCCAACCGTGCGGCCGGCATTGTCGTCGGCAAGTTTGGTACGGCCACCGTCAATTACAGCGAACTCTTCGCATTCTCCTGAGATACGCAGCGTACTGAAACCCGAGGAATTTTCATGAAAATCGTAGTCACCGGCGCTGCCGGCTTCATCGGCAGCAACCTGGTCAAGGGACTCAATGCCCGTGGCATTGACGACATCATTGCCGTCGATGACCTGACCCAAGGCGACAAATTCCGCAACCTGGCCGACTTGAGAATCGCCGACTACATGGATGCGGGCGACTTTTACGACCGGTTTGCCGATGGCGCTTTCGGGCATGTCGAAGCGGTGTTCCATGAAGGGGCCTGCAGCGACACCATGGAACTGGACGGCAAATACATGATGACCAACAACTACACGCTGTCGTGCGATCTGTTTCGTGCCTGCCAGAACCAGAACACCCGCCTGCTCTATGCCTCGTCAGCCGCCACTTACGGTGGCTCGGATACCTTTAGCGAATCCCCCGAATTCGAAAAGCCGTTGAATGTTTACGGCTACTCCAAGCTTCTGTTTGACCAGCACATGCGGCGCGAACTCGGCATGCGGTTTGAAAATGCACAAACGCAAGTTGCCGGCTTTCGGTACTTCAATGTTTATGGTCCGCGCGAGCAGCACAAGGGCCGCATGGCCAGTGTGGCCTTTCACCAGTTCAACCAGTTTCAGGCCGATGGCAAGGTCAAGCTGTTTGGCGACTATGGCGGCTACGGTCCGGGCGGACAAATGCGCGACTTTGTCTTTATCGACGACGTGGTGGCAGTGAACCTCTGGTTTTTTGACAACCCTGAAAAATCCGGTATTTTCAACCTGGGAACGGGTCGTGCGCAACCCTTCAACGACGTCGCCATTGCCGTCGTCAACACCTTGCGCCAGAGCCAGAACGCAGCTCCGTTGAGTCTTGAAGACGCCGTACGTGGAGGCATGATTGATTACATCGGTTTTCCCGAAGCACTGGTTGGCAAGTACCAAAGCTACACCCAGGCAGATTTGGGCGCCCTGCGCGCAGCAGGCTGCCAGCACGCTTTTGCCGACGTGCAATCGGGTGTGACGGCCTATATGCAGTGGCTGAGCATCGCCACAAACTGAACGCCTGCAGGCGTTATCAACGCTTCACTCAATTTATTTTCAGGAAATTTTCCATGCTCAAAAAATTACTGGCGTTTCTCGCTGCCATGTCACTGAGCGCAGCCTTTGCCGTAGTGGACATCAACAAGGCCAGCGAAGCTGATCTGGATGGCATCAAGGGTGTCGGTCCGGCCACCAGCCGGTTGATTGTTACCGAGCGCAAAAAATCAGAGTTTAAAAACTGGGCTGACTTCATCGCTCGCGTCAAGGGTGTCGGCGAAAAAAATGCTGCCAAATTCTCCACCGAAGGCATGACCGTGGGCGGTGTGCCATACCAGGCCGCCACCAAAATCGATGCGAAGACAAGCAAAAAGGAAGAGAAGGCCATGACCATCAAGCCTGCGGCCAGTACAGCCAGTGCGGCGAAAAATTAAACTGAATCGACCATAAAAAAACCCGCTCGCAAGCGGGTTTTTCACGTGGGAAGCTGATGCGCCCAAACACTCAACCCATGTGCAGGCCGCCGTTCAGGGAGAAATCGGCGCCGGTGGCGTAACCACCTTCATCAGAAGCAATCCAGGAGATGATGGATGCAATTTCTTCCGGCTGACCCAGGCGCTTGGCAGGCACGCCAGCGACAATTTTCTCCAGCACTTCAGGACGAATCGCCTTGACCATGTCGGTGCCGATGTAGCCTGGACTGACGGTGTTCACCGTCACGCCCTTGCTTGCCACTTCCTGCGCCAGCGCCATGGTGAAACCATGCAGGCCGGCTTTGGCGGTGGAATAGTTCACCTGGCCAAACTGGCCCTTTTGGCCGTTCACCGAAGAGATGTTGATGACGCGACCAAAGCCGGCCTCAACCATGCCTTCAATGACCTGCTTGGTCACATTGAACATGCTGTCGAGGTTGGTCGAAATCACGGCATCCCAGTCGGCCTTGCTCATTTTGCGGAACTGGCCATCACGCGTGATACCCGCGTTGTTCACCAGCACGCTGACCGGACCATGCTCTGCCTTGACCTTGTCGAACGCAGCCACGGTGGAGTCCCAGTCACCCACATTGCCGACAGAGGCGTGAAAAGAATAACCCAAGGCTTTTTGCTCGTCGAGCCATTTGGTGAAGTCCCGCGTGGGACCACAACCGGCGATGACCGTGAAGCCATCCTTGGCCAACCGCTGGCAGATGGCGGTTCCGATGCCGCCCATACCACCTGTTACGTACGCTACTTTGTTGCTCATTGCCTTCTCCTTGAATTGCTAGATTTTTATAAAATTGTTTTGCTATTAATTTAATAGCTGTTTAGGCCCGACTAGCGGGCGCTAGAACCTGTTTTAGCTGATATTCAGCGTTCGAGTGTGAGGGCAACCCCCATACCGCCGCCAATGCACAGGCTGGCAATGCCTTTTTTGGCATCACGCCGCACCATCTCGTGCAGAAGCGTCACCAGAATACGGCAACCGGACGCGCCAATCGGGTGACCAATGGCAATCGCGCCGCCATTGACGTTGACCTTGCTGGTGTCCCAACCCATTTCCTGGTTGACTGCACAGGCCTGCGCTGCAAAGGCTTCGTTGATTTCAAGCAAGTCGAGATCCTGGGCGTTCCAGCCGGCACGCTGCAATGCCTTGGTGGAAGCAGGAACCGGTCCCATGCCCATGTAGGCTGGGTCCAGCCCGGCGGTGGCGTAGCTGGCGATGCGCGCCAGCGGCGTCAGGCCCAGGGCAGCTGCTTTTTTGGCGGTCATGACCATGACAGCGGCAGCACCATCGTTCAAACCGGATGCGTTGCCTGCGGTCACGCCACCCGCCTTGTCAAACGCGGGGCGCAAGCCTGCCAGGCCTTCGGCGCTGGTTTTGCGGTTGATGAATTCGTCCGCCGAAAACACCAGCGGATCACCCTTTTTCTGGGGAATCGAAATCGGGATGATTTCGTCCTTGAATTTGCCTGCATCCTGCGCCGCTGCCGCCTTGGTCTGGCTGGCAAGGGCCAGTGCATCCTGCGCTTCGCGGCTGATTTCGTACTTTTTGGCAACATTTTCTGCCGTGATGCCCATGTGGTACTGGTTGTAGACGTCCCACAGGCCGTCCACAATCATGGTGTCAACCATTTTCCAGTCGCCCATGCGCTGACCATCACGCGAACCGTTCAATACATGTGGCGAAGCACTCATGTTTTCCTGGCCGCCGGCAATCACGATCTCGCTGTCGCCAGTCGCAACGGCCTGCGCCGCGAGCATGACGGCTTTCAGACCGGAGCCACAAACGGCATTGATCGTGAGGCCCGGGATGCCCTGCGGAAAACCGGCCTTGAGCACGGACTGACGAGCTGGATTCTGGCCTGCACCCGCAGCCAGCACCTGGCCCATGATGACTTCGCCAATCTGTTCAGCGTTCAAGCCCGAGCGCGCCAGCACCGCCTTGATAACGGCAGCGCCCAGCTCGGTTGCAGGTATTTTCGCCAGCGAACCGCCAAATTTGCCAACGGCAGTCCGGCCTGCTGAAACGATAACTATCTCTTCCATGCTGTCTCCTTGTAAAAAACTTGAAAATGCCCGATGCCGATCTTTACCTCAACGAATCAAAGGGCAAAGCCGGCCTGAGTCCGGGACTCGGTGCGGTCAAAGGTTCTCTTTTTCAGGCTTTGACCTTGACGTAGCGCCCTGGCGCAGGTTCGATGGCCTTGTACTTGCGGCTGCCATAGGTTTTTGGTGCCGCAATCTGTTTGCCTGCGTGTCCCTGCAGCCATTCGGACCAGTCTGGCCACCAGCTGCCGGCATGCTCGGTCGCGTCTTTCTGCCAGTCATCCTGCGCGGCAGGGTACTTGTCACCGGAAGTCCGGCTGGAAGCCAGCTTGTCATTGGTCCAGTAGCTGCGCTTCTTTTTGGCCGGAGGATTGATGACGCCGGCGATGTGGCCGGAAGCACCCATCACGAAGCGCTTCTTGCCCGGCAAAACTTGCGTGGAGGCATACGCCCCGCCAATCGGCACGATATGGTCTTCACGCGAGCCGTAGATGTAAAACGGCATGTCGAGCTTGCCGAGATCAACTTTCTCGCCGCAAACCACGGTTTTCCCAGGCTTGATCAGGTTGTTTTCAAAATAGGTGTTGCGCAGATACCAGGCGTAAAACGGCCCAGGCAGGTTGGTCGAATCGCTGTTCCAGTACAGCAGATCGAACGGCGGCGGCGTTTCGCCCTTGAGGTAGTTGCCAACGACATAGTTCCAGACCAGGTCGTTCGGGCGCAGAAAGCTGAAGGTGGAAGCCAGCTCCTTGCCCTTGAGCAAACCGCCTTTACCCATCTCGGCTTCACGGTATTTGACCGAAGTTTCGTCAATGAAAATATCCAGAATGCCGGTGTCGCTAAAGTCCAGCAATGACGTCAGCAGCGTGACGCTTTCAACCGGCTTTTCGCCGCGCGCCGCCAGCACCGACAGCGCTGTGCCCAAAATAGTGCCGCCCACGCAAAAACCGAGCGCATTGATGGTGTCGGCGCCTGTAATCTCGCGCACCACCTCGATGGCCTTGATGGGTGCGTTCTCAATGTAGTCGTCCCAGGTTTTTGCAGACATGGACTGATCCGGATTGCGCCAGCTCATCACGAAGGTTCTGTGGCCTTGGGCCGTCGCATAGCGAATCAGGGAGTTTTCGGGCTGCAGGTCGAGGATGTAGAACTTGTTGATGCAAGGCGGAACCATCAGGAAAGGCTTTTCATACACCTTGTCCGTCAATGCCTTGTATTCGAGCAACTGGAAAAATTCGTTTTCAAACACCACCGCGCCTTCGGTGGTGGCGACGTTTTTGCCGACTTCAAAAATGCTCTCATCGGTCATCGAGACATGGCCCTGCTTCATGTCGTGCAGCATGTTCGCCAAGCCTCTGGCAATGCTTTCGCCTTTGGTTTCGATGGCTTTTTTCTGCGCTTCGGCATTCAGCGCCAGGAAGTTGCTGGGCGCTGAAGCCGCCATCCACTGTTCGACCGCGAAACGCAGGCGAGCCTTGGTTTTAGCGTCGCTTTCAACGGCTTCAGCCAGGCCCATCAGGGTGCTGGCGTTGAGCTGGTAGGCCGATGCCAGGAATTTTGAAACCGGACTGGCCTGCCAGGCCGGATCGGAGAAGCGGCGATCAGGCGCAACCACTGCCGCATCGGTGGCTTGAAGGCCCTGGTTCCAGATAGCCGATGCACCTGCTATATAGCGCTGCTGAAGCTCAAGTAATTTGGATGGCTCGAAGGTGATCGAGGGCTGGGATGGAGCCAGGGTCTTGAACACCGACAAGTCCATTGCAGGAAAACCAGGTGCGGTTCCGGCTCCCAGAGAGGATATGGCCTGCGTGAGACCGGCCCCCAGGGTTTCCTGCATTTGTTGGGCCGCTTGTGTCCAGCTAGGTTCAAAATTCATAAAAGTCTCCTCGATGATGCATCGTCTAGTTAAGCGCCTTGGGCATCATGCCAGTATCCTATGAATAACTTTTGAAATTCTGACAAGAAGGCATGTATTTTTTATGTATTTGATCGTTATCGCCTGGATGTATGTAGTATTCATGATGAGTGTTGCCGAAGCCACGAGCAGCAATGGAACACTGCTGGGTGCTTTGGTCACCCTTGTACTCTACGGCGTGGGTCCGGTGGTATTGGTGGTTTACCTGATGGGAGCCCCTGCGCGCAGCAAGGCCATCAAACAACGGGAAGCCGAAGCACGGGCACGGCATTCAGCCTCTGCAGGCCTGGACGCAAGCCCGGCAACACGTTCAGTCATCGAGCCAGATGCAGGCAGCCATGCGCCCGGTGGTGGCGAAGCCATTGCCCGGGAGGCCGGCATCGCGCCGGTGGGAAAAGAACCTTGAGGGATTGCCAACGGTACACCAGGGCGCGCTGCCGTCGTTGCCGTAAACCTGCGTGATGCCCAGTGCCTCCAGCCGAAGACGCGCCAGGCCCGGCAAGTTGGCCAGGTATTTCCCGGGGCCGACCGGCACAAAGAAACGCGCCGCTTCAGGCTGCACCGATTCAAACGCCAGCTTCACTTCAGCACCCACTTCAAAAGCGGAAGGCCCGATGCACGGCCCCATCCACGCTATTTTTTTAATAGCTACCTGCGCATATCCAGCGTGCGCAAGAGCACTAAAAGACTCATAAACCGACTCGATAACGCCCGACCCGCGCGGGTCGCCGCAGCCGGCCAGCCCCCGCCAGCCGGCATGGGCTGCGGCAACCACCTCGCCATCCTGCGTCGCCAGCAGCACCGGCAGGCAGTCCGCCACCATGACGGTACAGGCCAGCTTGCGATGCACCGTCACACAGGCATCGGCAGGCTGGCCGTCGGCGCTGGACGGGTCAAGCAACTGCACCCTGGCGCCATGCACCTGGTTCATGAAGACCGCCTGGTTTGTTCCCGTGGCGCGTCGCAGCACGGCGCGGTTGGCAGCTACCGATGCGGGCAGGTCGCCGACATGATCGCCCAGGTTCAGGCTGTCAAACGGCAGGGCCGACACACCGCCCGCACGGGTCGTGAACACCGCCCTGACGCCGGCAGGCGCTGGCCAGTCCGGAACCAGCCAGTCGGGATGAAGTGCGTTGTCCAACTTCAGGCCTGGCTGTCGGGGCATGCCGAAGGCTGTGCTTTTTGAAAGGCAGGTAGCGCCATGCAGGCGTCGTAGGCGGCCATGGTCAGCGGCAAGCCGTCAAAATTCACATTGAAACGCGCGGCATTGAAGATTTGCGGCACCAGGCAGCAATCGGCCAGCGTCGGGGTGTTTCCGTAGCAATAGGTGGACGCCGGCAACTGGACCAGTTGCCGTTCGAAAGCTTCCAGCCCCTCCCGGCACCAGTGGCGATACCAGTTGTTCTTGGCCTCTTCCTCGACCTTGAGATCGCGCACCAGGTACTTGAGGACGCGCAGGTTGTTGAGCGGATGAATCTCGCAGGCAATCGACTGCGCCAGAGCCCGAACCCTCGCACGGCCCAATGCATCGGCTGGCAGCAGTGCCGGCGTGGGATGCAGTTCGTCAAGGTATTCGATGATCGCCATCGACTGCGACAGCCTTTCGCCATTGACCTCCAGCAGCGGCACCAGGTGATCGGCGGAAAGCGCGGCATAGGGCTCTTTCTTGTGATCGCCCCTGGCAATCTGAACCGGAATGTATTCGTAGATCAGGCCCTTGAGTTCAAGCGCAATCCGCACGCGAAACGAGGCGGAAGAGCGGAAATAGTTGTGCAGCTTCATGGCTGAAAGCATAAACCGAAATGGCTTTTTGCCTGTTTGGAAGCTTTCGGGAACCCATGCGTTTTGTCAACCGATGGTGGCAAAGCGGGTTCCCGCCTGTTTGATTCCCCAAAGCAGTTCGACCAGCGCCGGATTGTTCAGCAGCGGCTCGCCCATGAGGATCAGCCAGTAGCCCGCCCCGTCCACCCAGAACGGCATGAACACATGGTCAGGCAGCAAAAATTCCGGGTCGCGGTGAAACGACACATAGCGCGTGCCGCCATCCCAGCCGCGCCGCGCCTGCCGGGCTGCAAAACCGGAATAGTCTGCAGCGGCGGCGCAAACAATGTCGGCCTCGTCCTGATCGACACCGGTGCGGCCCAGGCAAAAGCCTTCTTCAGAGGCCAGAACGGCACGGCGCTCGCCCGACAGTGAGGCAATCACATGCTGCAGGAAATCGTCAAGACGGGCATCGGGGCCCTGCAGGGAACTGTGCAGCACCTGCACCCAGCCGCTGTCGAGAGCGCCAGCCAGCACGCTGGGCGCCAGCGGATCAGCAGCGGTCCAGGCAGCCAGGTTCAGCGACCGCTCGCCGGTCAGCAGCGTTTGCAGGGCGGATGCCGTCTCGTCCGGTGTGGGGTGGGCAAACGCATGCAAGACACCGGCAGGCGTCAGCATGAAGTATTCAGATGCAGTCAAGGTCATGGCAATTGTTTAACGGAGGTGTTGAAAAATTCATGCAGCAAGCACACTGCGGAGTCAGGCTTTTTTGTCCAGCTGTTCATGCGCCAGCTTCCAGAGAAAGGACTCCAGCGGCTCTATCGGCATGCCCAGGCGCAACGCCCGCGCCATGGCATCCTTGTCGTCAATCGTATCGATCTCGACGCTTGAAGCGAGTGCATCGTTCCCACACAGATCTTCCAGCACCGGCAGTGGCGTGTTGCTCGCCATCCATTGCGCATCAGGATGAAAGATCATTCTGTTGAGGAACGAAACCCGGACTTCGAATGGATTGTGCAGAGCCAGCGCTTCGCCCAGCATGCGCATGAACAGCGGCGGTTCATGCCCGGGAAAAGCGCCAGGACGGGCCTGGAATTCACCGGCAGTCATCTTTCCGTCCTCCTGCGCCACGGGGGGTGAAGGCGACATTGCAGCCATGACTGGCGAAGCGATAACGCGAGGCGCCGATGCCGGGGGAAGCACCCCATGGGGCGCGGGTGGCGCAACTGGCAAGGCTTTAGGCTGAACAGGGGTTGCGCGGCCAGCTGCGGCCTGTTTGAGCGCAGCCCGCATGTCTTCAGTACCGTAGGGCTTGTGCAGCAGCACCAGCGACTGGCTTTTCATGAGATGGCTGTCCAGCGCCGACCAGGTCTGGTCAAAAGCGGGTGCAACCAGCACAGCAGGCGCGCCATCAAGCGCCTTGAGCAGATCGCTCTGCGCTTCCTCAGTCCAGCGCCGCATTCCCCTGCCCGCCAGATCGACCACATACAGGTCTGCGGGCGGCAAGGACTCATCAAGCCCGGCCGTTACCGCGCTGCACTGCCAGCCTGGCTGTGACTTGCCGACCAGCATGCCCAGAGCCACTTCTTCACGGGTGGTCAGACCCACCAATGCCACGTTCATGTCAACTCCCGGGTTTGTTCCAGTTGCAGGCTGACCGCTTCCCAGTCGCCAGGCAACGCCGCACCAGACTTGAGCAGTGCCCGGCGCGCCAGCATGAATGCCAGGTTGTCATGGCAGGTCACGCAGTGGTGCAAAAATTCGTTTTGAGCCGGCTTGTCGGCGGCCCTGAAGGCCAGGACCGCCTGCCCGGCCAGCATGCGGGAATCGTCAACGCTGCAACGCCGGGCCCGGGTTGAAATATCCGCCGAGGGATGGGCGAGCACGCTCCAGCGCGTCGCCAGGGGATTGATGGCGGGCAGTGCCGCCTGTGCGACCTGCGCCTCGAACCAGCGGGTTGCATGCGCCGAAAGACGGCCCTGCGAGAGTTGCAGGGCCGTGCGCTTAAGGGGCGCATCGTGCGCACCAAAACAGCTGAACAGGTCGGCCAGCGCACCCTGCACCGGCTCGGCGCCTGCCAGCTCAAGCGAGGCATGCAGGCGCGCCATGTGCGAGCCGACATCGGTCGGGTCGCGCAGCAGATGCCGGGCGTGCCGCCGTACCGCCAGCCTTGCCGTTCGCTGGCCAGATGCAGGCCCGGTCACGCGTCGTTGTGCATCGTCAGTCAAGAAGCGTGTCCATCAGGTCGATCATGAATTCCGCATCTTCCTGGGTCATCGGTTCAAACCCCTTGGGAATACCGAGGGCTTCAAGCACGTCGCTGTCAGCAGGCTCACGCCCGATGCCCAGCAAGGCTTCGCTAAGGCGCGGCAGGTCGCCGGCCATGCGCGGGTGCGCCAGCACCACATGCGAGATGTCGCTGATCCGGCTTTCCACCAGAACGCGCAGCTGGCTTCGCGTCATGCGGGTGAGCGACGCATAGGCTTCGGCCAGGAAAAAACCGGCCTGCACCCCGCCCTTGATGGTCAGACGTGCAACGGCCTGAAAACTCTCTACCGGAACCCACTCGATCAGCGACTCATTCAGGTCGGCCGGCTCCAGCAGGCGCAAGCCAATCAGCTTGACGTCCTTGTTGTCCGTCAGCGCAATGCGGCTGCCGGGCTGGATGTCCTCCAGCTTTTGCAGACTGGATTCAGACCCGGTGGCAATCACCATCTCGTCAAACCGCTCGGCTGGCCGTGCGAACGGTACATAACCCTGGTTGCGGATCATGTCGGCAGCATCAAACGGGTTGGCATACACCAGATCGACCTTGCCCTCGGCCAGCAGGGCCGCCTGTTCGGCCGGACTCGCCGGGGTCAGCAGGTGAAGGTGAATGCCTGAGCGGCGCTGCAGCAGCGTGTTGAGCATGTGCCAGCCGGCAAAACGCTCGGGGGAAAAATCAGGGGCGATCAGAAAATTGAGGGTCATGATGCGGTTTTTTCCTTCTCCTGGTCCAGCCACTGGCGGTACACCGGAATCAGCTCGTCAATGCGTGTACGCGAAGGCTTGCGGCGTACCGAGGTGTAGCCTGCAATTTGCCCATTGCGGATATTGGGAACAGCCGTTGCATAGACCCAGTAGTAGGAGCCGTCCTTGCGCAGATTCTTGACGTAGCCATGCCATTTCTTGCCTTCCGAAACCGTGTTCCAGAGATCCTTGAAAGCGACTTTGGGCATATCGGGGTGGCGCAGGATGTGGTGCGGCTTGCCGATCAGCTCATCGCGCAGCCAGCCGCTCAACTCGACAAAGGCGTCATTGGCATGGGTGATGATGCCGTCAAGGTCAGTGCGCGACACAATCAGGCGCCCTTCGGGGAACGGCACCTCCACCTCGGTGGCGAAGACGGTTCGGGAAGCGCCGTCGGTGTAGGTCAGCCTTGACTCGACAGCGTCTGCGGTCGGCCTGGTCATGTCGGGAAGTCTCATCGCAGCTCCTTTAGATCAGCTTGGACAGCGTCTCGGCGGCCCGCTTAATATCCAGAAAGATCAGGCCCAGCTTGGCATTGGACTTGGCCAGCACCGTCAGCACCGCCTCGGGGCCCGCCGAACTCATGATCACGTAGCCGCGCTCGCCCTGAATCAGTACCCGCGCCAGCGTACCGCGCGCCAGTTCGCGGGCGGTACGCTCGCCCAGAGACAGCAAGGCAGCAGACATGGCACCAATCCGGTCTTCATCCATGCCATGCGGCAGGGCCGAGGCAATCATCAAGCCATCGGTGGATATCAAGGCTGAAGCCTCGATATCGGCTGTTGAACCGTTCAGGTCCTCCAGCGCCTGCTGAAACATGTCTGTGCGCATCGTTCTACTCCATATACGTGAATTCAAATTTAGTGCCATTATTAAACAGCCATGACGCCTGGTTACGATTGACACACATCAAAACTACTTTAATACGTCGCATGGGTTGGCGCAAATTCCCCCGAAAACGGGTTTTGGACGGCGTATGCCACCTTGAGTCAAGCATGACGGGCAACCCTTGAAATTTGACGCTAGAGTTAGCGCTTTCCCCAAAAACCCAACAAACTACTGGAGCCTTCATGATTCTTGAACTTGCCGACATCCGCATTCAACCCGGCCAGCAGGCGGCTTTTGACGAAGCCATCGAACGCGGCGTGCGCACCGTCATTGCCAACGCCAAGGGTTTCCAGGGCTACAAAGTCAACAAGGGCATCGAAAGCCCCGAGCGTTACCTGCTGCAAATCTTCTGGGAAACGCTTGAAAACCATACCGTCGATTTTCGCGAGTCATCCGCCTATGCCGAATGGCGCGCGATTGTCGGACCGTTTTTTGCGGGGCCGCCCACGGTGGAGCATTTCAACCTGCTGATCAAATCGGATTGATCCGGCGCATCGCAGAGACGAAATCAAGGCGGGCAGGCAATTTTTGCGCACCGCCAGCCTTTAAAAAACTGTTCCCTCAAAAATGAACCCACTCCCCCAGATGCGAACCCGGCTGAAAAAGCTTTCAGCCTTTTCAATCCATGTAGTGCGCACTACATTTTTGATAGCTGCCTGCACCCTGCCCCTATGCGGTAATGCACAAAATAGCCTGAAAAAATCAGAAACAACGGCAGCCTGGCCAAGCCGGCCGGTCCACATCCTGGTCGGTTTTCCCGGAGGCTCGACGCCCGACATGTCGGCCCGCACCCTGGCAGAACCCCTGTCCAAAGCGCTGGGCCAGCCCGTCATCATTGAAAACCGGGTGGGTGCTTCAGGCAACATCGCGGCCGATCTGGTTGCCAAGGCAAGTGATGATCACACGCTGGGCGTCGTCATCAACGGCAACCTGACTTCGGCCAGGCAGCTCTACGCCAAGCTGCCCTACGACCCGGCCAGGGACTTTGCGCCCATCTCGCTGCTCACCACCGCACCGCTGATGCTGGTGGCCCCGGCGAGTCTGCCCGGCGGGGCCGATTTTTTTGCAGCGGCCCGGCAGGCAGGCAGCCAGTGGAACTACGGCTCGGTCGGCAACGGCTCGGTCGCGCATCTGGGCATGGAACTGATCAAAAGCCGATCTCCCGGCATGGCGCCAGTGCACATTCCGTATTCAGGCAATCCGCAGGTCGTCACGGCCATGCTGGGCGGCCAGATCCAGATGGCGCTGATACCCCCCGGCATTGCCATGCCGCACATCCGCTCCGGCAAGCTCAGGGCCATTGGATTGACTGGCGGACGCAGTCTGCTGGCACCGGATGTGCCGCCATTGGCCGATGCCGGCTTGAAGAATGTCAACCTGGAAGTCTGGACCGCGCTGATTGGCCCGGCCCGCCTGTCCAAGGCGGCCCAGGCGCGGCTGGCCGAGGAAGTGCCCCGCATCATTCGCGATGCGGACACCCGGCAAAAGCTGTTCGCGCAAGGCTGGCAGGCCGTCGGAACTTCACCCGAAGGCCTGACGGGCCGGCTGAAGGACGAAACCGCTATTCTGGGCAATATCATCCAGACACGCGGCATCAAGATCGAATAGCCACAACCCGGCACAAACCTCCAAAGGAATCCCCGCCATGAGTTTTGTTTTTACACCCCCCGCCACGGTTGGCGTGCCAGTCGTCGGCACTGAAGACCGTTTTCCGGTCCACCGTATTTATTGCGTCGGCCGCAACTATGAAGATCATGCAAAGGAAATGGGTTTCACCGGCCGTGAGCCGCCCTTCTTTTTCCTGAAGCCCGCCGACGCCATCGTTGCGGTTGAGGCCGGCGGCAACGCAAGCATGCCCTACCCCAGCCTGACCCACAACCTGCACCATGAAATCGAGTTGGTCGTGGCAATTGGCAAAGGCGGCAAAAACATCAAGGCTGCCGATGCGCACCAGCACATCTTTGGCTATGCCGTGGGCCTGGACATGACGCGCCGCGACCTGCAGGGCGAGATGAAAAAACAGGGCCGCCCCTGGTGCATTGGCAAGGCCTTCGATCATTCCGCGCCGATTGGCCCGATCACTCCGGCAGCGCAGGCCGGCGATGTGAACCATGCCGAAATCTATCTCCAGGTGAGCGGCCAGGAGCGCCAGCGCAGCAATGTGTCCAAACTGATCTGGAATATCTCCGAGACGATTGAACACCTGTCGGCGGCTTGGGAGCTGCAGCCCGGCGACCTGATCTACACCGGCACCCCTGAAGGCGTGGCAGCCGTGGTGCCGGGCGACATCCTGACCGGAGGCGTTACAGGTCTGGAAACGCTGAGCATCAGGATCGATTGATTGATTCACAGACGGGCAGCGAGCGGCCTTGTTCCCAACCGGGCTCATATCCGGTTTCTACGGTGATTTAGGCCTTTTGCGCATGATAGCCATGCATTTTAAGCTATATTTTTTATAGCATTCTGCGGGGCATGAATCTTCTTCTTGGCAAATACAAACGTCAAAGCCGCTACACTTATTTGATGCACCGTCCCCCCCTGAAACACTGCCGCGTTTGCGGCACCGCTGTGGTTTATCGCCTGCCCGATGATGGCGACACGAAGGAGCGGGCGGTCTGCCCGGCCTGCGCTACCGTGCATTACGAAAACCCGCTCAACGTCGTCGGCACCGTGCCGGTCTGGGGCATTGACGGCGGCCAGGTACTGCTGTGCAAACGCAATATCGAGCCGCGCTGGGGCAAATGGACGCTGCCGGCCGGCTTCATGGAAATGGGCGAAACCACCGCGCAAGGCGCTGCCCGCGAGACCGACGAGGAAGCCGGCGCGCAGTATGAACTGCAGGATCTTTTCAGCGTCATGAACGTGGTTCGCGTGGGTCAGGTTCATCTTTATTACCGGGCCCGGCTTTTAAGTACCGAATTCAACCCTGGCCATGAAACCATTGAAGCCCGGCTGTTTACCGAGTCGGAAATTCCATGGGACGAGATTGCCTTCAAGACGGTCAAGGAAACGCTGGAGCGCTATTTTGACGACCGCCGCAAGGGTCGATTCGGCATCCATGTGCTTGATATTGACTGAACTGCCGGCTTCGGCTCACTCCGGGCCAGCACACTTGACATCCTGAACACGGCGGACATTTTCGCCGTCCCTTCCCTTTTCACCCGAACCCAAAAAAATCGGAAATCCATGTTCAAATCTGCATCCTTTTTCCGCATTGCCACCGACTTTGTCCTGCCGCCTCTGGACGCCTTGGAAGAAGCACTCCAGTCGGCCCAATTCATGCCCTGCGGCGCCACGCAACCCGAGTCTGTCGGCTGGGTTCCTCCTCGCGGCAACAAAAGCACCGTGATGGTTGAAACCGTCGGTACGCAGGTCATTTTGCGGCTGAGCATCGAGCGCCGTCCCCTGCCCGCTTCGGCCGTCAAGGCCGAGGTAGAGGAACGGGTCGAAAAATACAAGCAGGAAACCGGCCGTGAACGCGTCAGCGCCAAGATCAAGAAAGAGTTCAAGGAAGAAGCCATCCAGAGCCTTTTGCCGCGCGCCTTCACCAAGCGCTCATCCACCACGCTGTGGATTGATCCGATCAACAAATTTCTTGTGGTCGATTCGGGCAGTCTGACCGGCGCCGACAAGGTGGTCAGCCAGCTAATTGAAGCCCTGAGCGAAATCCCCGGCTCCCGCCCAGGCCTCATGGCCAAACCCGTGCAGACCACGATGGGGGCCGGCGCTGCCATGGCGCACTGGCTGGCCAGCCGCGAAGCCCCCGTCAGCTTCACGGTGGACCGCGACTGCGAACTCAAGATGCCCGATGACCAGAAATCGACCGTCCGCTATTCGCGCCACACGCTTGAGATCGACGAAGTGGCGGAACATATCGCATCGGGCAAGGTACCCACACAGCTGGCGATGACGTGGAATGAACGTGTATCGTTCGTGCTGACCGACATGGCCCAGATAAAGAAAATCAAGCTGCTCGACGTGGTGCTTGATGGCGTGCAGGAAAATGGCAAGGATGACGACGGCTTTGACGCCGACGCCGCCATCGTGACGGGTGAGCTATCGGACCTGATCCCCGACCTGCTTGAAGCCCTGGGCGGCGAGCTTTCAATGGATGGAACGCCTTCCCCGGCAGCAGCAGGACAACTTCCAGAGCGCCAACTCGCTGCTGCGTAGCACCCGGACTACCAGGAAAGGATAGCGTACTCAATCCGGCCTACCTTCCTGAACCTTGGCGGCGTTCATTTGAGCCATGCTCGACAAACCGGTCTGTGGCTGCGCGCAACGTGCGGGAATGAATTCAGCATCTTGAGCCTGCCCACTGATTTTTTGGATGCTAAAAATCAGTGCGTTCTGATTGACAAAGTTTTTAATAACAGGTATGCATAAGCTATATGTCAAGCTGAAATTTTTTGAAATTATTTAGTTTTTGCAATCATTGGGCCGCATCTCAATCGGGAGGTTGTCATGAGATTTCATCTATTTGAACCGCGTACTGAAGCACACATTCGCAAATCCCTGGAGTACCTGGAAGAAGCGAACCTGGCTTGGGTCGAACACCAGGCAGCCGCCGAACACCACGCCGCACTGGCAAAAATGTATGCCGAACGAATCGCCAGAATTGAAGGGGAACTCAAGAATGCACACCAGCCCCGCTCCATGCTGATGCGCCAACCCTCTGAAGAGTCACGCGACGATAGTGAGCGGTCCAAGACGGAATCTGTAGTGGTTTACCCGTCTCGGACAACGCGATAAAAAAGTCTGCCCTTTAAAGCTCAGCAAGCAATTACGGCAGTGGGGGCAATAGTGGGGACAATAGTGGGACAATTTGCATGTCACACCCAGAAAAGAAGAAAGGACTCAGCCCCTTTCGAAGCTAAGTCCTTGATTCATATGGTCGGTGTGAGAGGATTCGAACCTCCGACCCCTTGCACCCCATGCAAGTGCGCTACCAGGCTGCGCCACACACCGATCAGCTATAAATTATAACCTGCGTAGAGAATTTTTTAGAGAGATGGACCGAGCAGATCACGGATTTCCATCAACTCATGACGCACCAGCTTGAGCAGCGGCGGAGTCACGCTTGAGATCAGGCTACCTGCCTCTTCAAATACAGCACATACTGATAGGGCTACATCTTCGGAACTGCCATGCCGAGAAGCATTTTTACGCGGCTGCGCCTGCATTTTCCATTCCCCAGCTATTTCGTCACTGCCAAACTGTTTGTCAGATTCGATCTGAACAAATTCCTGCAACTTGTTGCGAGCACCTATGATGGTAAAACCCTGGTCATACAAAAGTTGGCGAATTTTACGAATCAATTGCACTTCATGACGCTGGTAATAACGGCGATTGCCACGTCTTTTCATGGGACGTAACTGCGTAAACTCTTGTTCCCAATAACGGAGCACATGAGGTTTGACACCGCACAAGTTACTGACTTCACTAATGGTGAAATAGCGCTTTGTGGGAATAGGCGGCAGTAAATTCTCCAATTAAATCAATGCCCTGTGAAATAACTCCTTGAATTTACTCCAAGTTTTGCTTTGCCGCAAAGAAGTCAAGTTACAGGTCCATTGTCCTCGGCAAAAATATTTGCTGTCTTTAACCCCAGCAAGGCACTTCCCTGTATCTGCTCCTTGAGCTTGTGGCTTGCATGAAATGTCACGACCCGACGCGACTCTATTGGAATGGCCTCCCCCGTTCGTGGATTACGGCCGGGACGTGGGGCTTTGGTACGAATCTGGAAATTGCCAAAACCGGAAATTTTCACATCCTTCCCATCGACCAGGCGATCTGAAATCAGCTCGAAAAACGCGTCAATCATTTCTTTGGATTCACGTTTGTTAAGCCCAATTTGCTCAAACAGCAATTCAGCCAGATGCGCCTTGGTCAGCGCCGGGGTTTCCAGGCTTTCAACTGAAAATTCCATGGGACGTCCTTCTGGCGATTATTGTTATTGCAGTGGTTTGAATGAAGACATCAAGCACGCAGTCGAACCTGCAACTGGCTTTGCAAACTTGCCAAGACGGCCTGAACGGCAGCCTCGATGGCTTCATCGGTCAAGGTTGCGAGATCGCTAGACAGTACCAGGCGTATGGCCAGGCTTTTTTCGCCCAGTTGCATACTGGCATTGGCTTGCTGCGGCCGATAGACATCGAACAGCGTCGCGCCCTTGAGCAAACCTTGTGTGTTGGCGGCATAAATGGCAGCCATGAGCGCGGCATGGGTCACGCTTTCTTGCACGATCACAGCGATATCCCGTTCGACGGGTTGCAATTTGCTGACTGGTTTGAAAATTGGTACCTGACGCTGCAGCACCGCATCGAGTTCCAGTTCAAACAGCAAGGGAGCCTGAGCCAATTCATAGCCTTGTCGCCATTGCGGATGCAACTCGCCTACAAAACCAATCGATTGCCCAGCCACCGACACGCTGGCGCAACGGCCAGGATGCATGGCAGGGTGCGTTGCCGGTGCAAAAACAGCCTTCAGAGGTGCCAGCAAAGCTTCGACGTCACCTTTAATGTCAAAAAAGTCCGCAGCCTTGTCGGACTGACTCCAATGCAATGGCGACCTTGAGCCATAGCTCAGGCCAGCTACGCGCATGGGCTGGTTAAAACCTGCCACCGTGGTGTCGGTATTCTGGCTTTGCGCATCACGCAGGAACACCCGACCCAGTTCAAACACGTTCACGCGTGGCGCCTTGCGGTCCAGGTTGAACTTCAGCACCTGCAACAAGGAGCCCAGCAGCGACGAACGCATCACGCTCATCTGGCTGGCAATCGGGTTCAGCAGCTTGATGGGATTCGGATTACCCGCCAGTTCACGCTCCCAACGCTCTTCCACAAAGCTGAAATTGATGGTTTCCTGGTAGCCCAGTGAAGCCAGCGCACGGCGCACGGCAAACGGGCTGCGCTCGGCCTCTGGCCGGATTCTGGCGGTAATGGGTGCAAGGGGCGGCGTTTCTGGCAGCTGGTTATAGCCCACCATGCGCACCACCTCTTCGATCAGGTCTTCCTCGATTTGCAAATCAAAACGGTAGCTGGGCGGCGTGACCGTCAACGTGCCCTCGCCAACTACCACGTCCAGACCGAGGCGCTGGAGCGCATCAAGGCATTTCGCCTGCGTGAGCGGCATGCCGATGACCTTGGCGGCACGCGCCACGCGCAGTGTCACGGGTGCAGCCTTGGGCAGGTTGACCTGCAGATCATCAATAGGGCCACACACCATGTCTGGCGTACCGCAAATAGCCATGATGAGTTGAGTGATGCGTTCGATATGTTCCACAGTCTGACCGGCGTCAACGCCTCGTTCAAAGCGGTGGCCTGCATCGGTGGAAAAGTTGTAACGGCGTGAACGGCCCGCAATGGCTTTGGGCCACCAGAACGCAGCTTCAACATAAACATGCTTCGTTTCATCAGACACGGCTGTTGCATCACCACCCATGATTCCAGCCAGGGATTCGACTTGATTTTCATCAGCAATCACGCCGACTTTTTCGTCAACCGTAACAGTATTGCCATTGAGCAACTTGAGCGTTTCGCCAGGCTTTCCCCAACGAACATCTAGTCCACCGTGAATTTTGTCCAGGTCAAAAATATGGCTGGGACGGCCCAACTCGAACATCACGTAGTTGGAAATATCGACCAGCGCTGTCACGCTGCGCTGGCCGCAACGCGCCAGGCGATCCACCATCCATGAGGGTGTAGATGCCTGCGGATTCACGTTGCGAACGATGCGGCCAGAGAAACGGCCGCACAACTCGGGTGCGCTGACTTTGACGGCAAGCTTGTCGGAGATGTCAACCGCTGCTTCGGGGATGAATGGTGTCTTCAAAGGCGCGCCAGTCAGGGCAGCAACTTCACGCGCAACGCCATAAACACTCAGGCAATGCGCCAGATTGGGCGTGAGCTTGAGGGTGAACAGCGTGTCATCAAGTTGCAGGTGTTCACGGATGTCTTGCCCCAGCGGTGCGTCAATAGCCAGTTCCAGCAAACCGCCGTGGTCTTCGGACAGTTTGAGTTCCCGCGCCGAGCACAGCATGCCCTGGCTTTCGACACCGCGCAGTTTGCCAACCTTGATCAGGAAAGGTTTTCCATCTTCGCCGGGCGGCAACTCGGCACCCACCAGCGCACAGGGCACTCTGATGCCAACACGCGCATTAGGTGCACCACACACGATGGTGAGCATGCTTGCCTGCCCTACATCAACTTGGCACACGCGCAGGCGGTCAGCATTAGGATGCTGTACGGCTTCCACGATTTCACCAACAACGATGTTGATAAATGGCGGAGCGACTGGCTTGAGTTCTTCAACCTCAAGTCCGGCCATGGTCAGGATTTCAGCGAGTTGCTCGGTGCTGAGAGGCGGGTTGCAGAATTCGCGCAACCAGGATTCTGGAAATTGCATGGTGTTGACCTTGGTCTTTTGTTTATTGTTCTTGTCAGGACTGGAACTGGGACAAAAAGCGGATGTCGCCGTCGAAGAACAGACGCAAATCATTGACGCCGTAGCGCAGCATGGTCAACCTGTCCGGTCCCATGCCAAAGGCAAAGCCGATGTACTTTTCAGGATCAAGGCCCATGTTGCGCACCACATTCGGATGCACCTGTCCCGAACCGGCGACTTCAAGCCAACGTCCGGCCAGCGGCCCACTGGGGAACTGGATGTCAATCTCGGCGCTGGGTTCGGTGAACGGGAAGAAGCTCGGGCGAAAACGCAGCACCAGGTCATTGCTTTCAAAGAAAGTGCGGCAAAAATCGGTAAACACGAACTTCAGATCCTTGAAGCTCACGTTCTCGCCAATCCACAGGCCTTCGCACTGATGAAACATCGGCGAATGCGTGGCATCGCTGTCCACGCGGTATGTGCGGCCCGGTGCGATGACGCGAATCTCAGGCATGCGGCCACCCGCATCGATCAGCGCGCGGTGCTTTTTGACATGCTGAACGGCATAACGGATTTGCATCGGGCTGGTATGGGTACGCAGCAAATTGGGCGCAGCTTCAGTACCGCCTTCAACATAGAAGGTGTCGTGCATGGAGCGCGCCGGATGGTCCTCGGGCGTATTGAGTGCGGTGAAATTGAACCAGTCGGTTTCAATCTCGGGACCCTGCGCCACATCAAATCCCATGGAGCCAAAGATGGCTTCAATCCGCTCCAACGTCAGTGACACGGGATGCAGGCCGCCTTGCGGACGCTGACGACCTGGCAGACTCACATCAAGGGCTTCAGCTTTGAGCTGTTTTTCAAGCTCGGCATTGGCAAGGGCCTGACGGCGCTCATTCAGCGCGGCTTCAATGGCCTGCTTCGCCAGATTAATCGCAGCACCACGGGATTTTTTCTCTTCCACGGAAAGCTGCGCCATACCCTTCATTAACTCGGTAATGCGGCCCGATTTGCCGAGAAACTGGGCTTTGGCATTTTCCAGGTCAGCAGGCGTCATGGACTGCCCAAAACTGGTTTTGGCAGCAGTTACCAGTTCGTTGAGGGTATCGGCGTCGTTCATAAATTCTCTTGTACGGGTGCGGGGAGAAATACAGCAGCGTTACTTTTGGCCACACGACCATGACACCAACGCTACTCCAAAGGCCATGAAAAAGGGCCAGAGCCTTTTCAAGCTCCAGCCCTTTATTTTCTTGCGCAAGCAGCTATTTATTTAATAGCATTTTGTCCTGAAAATCAGGCAACCAGCTTGGCTTTCGCCTGCTCGACGATAGCGCCGAATGCAGCGCTGTCGTGAATCGCCATATCGGACAGCACCTTGCGGTCAATCTCGATACCGGCTTTTTTCAGGCCATTGGCAAACTGGCTGTAGGTCAGGCCAAATGAACGACTTGCAGCATTGATACGGGCGATCCAGAGGCGGCGGAACACACGTTTCTTGTTACGACGGTCACGGTAGGCATATTGCCCAGCCTTCATTACCGCTTCTTTGGCGATGCGGAAGACGTTACCGCGGCGACCGCGAAAACCTTTTGCAAGGGCTAAAACTTTTTTGTGGCGGGCGCGAGCCGTTACACCACGTTTGACGCGAGGCATGTATTACTCCTTGTTCGTCGTTGGTTAAATGCCACGGCCTGGCAGCATCTGTGCCATGTGACCCATATTGGTCTCATGAACAGCGACTGAACCACGCAGTTGACGTTTATTTTTGGTGGTCTTCTTGGTCAGGATGTGACGCTTGAAGGCTTGACCGCGCTTGACGGTGCCACCTGGACGAACGCGGAAACGCTTTTTAGCGCCGCTCTTGGTCTTCATTTTGGGCATATAAATGCTCCTTTTCATTTGTGCTCGTGAGGCGCTGCGAAACTTTCGCAGGCTTGATGGCCCCGAGCCACTTGTAATGGCAGGCTTTGATGCTTGCCATTGACGCAACAGTCTTGCGACCATCACTTCTGGAAATCCGGCTTGTCGCCTGACTTCGCAGGAACACGGTTAAGCGCCCCCTTTCACGACCTGCCGGCTAAAAACCAGCAAGCCCTTGACTTATAACAACCTCAAGATGACGCTGACGCCGCTTCCGCAGTGGCTTTGGACGCAACCTTCTTGCGGCCCGGCGCAATCATCATGACCATCTGACGGCCTTCAAGCTTGGGAAACTGCTCCACCAGGATCAAATCGGCCAGTTCGTCACGAATCCGCGCCAGCAAGGCCAGACCAAGCTCTTGGTGAGTAATTTCCCGACCTCGAAAGCGCAGGGTAATCTTGCACTTGTCGCCGTCATCCAGAAAACGCTTGATATTTCGCAGTTTGATGTTGTAGTCACCATCATCAGTGCCGGGACGGAATTTGATTTCCTTAACCTCGATCACTTTTTGCTTGGACTTCGCTTCCGCCGCTTTTTTCTGCTCGGCATATTTGAATTTGCCGTAATCCATGAGCCTGCACACTGGCGGCACGGCCGTGGGCGAGATCTCTACCAAGTCCACATCAGCTTCACCGGCCAGACGCAACGCTTCCATGAGGCTGACAACGCCCAAAGGCTCATTGTCCGGCCCGGTCAGGCGTACTTCAGGGGCCATGATTTCACGGTTCAAGCGATGCTTGCGTTCTTCACGGTGACGGCGGTCACGAAATTCTGTAGCGATGGTGCGAATCCTTTAATATTTGCTATAAAAGCTATAGCTACTTGCGCCCGTCCATAAAGGACATGAGCCCGATTCAATCAAAAATTTAATAAAAATCAGGCTTTTTGTGCAATGTCTGAAGCAATTCGCTCGGCAAACGCGTCAATGGACATTACGCCAAGGTCTTTGTTACCCCGGGCACGCACTGAAACTGCGCCTGCAGCCATTTCCTTGTCGCCTACAACAAGGATAAAAGGCAGCTTTTGCAACGAGTGCTCACGTATTTTATACGTAATTTTCTCATTGCGCAGGTCAAGATTAACCCTAAGCCCTTGATTCTGCAGCGTTTTAGCAACTCTCCGAGCGTATTCGGCCTGCGAATCGGTGATTGTGAGCACGGAAACCTGCTCTGGCGCGAGCCAGGTGGGCAATGCGCCGGCATGTTCCTCGATCAAAATTCCGATGAATCGCTCCAGGCTACCGACAATGGCGCGGTGCAACATGACGGGACGATGACGCGCACCGTCCTCTCCGACATATTCGGCATCCAGCCGCTCGGGCATCGAGAAATCGACCTGAATCGTGCCGCACTGCCACTGCCGGCCAATGGCATCTTTCAGCGTGTATTCAATCTTCGGTCCGTAAAATGCACCCTCGCCCGGGGAAATTTCGAATTCGCAGCCCGATGCGCGCAGGCTTTCGATCAGCGCGTGCTCGGCCTTGTCCCAGCTTTCATCGGAGCCGATGCGGGCTTCAGGGCGCGTAGCGACCTTGTAGATGATGTTTTTGAAACCGAAATCGGTATAGACCTTTTGCAGCAGCGTTGTGTAGTCAACGCACTCTTTCAAAATCTGCTCTTCGGTGCAGAAGATATGCCCGTCGTCCTGCGTGAAGCCGCGCACGCGCATGATGCCGTGCAGGCCGCCGGTCGGCTCATTGCGGTGGCACTGGCCGAATTCGCCGTAGCGCAGCGGCAAGTCGCGGTAGCTCTTGATGCCCTGCTTGAAAATCAGGATGTGGCCGGGGCAGTTCATCGGCTTGAGCGCAAAATCGCGCTTTTCGCTCTCGGTGGTGAACATGTTGTCGCGGTACTTGTCCCAGTGGCCGGTTTTTTCCCACAGCGTCTTGTCCAGCAGTTGCGGACCCTTGACTTCCTGGTAGCCATTGTTTTGATAGACCTTGCGCATGTACTGCTCGACGCCCTGCCAGACCGTCCAGCCCTTGGGATGCCAGAACACCAGTCCCGGCGAATGGTCATCAATATGGAACAGGTCCAGTTCCTTGCCCAGCTTGCGGTGATCGCGCTTATCCGCCTCTTCGAGCATCGTCAGGTACTGCTGCAGCTCGTCTTTCGTGGCCCAGGCCGTGCCGTAGATGCGTTGCAGCATCTCGTTGTGATGGTCGCCCCGCCAGTAGGCGCCGGCGACTTTCATGAGCTTAAAGAATTTCAGCTTGCCGGTGCTGGGCACATGCGGGCCGCGGCACAAATCCTCAAACTTGCCTTCGCGGTACAGCGAAACGTCTTCGTTGGCCGGAATGCTGGCGATGATCTCGGCCTTGTAATGCTCGCCCAGGCTCTTGAAATAGGCTACGGCCTCATCGCGCGGCAAGACCCGGCGCGTGACAGGCTCATCCTTGGCCACCAGTTCGGCCATGCGCTTTTCGATGGCGACCAAGTCTTCTGGCGTGAATGGCCGCTTGTAGGAAAAATCGTAGAAAAACCCGTTTTCAATCACCGGCCCGATGGTCACCTGCGCCTCGGGAAACAGCTCCTTGACCGCGTAAGCCAGCAAGTGGGCAGCGCTGTGGCGAATCAGCTCCAGGCCTTCCGCATCCTTGGCGGTGACGATCGACAGCGCGCTGTCCTGGCTGATGAGAAAGCTGGCATCAACCAGCTTTCCATCGACCTTGCCGCCAAGAGCCGCCTTGGCCAAGCCGGTGCCAATGGACGCAGCCACCTCCGCCACCGTCACTGGGCCAGAATAATCGCGTTTGGAACTGTCAGGAAGCGTGATTTGAATCATGGATTTTCAAAAACAAAAATAAAAAAGCGCGGACCAAGCCGCGCTTTGAAATTGGAAGCCGGAATGGCGTAATTTTACGCCGCCCGGCTTGCCTCCTCAGATCAGTGGAACTGCTCTTCTTCGGTCGAGCCGGTCAGCGCGGTCACGCTGGACTTGCCGCCCTGGATCACGGTGGTCACTTCGTCGAAGTAGCCGGTGCCGACTTCCTGCTGGTGGGACACAAAGGTGTAGCCACGGTCGCGGGCTGCGAATTCGGGCTCCTGCACCTTCTCGACGTAAGCCGACATGCCGCGCGCGACGTAGTCCTGGGCCAAGTCGAACATGTTGTACCACATGGAGTGGATGCCAGCCAGCGTGATGAACTGGTACTTGTAACCCATGGCGCCGAGTTCTTTCTGGAACTTGGCGATGGTGGCATCGTCCAGGTTTTTCTTCCAGTTGAACGATGGCGAGCAGTTGTAAGCCAGCATCTTGCCGGGGTGGACCGCATGCACGGCATCGGCGAATTTCTTCGCGAATTCGAGGTCAGGCGTGCCGGTTTCGCACCACACCAAGTCAGCGTACTCAGCGTAAGCGATGGCGCGGGAGATGGCCTGGTCCATGCCCTTGTTGGTCTTGTAGAAGCCTTCGGCGGTACGCTCGCCAGTCAGGAATGGCTTGTCGTTTTCGTCGTAGTCGCTGGTCAGCAGGTCGGCGGCTTCAGCGTCGGTACGGGCAATCACCAGGGTAGGCACGCCGCAAACATCGGCAGCCATGCGAGCCGCGATCAGCTTTTGGCAGGCTTCGGCGGTAGGCACCAGCACTTTGCCGCCCATGTGGCCGCACTTCTTGACGGAGGCCAGTTGGTCTTCCCAATGCACGCCGGCCGCACCGGAATTGATCATGGCCTTCATCAGTTCAAACGCGTTCAGCACGCCGCCAAAACCGGCTTCGGCATCGGCCACGATGGGCGCGAAATTGTCGATGTAGCCTGCATCGCCGGCGTCAATGCCCTTGGAGTGCTGGATTTCATCGGCACGGCGGAAGGTGTTGTTGATGCGCTCGACCACTTTTGGCACCGAATCCACGGGGTACAGCGACTGGTCGGGGTACATGGCGGCGTAGCCGTTGTTGTCGGCGGCGACTTGCCAGCCCGACAGGTAAATGGCCTTCACGCCGGCCTTGACCTGCTGCATGGCTTGACCACCGGTCAAAGCACCCAGGCAGTTGACGTACGCCTCGGTGTGCAGCAAATCCCAGAGCTTTTCAGCACCGCGGCGGGCCAGTGTGTGCTCAATGGGGAACGAGCCGCGCAGACGCACGACTTCGGCTGCGGTGTAACCGCGTTTGATGCCCTTCCAGCGGGGGTTGGTATCCCAGTCTTTTTGCAGAGCGGCAGCTTGCTGGTCGCGGCTGAGTTGTTCTGTGAGGCTTTGTGGCATGGTGAACTCCGATGGTTGAAAAGAAAGTGCTTTTATTTTAAGTCTTCTACAAGGCATTTCTCATCTCTTATGTCTTATATAAGACTATTTATATCCTTAAAAATCAATGACTTAAATTGTTTTTTCACAATATGAAATTAGCCTCCTTATTGTGATTTATCACACTCGGAAAATTTCTTCATTGATTTCACATCATAAAAAAAATGACCGACTTATGAAAAATAACGGCAAGCTCAGAACAAACTGGCATAGCGCTGCAATTCCCAATCCGACACCTGGGCGCTAAAAGCATCCCACTCGTCCCGCTTGCAACCCAGGAACTGGGCCACGAACGCCGGCCCGAGGCGTTTGGTCAGCACCTCATTGCCGGCCAATGCATCCAGCGCCTGCGACAGGTCACGCGGCAGGGTTGCAGGCATGCAAGCGCCTGAGGCTTTGCGCAGGTAAAGGTCTTCGGTGCAGGGCTCAACGGCGGGCAGGCCTTTGTCAAGGCCATCCAGGCCGGCCGCCAGGGTTCCGGCCAGCGCGGCGTAAATATTGCAGGACGGGTCGGGCAAGCGCCATTCGATGCGGCCTGCCACGGTGCGAACCAGGCAGGTGCGGTTGTTGTCACCCATGCTCTTCCAGACGGGTGACCAGGTTGTTCCGGAAACGCTGGCGCTCGATGCCAGCCGTTTATAGCTGTTGACCGTAGGCGCGCACAGTGCTGCCAGTGCGTCGGCATGGTGCAGCAGGCCGGCGGCGAATTGGTGGCCAGCTGTGCTCAAGCCCAGCGCACCGGACGGATCGGCCATCGCCGCCCGGCCCGATTCGTCGGTCAGGCTCAAGTGAAAATGCAGGCCGCTGCCCGGCGCATTGGCCATCGGCTTGGGCATGCAGCTGAAGGTCAGGCCGTGCTTGTCGGCGACGGCATGGGCGGCCAGCTTGAACAGCATGTAGCGGTCAGCAGCCGCCAGCGCTTCGTCGAACCGGTAATTGATTTCATACTGGCCGTTGGCGTCTTCATGGTCGATTTGCTGAAGATCGAAACCCAAGGCCGTCAATGTCAGCCGCATGTCATCCAGGTACTCCCGGTGGCGATAGATGGCCTTCAGGTCGTAGGACGGCTTGGACAGCTCATCCGCGCCGTCGGCAATCTGCCAGCGACCATTGGCGCCACGCCGCAGCAGGAAGAACTCGGGCTCAATGCCCACCCAGAGCGTCAGGCCGCGCTGGCGCAGCGCCTCGATTTGCCGCTTGAGCAGTTGCCGTGAGCAAGTTTGCAGCGCCTCGCCACCGGCGTAGCCATCGCACACGGCATGGGCAACCCCGGGCATGAAAGGCAGCGGGCGGATGGTTTCTGGCTGCACCCGGCCGTAATACTCGCTGCGATCCCCCATGCGCGGCAGGCCGGTTCCCCAGATACTGGGGCCAGCAAAACCGGCGCCAGTTTCAACCCATTCGCGCATCAGCTTGAGCGGAACCAGCTTGCCCTTGGCAATGCCGTGGATGTCGGCGAACTGCACCAGCAAGCTGTGGATGCCTTGCGCCTCAAGCGCTTCGACCAGGGCAGGAATGTCAAAAATCTGGCCATCCCTGGCGGTAACGCGCTCGCTGTTGATAAAGGCACGGCTGTCGAAGGCCAGGTCAGTCGCAGTAGTCATGCTCACTTCGTTTCAGGAAAAATTACTTCTGAAGCCACCCTGCCCGCCAGCGCCCAGGTATGGTCACCAGCGAGGCCAACGCTCAGATGGCGCCTAGCGCCGTCAGTTCAGCCCGGGTGGCGGCGGCAATCTCGCGTTCACGCTGGCGGGTTTGCCTCGCCACCCAGACGCTGTAGCCAACGATGACCATCGTTACCGTGGCAATCAGCAAGGTAGCCGCCGCATAGATGGTCGGATTGATGCCGCGCCGCGCATAGCCAAAAATCACCTGCGGCAGGGTATTGACGCCCGGGCCGGACAGGAATTCGGCAATCACCACATCATCGAACGACAGGGTGAAGGACAGCAAGAAAGCCGCCAGGATGGACTGGAAGATGTTGGGCAGCGTGATCAGGAAAAACACCTGGTGCGGCCGCGCGCCCAGGTCCATCGCCGCCTCTTCAATCGAACGATTCACCTCCAGCAGCCGCGACTGCACAACCACCATGGCGTAAGCCATGCCCAGCAGGGTGTGGCCGAAGATGATGGTCAGCATGCCGCGCTGTGGCCAGCCCAGGAAATTTTGCGCGCCGACCATCAGCAGCAACAGCGACAGGCCGATGACCACCTCCGGCATCACCAAAGGCGCATTGACCATGCCCGAGAAAATCGTACGCCCGCCGAAGCGCCGGTAGCGCACCAGCACAAAGGCCGAAAACGTGCCCAGCATGGCCGACAGCAGACCGGAGACGGTCGCCACCTTCAGCGACAGCCAAAAGCCTTCAACAATCTTGGTGTCGCGGGTCAGTGCCTCATACCAGCGCAACGAAAAGCCGGTGAATTCGGCATCCTGCCGGGTGCTGTTGAACGAAAAAACGATCATGAAGATCAGCGGCAGGTACAAAAACAGGTACACCATCACCAGCCACAGCTTGCCAAAATGCTTTTCCAGAAAATTTTTCATGGACCGGTTCCTACTTTGCCGCCTCGGCCGCATCGCCGGTGTAGTGGTAATAAATCGCCAGCGGAACCACGATCAGCGCAATCATGACCACCGCCAGCGCCGTGGCCCGGGGCCAGTTGTTGCTGGTGAACATTTCATCCCAGACCACCCGGCCGATCATGATGTTTTCCGGGCCGCCCAGCAGCGAGGGGATCACGAACTCGCCCACCGACGGAATGAACACCAGCATGAAGCCCGCGATGATGCCCGCCCGGGACAGCGGAACGGTGACCAGCCAGAAGGCCTTGAACGGCGAAGCACCCAGGTCATGGGCCGCTTCGAGCAGCCGGAAATCCATCTTCACCAGATTGGCGTAGAGCGGCAGCACCATGAAGGGCAGGTACACATAGGTCATGCCGACCAGCATCGACACATCGGTGTAAAGCAACTGGATGGGTTCGGACGTGAACCCCAAAAACATCAGTGCCCGGTTCAGCACGCCCTGGTCCGCCAGAATGCCTTTCCAGGCATAGACGCGCAGCAGGAACGAGGTCCAGAACGGCAGCATCACCATCATCAGCAGCGCGGGCCGCACGCTGGGCGACGAGCGCGCGATGAAGTAGGCAAACGGATAGCCGACCGCCAGGCACAGCAAGGCGGTGCACAGCGCGTACCAGAGGGACCGCAGGTAGGCCTCGACGTACAAGGTCTGGAACATTGGTCCGCCCTCGCCGCTGCGGAAAATCGACCAGTAGTTTTCGTACTTGAGCTTGAGCAGGCCGGTTTGCGAGTCCCAGATCGGTTTGAACGGATTGATGTCGTTGCCCATGTCCACAAAGCTGATGTAGAGCAAGATCAAGAAGGGCAAAAAGAAAAACACGATCAGCCAGACGTAGGGAACGCCAATCACGAAGCGTTTGCCCGGCGTGGGAAGGGTCGATGCGGCCATGTCGCTCCTTGTTTTTTTAATCGCGCAGGACAATACCGGCGCGGTCGCCCCACCAGAAAAAGACGCTGTCTTCCCAGGTGATGCCGCTGATATCTTCGCGCGAGGTGTTGGCTTCGGTGATCCTGACCCGGGAGCCATCGCTGGCCACCACGATGTAGGTGTTGTAGGAGCCGAAATAGGCAATTTCCTTGACCTTGCCGGCAAAGACATTGCGGCTAACTGCCGGCCGCTGTTTGCTGATCTCGATTTTCTCGGGCCGCACGGCAATCGCCAGCGGCATGTTCAGCGTGCCGCTGACCCCATGGCCCACCTGGATTTCTCCGATGCCGGTGACGGCGGCGCAGCGGTCGGGCTCGTCCACGCTGAGCCGCCCCTCGAACATGTTCACATTGCCAATGAAGTCCGCCACGAAGCGGTTGGCGGGATGCTCATACACCTCTTCGGGCGTGCCGACCTGCAAGACTCGGCCCTTGCTCATGACCGCGATGCGACCGGCCATGGTCATGGCTTCCTCCTGGTCGTGGGTCACCATGACGCAGGTCACGCCGACTTTCTCGATGATATTGACCAGTTCGAACTGGGTCTGTTCGCGCAGTTTCTTGTCCAGCGCACCCAGCGGCTCATCAAGCAGCAGCAACTTGGGCCGCTTGGCCAGGCTGCGCGCCAGCGCCACCCGCTGCTGCTGGCCGCCCGAGAGCTGGTGCGGCTTGCGTTTGGCATAGGGACCGAGTTGCACCAGGTCCAGCATTTCCCCCACGCGCTGCTTGATCTCGGCCTTGGGCAGCCCTTCGCGCTTCAGGCCAAAGGCCACGTTTTCCCAGATGTCGAGATGCGGAAACAGGGCATAGGACTGGAACATCATGTTGATCGGCCGGTCGTAGGGCTGCAGGCCGGCCACGTCCTGGCCGCCCAGCAGGATGCGGCCCGAGGTGGGCTTCTCGAACCCTGCCAGCATGCGCAGCAGGGTCGATTTGCCGCAGCCCGAGCTGCCCAGCAGCGCAAAAATCTCGCCCCGGCCCACGGACAGCGACACCTCGTCCACCGCCAGCGCTTCGTCAAAGCGCTTGACCAGTTTCTCGGTGACCAGATAGCCGTCTTTTGCATCCTTGTCCGCCATGTATCAACCCCTGCATTCGTACTTCAGAAACTAAAAGGGCTGTTCATACCCTCGGTATAAACAGCCCGGATTCACTCAGGACAGAAGGTCACTTGCCTTTTTTGAAGCTGTTGTAGGCATTGGCCATGGCTTCACGGGCTTCGTTGGTAAAGCTGTTCGGGGGAATCATCTTGCTGAAGTAGTCCGGATCGACAAAGATGGTCTTGTTGCCGGAAATCTCGGGCTTGATGTCGGGAATGGCGGCCTTGTTGCCCGTGGGGTAGTTCATGCTGTTGGTCATGAGCGCGGCATTCGCGGGGCGCAGGTAGAAGTCGATGAAGGCCTGGGCATTGTTCGGATGCTTGGCATCCTTGGTCAGGGCCATGGTGTCAAAGAAGATCAGCGCGCCGGTGCTGGGCAGCAAGGCCTCGATCACATCCTTGGAGCCATTTTCCTTGGCGCGGCCGGCTGCGATGTTGATGTCGCCCGACCAGCCAACCGCCACGCAGGCCTTGCCGCCGGCCACATCGTCAATCATGGTGGAGCTGAACAGGCGCACATCCTTGCGGACCTTGGACAGCATCTCGGTGGCTGCCTTGTAGTCAGCCGGATCGTTGGAGTAGGCATCCTTGCCGACGTAATGCAGCGCCACCGGAATGATTTCGGTCGGCGAGTCGAGGTAGGCAATGCCGCAGGACTTGAGCTTGGATGTGTACTTCGGGTTGAACACCAGATCCCAGGCGTTGTCGGGCATGGGCAGGCCGGCCAGGGCTTTCTCGACCTTGGTCTTGTTGATGCCGACGGTGGTGAAACCCCAGGCCCAGGGCACCAGGTACTTGTTGTCCGGGTCGGCCTTGGTCAGGGTTTTCATGATGGCCGGGTCCAGGTTGGCCAGGTTGGGAATCTTGGACTTGTCCAGCGGCTGCAGCAGCCCGCCTTCGATCTGCGGCTTGGCGAACACCGTGCCCGGCACCACGATGTCATAGCCGGTGTTGCCCGCCACCAGCTTGGCGTGCAGGGCTTCGTTGGTTTCAAAGGTGTCGTAATTGACCTTGATGCCGCTTTCCTTTTCAAAGGCGGCAATCATGCCTTCCGGAACGTAGTCGGGCCAGTTGTAGATGTTGAGCACCTTCTCCTCGGCATTGACCGGTAGCGCCGGGGCTGATGCCACGGGCGCGGGCGTGGGAGCGACCGCCACGGGCTCCTCTTTTTTGCCGCAGGCAGCCAGCAGGATTGCCGACATCGCCGTAACCAGTACAAGTTTTTTCATGGTGAAACTCACTCCAGGGAGATAGGTGAAAAATGGACGGGGCAGGCGCCGCAACTGGCCGTCATGCACCCCGTTGACGAAGCAATATCCGGACCCGTCAGAGCCCGCCGAATTGCAACAATTATTCTATTCAATCCAGATGACCGGCCGCCTGCAAATCGGCCAGGGTGGCATCCAGACAACGGCGAATCAGCGCGATCATTTCGTCGATTTGTTCGTGCGTCATGACCAGCGGCGGTGCAATGATCATGCGGTCGCCCACTGCCCGCATGATCAGCCCCAGCCGGAAGCAGTGGCCACGGCATAGCATGCCCACGCCCAGTTCGGGCTTGAACGCTTCCTGCGTCGCCTTGTTCCTGACCAGCACCAGCCCGGCCATGAAGCCGCAGGTCTCGGCCAGCCCCACCAGCGGATGCTCGCCCAGTTCGGTGAAGCGCCGGGCCAGATAAGGGCCGATGTCGTCACGCACCCGCCCGGGCAGGTTTTCCTTTTCCATCAGATCCAGGTTGGCCAGGGCCACGGCGCAGGCGACCGGATGGCCGCTGTAGGTGTAGCCGTGGTTGAACTCGCCGCCCTGCTCGATCAGCACCTTGGCCACCCGGTCGCCGACCATGACGCCGCCCAGCGGAATGTAGCCGCTGGTCACGCCCTTGGCAAAAGTGATCAGGTCGGGCCGGTAGCCGAATTTCTCATAGGCGAACCAGTAACCCAGCCGGCCAAAGGCGCAAATCACTTCGTCACTGATCAGCAAGATGCCGTATTTATCGACGATGCGCTGGATCTCGGGCCAGTAGCTGTCGGGCGGAATGATGACGCCGCCCGCGCCCTGCACCGGCTCGGCGATGAAGGCCGCCACCTTGTCCGGGCCGGTTTCAATGATTTTCTCTTCCAGCCAGCGGGCGGCGCGCAAACCGAATTCGGCGCAAGTCTCGCCCGGCTGGCCGAGTTCGTAAAAATACGGCTGCTTGATATGGGTGATGTTCGGAATCGGCAGGTCGCCCTGCGCATGCATGCCGCTCATGCCGCCCAGCGAAGCCCCGGCCATGGTGCTGCCGTGGTAGGCGTTGTGGCGGCTGATGATGACTTTGCGCTGCGGCTGGCCCAGCAAATCCCAGTAGCGGCGCACCATGCGCACATTCGAGTCGTTGCTCTCGGAGCCGCTGCTCGAATAAAACACATGCTTGAAGCGGCGCCCGCCAACCTCGGGCGCCAGCGCCGCCAGCTTTGCGGCCAGTTGCACCGCCGGCACATTGGTGGTCTGGAAAAAGCTGTTGTAGTAGGGCAGCGTCATCATCTGCCGGTAGGCGGCGCTGGCCAGTTCCTCGCGCCCGTAGCCGACATTGACGCACCACAGGCCGCTCATCGCATCGAGTATCTTGTGGCCCTCGGAATCCCAGACATAGATGTTCTCGGCCTTGGTGATCACCCGCGCGCCGCGCGTCGCCAGGTCCTTGAAGTCGGTGAAAGGATGCAGGAAATGCTCGCGGTCCAGGGCCTGGATCAGGGCGGTGTCAACAACGGTGTTCATGGTGCGGTTCCAGGGTTGTGTGGATTGATTCGGGAGTTGCGGCTCACACCAGCAGCAGCAGGTGTTCACGCTCCCAGGGCGAAATCACCTTCATGAACTCGGCAAACTCCATTTCCTTGATCTCGGAATACACGGTGACAAATTCGCGGCCCAGCACCTCGTGCAGGTCGGACTCGCGCCGCAGCCAGTCCAGCGCCTCGCCCAGGCTGCGCGGCAGCGAATAGGGCGACAGGTAGGCATCGCCCTTCATCTCCGGCTTGGGCTTGATCTTGTTCTTGATGCCCAGGTAGCCGCAGGCCAGCGTCATCGCCAGGGCCACATACGGATTGGCGTCGGCGCCGATCACCCGGTTTTCAACCCGGCGGGCCTGCGGCGTGGCAATCGGCGAGCGAATGCCCACCGTGCGGTTGTCATGGCCCCAGGCAATGTTGATGGGCGCCGCCGTGTCGCGCGACAGCCGCCGGTAGCTGTTGACATACGGCGCCACCAGGGCCATGGCCGCCGGAATGTAGCGCTGCAGGCCACCGATGTAATGAAAGAAAGCCTCCGACTCGCTGCCATCCGGGTTGCTGAAGATGTTCAGGCCGGTTTCCTTGCTGAGGATGCTCTGGTGCACATGCATCGCGCTGCCGGGCTCGCCGGCAATCGGCTTGGCCATGAAGGTGGCATACATGTTGTGGCGCAGGGCCGCTTCACGCACCGTTCGCTTGAAGAAAAACACCTCGTCGGCCAGGCCCAGCGGATGGGCATGGAAAAAATTGATCTCCATCTGCCCTGCACCGACCTCATGGATCAGGGTATCGACATTGAGTTCCATCTTTTCGCAGTAGTCGTAGATGTCCTCGAACAGCGGGTCAAACTCGTTCACCGCGTCAATGCTGTAGGCCTGCCGGGAGGTTTCGGCCCGCCCGCTGCGACCGATCGGCGGGCGCAGCAGGGTGTTGGGGTCGGTGTTGCGGGCCACCAGGTAGAACTCCAGCTCCGGCGCCACCACCGGCACCAGGCCTTCGGCTTCATACAGTTCGCAGACGCGGCGCAGCACGCTGCGGGGCGCAAAAGGGATCAGTTTGCCAGCCGGATCAAAGCAGTCGTGGATGACCTGCGCGGTCGGGTTCGAGGCCCACGGAACAATCCGCACGGTGGACGGGTCGGGCCGCAGGTGCATGTCCTTGTCGGTCGGGCTGATGACGTCGTAATACGGGCCGCTCTCCGGGAACTCGCCCGTCACGCCCATGGCCACCACCGCTTCGGGCAGGCGCATGCCCCGGTCTTCGGTGAACTTGCCGCGCGGCAAAATCTTGCCCCGGGCCACGCCGGTCAGGTCGGGCACCAGGCACTCCACTTCGGTGACCCTGCGTTCGTTCAGCCAGTTTTCAAGGTCGGTGAAGGTCGATGCCTTGCTCATGCTCATGTTGAAACTCATGGCGCGCTCCTGTTGTCGACGCATGTCGGTGGTTTGAATGAAGTTGAATTCAGGCGGCGGGTGCCCCTTGCTGTCGGGTTCGGCCTGCATGGCGGCGCTGGCAGGCCTGGCCAAAGGCCGCCAGGATGGCACTGTAAAAAGGGTTGTCCTGGCAATTCCACTCGGGATGCCATTGCACCGCATAGGCAAACGCGGCGGCGCCCTCGATCTCAAATGCTTCAATCAGGCCGTCGGGCGAATGACCCAGGGCGCGCAGGCCGCTGGCCAGCCGGGCAATGCCCTGGCCGTGCAGTGAATTGACCTGCGCGCTGTCAGCGCCGGCCCAGTCCGCAAAAGCGCTGCCCGGCACAAACCGGACTTCATGCGCCGGCCCGTAAGCCTCGTCCAGGCTGACGCCTTCGGGGTCACGGTGATCGAAGTGCCCTTCCCGCGCATGCACGCTTTGCTCCAGCGAGCCGCCCAGGGCCACATTGATTTCCTGGAAGCCCCGGCAGATTCCCAGCAGCGGCACGCCAGACGCGTGGCAGGCGCGCACCAGCGCCAGCGTGAGCGCATCGCGCTGCGGGTCCAGCGGCAAACGGGGGTCGGCCACTTCTTCGCCGAAATGGGACGGATGCACGTTCGAGGGCGAGCCTGTCAGCAAGACGCCATCGACCAGCCCCAAGAGCGCCGGTATCTGGGCCACATCGGCCAGCGGAAACAGCACCGGCTGCGCACCGGCGCACTCCTTGACGGCGCGGGCATATTTGTCGCCCAGCACCAGGAAGGGCGATTGATGCCCGGCCTTTCCCACAAGCCGGTGGTCGGCCGGCAGCCACACCAGGGCCTGGGGAAATGCTTGTGAAGGAATCGACATGCTGCGGCGCGTTGATTGCGTTGATTGTGGTGGAGTCCCTGGCCGGTGCCAGAAGCTCATCATGAAGCGTGATTGGGTCACAATAGGTGCCATTTAGCGCCTGGCGATGGTGCCACTTTGCCACAAGGGGGCAGTCCTTGCCTGAGCCATGGGCTCCACGACCGACTCAAGGCCTCATGCTGTCCGAATTCCTGCTTTCCGAACTGTCCCGCCTGCGCGCCGCCAGCGAACTGCCGCTGCACCGGCAGCTGTACGAAGCGCTGCGGCGTGTCATGCTGGAGGGCTATCTGCAGGCCGGTGAACGGCTGGATTCCAGCCGCGACCTGGCACGCGGCCTGGGCCTGTCGCGCAACACCGTCATCACCGCGCTGAACCAGCTGACGGTCGAAGGCTACCTGGTCAGCCGCGTCGGCAGCGGCACCTATGTCAGCGACAACTGCCCCAAGGCCGCCCCCAAGCCCCGCGCGCGGCTGGCCGCGCAGCGCCCGCACCTGTCGCGGCGCGGTGAAACCCTGACCAGCTGCTACACCGCCGACCAGCTGGAGGTGCAACCCTTCACCGCCGGCATTCCCGATTTCAGCGCCTTTCCAGTGGCGCTGTGGCAGCGGCTGCAAAACAAGCACTGGCGCATGAGCTACCCCGAGATGCTGGACTACAGCGGCGCTGGCGGCCATGCCCCGCTGCGCCGGGCCGTCGCCGATTACCTGCGGGTGTTTCGCAGCGTGCAGCTCGATGCCGACCAGGTCATCATCACCGCCGGCACGCAGCAGTCGATTGCCCTGTGCGCGCAGTTGCTGGCCGACCATGGCGATACGCTGTGGATCGAAGACCCGGCCTACTGGGGCGCCATCAAGGCCCTGACGGCCGGCGGCCTCAAGCTGCATCCGGTGGCCGTCGATGGCGAAGGCATGGTACCCGGCGCCGCCAACGAAGCCGCGCCGCCCCGGCTGATCTACGTCACGCCGTCGCACCAGTACCCGACCGGCGCGGTCATGTCGCTGGCCCGGCGCCGGCTGCTGCTGGCCACCGCCCGGCGGCACGGCGCCTGGATTCTGGAGGATGACTACGACAGCGAATTCCGTTTCAGCGGCCCGCCGGTCTCGTCGCTGGCCGGCCTGGACAAGGACGAGCGGGTGCTCTACATGGGCACGTTCTCCAAGGTGCTCTACCCCGGCCTGAAGCTGGGCTACCTGGTGGTGCCCAAGTCGCTTATCGCTGCGTTCCGCCAGGCCCACTACGACCTGAACCGGCCCGGCCAGATGCCGCTGCAGGCCGCGCTGTCCGAGTTCATCGAGATGGGGCATTTCACGGCGGCGCTGCGCAAGTCGCGCGTGAGCTACGCGCTGCGGCGGCAAAGCCTGCTCGAAGGCCTGAAGCCCTGCCTGGGCGAGCACGCCTTCATCTCCGGCGCGGAACAGGGACTGCATCTGTGCGTGCGCCTGCCGCCCACGCTGGACGACCAGGCGCTGGCCCGCCGCATCGCCGAACACGGCCTGCTGGTGCGCCCGCTGTCGGGCTACTGCCTGCAGCGGCGCGACGCGCGCGGACTGGTCATCGGCTACGGCTACGCGCCCCTAGCCGGCATCATGCAGGGCGCGCCGGTGCTGGCGCGGCTGATCCAGGAGGAAATCCGGCGCTGGAAGGCCGGTTTTTAAGGAAAATCAGGCTTTTGCGCATGCTGAATGGGCGAATGCAGCTATTATTTTGATAGTGCATGGAAGCCTGAATCAGCAGACTCCCGGGGAACGGGAACCTTGCCCTTGGTACGATATTTGATTCATGCGGCTGGCTTGGCTGTCCCCTGACGGCAAGGGCGCGCCGGACCGCGTATTTGTAGGAACCATCAAGGCAAGGCCATAAAAATGAACATCATCCTGACCCAAGACCCGAAATTCATGCTGCGCTTCGCCACCCCTGACGATGCCGGCCTGGTGGTGAGCCTGATGGAAAAGCTCGGCGCCTCCAGGAAAAAGATGGCCGGCAAAATCACCGCCACCGAAGAAGGCATACGCCGGCTTCTGAGCGACAAAAAAGGAGAGGCGGTTTTTGGCATTCACGGCGGCCAGACGGTCGGGCTGGTCTATTTTTACCAGACCTCGTCGGCCTTCACCGGGCAATCGGGGCTTCATATCGACGGCTTCCTGATCGATGAAACCTTGCGCTTCAAGGGGCCGGGCAAGGCCATGATGGCGTTCATGGCCCGGCTGGCGCTTGACCGGGGCTGCCAGCAACTCGAATGGGGCTGCCTCGACTGGAACAAGCCCACTGTCAGGTTTTCCAGGCGACTAGGTTCCCACGGCGTGGACACCCAGACCCTTTACCAGTTCGCCCCCGACCAGCTGAAGGCCTGCGCGGCACAGTTTTGACCCGCATCAGAGCCAGTCCCGCAGCCGGTGATACGCCATGCCCAGCACCAGACTGGGTGTTCGCAGCCACAGCCCGCCCGGAAACGGTGCGTGCTTGAGGCGGGCAAACACATCGAAACGCCCGGCCTGCCCGGCAATGGCTTCAGCCACCAGCCGCCCGCCCAGCCCGGTCGCGGCGACGCCGTGGCCGCTGAAGCCCTGCAGGTAATACAGATTGCCGCCAAGGCGCCCAAAGTCCGGCGCCCGGTTCATGCTGATATCGACAAAACCGCCCCAGACAAACTCCACCGCCGCGCCCCGCAGCGCCGGGAACACCGCCACCATGCGCTGGCGCATCGCCACCTGCAGGTTGCGCGGCGTGCCGGTCGAATAGCTGACCCGCCCGCCAAACAGCAGGCGGTGGTCGGCGCTGAAGCGGAAATAGTCGAGCACGAAGTTGTTGTCGCAGGCCGCCGCGTTGCCGGGAAGCAGCCGGGCGCACAGGGCCGGGTCGAGCGGCCCGGTGGCAATCATGTAGGTGCCGACCGGCATGATGCGCGAGCCGATTTCCGGCGCGACTTTCGGGCCATGTTCGCCCAGCATGCAGTTGCCCGCCAGCACGGCAAAGGGCGCGCGCACCCGGCCCTGCGCGGTGGCGGCCTCGACCACCGGGCCGCGCCTGAGCGACGTGACGGCGGAATGCTCGAAGATTTGCACGCCCAGCGCGCGAGCGGCTTGCGCCAATCCCAAGCCGTATTTGAGCGGATGCAGATGGCCGGAGGTGGCCTCGAAAGCGGCGGCGCGGTAGCGCGGGCTGTCGATGAAACGGCCCACGCCGGCCCCGGTGGCGAGTTCGCAATGAAAGCCGTAGTCGCGCTCCAGCGCCTCGACCTCGGCCGCCAGCGCCCTGGCCTTGCGCGCCGAATCGGCCACGGTCAGATAGCCTTTCACCCGGTCGCAGGCGATGCCGTGCCGGGCGATGCGTTCGTCCATCAGGGCAATGGCTTCGAGCGACATGGCCCAGGCCTGGCGCGCCACTTCCTTGCCCAGTTGCTGCTCGAAAGGCGCCTGGCCGCCGGCATAGCCGACGAGGGCGTGCCCGCCGTTGCGCCCCGACGCGCCGCTGCAAATGCGGCCGGCCTCCAGCACCACCACGCGCAGGCCGCGTTCGGCCAGCTCCAGCGCCGCCGACAGTCCGGCAAAGCCGGCGCCGACCACCAGCACGTCCGCATCCACGGCCTCTTGCAGCGGCGGCAGCGGCGGCTCGCGCAGCACACTGGCTTCGTAATAGCTCTGGCGGCCCAGCTGAGTGTCGGACTGGAGCAGCATGCTTCAGGCGCTTGGGGGCAAAGGCTTGGCGAACTGACCCAGGCTCATGAAAAAAGTCCTCCGGTAAACTGATCCGAACATAACCCGGCCGGCCGGCCCTGGCTGGGTCCACTTTATTTTCCCGCAGGAAAACCACTTCTTTTCCTGCCCCGCCCCGGAGCTTCCCACGTGCCACACCGCCCCGCTTCCCCCTGGATTGCCTATGCCTGCCTGGCGCTGAGCATGTCGCTGGTCGGCAGTTATGTCGCCCTGTCCAAGCCGCTGGTGGCTGCCCTGCCGGTATTTTTGCTGGCCTGGCTGCGCTTTGGCATTGGCGGGCTGGCGATGGCGCACTGGCTGAAAAAACCGGCTCATGAAGCGCCAATGAGTTCGCAGACCCGCCGGCTGCTGTTCCTGGAGTCGTTTCTGGGCAACTTCCTGTTTTCGATCTGCATGCTGTTTGGCGTGAGCCTGACCAGCGCGGTGGCCGCCGGCGTCATCATGGCGGCCATTCCGGCCACGGTGGCGCTGCTGAGCTGGCTGTTTCTGCGCGAGCGCATCAGCGGACGCGTGTGGGCCGCCGTGGCCTGCGCGGTACTCGGCATCGCTCTCGTTTCGCTATCAAAAAATGAGCTGTCCATGCATATGGATAGTGCGCAAGAGGCCGATTTGTCTTCGAAAAATGCCTGGCTGGGCAATCTGCTGCTGGTGGGCGCGGTGCTGTGCGAGGCGGCGTATGCGGTGATCGGCAAGAAGCTGACCGGCGTGCTCGGCCCCAAACGCATCACGGCGCTGATCAACCTGTGGGGCTTTGCGCTGGTCACGCCGCTGGGGCTGTGGATGGCCTGGGGTTTTGACTTTGCCGGGGTGGCGCCGGCCAGCTGGCTGCTGCTGGTGTTTTATGCACTGGCTGCGAGCGTCTGGACGGTGTGGCTGTGGATGACCGGCCTGAAAACCATTCCCGCCAATCAGGCCGGCGTGTTCACCGTGATGCTGCCGGTCAGCGCGGCGGCGGTCGGCGTGCTGGTGCTGGGCGAGCACCTGAACGGCACGCAAGTCGGCGCTTTTGCGATTGCGCTGACCGGCGTGGTACTGGCCACCCTGCCCGAACGCGGTAACTCCAAACTGAAGCCCGAACAGGCTGCGCCGCTGCCTTGAGTTCGTTCAGGCAAACAGCGCCTTGTACTGCTCGCGCAAGACGTTTTTCTGCACCTTGCCCATGGTGTTGCGCGGCAACTCGCTGACCACGAAGCATTGCTTGGGCACCTTGAAATTGGCCAGGTTTGACTTGAGCGTGGCGACGATCCGCGCCCCGTCGGGCGTGGCACCGGGCTTGGCAATCACCACGGCCACGCCGACTTCGCCAAAGTCCGGGTGCGGCACGCCGACCACCGCGCTTTCGGCCACGCCGGGCAACTCGTTGATATAGCCTTCGATCTCGGCCGGATAGACGTTGTAGCCGCCGCTGATGATCAAATCCTTGCTGCGCCCGACGATGGTGATGTAGCCGTCCGCGTCAATTTTGCCGACGTCGCCGGTCTTGAAATAGCCGTCGGCGGTGAACTCTTCGGCGGTTTTTTCGGGCATGCGCCAGTAGCCCGAAAAGACATTCGGCCCCTTGACCTGGATGTTGCCGATCTCGCCGGCCGGCAGGCCCTGGCCGTCATCGCCCACCACCCGCAGGCTCACGCCCGGCAGCGCAAAGCCGACCGTGCCGCCGCGCCGCTCGCCGCCCTGGTACGGGTTGGAGGTCAGCATGGCGGTTTCGGACATGCCGTAGCGCTCCAGGATGGTGTGGCCGGTGCGCGCCTGCCACTCGCGGAAGGTTTCGATCAACAGCGGCGCCGACCCGGCGATAAACAGGCGCATGCTGCGGCAGGCATCAACCGTCAGGCCGGGCTCGGCCAGCAGCCGCACATACAGCGTCGGCACGCCCATGAACACGGTCGCTTGCGGCAGTTTTTCAATGACCTTTTTCGGATCGAACTTGGCCAGCCAGATCATCTTGCTGCCGTTGATGAGCGCGCCGTGAATGGCGATGAACAGGCCGTGGACATGGAAAATCGGCAGCGCGTGGATCAGCACATCGCCTTGTTTCCAGCCCCAGTAATCCTGCAGCACCCGCGCATTGCTGAGCAGGTTGCCGTGCGACAGCATCGCCCCCTTGCTGCGTCCTGTCGTGCCGCTGGTGTACAAAATCGCGGCCATGTCGTCCGGCTGCTTGACCACCACTTCATGCTGGTCGCTGCAATGCGCGGCGCGCTCTAACAGCGAGCCGGTGCGGTCGTCGTCCAGCGTGAAGACATGTTGCGTGCCGGCCTTGAAGGCGATCTTGCTGACCCAGCCGAAATTGGCGCTGCTGCAGACCACCACCGACGGCTCGGCATTGCCGATGAAATACTCGATCTCAAGGCTCTGGTAGGCGGTGTTCAGCGGCAAAAACACATAGCCTGCGCGCAAAGTGGCCAGGTACAGCACCATGGCCTCGACCGATTTCTCGACCTGCACGGCAATGCGGGCGCCTTTGGGCAGGTTAAGCGACTGCAGCAGATTGGCCATCATGGCGCTGCCGTGCTCCAGGTCGCGCCATGAATACAGCAGGCCGTCGCCGGTTTCAATGGCGACTTCGTCCAGCGCGTCAGGAAAGGCAGCCCGCAGCGCGGCAAACAGGTTGTGGTTGATCATGGGATTCAAAAATGTCAAAAATGGGGAATGCAGCCGTTCATGGCCTGAACGCCGGAGGACGCTTTTCCATGAAGGCACCTATGCCTTCACGGTGCTCGCCAGAATCCGCGTAATCATACGCAGTCACTATTAAATCTATAGCTGCTTGCGCAGGCGGGACATGCGCAAGAGCCCGAAACGATGCTTTATTCAGGCGCGCGGCCTGCGGCGCAAGTTGCCGGATGCGGTGGATGCGCTCCTGCACCGCAGCGTCCAGCGCGTCGGCCGCAAGCACCTGGTTCAGAAAGCCGCGCTGCTTCATCTCGGCCGCGTCCAGCACGGCGGCCGACAGCAGCATCTCGCGCGCCGTCAGCTCGCCCACGGCGCGCATCACCAGCGCCGCCTCGCGCGGCGCCATCGGAAAGCCCAGCCGGGCAATCGGCGCGCCAAAGCGGGCGCTGTCGGCGGCCATGCGGATGTCGCAGCAACTGGCAATCTCGACGCCGGCGCCCATGCAGTTGCCCTCGATCTGCGCAAGGATGGGCACGTCGCAATCGAGCATCGCCTGCAGGCCGCCCCAGACATCGTTTTCATGGAAGTCGCGCAGGCTGGCTTGCTCGAAGCGGAAACCTGCATATTCGGAAATATCGCCGCCCGCGCAAAAGTGGCCGCTGTCACCCCGGACCAGCACGCAGTGCACATCGCGGCGCTGCTGGATGGCCTCAAAAGCGGCGCGCAGCTCGCACCACATCGCGCGCGACATGGCGTTGAACTTGCCTGGATGCGACAGCGTGACCGCCGCGAACGAACCCGAAATTTCCAGCAATACCTGGCCGCTCATTTACGCGCCCGCCCCGGCAAGGCCGTTGGCATCAAGCAATTCAAATCTCATGGTTTCCTTCTTTCAGGGTTGACTCAGGCACAGGCCGTCAAATATACAAATCCTGGAGTTCCATCGATACCGGAACCTTGCCCTGCGCCAGCAGCGCACGGTGCTTGTCCAGGCGCTTGAGGTCATACAGGTAATTGACCATCAGGCCGTACGACTGTTTGAGGCCCTTGGGCGACGGGTCGGCGGCCCAGTTGAGGCGTTCCACGCGGGCGCCATTGCCCAGGTGAAAGCGCGCCACCGCATCGAGCGGCTTGCCGTCTTGCAGCCCCTGCCCGAGGTAATGGGCGGCGCACTGCAGCAGCATCCGGCGCAGCGGCGACTTCTCGGGCAACTCCAGCGGACTTTCAATGGCCGCCAGGAAACCGCCGGGCGTGAGCGGATCGGGACCGATGGCCTGGCTCAGCGCCGTGCGCTCCTTGTCGGCCAGCTGGTCGAGCAGGGCAGCGGCATTCTTGCCGAGCCAGCTCCGCAAGCCCGGAATCGGCGACAGCGTGGCAAACACCTTCAGCTTGGGAAACTCGTCCTTGAGCGTTTCCACCACGCGCTTGATCAGCGAATCGCCAAAACTCACGCCGCGCAAGCCGGGCTGGGTGTTGCTGATCGAATAAAAAATGGCGGTGGTCGCCTTGTCCAGGTCGGACGCGGCGGCATGCTCGTCGAGCAGCGGCATGATGCCTGCCGCCATCTCGCCGACCAGCGCGACCTCGACAAAAATCAGGGGAATGCCCGGCAGGCGCGGATGGAAAAACCCGTAGCAGCGCCGGTCGCTGTCCAGGCGGTTCTTCACATCGGCCCAGCTCTTGATGTCATGCACCGCCTCGTACTGGATCAGCTTTTCAATCAAGGAGGCCGGCGAGTCCCAGCTGATGCGGCGCAAATCCAGAAAACCGACGTCGAACCAGGTCGAGAACATGTATTCCAGCTCGACATCGAGCGCCATCAGCCGTTTGTCGGCCTTCAGGAAGGGCAGCATTTCGGCCCGCAAATCGACCAGGAAGCGAACGCCTTGCGGGTACACGCTGAAGCGCTGGAGCAGGCGGCGGCGCGGCGACACGGTGGCGCGGCGGTAATGCACCTCGGCCACGGCCTCGTCGGGCGTGCCGACCGCTGCGGCGAACTTCGCCTGGGCCTCCCTGGTTTTTTGCGCATCGGCGACAAAAATTTCGCTCATCAGCAGCCACAGGTCGCGGCGCTGCGCCAGCGGGGCGCCCGCATACCAGGCGGCCACGTCCATGGCGCGCCGCCCGCCCTCGACCTCGCTCACGCGCGGGTCGATGATGGCCTGCAGCTCCTGCAAGGCGCGGCGCAGCAGACGGGGCGACAGCGCCTCGCCCTCCTGGCGCAGCGTGGCTTCGAGGCGCACTGGAATGGAGCGGGCGGCGGGGCTGTCTTTTGAAGCGTCTTCTGCTCCTGATTTGCTAGCTGCCTGCGCCCGTTCGTCCTGCGCATCAGCGTCTATTTGCTTTGCAGAGGCGGCAGGCAGCAGCCGGGAGACATTGCGGCCTATCCAGTTGCTGCTGTTCATGGAAGGAACTCCTGGAAGTGATGGAATGCCGGCATTCCTTGCCCTTGCGGAAAAAGGCAAAAAAACGGATTCACTATGAAATAAATAGCGCCTTGCGCCCGTGCTATATGCGCGAAGTGCGGTTTGAAGCCCAGATCCAGAGCCAGATGCCGGCGCCGATCATGGGAACGCACAGCCACTGGCCCATGCTCATGCCAAGCGCCAGGATGCCGAGAAAATCATCAGGCTCGCGGAAAAACTCGGCGATGAAACGAAACACGCCATAGCCGACCAGAAAGGCGCCCGAAACCTGCCCCATCTTGCGCGGCTTGCGCGCATAAAGCCACAGCAGCACGAACAGCAGCAGGCCTTCCATCAGGAACTGGTACACCTGCGACGGGTGGCGCGGCAGCATCGAGCCGCTGTGCGCAAACACCATGCCCCACGGCAAATCAGGCGCGCTGAAACGGCCCCAGAGTTCGCCGTTGATGAAGTTGCCCACGCGCCCCGCCGCCAGCCCGGTCGGCACGCACGGCGCAATGAAGTCCATCACCTGCAGCCAGGGCCGCTGGCGCGAGCGCGCAAACCACCACTGCGACACCAGCACGCCCAGCATGCCGCCATGAAAGCTCATGCCGCCCTGCCAGACGGCAAAAATCTCCAGCGGATGCGTGAGGTAGTAGCCGGGCTTGTAGAACAGGCAGTAGCCCAGCCGCCCGCCAATCACCACGCCCATCACGCCCAGAAACAAAATGTCCTCGATGTCCCGGCTCGACCAGGCGCCCGGGCCGGTGATGGACGCATAGGGTTCGTGGCGCAGGCGCAGGCTGGCCAGGAAAAAGAACAGGCCAAAGGCCGCCAGGTAAGTCAGGCCGTACCAGTGAATGGCCAGCGGGCCGAGCTGGAGCGCAACGGGATTGATGTCGGGATGGATAAGCATGGGTTGCCATTGTGCATGCAAGCCCGGCCGTCACGGCGGCCGGGCGTATCCAACCGGCAGACCGCAACAGACTGAACTTTACCGACCCGGCAAGGCGGCCTGCCCGGCGACGACCGCCAGGATTTTCTCGACCTCGCGAAAGTCGGCGGGCTTGACCAGATGGTAGTCAAACCCCGCGTCTTTCGAGAACTGCCGGTCCGCCGCGCGTCCATACCCCGTCAGGGCGACCAGCACGATGTTCTTGAGCGCAGGCTCTTGGCGAACCTGCTCGGCCACCTCGTAGCCGGTGAGTCCGGGCAAGCCGATGTCCAGCAGCATCACGTCGGGCCGCATGGCCAGGGCCATGGTCAGGGCGCTCGGGCCGTCGTAGGCAATTTCAACCACATGCCCGGACATCTTCAGCAGCATCGCCAGGCTTTGGACCGCGTCCACGTTGTCATCGACAGCCAGCACCCGGCAGCCATTGCCGGGTGGCTGGGCCGGTTTGACGGAAGGCTGCGGCACGGACGGCTGCGGCATGTCAACCGGCATGACCGGCAGGCGCACGACGAATTCGCTGCCTTGCCCCAGGACGCTGCGCACTGCCACGGTTCCGCCGTGCAACTCCACCAGTCGCTGCACCAGGCACAGGCCGATGCCCAGGCCGCCTTGCGAGCGGTCAATCGAGCGTTCGGCCTGCGTGAACAAATCAAAGATGCGCGGCAACAGTTCAGGCGCGATGCCGATGCCGGTATCGCGCACCCGGACCACCGCCGCACCCGTCCCGGTGGCCTCCTCCTGCCCGGCACTCAGCCAGATGCGCCCGCCCTTGTCGGTGTACTTGGCGGCGTTGGTGAGCAGGTTCACCAGCACCTGCTCCAGCCGGGTGGCGTCGGCATGCAGCCAGACCGGTTGCTGCGGCAGCGACACCGCGAGTTCATGGCGGCGCTGCAGCATCAGCGGCCGGGTGGTTTCCAGCGCCCGTTCCACGACATCGCCCAGGCTGACCCGCTCCTGGCGAAGCCGGACACTGCCGCTGGTGATGCGGGAGATTTCCATCAGGTCATCCACCAGGTGCTTGAGCTGCCCGGTCTGGCGCTCGATGATGCCCAGGGCCTGCTGCTGCAGCGGTGCTTCGTTCTTCTGGCGCCGCAGCAGTTGCACGGCGCTGGCAAGGGGCGCGAGCGGGTTGCGCAGTTCATGGCTGAGCATCGCCAGGAACTCATCCTTGCGCTGGTGCAGCTCGGCCAGGGCTTGCGCCTGCTCCTGCGTCTTTTGCTCCAGGCGGCTGCGCTCGGTGATGTCGTAAAAGCAGTTGATGGCGCCGGTGATTTCGCCCCAGCTGTTTCTGAGAGGAACAATATTGGCAATGACATGAATTCGCGAGCCATCGGGCCGCTCGATCAAGGCTTCCACGTCATGCGCCTGGAGCATTTCACCCTTCAGCACCGCAATCACCGGGTTTTGCTCGGGGGTTAGTAGCGTGCCGTCCAGGCAATACACCCTGGATGAGCCGCAGAACCGCTCGTCAATATCTTCCGGTGTCGGTTCGCGTCCCCATAGTTTCACGGCGCAGGGGTTGAATTCCTTGATCATTCCCGAGGTATCGCACGAATAGATGGCGACCGGCCCCCGGTCAAACAACAAGCGAAAACGCGCTTCGCTCTGGCGCAAGGCTTCGTCGGCCTTCATGCGTTGGGTGACATTGTCAAAAATGATGGCGACTTGCCGGTTTTCCGGTCCGCCCAGCCGGGTCGCATGGATATCGAACCACCGGTCCAGCGCCTTGACTTCGTTGATAAAGCGCAGTGATTCACCCGTCAGCGCGACTTTGCCGTAAATCTCAAACCAGTACGCTTCAAGATCGGGGATCATTTCGCGCACCCGTTTTCCCGTCACGTTGCGCATTCCCGTCTGCATTTCGAAAGCAGGATTGACTTCCAGATAACGAAAATCGACCGGCTTTTGCTGGTCATCGAAGAGCATTTCAATGACGCAAAAGCCTTCGTCTATTGAGTTGAACAGATTGCGATAGCGTTCCTCGGCTTCGCGAGACGCGTTTTCGGCCAGCTTTCGTTCAGTGCAGTCATCGTGCACGATGACGACCCGCACCGGCCCGGGACTCTGGAACCGGGTGACCCGCATGACGAACCAGCGCTGCGCCGTTGGCGAATGGCAGGAATATTCCATCTCAAACCGCGTTCGCCGTCCGGCCAGGACATCCTTGATGGCCCGGGCATAAGCCGGCGTTTCGCCACACTGGAAAGGCTCATGCTCGCAATGCTGAAGATAGTTGACGCCGACACCGACGCTGGCATTCACACCGGCCGTTTGATTCTCAAGGGCGAACCGGCTCCATGCCTCGTTGATTTCCAGAATCGTTCCCGATTCATCCAGTACGGCGATGTGGCCCGACAAGGCATTGAGGATTGAATGCAAAAACCGCTGCGATTCGCGCAAGGCATCTTCCGCCTGCTTGCGCTCGGTGATTTCCTGCACAGCCCCATGAACGCCGGTGATCGTCCCATCCCCGGCTTGCACCGGGTGGCAACTCATCAGCCAGTGGCGGGGCTCGTCGAATCGGGGCACGGTGGCCCCATGCAACTCCTGGTTCAGCAGCGGCCGGCCTGTTTCAAGGACCTGGCGAAGCAGGGGTTCAACGGTGTCGGCCAGGCCAGTCGTCAACAATTCGCGCAGCGTCCGGCCGATATGCAGCTCTGCCGGCATGCCGTTGAGATCAGCCATGGTTCGGTTGATCCGCAAATACCGCAGGTCGGTGTCAAACATGAACAAGCCCACCGGGGCGGTGGCATACAAGGTGGCCAGTTCCGCCGCCTGCCGGGCCAGCTTCTCCTCGGCCCTTTTACGCTCGGTGATGTCCTGGAAGTTGATGGCTACGCGCCTGTGCATGTCGTCTTCGACCCGAAAGGCGTAGAGTTCCAGCACACGCCCCTGGCTGCCGAATCGACGTTGAATCTTTATTGGCTCGCCGGTTCGGGTAACGGTGTCATAAATGGCAAGCCGTTCCTCGAACTCGTCCGGCAACACCTGCCTGAGGGTCTTTCCGACCACATCGCTCAAACTGGTTTGCGCGGCGAAAGCCGCATTGGCTTCAACATAGCGAAAATCCAGCGTTTCGCCTTCCAGCTTCTCGATGATGCAAAAGCCTTCCTCGATGGATTCAAAGCACATGCGATAGTGCTCTTCACTCTCGCGCAGCTTTTCCATGGCCAGACGCGCCTGGACCGCCTCCTCCATGAGGCCCTGCGCAACCCGGCCCTGCTCAAGCGCCGTATCGAGCAACGCCGTCGCCTGATAGGCAGCCGCGGCAAACCGGCCAAGGCTTGCCAGCTGGCGCAGATCCTCGGCATCGAACTGCCGGCGTGCATCGTGGGCCACCGCCCAGATCGTTCCGACCGCTTTGCCTTTCACGTAAAAAGGAAGCAGCAGGCACTCTTCGGCCAGATGCGTCTCGTCCCGCAAATAGGCGTAGCGCCGTTCGAAGTGTTTGAACAACAGCGGCGCGTTGCGGTCGAGCACGTCGCCACACGGGCTGAAATCGCGCGGCGTGCCGCCGCCGGCATAGCCCTGCCAGGCGCCGGCAATCGCAGGCCAGACAAAGCGCTTTTCGTCACTTGCCAGCAGGCTGATGCCCGCCGAGCCCACCTGCAAGAACTCCCGAATAGTGTCGGCCAGTGCCCGAAGAATGGTGCGCGGCGAGTCAGCCAGCGCCTGGACCAGCGCCGCCAGCGCGCGGTTTTCAGTCTCGTAATCGGGCGGTCGAGCCGGACGCCGTTCCAGTTCGCCGGTACACAAAACCGCATCCAGCGGTGCCGGGCCCTCGTGCAAAGCCTCTGTTTGCTGGCAAGGATCGGTCATGCCGCCGTCCCATCCAAAAGAGTTTTCATCATGGCCGAAAGCCTTTTTCCAAGCGGAAATTTGATCATCGAAAAAACGTACCCGGTGAATTATCAACCCCCGCCGGACCAAAGCACAGGCCTTGCGCATGGGCGCCTTGCAAGCTCAAAAGCGTCAGGCGTGAAGCCGCATTTTTTGTCTAGCCCGGTGCAAACGCCATGAACCGCGACAGCGCAGGACTGGCAACGCAGGCGCTCCACACCAGGCTGGTCTCACACCCCGGAACGGCCTGCCCTTTAGCCACTGCGGGCTCCCGATAGACCACGCCCGGCCTTTGAAACTGCCGCACACTGTCGGGCACCCAGGCGACGCCGATGCCAGCGGACACCAGGTTGACGATGGTCTGCATCTGGATGGCCTCCTGCGCCACGCACGGCAGGTAGCCGGCAGCGTGGTACATCGCAAAAATGGCGTCGTACAGCGAAGGCAGGATGCGGCGCGGAAAAATCACCAGCGGCTGGTCGAGCAAGTCCTTCAGCGCGAGCGTGCCCCTGGCGGCCAGCGCGCCTTGCCCGGGCACGGCCACCACCAGCGACTCCCGGGCAATCAGCTGGCAAGCCAGGCCGGGCGGTGCAAATCCGGGCGAATGCAGCATGAAGCCGGCGTCGATTTCACCGCGCCCAATGGCTTCGAGCTGAACATCGCCCGTCGCCTCGATCAGTTCCAGCTGCACCTTGGGATGCTGCTCCCGAAAGGCGCGAACCCAGCGCGGCAGCACGTCAAAACCGGCCGTCGAGACAAAAGCCAGCCGCAAGCGCCCCGCTTCGCCGTCGGCGCTGGCGCGTGCAAAAACCGGCAAGGCGCTGGCGCGGGCCAGCAGGTCGCGCGCCTCGGGCACCAGGGCAGCGCCCGCCGCGGTCAGTTGCACGCTGCGCTTGGTGCGGTCAAACAGCCTGAGCCCCAGGGTCGCCTCCAACTGGGCAATGGCCTGGGTCAGCGGCGGCTGGGTCATGTTCAGGCGTTGCGCGGCGCGGCTGAAATGAAGCTCTTCGGCCACCGCGAGGAACTGCCGCCAGAGCCGAAGTTCAATCAGATGGGGCGTGCGCGCGTCTGTCGATGGCTGCTTTTTCATATGCAGCAGATATTAATACAGCATGAATAATGGATTGGAAAGAATCACTCAAAGCGCGGATACTTGGCGCTTCGCATCAACCCCGCAACCCATCAAGGCAAGCCCATGGAAACCAAAGTCATCGCCATCAACCGCCGTTCGGCCAACATCACCGAAGGCAAATCGCGCGCGCCCAACCGCTCCATGTACTACGCCATGGGCTACGAGGAAAGCGATTTCAAGAAACCCATGATCGGCGTGGCCAACGGCCACAGCACCATCACGCCGTGCAACAGCGGCCTGCAAAAGCTGGCGGACGCGGCCATTGACGCGATTGAAGAGGCCGGCGGCAATGCGCAGGTGTTCGGCACGCCGACGATTTCGGACGGCATGGCCATGGGCACCGAAGGCATGAAGTACTCGCTGGTCAGCCGCGAAGTCATTTCTGACTGCATCGAAACCTGCGTGCAGGGCCAGTGGATGGACGGCGTGCTGGTGGTCGGCGGCTGCGACAAGAACATGCCCGGCGGCCTGATGGGCATGCTGCGCGCCAACGTGCCGGCCATCTATGTCTATGGCGGCACCATTCTGCCGGGCCATTACAAGGGCAAAGACCTGAATATCGTCAGCGTGTTCGAAGCCGTCGGTGAAAACGCCGCCGGCCGCATGAGCGACGAAGATCTGCTGCAGATCGAGCGCCGCGCCATTCCTGGCACCGGCAGTTGCGGCGGCATGTACACCGCCAACACCATGTCCAGCGCCTTCGAGGCCCTGGGTATTTCGCTGCCCTATTCCAGCACCATGGCCAATCCGCATGACGAAAAGCTGAACTCGGCCAGGGAATCGGCCAAGGTGCTGATCGAAGCGGTCAAGAAAGACATCAAGCCGCGCGACATCGTCACCAAGAAATCGATTGAAAACGCCGTGGCCGTCATCATGGCCACCGGCGGATCGACCAATGCCGTGCTGCATTTCCTGGCCATCGCCCATGCGGCCGGCGTGGAATGGACGATTGACGACTTCGAGCGCGTGCGCCAGAAAACCCCGGTGCTGTGCAACCTGAAACCGTCCGGCCAGTACCTGGCGGTGGACCTGCACCAGGCCGGCGGCATTCCGCAGGTCATGAAAATGCTGCTGGTCGCCGGCCTGCTGCATGGCGACTGCATCACCATTTCGGGCCAGACCATTGCCGAAGTGCTTGCGGACGTGCCCGATGCGCCGCGCGCTGGCCAGGACGTGATCCGCCCCATCGACAAGCCGATGTATGCGCAGGGCCACCTGGCCATCCTGAAGGGCAACCTGTCGCCCGAAGGCTGCGTGGCCAAGATCACCGGCCTGAAAAACCCGGTCATGACCGGCCCGGCCCGGGTGTTCGAGGACGAGCAGTCCGGCCTGAAGGCGATTCTGGACGGCAAGATCGTGGCCGGTGACGTGATGGTCCTGCGCTACCTCGGCCCCAAGGGCGGCCCCGGCATGCCTGAAATGCTGGCCCCCACCGGCGCGCTGATTGGCGCCGGCCTGGGCGAGAGCGTCGGGCTGATCACCGATGGGCGTTTCTCCGGCGGCACCTGGGGCATGGTGGTCGGCCATGTGGCGCCTGAAGCGGCGGCCGGCGGCAACATCGCGTTCATCCGGGAAGGCGACTCGATCACGATTGACGCCAATCAGCTGCTGCTGCAACTGAACATCAGCGACGCCGAGCTTGAAAGCCGCAAGGTCGGCTGGACGGCTCCGGCCCCGCGTTACACCCGTGGCGTGCAGGCCAAGTTCGCCTTCAATGCCTCCAGCGCCAGCAAGGGCGCGGTGCTTGATGATTATTGATACCTGATGCCTGCTGAATTGCCCTGAAAAAAGCCCGTGAGTTACAAACTTCACGGGCTTTTTACTTTGATGAATCCAGCCGGTTTTTGGGCAGCGGGCGCCGAATTCAGGGGCGCTTTTTGGGCAGCAAACCGATTGCAGCCCGTTGCTTGTCGAGGCGTTTTTGCTTGCGGTCATCCATCTTTTCGATCTCTTTTCGCTTGGTGTAGCCCGAGCCGTCAGCCCATGCCCACCAGGCGACGGCAAGCGCGAACGGCGACAAAACCAGCCACCAGTTCAAACTGGCCACGGGTTCGATTTCGAGATACTTCAGGACCAGGCCCAAAACTCCGATGATTAAAAAATACATGCTGAACTCCTGAAATTCCGGCAAGCCAATGGGGATTTTGGCAATGGGTCAAGGTCAACCCCCGCCCCTACAATCGCGTTAAATCACTGTAACCGAATCCATCACCATTTACGAATGAGGCGACATCATGAAACTGAAACGTAGCTTTTTGACGATTGCTTGCCTGGCGGCAGGTTTTGCGGTCTGCGCTCCGGCCATGGCTGACCTGCAACTGGCGACCGCCAAGAACTGCATGGCCTGCCACGCCGTTGACAAAAAACTGGTCGGGCCTGCCTATAAAGACGTTGCCGCCAAATACGCGGGTCAAAAAGACGCGGCCGCCAAGCTGGAGGCCAAGGTGCTTAAAGGCGGTTCGGGCGTCTGGGGTCCCGTTCCCATGCCGGCCAATGCGCAGGTCAACCCCGACGAAGCCAAAAAACTCGTCGCCTGGATCTTGGCGCAAAAGTAATGCCCTGATTGCCGCCGCCGGACAGATCCGGCAGCCCTGGCCGCAGAGCCAAAAAAAGCCCGTCGATTGACGGGCTTTTTTAATGGCCGGTGCGGCCTGCAACACCTTACAGGTTCTGCGCCAGTTGCTCCAGGATGGCCGGATTCTCAAGCGTCGAGGTGTCTTGCGTCACCGCTTCGCCCTTGGCCACGCCGCGCAGCAGGCGGCGCATGATCTTGCCGCTGCGCGTCTTGGGCAGGTTGTCGCCAAAGCGGATGTCCTTGGGTTTGGCGATGGGGCCGATTTCCTTGCCCACCCAGTCGCGCAATTCCTTGGCGATGGCCTTGCCTTCGTCGCCGGTGGGGCGCGAACGCTTGAGCACCACGAAGGCCACAATCGCCTCGCCGGTCAGGTCGTCGGGACGACCGACCACGGCGGCTTCGGCCACCATCGGGTGTGCCACCAGCGCCGACTCGATTTCCATCGTGCCCATGCGGTGGCCGGACACGTTCAGCACGTCGTCGATGCGGCCGGTGATGCGGAAGTAGCCGTTGTCGATGTTGCGCACCGCGCCGTCGCCGGCCAGGTAGATCGTGCCGCCCATTTCCTCGGGGAAATAGCTTTTCTTGAAACGCTCGGGGTCGTTCCAGATGGTGCGGATCATCGAAGGCCAGGGGCGCTTGACGACCAGCATGCCGCCCGAACCGTTGGGCACGTCATTGCCGGTTTCATCGACGATGGCGGCCATGATGCCGGGCAGCGGCAGGGTGCAGCTGCCGGGAACCAGCGGCGTGGCACCGGGCAGCGGCGTGATCATGTGGCCGCCGGTTTCGGTCTGCCAGAAGGTATCGACCACCGGGCAGCGCTCGCCGCCGATGTTCTTGTAGTACCACATCCAGGCTTCGGGGTTGATCGGCTCGCCGACCGAACCGAGGATGCGCAGGCTGCTCAGGTCGGAGCGGTCCGGATGCACGGCGGCATCGGCATCGGCGGCCTTGATCAGCGAGCGGATGGCGGTCGGCGCGGTGTAGAAAATCGAGACCTTGTGCTTTTCGATCATCTGCCAGAAGCGGCCGGCGTTCGGGTAGGTCGGAATGCCTTCAAACACCACCTGCGTCGCGCCGGCGGCCAGCGGGCCGTAGGTGATGTAGGTGTGGCCGGTGATCCAGCCGATGTCGGCGGTGCACCAGAACACGTCGTTGGGCTGCAGGTCGAAGGTCCAGTCCATCGTCAGCTTGGCCCACAGCAGGTAGCCGCCGGTGCTGTGCTGCACGCCCTTGGGCTTGCCGGTGGAGCCGGACGTGTAGAGCACGAACAGCGGATGCTCGGCGCCGACGAATTCGGGCTCGCACACCGGGTTGGCCTTGGCGGTGACTTCATGCATCAGGCTGTCGCGGCCTTCGACCATCTTGCACGCGGTCGGGGTGCGCTGATAGACGATCACGTTCTTGATCGACTCGCAGCCGCCCATCGCAATGCCTTCATCGACGATGGCCTTGAGCGGCAGTTCCTTGCCGCCGCGCAACTGGTAGTTGGCGGTGATGACGGCCACGGCGCCGGCGTCCTGGATGCGTTCCTGCAGGCTCTTGGCCGAGAAGCCGCCGAACACCACCGAATGCGTCGCGCCGATGCGGGCGCAGGCCTGCATGGCAACGATGCCTTCAATCGTCATCGGCATGTAGATGACGACGCGGTCGCCCTTTTGCACGCCCATTTCCTTGAGCGCGCTGGCGAACTGGCTGACCTTGGCGTGCAGTTCCTTGTAGGTGACGTTGGTGACCTTGCCGTCGTCGCTCTCGAAAATGATGGCGTTCTTGCTTTCCGTCGGCGTGCCCAGGTGGCGGTCCAGGCAGTTGTAGGAGGCATTGAGTTCGCCGTCGGCAAACCACTGGTAGAACGGGGCGTTGGACTCGTCCAGCACCTGGGTGAAGGGCTTGTTCCAGCTCAGGTTTTCACGCGCCAGCCGCGCCCAGAAACCCTCGAAGTCATTTTCGGCTTCAGCGCACAGGGCGTTGTAGCCTTCCATGCCGGAGATGCGGGCGGCCTTCACGGTGGCTTCGCTGGGCGGGAACACGCGGTTCTCAACCAATGTGGACTGGATGGAATTGTCAGGGGTGCTCATTAGTGATGTCTCCTTGGGTCGTTGAATGCGTGGTACTTTGGTGCCTTGCACTTACAGGCCACTGACGGGATTGAACCTTAACCCATGTGCCGTTCGGCCGAAATGACTCACCCCTACAATTTGTCACTCTGCTTAACGATTGCCATCATTCATGTCCGACCCCACCCCGCTGAAAACTTCCCCCTTGCGTCCCTTGCCGAAACTGATTTTTGCCAGCCGCTGGCTGCAGTTGCCGCTTTACCTGGGACTGATCGCGGCGCAGGCGGTGTATGTCGTGCATTTCCTGGTCGAGCTGGTCCACCTGATCGAAGCGGCCTTCGGCAGCCAGACCGCGCTGCAGGCGCTGATCAGCAGCATCGGCTACAAGACCATCACGCCGATCGTCACGCTCAACGAGACGGTCATCATGCTGGTCGTGCTGGCGCTGATTGACGTGGTCATGATCTCCAACCTCTTGATCATGGTGATCGTGGGCGGCTATGAAACCTTCGTGAGCCGCATGGAACTCGAAGGCCACCCCGACCAGCCCGAGTGGCTCAGCCATGTGAATGCGTCGGTGCTGAAGGTCAAGCTGGCCACGGCCATCATCGGCATCAGCTCGATTCACCTGCTCAAGACCTTCATCAATGCCGACAACTACACCGACCGGGTGCTGATCGCGCAGACGGTGATCCACATCACCTTCCTGCTGTCGGCGATGGCAATTGCCTACACCGACAAGATCATGTCGGCCATCGCCGCCCGGGATCACTGAAAAACGCCGGCTTGGCGGCAAGGGCCGCAAGCGCCTCTGACTGCCCAGCCTGCCGCAGCCGGCGACCGAAGTCGCCGCGCAGGCGACCCTCGTCGGAATCCTGCCAGTTCAAGGCATTTTCAGGGCTTTGCGCTTATGCGGCGGGGACTGGCAGCTACTTTTTTGGTAGCAAAAAATTCCGTAAAATTTCACACCGCAGCGGCCTTGCGGGCGTTTAGCACATCCTAAAAACCTGCGCTTGATACTTGTTAATACCTAATTGCTACAATACGCCCTGGTTTTGCAACCTTAACCATATGTAATTGACCTCTTCACGAACCTTCGTGGTGGTGAATTGCCCCGCCGGGCTGGATGCCCGGCACCCGGGCCGAGTCTTCGGCCCTGATGTCCCGGCGTCCTGCCCTGCAGGGCGCTTGCGTGATTCAAGAGTCCTCTGCCAAGACCTCTTTTGTTGAAGCGCATGACAGGCTTTCCTCAAGCCGTCGGACACACCCTCGCTATTCGCCTGATTTCCGGCCACCCCGCGCCGGCAAGGCACTTCCACTTTCGAAGGGAAACCACCCCGTGGCCAAACAAATCATCATCGACCAAGTATTCAAGGTTTTCGGCGACGAGCCGCAAGCCGCGCTTGCGCTGGTCCGCCAGGGCTGCAGCAAGCAGGACATCCTGGCCCGCACCGGCTGCTCCATCGGCGTGTTCGACGCCAGCCTGACCATCGAGGCCGGCGAAATCTTCGTCGTCATGGGCCTGTCGGGCTCGGGCAAGTCCACGCTGGTGCGCATGCTCAACCTGCTGATAGCGCCCACGGCCGGCCGCATCCTGGTGGACGGCAGCGACATCAACGCGCTGTCCGACAAAGAATTGCGCGCCCTGCGGCGCAAGGACATCAGCATGGTGTTCCAGTCCTTCGCGCTGATGCCGCACATGACGGTGCTCGACAACACCGCGCTGGGCCTGGAGCTGGCCGGCGTGGGCCGCGAAGAGCGGCGCGAACTGGCTGGACAGGCGCTGGACCAGGTCGGCCTGGACGGCTGGGGCGAGAGCTACCCGGACGAGTTGTCGGGCGGCATGCAGCAGCGCGTGGGCCTGGCCCGCGCCCTCGCCTCCGACCCTTCGATCCTGCTGATGGACGAGGCGTTTTCCGCGCTCGACCCGATCATCCGCACCGAAATGCAGTCCGAACTGCTGCGCCTGCAGCAAGTCAAGCGCCGCACCATCGTCTTCATTTCGCACGACCTGGACGAGGCGATGCGCATCGGCGACCGCATCGCCATCATGAAGGACGGCCAGGTGGTGCAGGTCGGCACGCCGGAGGAAATCCTGCGCAACCCGGCCGACGACTATGTGCGCAGCTTTGTGCGCGGCGTGGATGCCTCGGCCGTGTTCAAGGCCGGCGACATCGCGCGCAAGAGCCTGGTCGTGGTGTCCGAGCAGCCCGGCCGGGGCTCGCGCGCCGCGCTCAGGATGCTTGAAGACCAGGACCGCGACTACGCCTACGTGGTCAGCCCTTCGCGGCACTACCTCGGCGTGGTCTCGGCCGACTCGCTGCGCTCGGCGCTTGACGGCCATGTGGGTCCGCTGGGCCTAGCGCCGGCGTATTTGCCCGATGTGCAGCCGATCGCGGCCAACGAGCCGGTCAGCGGCCTGTTCGGCCAGGTTGCAAAAACGCCCTACTCCGTGCCGGTCGTCGCCGACGACGGGCGCCTGCAGGGCGTCATCAGCAAGACCACCTTGCTGAAATTCCTCGACCGCGACACCCCGCCCGTGCCGGCGCACGCCGCCTGAAGAAAGAACAATTCTGATGAATCCAACACAAGAAACCCTGGCAACGCCGGATACAACCCTGACAGCGCCGGCGGTTCCCCATGTCGATGCGTGGGGCATGCCCACTGCGGACACCGGCACCAGCGCACCGGCCGTGACGCCCCCCGAGTCGCCCGCCGATGCCTGGCAAGGCGCAGTGCCGCCAGTTGACGCGATGAATACAGCGGCCGGCGGCGGCGACTGGCTGGACGCGCCGTCCATTGACGCAGACACCGTGACCGGCTTTCAGATCCAGCAGCTCTGGGATGGATCGCTGCCGGTCGAAAGCTGGATCAACCAGGGACTGAACTGGGCCGTGCTGCACTTTCGGCCGTTTTTTCAGACCGTTCGCGTGCCCATCGACAGCACCCTTGGCGGGGTTGAAGGCGTGCTGCAAAGCATGCCCGCGCTGGCGATGATCGGCCTGATCGCCCTGCTGGCCTGGCAATTCGCCGGCCGCGCGGTGGCCATCGGCGCGGCCGTGTCGCTGCTGCTGGTGGCGATGCTGGGCATCTGGCCCGAGGCCATGGTGACGCTGTCGCTGGTGCTGACCTCGCTGGCCTTTTGCCTGGTCGTCGGCCTGCCCGTGGGCATCTTGCTGGCCAGCAGCGACCGCCTGCAGCGCCTGAGCCGCCCGCTGCTCGATGCCATGCAGACCACGCCGGCCTTTGTCTACCTGGTGCCGGTGGTGATGCTGTTCGGCATCGGCAACGTGCCTGGCGTGATCGTCACCATCATCTTCGCGCTGCCGCCGCTGATCCGCATGACCAACCTGGGCATCCGCCAGGTCCGGCCCGACCTGATCGAAGCCGCCCGCGCCTATGGCGCCTCGCCGCTGCAACTGCTGACCAAGGTGCAGCTGCCGCTGGCCATGCCGTCGATCATGGCCGGCATCAACCAGACGCTGATGCTGTCGCTGTCGATGGTCGTCATCGCCTCGATGATCGCGGTCGGCGGCCTCGGCCAGATGGTGCTGCGCGGCATTGGCCGGCTGGACATGGGACTGGCCACCGTCGGCGGCCTGGGCATCGTGCTGCTGGCGATCACGCTGGACCGCATCACGCAGTCGATGGGCCAGCCGAGCCGCGGCGTTCGCCACTGGTGGCAAACCGGCCCGGCCGGCCTGGCGTGGGCACTGATGCGGCGCAAGCGCACGGCGCCCGGCCGTGAATCCTCCGCCTCGCCGGGGCAAACCGCACCCATGCTTTCACCACTTGCGCAGTAACGGCTATCCGCCAACCAAACTGTTTTTCGCACCCCCTTACAAAGGACTTCACTGAATGATGAGCACCCGCAATTTCACCCGTACCCTGATCGCCGGCAGCCTGCTGGCCCTGAGCCTGACAGCCCACGCCGCCGCCGAGCTGCCCGGCAAGGGCATCAAGGTGCAGCCGCTGCAAAGCGCCATCGCCGAGGAAACCTTCCAGACCCTGCTGGTCAGCCGCGCGCTGCAAAAGCTCGGCTACGACGTGCAGCCGATCAAGGAAGTCGAGCCCGCCACGGCGCATATCGCGATTGCCAACGGCGACGCCACCTTCCTGGCGAACCACTGGAACCCGCTGCATGCCGACTTCTACAAGAACGCCGGCGGCGACGCCAAGCTGACGCGCAAGGGCACCTATTCGGCCAACGCGGCGCAGGGCTACCTGATCGACAAGAAAACCGCCGACCAGTACAAGATCACCCACATCGACCAGCTCAAGGATCCCAAGCTGGCCAAATTGTTCGACACCAACGGCGACGGCAAGGCCGACCTGACCGGCTGCAACCCCGGCTGGGGCTGCGAAGGCGTGATCGAGCACCAGCTGACCGCCTTCAAGCTGCGCGACACCGTGACCCATTCGCAGGGCAGCTATTCGGCCCTGATGGCCGACACCCTGACGCGCTTCAAGCAGGGCAAGCCCATCCTCTACTACACCTGGACGCCCAACTGGGTCAGCGGCGTGCTGCGCCCGGGCCAGGAAGTCGTCTGGCTGGAAGTGCCGTTCTCATCGCTGCCGGGCGAACAGTCGAAGCTGGACACCAAGCTGCCCAACGGCAAGAACTACGGCTTCACCCTGAACAACCAGCACATCATGGCCAACAAGGCCTTCGCGGTCAAAAACCCGGCGGCCGGCAAGCTGTTTGAAGTGATGACGCTGCCCATCGGCGACATCAACAGCCAGAACCAGCGCATGAATGCGGGCGAGAACAAGCAGCAGGACATCGCGCGCCATACCGACGGCTGGATCAAGGCGCACCAGAAAACCTTCGACGACTGGGTCGCGCAGGCCATGGCTGCCGCCAAATAAGCATCAAACAAGCCTTTTGCGCAAACAGGACGGGCGCTACCAGCTATTCAAACGATAGCAGGTAGCGCCTTTTTTGTTCACACCATGTTCTGCGGCACCACCCAGGCATCGAACTGCTCGGCCGTGACATGGCCCGAGGCAATCGCCGCTTCGCGCAGGCTGCTGCCTTCCTTGTGCGCCTTCTTGGCGATAAAGGCCGCCTTGTCGTAACCGATGTGCGGGTTCAGCGCCGTCACCAGCATCAATGAACGGCCGACCAGTTCGGCGATGCGCTCGCGGTTCGGTGCTATGCCGACGGCGCAGTGGTCGTTGAAGCTCACCATGCCGTCGGCCAGCAGGCGCACGCTTTGCAGAAAGTTGTAGGCAATCATCGGCCGGAACACGTTCAGCTCGAAGTTGCCCGACGCGCCGCCGAAATTGATCGCCACGTCGTTGCCGAACACCTGGGCGGCCAGCATCGTCAGCGCCTCGCTTTGCGTCGGGTTGACCTTGCCCGGCATGATGGACGAGCCCGGCTCGTTCTCGGGAATGCTCAACTCGCCGATGCCGCTGCGCGGGCCGCTGGCCAGCCAGCGCACATCGTTGGCAATCTTGGTCAAGCTGGCGGCCAGCGTTTTCAGCGCGCCGTGGGCATGGACCAAGGCATCGCAGGAGGCCATGGCCTCGAACTTGTTCGGCGCGGTGACGAAAGGCAGGCCCGTCAGCCGCGCCAGTTCGGCGGCCACCTGTTCCGCGTAGCCTTTGGGCGCGTTCAGCCCGGTTCCCACGGCGGTGCCGCCCAGCGCCAGTTCATACAGATGCGGCAGCGCCGCCCGCACATGCGCCTCGCCGTGCGCCAGTTGCGCGACGTAGCCCGAGAACTCCTGGCCCAGCGTCAGCGGCGTCGCGTCCTGCAGATGGGTTCGGCCGATCTTCACGATGTCGTCAAAGTCGCGCGATTTCTGCGCCAGCGTCGTGCGCAGTTTTTCAATCGCCGGCAGCAGCTTGTTCGTCATTCCCAGGGCCGCCGACACATGCATCGCCGTGGGAAACACATCGTTCGACGACTGGCTGCGGTTCACGTCGTCATTCGGATGGACAAGCCGCGCATCGCCGCGCTCGCCGCCCAGCAGTTCGCTGGCGCGGTTCGCCAGCACTTCATTGACGTTCATGTTGGTCTGCGTGCCCGAGCCGGTCTGCCAGACCACCAGCGGGAATTCGTCCGGGTGCCGGCCCGCAATGACTTCATCGGCCGCCGCCACGATGGCGCTGGTTTTTTGATCATCCTGCAGGCCCAGCGCATGGTTGACGATCGCCGAGGAGCGCTTGATCTGCGCCAGCGCCCGGATCAGCTCGACCGGCTGGCGCTCGCCTGAAATATCAAAGTTCTGCAGCGAACGCTGGGTTTGCGCGCCCCAGAGCCGGTCAGCCGGAACGTCGATGGGGCCGAAGGTGTCGCGCTCGCTGCGCGTGGCGTTGGGTGTAATCATGGTGTTGGCCTGACCTGTCAAAATGGAGGGTGGTGGTTTCAGCATAGCCGCTAATAAAAGTAATTAAAAGCAATCCCCGTCAACGGGAGTTGCCCCAACTCACCCCAAGCCATGACCACGATCAAACAAGCCGACCTCATCGAATCCGTTGCCGCCGCCCTGCAGTACATCAGCTATTACCACCCGGCCGACTACATCGCCCACCTGGCGCGCGCCTACGAGCGTGAACAAAGCCCGGCCGCCAAGGACGCGATCGCGCAAATCCTGACCAACAGCAAGATGAGCGCCACCGGCCACCGGCCGATCTGCCAGGACACCGGCATCGTCAATGTGTTCCTCAAAGTCGGCATGGACGTGCGCTGGGACGGCTTCACCGGCAGCCTTGACGACGCCATCAATGAAGGCGTTCGGCAAGGCTACAACCACCCCGACAACACGCTTCGCGCCAGCGTCGTGGCCGATCCACAGTTCGACCGCAAGAACACCAAGGACAACACGCCGGCGGTGATCTTCACCGAAATCGTTCCCGGCAACACGGTCGAAGTCACGGTCGCGGCCAAGGGCGGCGGCAGCGAAAACAAAAGCAAGATGGTCATGCTCAACCCCGGCGATTCGGTGGTGGACTGGGTCTTGAAGACCGTTCCCACGATGGGCGCAGGCTGGTGCCCGCCCGGCATGCTGGGCATCGGCATCGGCGGCACCGCCGAGAAAGCCGTGCTGATGGCCAAGGAAAGCCTGATGGACGACCTGGACATGTACGAACTGCAGGCCAAATCGTCCGCCGGCGAAGCGCTGACCAAGGTCGAGGCGCTGCGCCTGGAACTGTTTGAAAAGGTCAATGCCCTGGGCATCGGCGCGCAGGGCCTGGGCGGCCTGACCACCGTGCTCGACATCAAGATCAAGATGTACCCGACGCACGCGGCCAGCAAGCCGGTCGCCATGATTCCGAACTGCGCCGCCACGCGCCACGCGCATTTCGTCATGGACGGCAGCGGCCCGGTGTACCTCACGCCGCCGTCGCTCGACACCTGGCCCGACGTGGACTGGAAGCCTGACTACGTCAAGAGCAAGAAGGTCGATCTCAACACGCTGACCAAGGAAGAAGTCGCCAGCTGGACGCCCGGCCAGACCTTGCTGCTCAACGGCAAGATGCTGACCGGCCGCGACGCCGCGCACAAGCGCATTGCCGACATGCTGGCCAAGGGCGAAAAGCTGCCGGTCGATTTCACCAACCGCGTGATTTACTACGTCGGCCCGGTCGATCCGGTCAAGGGCGAAGCGGTCGGCCCCGCCGGCCCGACCACGGCGACCCGCATGGACGGCTTCACCGAGATGATGCTGGCGCAGACCGGCCTGATCTCGATGGTCGGCAAGGCCGAGCGCGGCCCGGTCGCGATTGCGGCGATCAAGAAGCACCAGAGCGCTTATTTGATGGCCGTCGGCGGCGCTGCGTACCTGGTGTCCAAGGCCATCAAGCACGCCGAAGTCGTCGGCTTTGCCGACCTGGGCATGGAAGCGATCTACGAATTCGACGTGGTCGATATGCCGGTGACCGTGGCGGTCGATTCGGGCGGCACCAGCGCCCACATCACCGGCCCGGCCGAATGGCAGAAAAAGATTGCCACGGGCGAGTTCAAGAACATTGCCGTCACCAACGCCTGACGATTCGCTTGAGTGAGTTGCCGCTGATGAATAGCGCCATCGGCGTGTTCGACAGCGGCATAGGCGGCCTGAGCGTCTTGAAAGCGCTGCGGGCCGCCATGCCGCACGAGCACTTTATCTACATCGCCGACAGCGGCCACGCGCCCTACGGCGAGCGCGACGAGGCGCATGTGCTGGCGCGCTCGCGCGCCATCGTGCAGTATCTGGCGGGGCAGAACGTCAAGGCGCTGGTGATGGCCTGTAACACCGCCACGGCGGCGGCCATCCATTTATTGCGCGACGAGTATCCGGGGCTGGCGCTGATTGGCGTCGAGCCGGCGCTCAAGCCCGCCGCGCTGCGCACGCAGACCGGGCGCATCGGCGTGATGGCGACCCGCAGCACGCTGGCCAGCGCCAAGTTCCAGGCACTGCTGGAGGCGCAGTCCGGCGGCCCCAAGACGGTTGAATTCATCGTCCAGCCCTGCGACGGCCTGGCCCATGCCATCGAGGCCAGCGCAGACACTGGCGACGCTACCAGAACCATAGCACTCTGCGCACACTACATAAGCGCAATGGGCCGATTTGGCACTGAAACCGGGCAAATCGACACGCTGGTGCTCGGCTGCACACACTATCCGTTCGCCAGCGAACACCTGCGCGCCCTGGTCGGCGCGCAAGTGCAGTTCATCGACAACGGCGAAGCGGTGGCGCGCCAGACGCTGAGGCTGCTGCCCGCGTCCGTGATGGCGGCAAACGCGCCGCCCGGCCCGGTCAGCCTGTTCACCACCGGCCAGCCGGACACGCTGCAGGCCGCTGCGCTGCGCTGGCTGGGGCTGTCGGCGCCGGTCAATTTACTATTGTTTTAATAGCTGCTTGCGCATGCCCAGCTTGCGCAATTGGCCTAAAACATCACTTTTTTACCTCTCATGCGCCGCTGGCGGAACTAAAAGCCGTGCAGCTTACGGTTTTGGCGAAGGCGCAGCGTTCACCACCTGCGCCACCCCGCCCGGCTCCTTCCACCCCCCGCCCAGCACCTTGTACAGCGTGACCTGGCTTTGCAGCTGCGCCAGCCGGGTCTGCACCACGGCCTGCTGCGCCGTGAACAGCGAGCGCTGCGCGTCGAGCAGGTCGAGCTGGCTGGCAATGCCGTTCTGGTAGCGCAGGTCGGACAGCTTGAAGCGCACGCCTTCGGCATTCGCCTGCGCCTGCTGTGCGCGCAACTGCTCGCCCAGCGTGGCGCGGCCGGCCAGCGCATCGGCCACTTCGCGAAATGCCGTTTGTATCGATTTTTCGTACTGCGCCACGGCAATGTCGCGCCCGGCGTTGGCCGAGTCCAGTCCGGCGCGGTTGCGGCCGGCATCAAAAATCGGCAGCAGCAGTTGCGGCGCGAGCGTCCAGCCAAAGCTGCCGCTCTTGAACAAATCCCCCAAGTGCGAGCTGGCGCTGCCGGCGCTGGCGGTCAGCGAAATCTTCGGGAAGAACGCCGCCCGCGCCGCGCCAATGTTGGCATTCGACGCCAGCAGCAGCTGCTCGGCCTGGCGCACGTCGGGGCGGCGTGTCAGCAAGTCAGACGGCAGGCCGGCCGGCACATCGACCATCATCGGCATGTCGGCCAGCCCCTTGCCGGCCGGCAGCGCCACGGCCAGCTCGCCCGTGGCCGGCTGGCCCAGCAGCAGCACCAGCGCGTTCTGGTCCAGCGCGCGCTGGCGAACCAGCTGCGCCAGCGAGACACGCGCCGCTTCAATCAGCGACTCGGCCTGGCGAACGTCCAGCTCCGAACTCACGCCATTGTCAAAGCGCAGCTTGCTCAGGCGGTAGGAGTCTTCACGCGTGGCCAGCGTCTGCCGGGTGATGGCGATCAGCTCCTCATCGGCCAGCAGGCTAAGGTAGGTGTTGGCCACGGCCGCTACCAGGCTGATCTGCGTGGTCTTGCGTCCTTCCTCGGTGGCCAGGTACTGGCCCAGCGCGGCCTCCTTCAGACTGGCGACGCGGCCGAAAAAGTCGAACTCGTAGGAGGTCATCGCCAGGCCGGCGGTGTACGTGCTGGTGATGCCTTCGTTGCTCGACGGCTGGCGCGAGCCGGTCGCGGCCGCGTTGACCGTCGGGTACTGGTCGGCGCGGCGAATCTGGAACTGCGCCCTGGCCTGCTCGATGTTGAGCACGGCAACGCGCAAATCGCGGTTGTTGCGCAGCGCGGCGTCGATCAGCTGGCGCAGCCGGGGGTCGCTGAAAAAGCTCTGCCACTCGATGTCTGCGGCGGCGATGCCATTGTTGGTCGCCCCCGGCGCGGCAGCCGTGGCGCTCAGCGCGGGCCAGTCGGCCGCGACGGGCGCTGCCGGACGCTCGTAGGTCGGAATCATCGAGCAGCCGGCCAGCAGCAGCGCAGCGCTGATGGCCAGGAGTTGGGGAAGTCTTGTCTTATTCATGTGCTGGCTTTCCTTCATGTCCGCCCACGCCTGCCGCCTTGGCATGCTCGGCGTAAATTTGCCGCTGCCGCTCGCTACCCTTGAAAAAGCCGCGAACCACGACAAAGAAAATCGGTACAAAAAACACCGCCAGCACGGTGCCGGTGATCATCCCGCCGATCACGCCGGTGCCGATGGCCCGCTGGCTGGCCGAACTCGCGCCCGTGGCAATCGCCAGCGGCAGCACGCCCAGCATGAAGGCAAACGAGGTCATGATGATGGGCCGAAAGCGCAGGTGCGCGGCGGTCAGCGCCGACTCGATCACGCCCTTGCCCTGCGCCTGCAAGTCCTTGGCGAACTCGATGATCAAAATCGCGTTTTTCGCCGACAGGCCGATGATGGTGATCAGGCCGACCTGGAAATACACATCGTTGGCATAGCTGCGCAGCAGGGTCGCCAACAGCACGCCGACCACGCCCAGCGGCACGACCAGAATCACGGCCAGCGGAATCGACCAGCTTTCATACAGCGCGGCCAGGCACAAAAACACCGCCAGAATCGCAAAGCCGTACAGGATCATCGCCTGCGAGCCGGCCTGCTTTTCTTCGCGCGACTGGCCGGTCCACTCGTAGCCAAAGCCTTGCGGCAGCTGGGCGGCGAGCTTTTCCATCTCGGCCATCGCCGCTCCGGTGCTGTAGCCGGGGGCGGCCGAGCCGCTGATGCGCATGGCGGAGTAGCCGTTGTAGCGCACGGTCTGCATCGCGCCCTTGATCCAGCGCGTGGTGGCGAAGGCCGACAGTGGCACGGACTCGCCCCTGGTGTTGCTGGCGTTGATTTTCATCAGGTCGTCGGGCTGCATGCGCGCTGGCGCGTCGGCCTGCACCACGACGCGCTGCAGGCGGCCCTGGTTCGGGAAGTCGTTGACATAGCTCGAACCGAGCGACGTGGACAGGGCTGCATTGATGGCATCGAAGGTCACGCCCAGCGCATTGGCCTTGTCGCGGTCAATATCGATCTGCAGCTGCGGCGCGTCTTCCAGCCCGTCGGGCCGCACCTGCGTCAGCACCGGGCTTTTGCCCGCCATGCCCAGCAGCTGGTTGCGCGCGGCCAGCAGCGCATCGCTGCCCGCCCCGGCGCGGTCCTGCAGGCGGAAGGTAAAGCCGCTGGACGAGCCCAGTTCGGGAATTGGCGGCGGGCTCAGCGGAAACACGAACGCATCGCGGATGCCCGAGAAGGCACCAAAGGCGCGTCCGGCCAGCGCGTCGGCCTGCTGGCTTTTTTCCTTGCGCTCGTCCCAGTCCTTGAGCGTGACGAAGGCCAGGCCGGCGTTCTGGCCCTGGCCCGAAAAGCTGAAGCCCAGCACGCCAACCATGCTCTGCACTTCAGGCTGCTTGAGCATGAAGCCCTCGACCTGCTCCATCACGGCGCGGGTACGCTCGACCGTGGCGCCCGGTGGCAGTTGCACATTCACCAGCAGATTGCCCTGATCTTCGGCTGGCAAAAAGGACGTCGGCAGGCGCGTATAGACCAGCGCCACCACGCCAATGATGGCCGCATAAATGACCAGATAACGGCCGGCGCGCTTGAGCAGGCGCGCCACCAGGCCTTCGTAACCCTTGGCGGTGCGCGAAAAGCCCCGGTTGAACCAGCCGAAAAAACCGGTTTTTTCGTGGTGGTGGCCGGCTTCGACGGGCTTGAGCAGCGTGGCGCACAGCGCTGGCGTCAGCGACAGCGCCAGGAAAGCGGAAAAGCCAATCGACGCCACCATGACGGCGGAGAACTGGCGGTAGATGTTGCCCACCGAGCCGGCAAAAAACGCCAGCGGCACGAATACCGAGATCAGCACCACGGTCACGCCGATGATGGCGCCCGAAATCTGGCCCATCGCCTTGCGCGTGGCTTCGAGCGGCGGCAGGCCTTCCTCGCTCATGATGCGCTCGACGTTCTCGACCACCACGATGGCATCATCGACCACGATGCCGATCACCAGCACCATGCCGAACATGGTCAGCACGTTGATGGAAAAACCCAGCGCCAGCAGCGTGGCAAAGGTGCCCAGCAGGGCAATCGGCACGACGATGGTCGGGATGACGGTGTAGCGCCAGTTCTGCAGGAACAAGAACATCACCAGGAACACCAGCACCACCGCTTCAACCAGCGTTTCGGCCACCTGCTTGATGGAGATGCTAACAAAGCGCGAGCTGTCGTAGGGAATCGAATAGCTCACGCCCTGGGGGAAATAAGGCTTGAGCTGCTCCATCTTGGCGCGCACGGCCTTGGCCGCGCCAAGCGCATTGCCGCTCGGGGCCAGTTGCAGGCCGATGCCGGTAGCCGGCTTGCCGTTCAGGCGCGCCGAAGTCGCATAGGTCTGCGCACCCAGTTCGATGCGCGCCACGTCCTTCAGGCGCACGGTCGATCCGTCGGTCGAGGCCCGCAGCACGATGTTGCCGAACTGCTCGACGCTGGAGAGCTGGCCGTTGACCACCACCGTGGCGGCAATGCCCTGCCCCGCCACATTGGGCAGGTCGCCAATCGTGCCGGAGGCAATCTGGGCGTTCTGCGCAGCGATGGCCTTGGTCACGTCGGCCGACGACAGAGCAAACCCCGCCAGCTTGGCCGGATCAATCCAGATCCGCATGGCGCGCTCGGTGCCGAACAGCTGGGCCTGGCCGATGCCGGGCAGGCGCTGGAGTTCGGGGATCACGTTGCGCGAGGCATAGTCGCCCAGCGCAATCGGGTCAATCGCCGGGTTGTCGGACGACAGCATGGTGAACAGCAGGAAGTTCGAGCGCGACTTGTCCACCCGCACGCCCTGCTGCGTCACGGCCTGCGGCAGGCGCGGCGAGGCGCGCGACAGACGGTTTTGCACATCGACCTGGGCCAGGTCGGGGTTGGTGCCGGTCTCGAAGGTCAGCGTCAGGGTGCCCGAGCCGTTGGCCTGGGCGACCGACTCCATGTAGATCAGGCCGGGCGAGCCGTTCATCTCGCGCTCGATCACGCTGAGCACGCTGTCTTCGAGCGTCCGGGCCGAAGCGCCGGGATAGCTGGCGGTCACCACAATCGAAGGCGGAGCGACCGGCGGATATTGGGAAATCGGCAGTTGCGTGATGGCGACGCTGCCCATCACCAGGATGAACAGGGCAATCACCCAGGCAAAAATCGGTCGTTCGATAAAAAACTTGGCCATGCGGTGCGCTCCTTACTTCGCTGCCGTCGAGGCGGCGGGCGCTGCCGAACTGGCTGCGGACGGCGCGGAGGCAGCGGCTCCAGGGGCCGACGCCGCGCCTGCGGAGGGTGCGGCTGCGGGTTGCCATGGCACGGCCTTGACCGGCGTGCCGGGCGGCATCATCTGCAGCTTCTGGAAGCCATCGACCATCACCTGCTCGCCGGTCTTGAGGCCGTCGAGCACCACCCATTGCGTGCCTTTGGCAGAGCCTATCTTGATCGGCCGCGTCGAGACTTTGCCGCCTTCGCCGACCACCATGACCGTGTCGCCCTGCGCGGTCCGCGTGACCGCCTGCTGCGGCAAGGTGATGGCGTTGGTGGCCTGGGCCTGTTCGAGCCGCACCCGCACATAGAGGCCGGGCAACAGCTGTCCGCCTGCGTTTGGAACTTCGGCGCGCAAGGTGATCTGTCCGGTGGTGGCATCGACCGTCAGGTCTGAAAACAGCAGGCGGCCCGGCTGCGCGTATTCGGTGCCGTCTTCAAGCACGATGCGCACGCTGGCCGCATCCGAGCCGCTGGCCCGCTTGAACTGGCCGCTGGCCATGGCAGCGCGCAGTTTCATCACGTCTGACGCCGACTGCGTGAAATTCACATACATCGGGTTGATCTGCTGGATGACCGCCAGCTGGGTGGCATCGCCCTGCCCGACCAGCGCGCCTTCTGTGACCAGCGAGCGGCCGATGCGGCCCGAGATCGGAGCCGTCACCGAGGCATAGCCCAGCGTGATGCTGGCGGTCTGCACATTGGCCTTGCCCACGGCCACATCGGCGGCGGCCTGCTTTTGCGCGGCCACCGCGTTGGCGTATTCCTGCTTGCTGATGGCGTTGGCTTCGACCAGCGGCTTGTAGCGCTCGGCCAGCGCCGTGGCCTGCGCCAGGTTGGCTTCGGCGCGCGCCTGGCCGGCCCTGGCGCTGGCGGCGGCGGCTGCATACGGCGCTGAATCAATCGTGAACAGCGGCTGGCCTTCCTTGACATCGCTGCCTTCGCGGAACAGGCGCTTTTGCAAAATGCCGGCGGCGCGCGCCCTGACCTGCGCGATGCGTGAAGCCTCCAGACGGCCGGGCAACTCGGTGACCAGGCCCACATCGCCGGGCGTGACCGTCACGACCCCGACCTGGGGCGGCGGCGGCGGCGCACCCGCGCCGGGAGCCGCCGGCGCATCACCCTTGCCGCATCCAGCCAGGAACAATGAAAGGACCGCGACCAGCACCAGCGGCTGATGGCGTACAAATCTGGCGGGCAAAAAAGAAGGGGCAACGCAGGGCGTAGGCATATCTGTACCTCGGATTTTTTGGAGAAAGGCGGAAAAACCAGGAGGGTGTCGGCAATTCACGCAAGCGCATCCGCCGAAAACCAACCCCCGAAGATAAGGGTTTTCACGAATGGTATAGTTTACATACATTTGTGAATGTATAAAAGCATTCCATGAAATCGTTTTCAGGAGACACCGAAGTGGCCCGTCGAACCAAAGAAGAAGCGTTGGTTACCCGCAACAAACTGCTGGATGCAGCCGAGTGCCTGTTTCAGTCGCAAGGGGTTTCGCGCACCACGCTGCAGGACATTGCCCTGCGGGCAGGCGCGACACGCGGCGCCGTCTATTGGCATTTCAAGGACAAGGCGGACCTGTTCAACGCCATGATGGAGCGCGTCACGCTGCCGCTGGAGGCTTATTTCAATCATGAAGCCGCCCCGGCAGAAACCAGCAGCGATGCCTATCCGCTTGAACGCATGCGCAACGCCATCCTCAAGGCCTTGAACCAGATCGTGAATGACCAGCAGACTCGCCGCGTCCTGGAAGTCGCGACGCAAAAGGTGGAATACATTGAAGAACTCAAAACCATCCGCCTTCGTCATCTGACGGTGCGCAATGGTTTTTTGTGCAGGGTTCAGCAAGGACTGGACGCGGCATGCAGGCATGAAAACCTGAAGCTGCCTCTGTCAAGCGCACTGGCCGCGCAAGGTTTGCACGCATTGATTGATGGCTTGATCCAGAACTGGCTGCTCGACCCGCAAGCTTTCGACCTGCTGGAAGCGGGTCAAAGCACGATGGACATTTACTTTACCGGCCTAGGGTTTGGCAACGAGCCGCAAAGCCTTGCACCGACAGCAGGGAAAAAGTAAAAGCCAAACAAAAACGCCCCTGATTTTCATCAGGGGCGCAGTGTTGGCGGAAACGGAGGGATTCGAACCCTCGATGAGGCTCTACACCCCATACTCCCTTAGCAGGGGAGCACCTTCGGCCACTCGGTCACGTTTCCAATTCAAAGATTATCGCACGACTTCAGGGCGGTTTCAGGCAACAGGCTGATCGAGGTCAAAAGCCTTGTGCAACGCGCGCACGGCCAGTTCCATGTATTTCTCGTCAATCACGACCGAGGTCTTGATTTCGCTGGTCGAGATCATCTGGATGTTGATGCCCTCTTCGGCCAGCACGCGGAACATCTTGCTGGCAATGCCGACATGGCTGCGCATGCCGATGCCGACGATGCTGACCTTGCAGATGCGGGCGTCGCCGGTGACTTCCTGCGCGCCGAGCGCGGGAACGACCTTGGACTTGAGCAGATCAAGGGCCTTGGCAAAGTCATTGCGGTGCACGGTAAAGCTGAAGTCGGTCTTGCCGTCCTTGCTGATGTTCTGGATGATCACATCGACTTCGATGTTGGCATCGGCCACTGCGCCCAGTATCTGGTAGGCAATGCCTGGGGTGTCGGGCACGCCGAGCACGGAAATCTTGGCTTCGTCACGGTTGAACGCGATGCCCGATACGATGGCTTTTTCCATTTTTTCGTCTTCCTCAAAACTGATCAAAGTGCCTGATCTGGCTTCTTCGTTGATGTCGATATTCCAGTCGGTAAAGCTGGACAGCACGCGCAGCGGAACCTTGTACTTGCCGGCAAACTCGACCGAGCGAATCTGCAGCACCTTGGAGCCCATCGAGGCCATCTCCAGCATTTCCTCGAAGCTCACGGTCTGCAGGCGGCGCGCCTCGGGCACGACGCGCGGGTCGGTGGTGTACACGCCATCGACATCGGTGTAGATCAGGCATTCATGCGCCTTGAGCGCGGCGGCAATCGCCACGGCCGAGGTGTCGGAGCCGCCACGGCCCAGCGTGGTGACGTTGCCGCCCTCGTCCATGCCCTGAAAGCCGGTGATGATCACGACCTTGCCGGCGTCCAGGTCGGCGCGCACTTTTTCGTCGTCAATCGACTCGATGCGGGCCTTGGTGTAGGCGCTGTTGGTCTTGATGGTGACCTGCCAGCCGGCGTAGCTGACGGCGGGCATGCCTTCAGCCTGCAGCGCAATCGCCAGCAACGCGCTGGAGGCCTGCTCGCCGGTGGCGGCCAGCGCATCGAGTTCGCGGCTGTAGGTGTCGTCGGACTGGGCGGGCGCCAGCTCTTTGGCCAGGCCCAGCAGGCGGTTGGTCTCGCCACTCATGGCGCTGGGAACCACCACCATCTGGTGGCCGGCGCGCGCCCACTTGGCGACGCGTTTGGCGACATTGCGGATGCGCTCGGTCGAGCCCATCGAAGTACCGCCGTATTTATGAACGATCAAAGCCATTGCAGGATGTCAATCAGGAGTTGGTGGTGAACTTGTTTTTTTGCCGGCACTTGCCCAAGGGAAAATGCCAGAAAACCGCTTGCGCAGAGCCTGGCTCCCGGCTATGCAGCAAAGCCTTAAATTATAACCAGCACAACTTCCGGCTCAGCGGGCACGGGCTGCGGCGTCGCTGTAGCACAAGCTGGCGCCTAGCCGCGTCACATGGCCCGACGCCACCTTGAGGTGAATCCGGTGGCCGCGCGTGGTGCAGGCGGCCACCTGATGCAGCAATTGCTCCAGTTGCGCCGCGCTCGGCGTAGCCTGCTGCTGCAGCAGCCAGTGGCGCAGCACATTGGCCCGGCGCGGCAGCGACAAGGCTTGCAAGGCCTTGATGGCGGGCGGGTTCCCGACCACGGCCAGATCCTGCGCGGCGACTTCCACCAGCACCGCCTGGGCCTGCGCGGCGTGGCGGGCGCTGCGCGCAAAGGTGGCGCGAAACTGCGGAAACGCCTGCGCCAGCGCGGGCAGCAAACGCGCCCGGATGCGGTTGCGGGTGTAGCGCTCGTCGGTGTTGGTCGGGTCGTCCACAAACTCAATGGGCTGGCGCACCAGCCATTCGCGCAGAACCGCCGAAGGAATTTGCAGCAGCGGCCGGTAAAACACCATGCCGCCGCGCCAGAAACTGGCCGGCATGGCTGACAGGCCGGGCAAACCGGCGCCCCGGCTCAGCGCCAGCAGCATGGTTTCGACCTGGTCATCGGCATGCTGGCCGAGCAGTACGCCCTGCATGCCCCGCGCCGTCGCCGCCGTGGCCAGCGCGGCATAGCGCGCGCGCCGGGCCGCGTCTTCGGGGCTTTCGCCGGATGCGTGGCGCGCATCGACCTGAACGATATGCAAGGGCAAGCCGACCATGGTGCATACCGATTCGCAGACGCGAACGAAGTCATCGGCAGCGGCCTGGAGCCCGTGGTGGATGTGGAAAGCCTGAACCTGCCCCGGCCAGCGCTCGGCGGTGGCCAGCAGCAAGGCGGTCGAATCAGCGCCGCCGCTGTAGGCCACGCCCAGGGGCAAGGATGATGAAGAGGAAAAAGCCGGAAAAAGGGAATCAATGCCCGCCAGCGCCGGATTCAATGAAGCAACCGAAGCCACCAAGCCCGGCGGCTCGGGGCGAAGCGGGTTATTTGCCGGCGTCAGCTTTGGTGTCGGTGAAGCGGCCATAGCTTTGCAGCCGGTCATAGCGACGGTTGAGCAGTTCCTTGACCGGCAGGTCGCTGACCTGGCGGAACGCGTCATTGAGCGCGCGCTTCAGGAAGGCCGACATCTGCTTGGGATCGCGGTGGGCGCCGCCGACCGGCTCGTTGACGATCTTGTCGATGACGCCCAGCGCCTTGAGCCGGTGCGCGGTGATGCCCAGCGCTTCGGCGGCTTCCTGCGCCTTGTCTGACGTTTTCCAGAGAATCGAGGCGCAGCCTTCGGGGCTGATGACGGCATAAATCGAATACTGCAGCATCACCAGCTGGTCGCCGACCGAAATCGCCAGCGCGCCGCCGGAGCCGCCTTCGCCGATGATGGTGGTGATGATGGGCACTTCGAGCTGCGCCATTTCAAAGATGTTGCGGCCGATGGCTTCGGACTGGCCGCGCTCTTCGGCATCAATGCCCGGGTAGGCACCGGGCGTATCGACAAAGGTGAACACCGGCAGCTTGAATTTCTCGGCCGTTTTCATGAGGCGCAGCGCCTTGCGGTAGCCCTCGGGCTTGGTCATGCCGAAATTGCGCAGGCCGCGTTCCTTGGTGTCGCGCCCTTTCTGGTGGCCCAGCACCATGCAGGCATTGCCGTTGAAGCGGGCCAGGCCGCCGACGATGCTCAGGTCGTCGGCAAAATGCCGGTCGCCGTGCAGCTCGACAAAATCGGTGAAGATGTCGCGGATGTAGTCCAGCGTGTAGGGCCGCTCGGTGTGCCGGGCGATCTTGGTGATTTGCCAGGGCGTCAGGGTGCTGTAGATGTCCTTGGTGAGCTGCTGGCTTTTCTTGGCCAGCTGCTCTATTTCCTCTGAAATATCGACCGCTGATTCGGTTTGCACGTAACGCAATTCTTCAATTTTTCCTTCCAGCTCCGCAATCGGCTGCTCGAAATCGAGAAATGTCTTTTTGGCCATGTGTGATCCTCGGGCTTTTTAAATCTTGTAAACGCCGGTGCGGTGCAGCCGCACGCTGTCCATCAGGCGCCGGGTGCCGTTTTCGGGTCCAGCGAACGCCAAATATACCAAGTTGCCACGCTGCAGTACGGCGCCCAGGCAGCGGCGACTTCCCGTGCATCGCTGCGGCTGACAGATTCGCCGGAAAAATAATTGCGGCTGATGCCGCTGATCAGCCCGACATCATCGAGCGGCAGCACATTCGGCCGGGTCAAATAAAACATCAAAAACATCTCGGCCGTCCAGCGGCCGATGCCCCGGATGGCAACCAGCTCGGCAATGATGGCTTCATCGTCCATCTCCTGCCAGTCCTGCACATGGATGCTGCCGGCGTCAAAGTTGATCGCCAGATCGACCAGGTATTCGACCTTGCGCAGGCTCAGGCCGGTGGCACGCATGTCGTCCACCTTGAGCCGCAGCACATGGGCGGGCGTCATTTCTGCCGTCAGGGCGGCAAAACGGTGCCAGACGGTTTGCGCCGCTTTCACCGAAATCTGCTGGCCGATGATGCTGCGCGCCAACGTGCTGAAGGCGTCGCCGCGCGACTGCAGGCAGGTGTCGCCAAACTTCGGGATCAGGCGCTTCATGACCCGGTCTTTTTTGACCAGGTGCTTGCAGGCGTCGGCCCAGTACGCGGGCACCCTGGCCGCCGCCTCTGCCGCCTGGGCCAAGTCAGCCTTTTCGGACAGCTCGATTTGCTCGATCAGGTCGAGCTGCTGGGCGAATGCAGCCGGAGCCGGAACGCTCTTTACTATCTTTTTCATAGCTACTTACGCCCACTGGATTTGCGCAAAAGACCTAAAAGGCTTGAAAACTTCACGATTGCACCTCCCAGGTCGTTCCCAGCGGCGAGTCCTTCAGCACGATGCCTTGGTCCAGCAGTTCGGTGCGGATGCGGTCCGCCGCCGCAAAGTCCTTGGCCTTTTTGGCGTTGGCGCGCTGCGTGATCAATGCCTGGATGGCCGCGTCGTCCAGCCCCGCCCCCGCCTGCAGATAAGCCGAAGGTTCGCCCTGCAGCAGGCCCAGGCAGGCGCCCAGGCTTTTCAGCAGTCCGGCGCGTTCGGCGGAATGGGTCTTGTTGACCTCGCCGGCCAGCTCGAACAGCACGGCAATGGCTTCGGGCGTGCCGAAGTCCTCGTCCATCGCGGCCTTGAAGCGGGCGGCAAACGGATCAGCCCAGTCAATCGCCACGGCAGCCGGCGTCACCAGATCGAGCGCCGTGTACAGGCGCTTGAGCGAATTGCGTGCATCGTCCAGGTGCGCGTCGCTGTAGTTCAGCGCGCTGCGGTAGTGCGCGCGGATGATGAAAAACCGGATGGTTTCGGCGTCGTACTTTTGCAGCACGTCGCGGATGGTGAAGAAGTTGCCCAGCGACTTGGACATTTTCTCGTTGTCCACGCGCACAAAGCCGTTGTGCACCCAGAACCGCGCCAGCGGCTTGCCATTGGCGCCTTCGCTCTGGGCGATTTCGTTTTCATGGTGCGGAAACTGCAGGTCGGCGCCGCCGCCGTGGATGTCGAAGGTCTCGCCCAGCGTCTGGCAGCTCATGGCCGAGCATTCGATGTGCCAGCCGGGCCGGCCCCGGCCGTAGTCGTGGCCCAGCGCCGCGCTGTCCCACTTGGCGTCCTCGGGCTCGCTTTCCTTGGCCGACTTCCACAGCACGAAGTCCAGCGGATCGTCCTTGCCTTCGAGCACGGCCACGCGCTCGCCGGCGCGCAACTCGTCGAGCGACTTGCCCGACAGCTTGCCGTAACCCGGGAACTTGCGCACGGCGTAGTTCATGTCGCCGCCCGAGCCCCGGTAGGCCAGCCCTTTTTTCTCCAGCGTGCTGATCATGGCCAGCATCTGCGGCACGTATTCGGTCGCACGCGGCTCCAGCGTCGGCAGCTCGATGCCGAGGGCGCCGATGTCCTGGTGCATGGCGGCTATCATCTCGTCGGTCAGGGCGCGGATGGTGATGCCGCGCTCAACCGCGCGCTTGATGATCTTGTCGTCGATGTCGGTGATGTTGCGCACATACCTGACCTGGTAACCGCTGGCCTTGAGCCAGCGCTGCACCACATCGAAGGCCATCATCATGCGCGCATGGCCGATGTGGCACAGGTCATAAATCGTCATGCCGCACACATACATGCGGACCTGGCCGGGAACAAGGGGAGAAAAATCCTCTACGGCACGCGACAGCGTGTTGTAAATACGAAGGCTCATGGAAATTGTCTGGGTGCGTGGTCTGACGTCGGATTGCCAGAAAGGAAAAGAAAAGAAAAAAGCCTGTCTGCCTGGGCGCCACCGGCGGCGATGACGCTGAAACAGAAGTGAAATCCGTGGGATGGAACCGGGAATCAACAACAGGGCAAGGAGGGTGACTATACCCCCTCAGCTAGAATTACGCAGCATATCCAGCCGGTCCAGGCGCGTGTGACGACGCTGCAACCCCCGACCAGGGCCGGGTTGCCTGGCAGCCACTTTGCGCCCCAGCGCGGCCTCATGCCTCCCTACAACCAGCGAAAGACTTATGCCCACGCGAGCCTTCTTTTCACGCAAGCCCCCAGCCTTCGCGCTCGGCAGCTGGCTGCTGCTGGCACTGCTAGTCGCGCCGGCCGCGCAGGCTGACGAGTACACCGATGTCAACCGCCTGATCAGCGGCAAACAGTTCCCCCAAGCCCTGGCCAGCGCCGACAAATACCTGGCCGCCAAGCCGCGCGACCCGCAGATGCGCTTTCTCAAGGGCGTGATCCAGACCGAAACCGCCAAAACCGGCGAAGCCATCGCCACCTTCAGCCAGATCACCACCGACTACCCCGAGCTGCCCGAGCCCTACAACAACCTGGCCGTGCTGTATGCCAGCCAGAGCCAGTTCGACAAGGCCCGGGAAACCCTTGAAATGGCCGTTCGCCTGAACCCCCGCTACGCCACCGCCCACGAAAACCTGGGCGACATCTATGCCCGCCTGGCCAGCCAGTCCTACAGCCGGGCGCAGCAGCTCAATGCCGGCAACGCCGCCCTGGCGCCCAAGCTGGCGCTGATCAGCCAGCTGCTGGCGCCCGCCGCCAAGCCGGCCACGCCGGCCAAGGCGCCCTGAAACTTTTCCTTCTGACTTTTTGAAAGACCGACTCCGTGAACATTTCAACAAGCACCCTCACCCGCCGCGCCGCCAGCGCCCTGCTGGTCGCCCTGACCTTCAGCGCCGGCATCGCCCTGGCCGCCGAACCCGTCGCCCCCAAGGTGAAATTCGCCACCAGCGAAGGCGAGTTCGTGGTCGAGGTCTATCCCGACAAAGCGCCCAAGACGGTCGAGAACTTTCTCCAGTACGTCAAGGACAAGCATTACGACGGCACGGTTTTTCACCGCGTGATCAACAACTTCATGGTCCAGGGCGGCGGCTATGACGGCGCCTATGCCGAGAAGAAAACCCGCGCCCCCGTGGTGCACGAAGGCCGCGAGGCGCTGGCCAAGGGCGGCCCGAAAAACGTCCCCGGCACGCTGGCCATGGCCCGCACCAACGAGCCCGATTCCGCCACATCGCAGTTCTTCATCAACGTGAAAGACAATGACTTCCTGAACCCGTCAACTCTGGCCCCCGGCTACACCGTTTTCGGCAAGGTCGTCGGCGGCATGGACGTGGTCAACAAGATCAAGTCCGTACCCACCGGCAGCGGCGGCCCCTTTCCTTCGGACGTTCCCAAAACGCCCGTCATCATCAAATCCGCAACCCTCGTCAACTAACCCCAAAGGACATTTCCATGAGCAACCCGAAAGTAGAACTGCACATCGTCAAGCACGGCGTCATCACGCTCGAACTCGACGCCGACAAGGCGCCCAAGTCGGTCGCCAACTTCCTGAGCTACGTCAACAAGGGCCACTACAACAACACCGTGTTTCACCGCGTGATTCCCGGTTTCATGGTGCAGGGCGGCGGTTTTGAAGTCGGCATGAAGCAAAAGCCCACCGACGGCGAGATCGAGAACGAAGCCACCAACGGCCTGAAAAACGACATGTACACCGTCGCCATGGCTAGAACCAATGCGCCGCATTCGGCCAGTTCGCAGTTTTTCATCAACGTCGGCAACAACGGTTTCCTGAACCACACCGGCCAGAACGCTTCGGGCTGGGGTTACGCCGTGTTCGGCAAGGTCGTCTCGGGCACCGACGTGGTGGACAAGATCAAGGCCGTCAAGACCGGCCGCAAGGGCTTTCATGACGACGTGCCGCTCGAAGACGTGGTGATCGAAAAAGCCGTCGTGCTGGCCTGAAGCCGCGTTCGGACTGAGCCCGCCTGAGTCCTGAATGGAAACCGCCCTGACCGTGCCCCGGATGGCCGAGCTTGCCGCTCCCCCGTCCTGGCGCACGGTCGATTTCATTTCAGACCTGCATCTGCAGGCCGGCGATGCGGCCACCTTCAGCGCCTGGCAGGCCTACCTGCAAAGCACGCCGGCCGATGCCGTGTTCATCCTGGGCGACCTGTTTGAAGTCTGGGTCGGCGACGATGCCGTCGGCACCGACTTTCGCGCCCACCCGCAAACCAGTTTTGAAAACCGCTGCGCCAGCGTGCTTGCCCAGGCGGCCAGCCGGCTGGCGCTGTTTTTCATGCACGGCAACCGCGACTTCCTGGTCGGGGCGGCCTTCATGGACGCTTGCCACGCCACCTTGCTCGACGACCCGACCGTGCTGGTGTTCGCCGGCCAGCGCTGGCTGCTCTCGCATGGCGATGCGCTGTGCCTGGACGACATCGACTACCTGCGGTTTCGCCAGTTGGTGCGCGGCCAGGACTGGCAGCAGGCCTTCCTGGCCCGGCCGCTGGCCGAACGCCAGGCGATGGCCCGCGACATGCGCCGGCAAAGCCAAGCCCACCAGCAGGGCATGGACCATGGCGACGTGGACGCCGCCGCCGCCCGCCAGTGGCTGCAGGCCGCCAACGCCCGCACGCTGATCCACGGCCACACCCACAAGCCGGCCGAACACGACCTGGGCAAGGGCTTGTCGCGCCTGGTGCTGAGCGATTGGGATGCGCAGGCCAGCGTGCCGCGCGCCGATGTGCTGCGCCTGAGCGCCAGCGGCCTGCAGCGCATCGCCCTGCTCGCCCCTTGAGGCCTGCGGCATGCTGAACTGGCTTCAATCCCTGCTGGGCTTGCCCGGCGCCCCGCCCAAGGCCATTCCCGAAGCACTGTGGCAGCACACGCTCAAGCGCTACCCTTTCCTGGCCCGGCTTTCGGCCGCCGACCGGCAGGCGCTGCGCGCTCTGGTCGGCCGGTTTTTGCAGCGCAAGGAATTCACCGGCGCGCACGGCTTGCTAGTCACCGACGAGATGGCCGTGGCCATCGCCGCGCAGGCTTGTGTGCCGGTGCTGCGCCTGGGGCTTGGCTGGTATGACGACTTCACCGGCATCGTCGTGCATCCCGGCGCGATGCTGGCGCGGCGCAAGACCACCGACAGCGCCGGCGTGGTCCACGACTACAAGGAAGCGCTGCTGGGCGAAGCCATGCACGGCGGCCCGGTCACCCTGAGCTGGCAGGACGTGGCCGCCTCGGGCGAGTTGGCCGAGCGCGGCCACAACGTGGTGATTCACGAGTTCATCCACAAGATCGACATGCGGGACGGCGCGGCCGACGGCTGCCCGCCCCTGCCCTCGCGCGCCGCCCACGCCGCCTGGCACGACACGATGCAGGCCGCCTACGACGGCTTTTGCGAGCAGGTCGCCATGGCCGAGCGCTTTGGCGCCGAGCCGCCCTGGCTGGATGCCTATGGCGCCAGCGCGCCGGCTGAATTCTTTGCCGTGGCCTGCGAGGCTTACTTCGTGAACCGCGAGCGCTTCACCGCCGATTTTCCGGCCCTGACCGCGCTGTTTGACCAGTTTTTCAAGCAAAAATAGGCTTTTTCGCACAGTGGGCGGGCGCAAGCAGCTACTTAATTAATAGCGCCTTGCGAAGTGGCGCGCTGCAGGTTCAGCGCCAGCAGCCGCTTGAGGATTTCCTCGTCCGGCATGTCGGTGCGGTAGTCGGTCCAGCCGTAGGCGGCGGCCACGGCGGCGTCGAGCGCTTTGTGGGCCACATCCAGCCAGGCCGGGCGCTGGTTGTAGAGCTTGGTCAGCGTGCGTTCGGCCAGCTCTTTTTCATGGCCGTTCTTGGGCACGATGCGGTCGGGGTACGGGCTTTTTGCCATGCCCAGCGGAATCACCTCGGGCAGGCGCTGCGTCCATTCGGGCGGATTGAGCCAGTTCTCGCGCAGGTCGTTCAGGCGCTTGGCAGCGCTAGCGATGTGCGCGGCGTGGTCGCCAATCGCTACTGTTTTAATAGCTGCTTGCGCCCGCCCCTTATGCGCAGGAGCCTGTTTTGATGCATTTTTTTGCGCTGAAAGCCCGGCTGGAACCAGCGCCCCGCCCTCGATGGCTTCGGTGCGCTGGTGCGCGGTGTCGGCGGGCGTCAAGCCTGCCGGGAAAGGGAAGGTTTCGAAGCAGGTGGTCGGGGTGTAGCGCGGATCGTTGCCCACGCCCAGCCAAGTGCACATGCGTAGCGACCAGAGTTCATGAAAGCGGCTATGCAGGATGCCGAAGGTGGCATCGTCGGCGCGGGCGATTACAACCACCTGCGAATCTGGCAAGGTTGAGCATGGTTGCCAAGTGAAGAGCCTGTGCTTGGCCACGCGCGCAGTTCCAATGTAGCGACTCAATTCGCGTAGTGCTCCACGCATACCTGGCCTACTCTCGGCGTGCCGCCACCAGTACCGCGCATGGTTCTCGCGCTTAAGGCCCTCGCGAGCAGGTTTGACATTCGCTACAACGTGACCAAACGGTTGCTCATACAAAGCCGCATCATCGGCTGACATATTGCATCCGAAATCAATGATCCAAACATCATTCGGGCGTCGCGTAATGTCCAGACCGTTAATCCAAGGAGCGAGCACTTCTGAATTCGGGCGCCCGTGAGGGTTGGGTTGCCGGAGCCAGTCCCGGGCAATACGACCAGAAACGTCAAAAGGACCACCCTTTTGGGTTCCGATAAAGCTGGTTCCGGAACTGTTCAATACAGTCGCCAGCGACAAATCAAGCGATGCACCCTCTCCAGAGCCAGCGCTCAAGTCGGAATAGATCGTTGCAACCTTTTGGCCATCAAGCATTGCATCCAATGTCGGATGCCCAAACGCCACCAGCGAAACCCGCACCGCCGCTCCGTCGTTCACCCAGCCCTCATCGCTCCACGCCTCGTAAATGCGGGTCGTTTTAGCAATCGCGTCGAGCACCGCGCGGTTTTTTCCGCCGCGTATCGAATTGGTCGCCACCAGCCCCGCCGCATTCAGGCCATGAATTTCAATGGCTTGCCTGGCCTTTTCAAACCAGTAGCAAACCAAATCCGCGCCGCCCGGAACGCGGCCTTTGTAGATGGCGCGCAGGGTTTCCCAGTTCGGCGCGCATCTTCTTGTCGCCCAGAAACGGTGGATTCCCCATCACCACGCTGGCTTTCGGCCACTCTGCCTCGACAGGGGCAGCGCCGCCAGCGCCAAACGTCAGCAGCGCGTCGCGGCACTCGATATGGTCCAGCGGCTCCAGCACCGGGTTGGTCTTGAACTCGTAGCCGTGCAGCAGCCGCCATTGCAGCTAGCCAATCCAGACCGTGACGCGCGCCAGTTCGGCGGCGTATTCGTTCAGCTCGATGCCAAGCATGTTGTGCGGGCCGGTCACCAGGTCGGCTTCGCGCTCCAGCCCCAGCGTGGCCGCTTCGATGTGGCTCTGGTGCTCGATGTCCTTGAGCGCCTTCAGGCCCATGAACAGGAAATTCCCGCTGCCGCAGGCCGGGTCGAGCACACGGAAGTCTTTGAGCTGGTCGAGCCAGCCGATGAACTTGACCTGCGCGGCCTTGTAGTTTTTATCGCCTTTCTTGGTGCTTTTTGCCAGTAGCGCTTGCAGCACGGGCACCAGCTGCTGCCAAATTTGTAGCAGCGGGCGCTTGAGTACGGGCTCGACGATGCGCTCAATTGTCGCCGGGTCGGTGTAATGCGCGCCGAGCTGGCTGCGCTTGCCCGGGTCCAGCCCGCGCTCGAACAGCGTGCCGAAGATCGACACGTCAATCGCGCTCCAGTTCAGGCCGGCGGCATTGCGCAGCTCGGTCATGTCGAGCACGGTCAGCGGCGGCACCTTGATGGTCTTGAACAGCCCGCCGTTGAACCACGGAATATCGTCGTTGCCGTACAGCCCGCCGTCACGCATCACGCTGAACAGGTTGCGCAGCCCGCCGGTCAGCTTTTCGCTGGTGAGCCGGCGGTTGTTCACCAGCCCTTCAAACATGCGGCCGGGCAGCAGGCCCACGTCTTCGGCAAAAAAGCAGAACAGGCATTGCGTGAGGAAATGCGCCACTTCGTCGGCATGCGTCTGCCAGCCCTGCGGGTCGGCGTCCTTGGCCGGGCCGCGCTTGCGCAGGCCTTCGGCCAGCGTGGCAAAGCTGCGCGCGGCCGCTTCGGTGATGTCGCGGCTGGTTTTTTTCGGGCGAAAGCTCTCGGGCGCCGTCCAGATGCGGCGCAGCAGCGCCAGCTTGGCGGGCTGGTCGAGTTCGGCCAGCAGCACCGTGTGCGTCTCGCTCGGGTGGCCGGTGAACTGGGTGTGGATGCGAATCGTCAGGCGGTCGCAGACCACCAGGATGGGCGGATTGCTCAGCGCCAGGCTGTAGCTGAGCAGTTGCTTGAGCGCGGCGTCGAGGTTCTTGCCGGGCGCCTTGTTTTCCCAAGCGAAAGCACCGCGCCGGAACACGTCGGCGTAACCCGTGCGCCCCCCGATGACGCTGTTCTTTTCTTCAAACAGGTAGCCCACTTCGCTGCCGGGCTTGGGCACGGCCAGCAGTTCGCACAAATCCAGGAAATGGCTTTGCGCGCCCTGCTCTTCATTCAGGCCATGGGCGGGGCCGCCTGGACCCCATTTTTGAATAAAGTCCTGGGGCGTCATGGCGTGGGGTAATGAGGGAAATCGGTCCGGGCGCAGGCCCGGTCGTGAACGTCGATGCGGGATTGTCGGGTGACGAATGACAGGTCAGGCGGCCTGAAACCCGTCACCCGACCGGGCCGTTCAGCGTTTGAGCAGCGCCTTCAGCACGTTTTGCAGGCGCCGGGCGTTGGCGCCGTCAAATTCGGCAGCCAGCACTTTGGCGGCGTCTTCGCCCCAGGTCTCGGCGGGCGTTGGCGCATTGCGCTTGGTCAGCAATTGCAATTGCAGCATGCGGCGCGCGCTGATGTGCTCGGCGGGCGTCGGCAGCTCGGCGGCCATCTCCAGGCGCAAGAGCGCTTCGGAGGCGTCCTTTTCAGCCGGTGCGCCCAGCGCCTTGACCCAGCTGCTGCGCACTGCGGGCGCGACCAGCTTGCCCAGTTCCTGTGCGGCAGGCAGCTGCTCGGGGTCGCGCTGTTCCCAGGCAGTCAGCAGGTTGGTCAGCACTTCGCCGTGGGCCTGCATGGCGAGCTTTTTCAGCGCGTGGTTGGCGGCTTCAAAAGCTTCGCGCTGGGCGCGGAAAGCGGCATCGCCCAGGCGCGGACCGCGCTCTTCAAACGCCGGACGCTCGCTGAAACGCTCAGGACGGCCTTCGCGCTCGGGGCGGTAAGGCTCGAACTTGTTGTCGGTGCTCTGGCGCGGGCCGCTGGGCTTGCCGCCCGGACGCGCGTCCTTGCGGTCGCCGAACTTGCCGCCACGGCCAGCGGCGACAGGCTCGGCCCGGCGTGCGCCGGGACGGTCATCGCCGCGCATGGCGACGATGGGCTTGGCGGCGGGCTTGGGCGGCGTGGCGGGCTCTGCCGGCTCGCTGGCGGGCTGCGCGGATTCGGCGAATTCGGCTTCCAGCGCTTCAGGCGTTGGGTTGCCGTCGGCATCGAGCGCTACGCTTTCCGTAGCAGCCTGCGCTGATGCATCCTGCGCGGAAGCCTGATTTCCTTCAGAAATAGAAGCTGCTGGCACGGCGTCAGCGGCGGTCTTGGCGTCGGCGGCGGCCTGCACCTGTCCGCGCACGGCGGCTTCGAGCGCTTTGGCAGCGGCATGGATTTTTTGCGCATCGCCGCTGGCGGTAGCTAGCTCGACGGCCTTGGCGGCTTCCAGCACGTAACGGTCATGCTCGCCCAGCGCGGCGGCGGCTTTTTCGCGCTCGACGGTCTTGCGCTGGAAGGCGTCGTCAATCGGCTTGCGGAAGGCGTCCCAGAGCTTTTGCTCCTGCTTGCGCTCAATCGGCACGCTTTGCGCTTCATGCTGCCAGCGCTGCTGCAGCGACTTGACGGCATCAATGCGCAACTGCGGCTCGGCGCCCAATACTTGCGCTTCCTCGATCATGGCGCGGCGGCGGGCTAGGCTGGCGCTTCTAGCGGCGGTCAGACCGGCATCGGCCAGGTCCATGGCGGCTTTCCAGACCGGCTGGATTTCGGCAAAGGCTTTTTCGCCCAGATGGCCGGCTTCGCGCCATTTATCGACAAAGCCGTTCAGGCTGCGGATATGGTGCTTCCAGTCGGTGTTGTCCTTGTGGGCTTCGGCCCAGGCCAGCACTTCGTCGATCAGCGCCTGGCGCTGGGCCTTGTGGGCTTCGGCCTGTTCCTTGACCTTTTCGAGCCAGGCTTCGACGACCTTATGCGCTTCGTTGCAGGCGTCGTCAAAACGCTTCCACAGCGCGTGGTTGGGCGTGCCGCCCTGGTCGCTGGTTTTCCACTGTTCGCGCATGTTGCGCAGGGCGTCTTGCTGCTTGCGCCCGCCCAGCGGCTTGGCGAGAAGCCCTTCGGCCTTGACGACCAGTTCTTCGCGAATCTGGTCGGCACGCCAGCGCTGCCAGCCTTCGAGTTCGCCGGCGGCGGTCAGCGCGGCGTGCGCGGCAGCTTCGAGCTTGCTGTCGATGTTGCGGATGTTTTCCTTCAACGCGTGGCGCAGGTCGGCGGCGACCTTGGGCGTCGATTTACCGTGGCCTTCGGTGACTTCATGCTCCAGCCGGGCCAGCGCTTCCTGCACGATGGCGGAGGATTTGGCGCGCAGGTCATTCAGCGCGGCCGGGTCCATCTTGGCCTTGGGCGCACGCGCGGGCTGGCTGCCATCGGCAGTCGCCTGGGCTTCGGCTTTTGACGTGGGCAGGCCGCGCGCGGCGCGCAACTCGTCGGCCCAGACCGGCACGGCGGGCAGCGGCGCGGCAGCATCTTCGGCGGCTTTCACCGTCAGGGCGAGCGCGCCCTGGAATGCATCCCAGACGGCCAGCAACTGGCCGCGCGAAGCGTCAAGCAGCGGCGGGAACTTGCCATCGACGCTGGCCCAGTTGGCATCCTGCGCGAGTTCGTCGGCCTGGGCCTGCCAGTGCGCCACGTCGGCGCGCAGCGTGTCGAGCACGGCCTCGGCATCGCGCCAGGGCTTGATCGACAGCACTTCGATGCGCTGGGCGATCAGCACGGCGGCCTCGCGCTGCACCTGGGTGCGGTGCTGCAGGTCTTCAATCGTCTTGACGCGCTCGGCCAGCTGCACTTTCAGGCCGGCCAGCGGCTCCTTGGACAGCGGCGCGCCGGCCTTGGCGGCATCGCGCTGCCAGGCCAGGGCATCGGCCAGGTTGAGCTTGGGCAGGGCCAGCAGCGACTTGGCTTTTTCGGCCCATTCGGCGGCGATGATTTCCTGGCCCTTGCTGCGCTTGACTTCGTCAAGCTTTTCCTTCAATGGCTTGGCCGCGCCCTTGTCGCGGTTGGCCAGGTCTTTATAGACTTCGGCCATCTGCTCGGGCGTGGGTTCGGTGGTCAGCCACTGGCGGATGCGGGAAGCCCGCTCGCCCGAGGTGGCCGCTGAAAAAGCGCCGCCCGTCAGGCCGTCCAGCGGATGGGCTTCAGCACTTTTGGCGACGCTGGTTTTCACGGCAGCGGCTGGCGTGGGTTCGGCTTTGGAGGATTTGGACAAGAAAGAGCGCAGCATAGTTAAAAATCGTTTCGGAAAAAAAAGCAGCCAGAGACAGCACCTGCACCCAGCATTCGAAGCCCCGGACCGGCGTGCCTGCCGGCACTTGGTAAACAATCACGGGGGCGAAGAACTGGAAGGTCTGTCAGCGGAGGAATTCGGGTCATGGCTTGCAAGGCCTGAATACCTACAGCTTTAAAAATTAAAGCAATCCGCTTATTTTCGCTGTTTTTACGGCATTGCCAAATTAAGTTCAGCATGCGGGGTTGATTTGGCCTCTGGCGGCACGGCCTTGGCCGCCCCGAGGAACAGCCGCGCGGGCGGCAGCCCCTTGGAAACCAGGTAATCCTTGACGGTTATGGCGCGCTTCACCGCCAGTTCGTGCAGGGCTTCGGGGCTGGCCGGAATCCCGGCCAGCAGCAGTTTTTCCATCTCGCCGACCGGCTGGTCCTTGACGAGGCCGATCAGGTTGCGCGGCTTGGGCAGCTCGGACTGCTTGTAAACCGCCTTGAGCAGCGCCGGGTATTCGTCCGGACTGACGCTTGTCTCGGGCGATAGCGCCAGACCTTCCCGGGCCATCTGGCGGCGCTTTTCGGCGCGCACCCTCTCGGCCAGCTGCTCGCGCTGGAAACCATCGCGCTCGGCGTCCAGGCTGCTGGTGCCGGCCACCGTGAGCATCAGCGCGGGACGCTCGGCCAGCGCTTTCGCCACCTTGTCGAGCCCGGCCCGGGCATCGGGCGACAGCTGCGCGCTGCCGGCGGCAAAATCGACCCGGCCCAGCTCGTCGCCACCGCCGCCCAGCGCATGGGCCAGCAGGCTGAACGGCGCGGTGATGGCCTTGACGATGACGTTCAAAATCACCTTGACGATGACCGGCCCCAGGCTGAACTGCGGATCATTGAGCGAGCCGCTGATGGGCAAATCAAGGTCGATCACGCCGTTGCGGTCGGCCAGCAGGGCAACTGCCAGCTTGACCGGCAGACTGGCCGTCGAGCCCGCCACCTTGTCGCCGAAACTGAGCTGGTTGAGCACCAGCTTGTTGCGGGCGGTAAGGCGGCCGTCGGGCAGCACCACGTAGTTCACATCGACGCTCATCTTGCCGCGTTCGATGCCGTAGCCGGAATACTTGACGGCATAGGGCGACAGCGGCGGCAGTTCCAGGTCGCGCACCTTGCCGGTGATGTCCAGCGCCAGCGGCGTGACCAGCGGGTTGAGCTTGCCCAGGATTTCGAGCGACGCCGTGCCCTCGGCCTTGCCGCGCAGTTCCAGGTCGGCCATGGCGGGCGCTGCCGCCGGGCCAGCAGGCGTGCTTGCCGCCACGGACGAAAACGCGCTGAGCTTGCCGGTCAGCTCGCTCAGGTCGGCCGAGTAGTTGGGCTTGATGAAGCGGTCCGAAAACCGGACCTGGCCGTTGATCAGGCTGATCGGACCCACATTGACGATGGGCGGCGGGCTGGCTGGCGGCACCACCACGGCCACGGCTGGATTTTTCAGGTCTTTTATGCCTTTTGCGCTTTCCTGGCGGTCGTCAGCAGCTACTTTTTTCGTAGCATCCTGATTGGCGGCGGAAGCGGGCGCAGCCGGTTTCACCAAGTCCTGCAGGTTGATGCGGCCGTCGGGCATGACGATCACGCGGGCAAAAAAGTCGCTCAGCACGGTTTCCTTCACGTCCACCCGCGTTGCCTTGCCGGGCTCCAGCGCCACTTTCAGGCCGCGCACATTCAGCGCTTTCCAGGCCAGCAGGTCTTCGGCGGGCGCCAGCGTGTTGGCCCTGAACTGCTCCAGCGCCACGTCGCCGGCCACCTCGGCCTGCGGGCCGGCGGCGGTCTGGCGGTAGGACACCCGGCCCTTGAAGCTGGCGTCGGCGCGCAGCAGTTCGATATTGACCGCACCGGCAAAATAAGGCTCGAAGGCCTGCACCGGCAGCCGCTCGACGGCCAGCTGGCCCTTGGCCTGCAGCGGCGCCAGGGCCAGGCTGCCCTTGAAGTCCAGCTTGCCGGGCTGGGACCGGCCCGTGGCCAGTCGCAGCGAGGCCGACAGAGGCATGGGCTGGGCAGCCTGCGCCTTGCCGGCCGGGCTGTCCTCCAGCACCAGGCCGCCCAGCCGGGCCGTGGCCGCCGTGACTTCAAAAGCCACAGGCTTGGCGCCGGCCTTGTCGGAAAACGACACCGTGCCGCCGTCCAGCAGCACGTCGTTGATGGCGACCGCCCACGACGGCGCGCCGGTCCCGGTTTTTGCGGCGGCGGGCGGCGCGGCCTGGCCGTGGCTCACCAGCCAGCGTTCGTACATCCAGCGCTTGCCGGCATCGCGCTCCACCCTTGCCCGGGGCTGGCTGAGCTGCATGTGGGCGGCCTTGAAGGACTGGCCCGGCAGGTCAATCTCCACCTGCGCCAGTTCCGCGCGCTGAATCGACACCAGCGAAGTGGCGCCTTGCGCCAACTGCACATCGCTGACCGCGATGGCGGGCGCGGTGATGCGCAAGGCCTGCGGCTGGCCGGCCGTGGCGGCCTGCCACTTCACGCCGAGTTGGGCATCGAGCTGGCCATTGAGCGCCGGCAGCAAAAACTGGCCGACATATTTCGCGGCCATGTTGAGCGGCCAGGCGGCAACAGTGGCTGTGATATCGGCCGCCTGGTCGGTGGCCGATCCCTTGAAGGTGACCAGCGCCGCAGCAGGCGCCGTCACTGGCGCAGGCGATTTCGCCACGGCCTTGCCCGACGCAGGCACATTCAGGGCCGACGGGTCCAGCCCCAGCGAGCCGTTGAACTGCAGGGGTGCGCTGGCCGCAAACGGATAGGCAATCGCCGAGGCGTTCAGCACCAGATCCTTGAGCCGGATCTGGGCTGGCGATGGCAGGGTTTCATCGCGCCAGTTCAGCGTGCCGCCCCGCACGTCCACCCTGGCAACCTGCACTTTCCACGGAATAGCTGACGCCACAGCTTGATTTTTTATATCATTTTGGCCTTTTGCGCTTGCAGAACCTGCACTGATAGCTATGTTTTTTGTAGCGCCTTGCGCATCGGCCGGAAGCAGGTTCAACCGCCCTGCCCGGTCGCGCGTGATGGACAGCGTGGGCGCGGTCAGTTCGACCGCAGACAGCTTGACCACCTGCTCCAGCGGCCGCACATCGTCCAGCGTGAGGTGCAGGCGGTCAAACGCCAGCAGTTCAGCGCCGGCGCCCGGCGCGGCATCGGGTCCACTCGCCTGCAGCAGCCGCACCTTGTCGGCCGTGACGCTGCCGTAAATCCTGACGACCGGCGCCGCTGTCTGCTCGAACGCCACCTTGACATCGGCATGCAGCACGGCGCTTTGCAGCCTGAAAGGCAAGCTGGCGGGCCAGTACGCCAGGTAGGGCTGCAGGTCAAGGCCGCGCAGCGCGAAGGCGGCGTCGGTTTTATGGTTGCTGGCAAAGGGCGTGGCGACGGCAGCCGTGTCAAAACGGCTGCCATTGAGGGTAAAGGCCAGGTGCGGCGCGGTCTTGATCTCTCGCTGCGAAGGCAGGTTGCTTAAAAACGGAACCGCCAGGTGCAACTCGCGCAGGGCATGCGTCTTGTGAACGGATTGATCCACGAAGTCCAGCTGGCCGCCGCTCAGCACCAGGTTGTAAAGCGAGAAATGCGGCGCCTCGCCGGCAGGCTGCGCTTCAGGGTTTTTTAGCCGCGCCAGGATGTCGTCAATGTCATAGCGCCCCTGGCCGAGGTAGGTGAGCGAAGCCACCGGCTCCTCGACCACCAGGGCATCGGCCACGGGCGCCAGCCGCAGCAGGGACGCCAGCTCCGCATCTATATAGATACGCCTGACTTTCAGCTGCGGAGATGCCGGGGCGGCAGGCGGCTGGAGCGCGGCTGGCTGGGCCTTGGCGATGGCCAGGTCATTGATCGTCAATTCCAGCGACCAGGGCTTGAAATCCACCGCCCCCACGCTGACGCGGCGGCCCAGTTTTTCAGCGCCGATCTTCTCCAGTTGCGACTTCAGGATGAAGGGCACGGCGGCATAAGCCAGCGCCCAGAGCAGCAGCCAGGCGCCGACCGCCCAGAGCACGCGGCGATGCCACCGGGGCGAGCGAAGCACGGCGCCAGCACCAGCCAAAACGGTTTTTCCACGAAGCGGCCACTTGTTGTGATTCATTGCATTGCCAGACAGACCTAGGTGCCGAGTTTTTAATACCCGGCGCCAAAGGTCAATGCCTTGTTTTTGGAGGGTTTACGGTGACCGGAAATGAAAAACCCCGGTCAGCAGGACTGACCGGGGTTGATGGCGGGCATAAGGCCCATGCCATCGGGCTTCGCAAAAGGAGAGATGAATCGTCTCACAGTGCGTTGGAAGCAAGTGATTGCTTCCGTTTTTTACCGGGACTGGTTACCCGGTTGATGTCCGAAAACTCGGACAACTGCAGATTAAACCGGGTACCTCATACCGACAAGCCTAATTTTTCAATCACGATTCACAGGGCGATTGGTGTTTTCTTTACCTCCTTTTGGACTCTGTGCGGCACTGCAAATACCTCAGCAAAGCACGCATTCAGCACAAGCAGACCGTGAAGATCAAGCGCCATCCCCAAGCACTTTGATGATCCCTACTTCAAATGTTACTTAAAGCAAGCTTTGAAAAGAAACAACCACAACCGTGAAATTAGTCCTTTTTCAGTGAAAAAAAGAGGTTTTTAAACGAATTTTGATATATCAAATTGATTTCTTATTATTGACAGGTTATTAAAGCGCCCACTAGAATGCCCCAAGCCCCCCTCAAGAACAGGGGCTTACCCGAACTCGCTGCCCATCCAGGCAGCCTCATCGAGGGTCAACAACCAGCAGGCATCTGCCTGGTTTTATGGCGACCCAATCAAAGCCTGCGCAGCCTTACAAGGTTTGCATGCAAAGAAAGGAGTGCTAATGACAGCGCTAGTAAATAACCGTCTTGACTTCAACATCAAGGCACATCTGAAAAGTGTACGCAGCGGCCTGGCCACGGTCGCGGACGATATTGCCCGGGGATTTTTCGTTATCACCCACAGCAGCTTTGCCCTTCTGGGCCTGGCTGTCGTGTTTGCCGTGGTCACCTTGATGGCCCGGCCCGACCTGCGTGACGCGGGCGAAGTCAGGCTCATGGCGTGGCTGCAGGAGCGCCGCGCTCCAGTGGTTACCCCGGTTACCCTGGTTACCCCGCAAGTCGCCGTGCTCAAGGAGCCGGTTCCGGTTGAACCCGCTGCCGCCCCCAAGCCCAAGGCACTGTCCACCCAGCAGGCCGCGGTGGCCTCGTGGATCAGCAAGAAATATTCGGTGGCGCTCGAACCCGTGGGCGCCCTGGTCGCAGAAGCCTTTGAGATCGGCTACAAGGTCAAGCTCGACCCGACGCTGATCCTAGCCATCATGGCGATTGAATCGGGTTTCAATCCGTTTGCCCAGAGCCCGGTGGGCGCGCAAGGCCTGATGCAGGTGATGACGCAAGTCCATCACGACAAATACGCCAAGGTGGGCGGCAAGCTGGCGGCCTTTGACCCGATGGCGAACCTGCGCGTTGGCGTCAAGGTGCTGCAGGAATGCATCAGCCGCGCCGGCTCCGTCGAAGGCGGGCTGAAATACTATGTTGGCGCAGCCAACCTCGAAAGCGATGGCGGCTATGCCGGCAAGGTCATGGCCGAGCATGCCCGCCTGCTGGCCGTGGTCGGCGGCAAGCGCCCGCCCACATCGCGGCAGTATGCCTCTCCAGCACCTTCGCGCCCTATTCCGGTGTCATTGCCGGCCAACGCTTCGGCCAGGCAGGAGTCGAACGAGAAGCCAGCAGAAAAAGTGGCCTTGCTGGGTCAGTCCTGATCGGCTGAGCTTGCGGCCAGGCACCCTACGCTACACTAGCGCGGTGCGCGACTGGCGATAGGCTTCATGGTTTCACCGCCCTGAATGCCGACGTGGGACACCACGGGGAAGCGCACCGTTTGAGGTCATCTGGCCAAAAAGCGTTCAGCCGTTCGCCTGGGCAGCCCTTGCTTCCTTTGCTCTGCAATTGAGCCAAAGGACAAGGAACCAAAGTCTTGAAGGACTGCCATGTACCACCGCAATATTCTCATCGAACAGACCGACCCCGAAATCTTTGCCGCCATCCAGGCTGAAAACGCCCGCCAAGAGCACCACATCGAGCTGATCGCCAGCGAAAACTATGCCTCGCCCGCCGTCATGGCCGCGCAAGGCTCGCAACTCACCAACAAATACGCCGAAGGCTACCCCGGCCGCCGCTACTACGGCGGCTGCGAACATGTCGATGTGGCCGAGCAACTCGCCATCGACCGCGTCAAGCAGATCTTTGGTGCCGATGCAGCCAACGTCCAGCCGCATTGCGGCGCATCCGCCAACGAAGCCGTGTTCCTTGCCTTCCTCAAGCCCGGCGACACCATCATGGGCATGAGCCTGGCCGAAGGCGGCCACCTGACGCACGGCATGGCGCTCAACATGAGCGGCAAATGGTTCAACGTCGTTTCCTACGGTCTCAATGACAAGGAAGAGATCGACTACGAAGCGATGGAGCGCAAGGCGCACGAAACCAAACCCAAGCTGATCATTGCCGGCGCCAGCGCCTACTCGCTGGCGATTGATTTTGAACGCTTTGCCAAGGTGGCCAAGGACGTCGGCGCGATTTTCATGGTTGATATGGCGCATTACGCCGGCCTGATTGCCGCCGGCATTTACCCCAACCCGGTGCCGCACGCCGACATCGTGACCTCGACCACCCACAAGAGCCTGCGCGGCCCGCGCGGCGGCATCATCCTGATGAAGGCGCAGCACGAAAAAATCATCAACAGCGCCATCTTCCCCGGCCTGCAGGGCGGCCCGCTGATGCATGTGATTGCCGCTAAAGCCATCGCCTTCAAGGAAGCGCTGTCGCCAGAATTCAAGATTTACCAGCAGCAAGTCCTGAAGAATGCGCAGATCGTTGCTGAAACGCTGACCCAGCGCGGCCTGCGCATCGTCAGCGGCCGCACTGAAAGCCACGTCATGCTGGTCGATTTACGCGCCAAGGGCATCACCGGCAAGGAAGCCGAAGCCGTGCTGGGCAGCGCCCACATGACCATCAACAAAAATGCGATTCCAAACGACCCGGAAAAGCCGATGGTTACCAGCGGCGTGCGCATTGGCACCCCTGCCATGACCACGCGCGGCTTTGGCGACGAGGAAGCACGCATGACCGCCAACCTGGTGGCCGATGTGCTGGACAATCCGCGCGATGCCGCCAACATCGAGGCGGTTCGCGCCAAGGTTCACGCATTGACCAGCCGCTTCCCGGTTTACGGCTGAACGCCATGAAGGGCGCAGCAGCTATTTATTTGATAGCTGCTTGCGCCCATGCCTATTGCGCAAACGCCCTGAAACGCTTGAAAAATTGCCAGGAGGACTCATGAAATGTCCTTTTTGCGGTCACCTTGAAACCCAGGTCGTCGAAACCCGGATTTCCGAAGACGCCGAATTCATACGCCGCCGCCGCCAGTGCGGCGCGTGTGAAAAACGCTTCACCACCTACGAGCGGCCCGACGTCAGCTTTCCGTCCATCGTCAAGAAGGACGGCCGCCGCACCGACTACCAGCGCAGCAAGATCCTCGGCTCAATGAGGCTGGCCCTGCGCAAGCGCCCGGTCAGCACCGCGCAGATCGATGCGGCCGTCGAGCAGATTGAAGAAAAGCTGCTGAACCTCGGACTGCGCGAGGTGGCTTCGAGCCGCCTGGGCGAGCTGGTCATGCTGGAGCTGAAAAAGCTCGACAAGATCGCCTACATCCGCTTTGCCAGCGTGTACCGGAGCTTTGAGGATATTGACGAGTTCAAGACGCTGGTGGACGAGGTAGGGCGGTAACTTCCCCCATTTTCTATATATTTTTCACAAAATTTACCGTTTGTCTGCTTCCTGACATCACTCATCAGTTCGACTCGTTTTCTTTCTTTTTATTGCCTAGACTTAAGGTCTATGAAATTTAGCCGTAAAAGGAAAAGCCTCTTAAGCTTGCCTAAGCATTCAGGCTTCACTTTGGTCGAAGTGTTGGTGAGCCTGGCTATTTTGGGAATTTTGGCGGCACTTGCGGCACCCAGTTTTTCCGAGGCCATTCGACGCTACCAGGTCAATGCCATCCGCGATGACCTGATTGGATCAATTCAGTGGGCTCGATCAGAAGCCATCAGGCGCGGCTTTCCCATCATTCTGGTTCGTACGACAGGCTGTGGCGTGACCTTGCTGGACACCAACGATTGGGGTTGCGGCTGGCAGGCCGTTGTGGATACAAACTTGAATGGCGTCGATGACACCGGTGCACCCACCAATGAGCCTGTCATTCAAACAAGCACAGTCCCTGCCTCCTATGGAATTAACCACGCTGGTCCGGTAGGAGTACGGATAGTGATCAACAAATGGGGACAGGCGGCAGGAGGGAATAGCTTTGTTTTGACGCCTCCGGGAGGAGTTTCAGGCGCAGCCACAACAACTATCTGCATGAGTAGTGGCGGAAGAATACGATATTTACCCGATCAGGTTGCATGCCCTTGAACAATTCGCCAATTAAATCAGTCGCCCCCGCTAGGAAAGGCCAATACGGGTTGAGCCTGATTGAAGCACTGGTGGCTCTTGTGGTTCTGGCGCTGGGCGTCATGGGGTTGGCTGGCGTGCAGACGCGCCTGCTGGTTGAATCACGAACGGCCAATCACCGCGCCACGGCAATCGGCCTGATCGACGACCTCACCAACCGCATGCTTTTGAACCGCGATGCGGCCATTGCAAACAGTTATTCTCTGGCTTGGGGCGCAACTCCTGCGGTACAAAACTGCACCACCAACGTATGCACCGGCGCGCAATTGGCGCAGTCCGACCTTAACCTGTGGCGCACAGCCTTGAATGTGCTGCCGTCAGGCAATGCCCGCGTTTTTCAGTCGCCCAATGATGCGCGCCAAATTGGCATTGCCATTGCCTGGTCCGCCAATGAAAGCAGCGCCGCTGATGGTGACAGCGTCAAGTACAACGCACCTTTCGCCGTAACGGCTGCGGCCAATGGGATCGATTGCCCTGCCAATGCCATTTGCCATCTTGTCTATGTGCAACCTTAAACACCCAACCCTCTCGCCTCGCCAAGCACCGTCATTCATTCTCCGACGCTATCAGCAGGGGTTTTCGCTGCTGGAACTGATGGTGGGCTTGACTATCGGCTTGTTGGTTGTCATCGCCGCCGTAGGCAGCTTGGTCTATACCCAAATCAGCTCAACCGTTGTCAGCGACGGTGCGCATTTGCAACAAAAGACAGACATCGTGTTTCGCAACATCGGTTTTCACATCTCCCAGGCCGGCGCAATTGAACTGCAAGGCACCGCCGATCCTGCCAGAATGATTTTCAGCGCGGCATTCACAGGCTTCGACCCGGCAGTAACTGGCGCGACCGCAGGTCAGATCTTCGCCATTCACGGCCTGGACGGCGCCAGCAATGCGCCGGACACGTTGCGCGTGAGCTACGAAGACGACGGCGTCGTGCTGGACTGCCTTGGTATCAGAACCACTACAGTGGCGCGAGTAGACAATCAGTTCTATGTATTAAATGGCAACTTGATGTGCCAAGGTGCCTCGGCTGCCCCACCGCAACCCATTGCCGATGGCGTGGAAGACTTTCAGGTCACCTATGGAGTGCAAACGCTTAACGGAGCAGGTGCGCCCCAGTACCAGTTTTACCGTGCCGACCAGATTGTTGACTGGACCAACATCCAGGCCGTTGCAATTTGCCTGCAACTGGTTGGTGACAACAAAGGCAATCCACAGCCCGGTCTGGTTACCAGAGGTTGCCGTAACCAGACCATTACCAACGACGGTCTGCTTCGTCGCGTTTTCCAGCGCACCTTCAGCCTGCGTAATGCCTTGCTATGAGGCAACCTATGCGTAACTTGTCCATCTCCCGCCGCCAGCGCGGCATTTCGTTGATCACCGTTCTGGTGTTACTGCTGTTGAGTCTGATCTCTGTACTCGGTGCTTTCCGGGTTGCCAATTTAAACGAAGCCATGCTCGGCAATACCAGCGACTACAACCGAGCCCATGCTGCGGCAGAGGCGTTAATTCGGGACGCTGAAATGGATATTCGGGGCCGCAGGCCGCCCTACACAACGGTTCAGACGGACGGTACCCGCGGCTTCCCTTGCCGGCCCAACCCGCCAACCAGCACGACCAGCATGGTTACTGAAGCAGGCTATGCGGGTTGCCGGAACCAGGCAGTGGCCAATACCCCCTGGTTCCCACGGAACAGCGAAGACTTCGACACGGTGAGCGACATCGTTACAGCAAATTCAGCCACTTTGCGTTGTATGCAGGGAATCTGTGTGCCATTAAGCATAGCGACTCTGAACAACATTGAAAATGATTTGGTCAATATGGCGCCGCTAGGTGCCACCTATGGCCAGTACACACGCAATGCACTGACGGCCCCAGGTGTGGCTGGCAATCCAATCCTTTCCAACAATACTGCGCAGGCTTGGTATTGGGTAGAAGCCTTTCGCTATAGCGAAGTCATAAACAGCGGCGCGCATAGCGCCAGCAATCTCATTCCTGAACCCGCCTCCAGTATTGTCTATCGCATTACGGCCGTTGCCCGAGGCATGAAGTTGGGAACCCGGGTAGTGATCAAGTCGATCTTTGTCCCCTATCCCTTGAGTCAAGGTCAATGACCCCTGCAAACCTGATCGGTAAAAACAACATGACTACTCAGCTTTCAAGCCCAGGCCTTCAACAGCGAGCCAGAGCTTGCATGCGCGATGATTCTCGCGCAGCCCTGGCCCTGGCATGGCCGAACCAGTTCCGGATAACAGCCGTGGGCCTGGCTTGCATTCTTCTGGCTGCCTCGGCGTCTAGTAGTGCCGCACCACTGACACTATCGCAGTACCCCGCAGGTAACGGGGGGCGTCAGCCTGCACCCAACATCATCGTTTCAGTGGATGACTCAGGCAGCATGGGAACGACGGGCATAGCAGCCTTGAAATCTGCGCTGAACAACGCATTTGCCACCACGGCAGTGCCAGACGACAGAATCCGCCTGGCTTTTCAGGCTATGTGGCGTTGCCGGGGGTTTTCGAGCGCGCCCTACAAAAACTACGGTGCAGCCTGCCCAGACAACCGCATGTCTTCATTTGGCGGAACGCATAGAGCCAACTTCAACACTTGGGTAAACAGCTTGCAAGCCGATAGCAACACGCCCTCGCACATGATGATCAAGAATGCGGGCGAATACATGAAAACCACGGGTCTCTGGAATCCTTATGCCAAGATCCCTGGAGTACAGGAAACACCGTTACTGAGTTGCCGCAAGTCCTTTCTCATCTTCATGACAGACGGTGAATGGAATTCCGAGAGCAGTTATGGCAACGACCCCGGAACTGCCGGGAATGCCGACGGGACTAACCGCACCCTGCCCGATGGTGTCTTGTACGATGTGGATGCCGCCAATACCCAGACGCGTATTTACCGTGACGCCTATGGAGTGGGTGCGGTCAACACCGTTTCAGACTTTGTGTTTGACTATTGGGCCACAGACCTCCAACCCTCCATTCCCAATGAAGTACAAGCTACGCTCCGGCAACCCGGAACGGTGAACTTCGGCACATCGGCAGCGCCTTATCTGCTTGAACAATACTGGAATCCAAAAAACGATCCTGCCAACTGGCAGCATTTGGTCACCTATACCATTGGTTTTAGTGGCGGTGCGTCATTGCCCACTAGTGGTGCTACCAGTCATCCCTGGTGGGGCGGTGCTAGCGGCACAACCTGGTCTGGGGGAGATTATGCAAAGCTTGTACAGGGAATAACATTTGGAACTCCGGCAACTAGCGGCTGGGGTAATCCCATACCGGACACCGCCACAACAGCCAGAAGACAGGAACTCTGGCATATGGCCATTAATGGCAGGGGTCGATTTACACCTGCTACTGATTCAGCAGCGTTAAGTTCTGCATTTTCAGAAATCATTAATCAGATTTTGCTCGACACCTCACAGCCGCTTGTATCGATTGCAGCAAACTCTAGTTCTCTGCGTTCCGGCTTACATGCCTACATAGCCGGTTACGACGCCGAAAAATGGTCAGGTTCATTGGTAGCGCGCCCTATCGACAGCACAACCAGCGCCATCAGTGCCACTGAAACATGGAACGCGGCCGCGTTGCTTGATGCCACCGGTTTTTCAGTGAGTAACCGTTTGGTGCTGTCCTACGGCGACAGCGGCAGCGGCAACACCGGCCTTTCCTGGACAACCTGGAGCAGCCTGCCCAGTTTGCAAAAGGTGCCCCTCAACACCAACAGCAGTGGAACCGTGGACACGCAAGGACAAAACCGGGTGAACTATATCCGCGGGGACCGCAGCATGGAAGCCACGCAGACCAATGGCGTGTTTCGTGACCGGAACTCACGCCTGGGTGATATCGTTAATTCCAATATTTGGTATACCGGTAAACCTGCCAGCGCCTATACCGTGAATAACTACGCCACCTTCAGATCAGCAACAGCAACTGGCGGCAAGGGTGGACGCACGCCGATGGTGTACCTTGGGGCCAATGACGGCATGCTGCATGGTTTCGCGGCTTCCAACTGGCCCAACGATGCATCGCCTACGCATGTCGGCGGCAAGGAACTGCTGGCTTATATTCCCCAGGGAATAGCGCAAGGTGATCTGCGAAAGCTTACAGACCCCTCGTACAGCCATCAGTATTTTGTAGATGGCTCGCCATTCACGGGTGATGCCTTTATTGGCAGTACGCCAGCGTGGACAACGGTACTGGTTGGCAGCTTGGGGGCGGGTGGAAAGGGCTATTTCGTGCTTGACGTCACAGATCCGGCTCAATTCACTGCGGCCAATGCGGCCAGCCTGGTCATGACTGACACCACGGCAACTTCAGATGCAGACATTGGGAACATCACATCCCCGCCCGTCGTTGATGATGTCATTGCCGGAAAATCACGCCAGATAGTCAAGATGAACGGAGGCCGCTGGGCAGTGGTCATGGGCAACGGATATAACAGTACCAACGAAGCACCGGTTTTACTCATACAGTATTTAGATGGCGACAAGTCAATCAAAAAGCTTTCTCCCTGCAGCCTGCCTACTTCTGCAGCCTGCAGCTTTAAAGGCGGCAACGGCTTGTCCAGCCCACAGCTGATTGACCTGAACAGCGACGGCATGGTGGATGTTGCCTACGCTGGGGATTTAAAAGGAAACGTCTGGAAGTTCAACCTGACCAGTGCAACCGACTCAAACTGGAGCGTGGCATTCTCAGGGCAGCCATTCTTTGTTGCAAAGCCGAGCGCGACAGTGACGCAACCGATCACCACGGCCCCCTACTGGATGCAGCACCCACAAGGGGGCATCATGCTTGCCGTAGGTACAGGCCAAAACCTGACGTTGGCGGACCAGACAACCACAGGCACAGACAGCATGTATGCACTCTATGACAACAGCACGTTTTCTAGCGTAGCTGGTGGCCCCTTGACCCTCACCGACAGCACGACAATTAATACCGTCAGCAGTACGAGCCTGCCAAGCACCCTGGTGCAGCAAACGATCACGGGCACGATAACGGATGCGGGAACGACTTACTACACCTCTTCCAGCAATACGGTGAACTATGGCGGAAGTACTCCTGCTCGGGGCTGGTATCTCAATTGGTCAAATGCCGGTCAACGAGTTCTGCATAACAGCAAAGCATTTACAGGTCAAAAAATACTGGTCCAGAGTACGGTTCCAAAATCAGGAGGCACTACCAGTACAGCCGAAACCTGTACACCTGTGGGCACCGACGAGAGAAGCTTTTTGAGCATACTGAACATGTTTACCGGAAAACCTTCTGTGTTACCAGCATTTACACTGACAAGTACGACAACATCAAATGTGAATATAACCACCCTAGAGAGTAATGCCGGTTCAGGCTCAGATAACTGGCTCATCCGAACCGATGATAAAGTCAAAATATTGAAAGTTTGTCCCGCTGGACAGAGTTGCGATCCCCGAGATCTCAATCCAGACAAATACATTGGCTTAAGAGCCAACTGGCGTGAAATTCAGTGATGTCAGCGTGTCACTACTCTTCATACTTCACGATGAAAAAAATCTCTACTTTCCGGTTGCGGTCTGCAGGGTTTACGTTGATCGAATTGATGATCACTGTTGCGATCATTGGAATCCTGGCGGCTGTGGCGCTTCCAAGCTACAACGAATACATCCAACGCAGTCACCGCGCCAATGCCCGGAACACTTTGATTCAGGCCGGACAGTGGATGGAGCGTGCAGCGACTTCCACGGGCTCCTACCCGACAGGCACGAACATACCGAGCGGTATTCTGACGGTGGAAGGCGGGCGATACACCGTGGCGGCAACTGTTTCAACAGCCAGTACCTACACATTCACTGCCACAAGAGCCACAGGTACGGGTCAGGCAAGTGATATTTGTGGTGACTTTAGGATTGACCAGGCCAACCGGCGCACGATTCTTAACAACAGTGCTGGCACCACCCCTGCAGATTGCTGGGGACGATAGGCACTGTGCCGATACGACGCAATCCCCATCCCTTGTCCTAGGTAAAAATGCTTAGCATGATTGAACGTGCCCTGCTGAAGGCGCATTCTGTTTTATATACCACATCTCCCAACCCCCGCGTCGGCTGCATCCTTACCACCCCCGACGGAATGTTGCTGGGTCAGGGCCATACCCAGCGCGCAGGCGCCCCCCATGCTGAAATCATGGCCCTGCGCGACGCAGCCGCTCAAGGTCATTCAGTCAAAGGCGCCACCGCCTACGTCACTCTCGAACCCTGCTCCCACCATGGCCGCACCGGCCCTTGCTGCGATGCACTCATCGCGGCGGGCATCAAAAGAGTCGTGGCTTCCATCGCCGACCCCAATCCCCTGGTTGCCGGCCAAGGCTTCGAGCGCTTGCGCGCAGCCGGCATTGAAGTCGAAGTCGGCACCGGCGCAGCCGAATCCCGCGAACTCAATATCGGTTTTTTCAGCCGCATGATCCGTAAGACCCCTTGGGTGCGCATGAAAATGGCGGCGTCGCTGGATGGCACGACGGCGCTCGCCAATGGCCAGAGCCAGTGGATCACCTCGGCCGAAGCCCGCGCCGACGGCCATGCTTGGCGCGCGCGCGCCTGCGCCGTGCTAACGGGCATCGGCACCGTGCTGCAAGACAATCCGCGCCTGGATGTGCGGCTGGTCAGCACGCCGCGACAACCGCACCTGGTCGTCGTGGACAGCCGGCTGGAGACACCGCTCGATGCTCATCTTTTCATGGCTGGCCGAACCCTCTACATCTACGCCGCAGTCCAAAATGAAGCAAAAAAGGAAGCCCTGGAAGCACAAGGGGCGACCGTTATTTATCTGCCCGATGCCAACGGCAAAGTAGATTTGGCCGCCATGATTCAAGACTTGGGCCGCCGCGAAATCAACGAGTTGCATGTCGAAGCCGGCAGCAAGCTCAATGGCTCGCTGATCCGCGCCGGACTGGTCGATGAATTTCTGCTTTACCTGGCACCCAAGCTGCTCGGGCCAGGCCTGGGCATGGCGTCGTTCGGGCCATTGCAGGCACTTTCTGACGCGGTTGAATTGCAGTTTCAATCCACCGACAGGGTCGGCGCCGACTTGCGGATAGTTGCCCGCGTCGCTGGACGGGACCGGTTCTAGGCCTCTTCGCGTCAGCGTGGTCCACAGCGATCTGACCGCCTTTTCACGCCTTTAACCGCCCTCCTGCGCGTTCTGCCTCATTTCCCTGCGAAAATAGCCAGATGTTTACCGGAATCATCACCGGCATGGGGCGCATCATCGCCATCCATAGCCAAGGCAGCTCTTCACATCATGGCAAGCGACTCACTGTCGAAACACCTGCGGGTTATCTCGATGACGTGGAGCTAGGCGACAGCATTGCGCTCAACGGCGCCTGCATGACCGCCACGTCGCTGGACCCTGCCAGCAACCGCTTCACCATCGATATCTCCGCCGAATCGCTGGACAAAACCTGCGGCCTGGACCAGCCTGGCATCATCAACCTCGAAAAAGCACTGCGCGCCCATGACCGCCTCGGCGGTCATATCGTCTCCGGCCATGTCGATGGCATCGGCAGCGTCACGCATTTCGACGAGGTGGGTGAAAGCTGGGAACTTCGCATCCTTGCGCCGCAAGCGCTGGGCAAATACCTAGCCTACAAAGGCTCCATCACGGTCAACGGCGTGAGCCTGACGGTGAACCGGGTCGTTGACCTGGCGGGTGATGCCAGCCAGGCGCCGGGCTGCGAGATCAGCATTAACCTCATTCCCCACACCGTTCAGAACACGGCGCTTGGCCAACTGGCTCAAGGCTCCCAGGTGAACCTGGAAATCGACCTGATTGCACGCTATGTCGAGCGCATGCTTCAAGACTCTCCCATCAAACAACCCACTGCCCAATGACCCCTCTGATTTCCCCTGTTGAAGACATCGTGGCCGACATGCGCGCCGGCCGCATGGTCATTCTGGTTGACGAAGAAGACCGCGAAAACGAAGGCGACCTGGTGCTGGCCGCCGACCATGTGACGCCCGAAGCCATCAACTTCATGGCGCGCTTTGGCCGTGGCCTGATCTGCCTGACGCTGACGCGCGAGCGCTGCGAGCTGCTCAAGCTCCCGCCCATGGCGGCGCGCAACGGCGCGCAGTATTCCACCGCTTTCACGGTGTCGATTGAAGCGGCCGAGGGCGTGACCACCGGCATTTCGGCCGCTGACCGCTCGCGCACGGTGCAGGCCGCCGTGGCCAAAAATGCCAAGGTCAGCGACCTGGTGCAGCCCGGCCACATCTTTCCGCTGCAGGCGGTTGACGGCGGCGTCTTGATACGCGCCGGCCATACCGAAGCGGGCTGCGACCTGGCAGCAATGGCCGGCTGCTCGCCGGCAGCGGTGATTTGCGAAATCATGAACGACGACGGCACCATGGCCCGTTTGCCGGACTTGCAGGTGTTTGCGGCCGAGCATGGCCTGAAAATCGGCACCATTGCCGACCTGATCGAACACCGCAGCCGCAACGAGTCGCTGCTCGAAAAGATGGGCAGCCGCACCCTTCAGACCGCTTTTGGCGAATTCACCGCCCACGCCTTCAAGGACAAAATCAGCCACGAACTGCATCTGGCGCTGGTCAAGGGCGAGTGGACCGCAGACGACACCGTGGCCGTGCGTGTGCACGAGCCGCTGTCGGTGCTGGACCTGCTGGAAACCGGCCGCACCATGCATTCATGGAGCCTGGACGAAAGCCTCAAGCATATGCAAACCGAAGGCCGGGGCGTGGTGGTGCTGCTGAACTGCGGCGAAAGCGCGGCGCAACTGCTGGCGCAGTTTGAAGGCACGGCCAGAGCCGCCCAGGCGCCCGAGCGCGGCCGCATGGACTTGCGCACCTACGGCGTGGGCGCGCAGATTCTGCGTGAATGCGGCGTACAAAAAATGCACCTCATGGGCAACCCGCGCCGCATGCCCAGCATGACCGGCTATGGCCTGGAGATCGTCGGCTACATCGGCAAGAACTGAACCATTCACCAAAGGAATCTCATCGTGTTTGATGCAGACAAAGGCTGGTCCGACCAGCTCGACGGCAAGAAACTATCCATCGGCATCGTGCAGGCGCGCTTCAACGAAGGCATCACCAACGCCTTGGCCGAAGCCTGCCTGCGGGAACTCGCGACCCTGGGCGTGGATGCAAAAAACATCACGCATCTCAAGGTGCCTGGCGCCCTCGAAGTACCGTGCGCGCTGCAGGCCCTGGCGGAAAGCGAAAACTTCGATGCGCTGATTGCCCTGGGCTGCATCATTCGCGGCGAAACCTACCATTTCGAACTGGTCGCGAACGAAAGCGGCTCGGCCGTGACGCGCCTGGCGCTGGACTACCAGTTGCCGATTGCCAACGCGATTCTGACGGTCGAAAACCTGGCGCAAGCCCAGGCGCGCCAGGAAGAAAAAGGCCGCGACGCGGCGCGCGTTGCCGTCGAGATGGCAAACCTGCTTTACACGCTTGCCTGAACATTCCATTCAAACAAAATTCAAACGGAGCTTCATGGCTGAACCCTTCATCAAAACCAAACGTCCCCCGCAAATCCGCACCGGCCTGACCGATACCGGCGTGAAAAAGGCAGCCGACAAATCGGCCCGCACCCGCGCGCGCGAGTTTGCATTGCAGGCCCTGTACCAGCATCTGGTCGGGCAGAACGAAGCCGACTCGATCGACGCCTTTACCCGCGACCTGGTGGGTTTCCACAAGGCGGATTCGGCCCATTACGATGCCTTGCTGCACGGCTGCATCGAATCGGAAAAAGCACTCGATGAAAATATCACTCCCTTGCTTGACCGAAAAATGGCCGAGATTTCCCCGGTGGAACACGCCATCTTGTGGATTGGCGCCTACGAATTCACGAATTGCCTGGACGTGCCCTACCGCGTCGTGATCAACGAATGCATTGAACTGGCCAAGGCGTTTGGCGGCACCGACGGCCACAAATACGTCAACGGCGTTTTGCACAAGATGGCGCCTTCGCTGCGCGCGGCGGAAGTAGCGGCGGACCAGTCGCGCCAGGCTTGATACACCTTGGCTGCCTGAAAGCGTTGCCGTGAAAATCTCCCAGCGGGCCCAGCGGATTGAACCGTTTTACGTCATGGAGGTCGCCAAGGCCGCCAGCGCGCTGGCGCAGCAGGTAGCCGATACCGACTCGCCGATGATCTTTCTGAACATCGGCGAGCCTGACTTCACCGCGCCACCGCTGGTGCAGCAAGCGGCCAGCCGCGCGATTGCGCAAGGCAACACGCAGTACACCCCGGCCTTGGGCCTGCCGGCCTTGCGCGAACGCATCAGCGGCTGGTATGCCGCGCGGTTTGGCGCCGATGTTGCGCCCGGCCGCATCGTCATCACGGCGGGCGCATCGGCCGCGCTGCAGCTGGCCTGCCTGGCCCTGATCGAGGCTGGCGACGAAATCCTGATGCCCGACCCGAGCTATCCGTGCAACCGGCATTTTGTCAGCGCGGCTGAAGGCACGTCGGTGCTGATTCCGACCACCGCCGAAGAACGCTTCCAGCTCACCCGCGAGAAAGTGGCTGCCGCCTGGAACGACAAGACGCGCGGCGTGCTGCTGGCGTCGCCGTCCAACCCGACCGGCACCTCGATTGCACCAGAAGAGCTGCAAAGCATTCACGAATTCGTCCACAGCCGGGGCGGCATCACGCTGATTGACGAGATTTACCTCGGCCTGAGCTACGAAGAGCACTTCGGGCATTCGGCGCTGGCCCTGCCTGGCGAACTCGGCCAGAGCGTCATCAGCATCAACAGCTTCAGCAAATACTTCAGCATGACCGGCTGGCGCCTCGGATGGCTGGTCGTTCCCGAAGCGCTGACACCGGTCATCGAGCGAATCGCGCAAAACCTGTTCATCTGCGCCAGCACCGTGGCCCAGCATGCCGCGCTGGCCTGCTTCGAGCCTGAAAGCCTGCTGGAGTACGAACGCCGGCGCGCGGAGTTCAAGGCGCGCCGCGACTACTTCATTCCCGAACTCAACCGCCTGGGCTTGAACGTGCCGGTCATGCCCGACGGCGCGTTCTACGCCTATGCCGACTGCACAAACGCTGCCGCGCGGCTGGGCGTCAGCGGCAGTTGGGACTTTGCCTTTGAGTTGATGAAACGCGCCCATCTGGCCGTCACGCCGGGGCGGGATTTCGGGCATGCCGCGCCGGAGCGGTTTGTCCGTTTCTCCACCGCCAGTTCGATGACACAGCTGCACGAAGCCGTGGCACGGCTGGAGTCGGTGCTTGGCTGATCAAGTGGCCGAACCCTTCTCCACATTCCAGTGGCCAGTGCGTGTTTACTGGGAAGACACCGACGCCGGCGGCATCGTGTTCTACGCCAACTACCTCAAGTTTTTTGAACGCTCGCGCACCGAATGGCTCAGATCATTGGGCATTGGACAGCAGCAATTGAAGGACAGCACCGGATGCATGTTTGTAGTGACTGAAACGGCGATCCGCTACCACCGCCCTGCCCGCCTGGACGATCAGCTGATCGTGACCGCCAGCATGATAGAAACCGGCCGTGCGTCCATGATAGTCAAGCACAAGGCGCTATTGAAAACAGAGCAACCTGGCGAGCATCCGGCGACCTTGCTCTGCGAAGGCACGATACGCATCGGCTGGGTTCACGGCGCCAGCCTGCAGCCCAGGCGCATACCCGCTTCCATTCTGGACAGCCTGAAAACCTGATAAAAAAGCCTCAACATGAACCAAGACCTCTCCATTGTCAGTCTCCTTCTCCATGCCAGCTGGGTGGTCCAGGCCGTGGTCGCGCTCTTGATCGGCATTTCGATTGCCAGCTGGGCCGCGATTTTCCGGAAAATCGTTGCGCTCAAGCGTGCCCAGCAGCTCAACGACGAGTTTGACCGTGGCTTCTGGTCGGGCACCAGCCTGAACGATTTGTTTGCGGGCGCGGCGCAAAATGCCAAGACCTCGGGTTCCATGGAACGCATTTTTGCCAGCGGCATGCGCGAATACCAGAAGCTGCGCGAGCGCCACATCAGCGACGCCGGCACCCTGCTGGACGGTGCGCGCCGCGCCATGCGGGCCAGCTACCAGCGCGAAATGGATGCGATTGAAGCGAATTTGTCGTTCCTGGCCACCGTCGGTTCGGTGTCGCCCTACGTCGGCCTGTTCGGCACGGTCTGGGGCATCATGCATGCCTTTACCGGACTGGCGGCGATGGAGCAAGTCACCCTGGCCACCGTGGCGCCCGGCATTGCAGAGGCGCTGGTGGCCACGGCGATTGCCCTGTTCGCGGCGATTCCGGCCGTGGTGGCCTACAACCGCTTTGCGCACGACATCGACCGCATCGCCAATCGCCTGGAAACCTTCATTGAAGAGTTCTCCAATATCCTGCAGCGCAACCTGGGCGCGCACTCGCCCTCGCCCTCGGGTCACTGAGCCGTCCAAGGAGCCACCATGCCAGCAGTCAGTTCTCGCGGCCGGGGCCGCCGCACCATCAGTGAAATCAACATGGTGCCATTCATCGACGTCATGCTGGTGCTGCTCATCATTTTCATGGTGACGGCGCCGCTGATCACGCCGAGCATGATTGCCCTGCCGAAGATAGGCCGGGCAGACAAGCAGGCCAACAAACCGATCTTCATTGAGATACAAAAAGACGAACGTATTCAGATCAGGCTCAAGACGGAGGCTTTGCCGAGCACGATTGAGCACTTGGCCAAGGACATCGTGGAGCGCGAACCAGCCGTGAAGGGAGACAAGGCAGACGCCGTGCCGGTCGTCATCAGCGCCGACAAGTCCATCAAGTACGAAACCGTGGTGCGGGTGATGGACACGCTGCAAAAAGCCGGTGTGTCGCGCGTCGGCCTGTCTGTGCAGACCAGCAAGTAATCGGCGATTCAACCGGAATACCACCAGAACGCCATGGACAGCCCCGCAGACCGCCTTGAATTTGCCCCGCCGCGCGACAAGGGTTCGCCGCGCGCTTTCGGGCTGGCCCTGCTGGTCCATGTTTTGCTGATCGCTGCGCTGACCTGGGGCGTGCACTGGAAGCGTACCGACGAAGCGGCATCGTTTGAAGCCGAGCTGTGGTCGGGCGTGCCGCAACCGGCGGCACCCCAGCGGGTTGAAACGCCACCTCCCGCTCCCGCGCCTGAGCCCGCGCCAGTTCCCGAGCCGACGCCTCCAGAGCCCGTTGCGCCGCCCATTCCAGCACCGCAGCCCCGACCTGTCCCTGCACCACTGCCGGTTGCCAAAGCGCCTGTCATCAAGGAAACGCCGCCGTTGCCCGATGTGGACATTGCCCTGGAAAAAGAGAAAAAGCGCAAGCTGCTTCAGCAACAAAAGCAGGCCGAAGTCCTGAAAGCGGAAAAGCTGCAGGAAAAACGCGAAGCCGAGCTACAGGCCAGACAAGCCAAAGAGCAGGAAAGAAAAAAAGAGAAAGAACAGCAAGCCAGGCAAGAGCTGGCGGAGCGCAAAGCCGAAGAGCAGGCCCGCAAAACCGAGGCGAAAAAGCAGGAAGCCCGGCAGCTGGCGAACGAGAAGGAAAGAGAAAAGGAAAAGGAAAAACGCACCGCCGCAGCCAATGCCGCCGCTGCAGCCGAGAAGCAAAAGCAGGCCGCCGCTGCATCCGCCGCCGCTGAAAAGCAGAAACAGGCCGCTGCCGAGAAGCAAAAAGCGGCGGCTGCCGCGACAGCTGCAGCGAATGCTGAAAATCAGAAAGAGGCTGCCGCAGCCGCAGCGGCCGCAAAACAAAAGGCGGCAGCCGCAGCAGCTTCCGAAAAGCAGCGCCAGGCGGCCATCCAGCAGCGCATCATGGCAATGGCCGGCGCGGGAGGTTCCGAAGGCGCGGCAGGCTCAGGCGCTGCGAAATCCAGCGGCCCTTCTGCCGGTTACGCTGGCAAGGTCAAGGCCAAGGTTCTGCCCAATGTGGTCTTCAACGACGATGTAGAAGGTAACCCCAAGGCCGAAGTTGAAGTCAGAACCACCGCCGACGGCACCATCATGAGCCAGCGCCTGATCAAGTCCAGCGGCAACAAGGCCTGGGACGATGCGGTCATCAAGGCCATCGTGCGCACCGGCTCGCTGCCGCGCGATGTCGATGGCCGGGTGCCGACGCCGATGATCATCGAATTCCGGCCGAATTAAAGCCAGAACGGCTTTACTATCAAATAGATAGCTGCTTGCGCCCACCCGTATTGCGCAAAAAGACTATTTCATTCATAAATGATGCGCGCCAGCCCCCTGTCGGCCTGCGCCATCCAGCTGGCCAGCGCCGCATCGGTCGGGAAAAACCGGGCAGCGTCGCCCAGATGCAGCTCAGCCGTTGCGGTTGCGCGGCGCAAACTCAGGCGCACGGGCAAGCCACGCACGGGCTCCGACGGGTCCGCCGCCTCGCTTGAACGCGGCGGAAAGTCCCTGACCAGCTTTGAAATATCTGGCGCCGTTCCGTTGACGGCCACGCGCAGGTACTTGCCGAACCGGCAGCGCGCCGACTCCAGATCCCACACCTGCGTGATCTTGAAGCGCCGGCCAAAGCGCTCGGATGCGCCCTGCAGCGTGCCTTGGACAACCACCAGCTCGTCTTCCTTGAGCAGGTTGCGATTGGCGTTGAAGGTCGCCTCGTCCACCGACACTTCCAGCACGTCGGTCTTGTCGTCCAGCTTGAAGATGATCAGCTTACCGCGGTTGCCGTTGATGATGCGCAGGTCGGTCACGATGCCGGCGAGCAGTTGAGAATCCCGGGACTCGCTCATGTCTTCAATGCTTCGCTTGGCGAACTGCCGCACTTCCTGCTCCACCTCGTCGAACAGGTGGCCCGACAGGTAAAAGCCGATGGCGGTTTTCTCCAGCACCAGCCGCGCCTTGACGCCGAACATCGGCGCCTCGACCAGTTCCGGCTCCTGCGTGCTGGCCGCGTGCGAGTCGGACATGTCGAACAGCCCGCCCTGGTTGGCGTTGGCTTGCGTGGCGGCGGCAAAATCGAAGGCGCGCTCGCTGGATGCCAGCAATTCGGCGCGGTTCAGGTGCAGGCTGTCGAAGGCGCCGCCCTTGATCAGCGCTTCGACCGTGCGCTTGTTCATCTTGCTGCGGTCCACGCGCACGCAAAAGTCAAACAGCGAGGTGAACGGGCCGCCTTCCTTGCGCGCGGCGACGATGGCGGCAATCGCCTGCTGGCCGGTACCCTTGATGGCGCCCAGGCCGTAGCGCACCGATTTGGCGCTGATCGGCTCGAAGCGGTAGTCGCCCTGGTTGATGTCGGGCACCTCGAAGCTCAGCCCCATCTTTTGCGCGTCGCCGAACAGGATTTTCAGCTTGTCGGTGTCGTCCATTTCGACGGTCATGTTGGCCGCGAAGAACTCGGCCGGGTAATGCACCTTGAGCCAGGCGGTGTGGTAGGCCAGCAGCGCATAGGCGGCCGAGTGCGACTTGTTGAAGCCGTAGCCCGCGAACTTCTCCATCAGGTCAAACACCTCGTCGGCTTTTTCCTGCGCCAGGCCGTTGATGCCGGCGCCCTTGCGGAAGATTTCCCGGTGCTGGGCCATCTCCTTTTCGTCCTTCTTGCCCATCGCGCGGCGCAGCATGTCGGCGCCGCCCAGCGAGTAGCCGCCCAGGATCTGCGCGGTCTGCATCACCTGCTCCTGGTAGACCATGATGCCGTAGGTTTCCTCCAGCATCGGCTTGACGCGCGGGTCCGGGTATTCGGGCACTTCCTTACCCTGCTTGCGGGCAATGTAGGTCGGAATCAGGTCCATCGGGCCGGGACGGTAGAGCGCGTTCATCGCGATCAGGTCTTCGAGCCGGTCGGGCCGGGCGTCCTTGAGCATGCGCTGCATGCCGATACTTTCAAACTGGAACACGGCCTCGGTATTGCCATCGGCAAACAGCCGGTACACCCGCGCGTCGTCGAGCGGCAGGTCTTCGAACTTGAAGTCTTTTTGCGCCGGGTAGCGGGCGATGATGAACTCGCGCGCGATTTCCAGGATGGTCAGCGTCGCCAGCCCCAAAAAGTCGAACTTGACCAGGCCAATCGCCTCCACGTCGTTCTTGTCGAACTGGCTGACCGCCGACGTGCTGCCGGGCTGCAAATACAGCGGGCAAAAATCGGTCAGCTTGCCCGGCGCGATCAGGACGCCGCCGGCATGCATGCCGACATTGCGCGTCAGGCCTTCGAGCTTGCGGGCCAGATCGAGCAGCGTGTGAACATCTTCCTCCTTGCTCTCGCGGTCGGCCAGCACCGGCTCGGCCTCCAGCGCATAGACCATCTTGTCGTTTTTCTTGCGGTCGGCCGGAACCAGTTGCAGCGTCACCGCCTGGCCGGGCTTGTTCGGGATCAGCTTGGAAATGCCGTCGCAAAAGCCATAGGGGAAATCGAGTACCCGGCCGACGTCGCGAATCGCCGCGCGCGCGGCCATGGTGCCGAAGGTGACGATCTGGCTGACCGCCGCATGGCCGTACTTGTCCTTCACATAGTCGATCACCCGGTCGCGGTTGCTCTGGCAAAAGTCGATGTCGAAGTCGGGCATCGAGACGCGCTCGGGATTCAAAAAGCGCTCGAACAGCAGGTTGTAGCGCAACGGGTCGAGGTCGGTGATCTTCAGCGCATAGGCGACCAGCGAGCCGGCGCCGGAACCGCGTCCCGGCCCGACCGGGCAGCCGTTGTTCTTGGCCCACTGGATGAAGTCGCCAACGATCAGGAAATAGCCGGGGAAACCCATCTTCAGGATGGTGTTGATCTCGAATTCGAGCCGGGCCACGTACTCGGGCCGCTTGGCGTCGCGCAGCGCCGGGTTCGGGTACAGGTGCAGCAGCCGCTCTTCCAGCCCCTCGAACGAGGTGTGGCGAAAGTAGTCTTCAGGCAGCATGCGAGAGCCATTGACTTCGGGCGTCGGGAATTCGGGAAGCATGGGTTTGCCCAGTTCCAGCGTCAGGCTGCAGCGCTTGGCGATTTCGACCGTGTTGGCCAGCGCCGACGGCACATCGGCAAACAGCGCCTTCATCTGGTCAGCCGACTTGAAATACTGCTCGCGGGTGAACTTGCGCACCCGGCGCGCATTGCCCAGGATTTCGCCTTCCGAAATACAGACGCGCGCTTCATGCGCTTCGTAGTCGTCATAGGTCAGGAACTGGACCGGATGCGTAGCCACCACCGGCAGCTTCAGCCGCGCCGCCAGCTGCACGGCGGCGATGACATGGCGTTCATCCTCGGGATGCCCTGAGCGCTGCAGTTCCAGGTAAAAGCGCTGCGCAAACATGCTTGAGAGATGCAGGGCGCATTCCATGGCCCGTGCGCTGTCGCCCTGCACCAAGGCCTGGCCCACGGCGCCGCGCTGCGCGCCCGACAGGGCAATCAGGCCTTCATTCAACTCCTGCAGCCATTGCAGCTTGACGACCGCCTGGTCGCGCACCACGTTTTTGGTCCAGGCGCGGGTGATCAACTCGCACAGGTTGAGGTAGCCGCGGTTGTCCTGCACCAGCAACAAGAGGCGGGAGGCCGGCGCACCGGCTTCCTTGCCGGGCGCTTCGAGCCAGATGTCGGCGCCGATCAAGGGTTTGACGCCGACCTTGCGCCCTTCCTTGTAGAACTTGACCGTGCCAAACAGGTTGCTCAGGTCGGTAATGGCCAGCGCGGGTTGCTGGTCGGCGGCAGCGGCGGCAACAATTTCATCAATGCGGTTGGTACCGTCAACGACTGAAAACTCGGTGTGGATTCTTAGATGGACAAACATGCGCTTCATTTTAGGTCTGGGGCCTGCCTGCCCCGGCGCGCAAGCGCCACCCTTTCAGGCGCGTCGCCCTTGCCTACAATCGGCGCATCATGCAAATTCTGAATATTGCGGCCTACAAATTCGTGGCGCTGGAGCCGTTGCCCACGCTGAAAACCGAGATGCTTCAGGCGCTGGCAACGCGCGAAATCAAGGGCACCGTGCTGCTCGCCGAAGAAGGCATCAATCTTTTCCTGGCCGCCCATAGCGCCGCCATTCATGATTTTTTGGCATGGCTTCGGCTTGACCCGCGTTTTCATGACCTTGAAGTCAAGGAAAGCTGGTCGGCGGCCCAGCCGTTTCACAAGCTGCTGGTCAAGATCAAGCCTGAAATCATCCGCATGAACCACCCGGCCATCCGCCCCTCGGCAGGCCGCGCCCCGGCGGTGGATGCGAGAACGCTCAAGCGCTGGCTCGACTGCGGGCAGGACGACGAAGGCCGGCCGGTGGCGATGCTGGACACGCGCAACACCTACGAGGTCGATGTCGGCACCTTCAGGCAGGCGATTGACTGGCGGCTGGAGAAATTCACCGAGTTTGCGCAGGCGGTGCAGGACCACCAAGACGAGTTGGCCGGCAAGACCATCGTGAGCTTTTGCACCGGCGGCATCCGCTGCGAGAAAGCGGCGATTTACCTGCGCGAAGCCGGCATTCAGAATGTTTACCAGCTCGACGGCGGCATCCTGAAATACTTCGAGGACTGCGGCCAGGCGCATTTTGACGGCGAATGCTTTGTCTTCGACGACCGCCGGGCGGTGGATGCAGCGCTCAAACCCCGGGTCAATCTAGGCGCATTGTCTGACAGCCAGGCCTGAAGCCTCATGGGAAGCTTGGCGCTCCAAATCCTCATGGATCTGCCATGTTGTCATTCCACAACGCTTTTATCGACGCTCAACCGGCATCGCAACTGACGCAGCGCTTCCAGACAGTTCGGGCGCAAACCGAGCGGCTGATTGAACCACTGAGCGCCGAGGATTGCCAGCTGCAATCCATGCCCGACGCCAGCCCGGCCAAGTGGCACCTGGCGCATGTCACCTGGTTTTTTGAAACCTTCGTGCTGGAGCGCTTCGAACCGGATTTCAAGCCTTTCGATGCCGGTTTCCGGGTTCTGTTCAACAGCTATTACAACGGTGTGGGCGACAAGTACCCGCGCCCTAGGCGGGGCCTCATCAGCCGCCCGTCGCTGCCGCAAGTGCTGGCCTACCGGCGCCAGGTCAATGCGCGCGTGCTGGAGCTTATTTCCAGGACCGACGAGGCCGACCGCATGCAACTGGCGCAGCTCATCAAGCTGGGACTGCAGCATGAACAGCAACACCAGGAACTGCTGCTGACCGACATCCAGCATGCCCTGTCGTTCAACCCGCAATGCCCTGCGTATGCCGGGCGCTGGCCGCTGGCCAGCACGGCGCCCCAGCCCGTGCGCTGGCATGCTTATGACGGCGGCCTGGTGCAGCATGGTTTCGACGCCGGCCTGGATGGCGATTTTGCGTTTGACAATGAAACGCCGCGCCACCCGGCGTATGTCGCCCCGTTCGAGCTGGCCAGCCGGCTGCTCACCAATGGCGAGATGCTCGAATTCATTTCGGACGAGGGCTACCGGCGGCCCGAGTTGTGGCTGGCCATGGGCTGGGACTGGGTGCAGGCCGGCCAGCATGATTTGCCGCTGTACTGGCAGGGCGAAGCGGGAAATTACCGCCATTTCACGCTGCAGGGGCTGCAGGAGGTTGACCCGAATACCCCCGCCTGCCACCTCAGCTATTTTGAAGCCGATGCGCTGGCGCGCTGGACCGGAGCGCGGCTGCCGACCGAGTTTGAATGGGAACTGGCGGCGCGCCTGTTGCCCGCGTCAAGCGCAAAGTCGGGCAATTTTGTCGAAACCGGGGCTTTTCATCCCCTGCCGCAACAGCAAGCCCGTGTTGAGGCGCCGGCGCAACTGCTGGGCGACGTGTGGGAATGGACGCAGTCGAACTACAACGCCTACCCCGGCTACCAGCCGTGGGAGGGCCTGGTCGGCGAATACAACGGCAAGTTCATGTGCAACCAGTTTGTGCTGCGCGGCGGCTCCTGCGCCACGCCGCAAAGCCATGTCCGCGCCAGCTACCGCAACTTTTTTCCACCCGACGCGCAGTGGCAGTTCAGCGGCGTGCGGCTGGCGCGCGATATTCAAGGCTAGCTCAAAGGTAAGGCGCTTTGGGCGCTGCGGGCTCCGCCAGCGCCGGCTTGCGTTCCGGCAGGGGAATGAATTCGGCATCGCCGGCAATCTGCCCCATCCTTTGCGCTGCCCAGTCATCGCCGGCCTGGGCAATGCGCTCCTTGCTGCTGGAGACAAAATTCCACCAGATGAAGCGCTTTCCATCGAGCTTGTCGCCGCCAATCACCACGAACCGCGCTGGTGCGTTCGCGCTGATCTGCGTCACCGCATCAGGCGCCAGGACGGCCAGGGTGCGCACCGCAACCGCTTCGCCATCGACCTGCAGGTCGCCTTCCACCCCGTAAAGCGCCAGTTCATCGGCCAGTGGCGGCAAATCAATGCGCTCACCGGCGGCCAGGCGGATGTCGAGGTAAACGGTTTTCGAGAAGGTTCTGACGGGCGAGGCATGCCCGAAAGCCTCGCCGATCAGCACCCGCACCTCGGACGCGCCCATCGGCACGACCGGAATATCCGCAGCCGGCGTGTGCACGAAGCCGGGCTCCGCCTCTTCATGAGCCCTGGGCAAGGCGGCCCACAGCTGCAGGCCATGCTGCTGGTAAACCTTGCCCCTGAGGTCATCCGGCGCGCGCTCGGAATGCACGATGCCGCGCCCGGCCGTCATCCAGTTGATCGCGCCGGGCTCGATGCGCTGGACCGAGCCCAGGCTGTCGCGGTGCAGCATGGCGCCTTCAAACAGGTAAGTCACCGTCGCCAGCCCGATGTGCGGATGGGGCCGCACGTCATGATTGGCGTCGGCTTGCACCGTGAACGGGCCGAAATGGTCAAAAAATATAAATGGGCCGACCGATTGGCGCGTTGCCGCTGGCAGCAGGCGGCTCACCACGAAGCCGCCGCCCAGGTCCTTGTCGTGTCCTGTCAGCTTGATGTCGATGCTCATGGAAGTCGCTCCAGTTGGGTGGTGATTTCAGTGGTGACCGCGCTCATGAGTTTGTGCAGCGGGCATTTTTGCGCAACGGCCTCCAGTTCCTTCAATTGCGCATCGGTCAGGTCGCCCCGCAGCTTGAGCGTGGCGGACAGGCGGTAAATGCCTTTGCGCTCATCCGTGTCGTCGCGCTCGACCAGCGTCTGGATGTCATCGACCGGAATGCCTTTCTTGCGGGCGTACCACATCACCGTCAGCGCCTTGCAGGCGCCCAGCGCGGCATCGTACAGATCATGCGGGCTGGGGCCGGCGTCTTCGCCGCCCTCGGCTTCGCTGACATCGGCCAGCAGCGCATGGCTGCGGATCTGCACCGTCTGCGCCAGGCTGGCGCTGCGGTCAAGCCTGAGTTCAATCGTCATGCGTTCTCCTTTTTTAACCATCGACATCGGCATTCAGCGCCGGAACCGGCTCGCCACATCGGCCACTCGCTCGCCAAAAGCGCGCGCTGTCTCCAGGTCGCCCGGCGCCATTTCACCTGCGCTGGCATCCGAAGGCGACTGGGACATGGCGCCGCTGTACGAGCCCAGGAAATTGGGATCGTTGCGCTGGGCGGCCTTGCTGTTGCTGGGCTGGATGCCCTGGCTGACCCAGATTCCGCCATGCTGCATGGCCAGCGTGAACAGGTAGTTCAGCGTGGACGACTTGTCGCCATTCAGGGCGGCGCTGCTGGTGAAGCCGGCAAACAACTTGTCCTTCCAGGTCTGCGCGTACCAGGGGCGGGACGATGCGTCGGCAAACCTCTTGAACTGCCAGCTGACGCTGCCCATGTAGGTCGGCGACCCCATGATGATGGCATCGGCCGCGTCCAGCAGGTTCCAGCCGCCCTGGGGCAGGTTGCCGTCGGCATCAATGGCGACGAGTTCGGCGCCCGCGCCCGCCGCGATGGCTTGCGCCATGCGCTGGGTGTGGCCATAGCCGGAGTGGTAGATCACGGCGATGACCGGCTCCTTTGAAGTGGCGCCGCCGTCCATCATGCGCCGCGCTTGTTGCCGTCAAAACTCCAGGCGCCGGCGCCCCAGGCGGCGACGGTCAGCAGCCCGCCGACCACGGCGATGTTCTTGAAAAAGGATTGCTGCTGCTGCATGACCTGGTCAGCCGGCACGGCCCAGAAGTTGTGAAAGATGAAGCTGATCACCACGGTGAACAGGGCAATGCCCAGCGCCGCCCAGCGCGTCTGCCAGCCGATCAGCAGCAGCATGCCCAGCCCCAGTTCGACACCGATGGCCGCCGCCGCAGCCAGTTCCGGAAGCGGCACGCCCTTGGAAGCGATGAAACCCGCCGTTCCTGCAAAGCCGGTGATCTTGCCGAAACCGGCAGGCACGAACAGCAGCGCCAGCAAGATGCGGCCGATCAGCGACAGGGGATTTTGGAGCGATGAAAACATGGTGAATCCTTGTTGGAGGTGAACGGGGGAAATAATGAATTAAAACAAGCTGTCAGGCAAGCTGGATGCGCCCATGCCGCCTGTAGGACGGCACGGCGCATCAAGCAAAAATCACCTCAGGGCGCCAGGTCAAACACCAGCACCTCGGCATCCTGGCCCTTGGAAAGCTCCAGCCGGCTTTCCGATTGCAGCGCCAGCGCATCGCCGCCGTGCAGGGTCTGCCCGTTGACTTCCAGCTGGCCGCGAACCAGGTGCACATAGGCTTTTCGCTGCGGATCAAGCGCCAGCACGGCCGCTTCGCCGCCATCGAACAAACCCGCATACAGCCTGGCGTCGGCATGGATCAGCACCGACCCCTGCGCGCCATCGCTCGATGCGACCAGCCGCAGCGCGCCGCGTTTATCAGCCTCGGGAAAGGTTTTCTGCTCGTAGCTCGGTGCAATGCCGGTGACGTTGGGCTCGATCCAGATCTGCAGAAAATGGGTGGTCTGGCCTTGGGCATGGTTGAACTCGCTGTGCCGCACGCCGCTCCCCGCGCTCATGCGCTGCACATCGCCCGGCGGAATGCCCTTGACGTTGCCGATGCTGTCCTGGTGCGCCAGTTCGCCGCTCAGCACATAGCTGATGATTTCCATGTTCTGGTGGCCATGCGTGCCAAAGCCACGGCCGGCGGCAACGCGGTCTTCATTGATGACGCGCAGGTTGCCAAAACCCATGTGCTCGGGGTCGTAGTAGCCGGCGAATGAAAAGGAATGGAAGGATTTGAGCCAGCCGTGGTCAGCATAGCCGCGCTCGCCGGAGGTTCGCAATGTCATCATGAGGTGCCCCTTTCAAGGTGCGTTGGAGATGTCTTTACTGTAAGCGCCGGACCGGCTTTGACCGTTGCTCCGGTTTGCTGGCATCATTCGAATTATTTGAATCTTTATCATGGCAACACTCCATAATCCGGTGCGCAATGCGCTTACGCCCGAAGTCATCCGCCTGATTGACGCCATCCACCGCAGCGGCAGCATGGCGGCGGCGGCGCGCGAACTCGGCGTGGTGCCCAGCGCCCTGACCTACCGCATCCGGCAGGTCGAGGACGCGCTCGACGTGCTGCTGTTTGACCGCTCCTCGCGCCAGGCCAAACTGACCGTGGCGGGCCACGAACTGCTGCGCGAAGGCAACCGCCTGCTGCTCGAACTCGATGCCATCGCCACCCGCGTCAAGCGCGTGGCCACCGGCTGGGAGCCGCAGTTCACGCTGGCGGTGGACAGTGTCATTTCACGCACCACCATCCTGGAGCTGTGCGAAGCCTTCTTTGCGATGAATCCACCCACGCGCCTGAAGATCCGGGAAGAAATCCTGTCGGGCACGCTCGAAGCGCTGACCTCGGGACAGGCCGACCTGTCCATCGGCGTGGCGCTGGAGCCGACGCTGGACAAATCGGTGCAAAGCAAGCCGCTGGGCAGCATGCATTTTGTGTACGCCGTGGCGCCGCATCATCCGCTGGCGCAGGCCGCCGAGCCGGTGAGCGATGCCCAGCTCATGCTGCACCGCGCCGTGGCCGTGGCCGATTCGGTCCAGCGGGGCGCCGGCATCACCGTCGGCCTGCTGAGCGGCCAGGACATCTTCACCGTTCCCGGCATGGAGGAAAAGCTCGATGCGCAACTGCGCGGACTGGGCGGCGGCTTTTTGCCGGAACACCTTGCGCGGCCGCATATCGACTCGGGCCGGCTGGTCGAAAAGAAGATCCAGCGCCCTCTCCGGGTGATACCGATGTGCTATGTGTGGCGCCGCGCGGCTGCCGGCGCCGAGGGACGCGCCCTGCAATGGTGGCTTGGGCAACTGGGCAATCCGGCCACCCGCAAGGCGCTGCTGGAGCGCCCCCACTCGCTATAAATCGGCGCTTCAAGCCGGCAGGCCCCAGCCAGCGGTGTAGAGTGTGCGCATGGCGTTCGTTGATGCCTCCCTTCTGGCCGCGAAGCCATTGCCCGATTCCTTCATTCGTTTTCCTTCACTCAAAAAAAGTAGAAAAGCATGACAAAAAAACCTCCCCTCGTTTCTTCTTCCGAAACCGCCAGGCAGCGCCACATTGCCGTCGTCGGCGCCGGCATTGCCGGCATCACCTGCGCGCGCACGCTGGTTAAAGCCGGCCACCAGGTGACTGTCTTTGAAAAAAGCAAGGGGGCCGGCGGCCGCATGGCAACCCGCGAGACCGAATTCGGCGCCTTTGACCCCGGCACACAGTACTTCACCGTGCGCGACGAACGCTTTGAAAAAGCGCTGGCCACGGCCTCGGGACTGGTGCGTCCATGGAGCGCCAACACCGTGCGCGTGCTGGACGACCTGGGCCGCGTCGTCGCCGCCTCGCTGCCGGCCAAGGAAGCCCACTGGGTCGCCACGCCGGGCATGAACGCGCTGCTTCGCCAGTGGGCCCAGCCCCTGGACGATGCCGGCCAGCTGGTGCTGGAAACCCGCGTCGTCTATATCGAGGAAGACAAGCTGGACCCGCAGCGCTGGCAATTGCAGACCGACGGCCCGGGCGCCAGCGTGCATTCGGGCTTTGATGCGGTGGTGCTGGCGATTCCCGCGCCGCAGGCCCATTCACTGCTGAGCGACTCGGAGCAGGCCGCGCCGCTGGTGGTGGACCTGGCGGGCGTGAACGTGGCGCCCTGCTGGACGCTGATGGTGGCTTTTCCGCAGGCGCAGCAGCCGACGCTGGCCAGCCTGGGGCCGCAGTGGAACGTGGCGCGCAGCACCCACCACCGCATTGCCTGGCTGGCGCGGGAGTCGTCCAAGCCCGGACGCGGCCCGATTGAGCGCTGGACGGTTCAGGCCAGCCCTGCCTGGTCGCAGCGCCACCTCGAAGACGATTCAGAGCGCGTGAAGGGCAAGTTGCTCAAGGCATTTACCGAAGTCACCGGCATCCGCGCCGAGCCGCCCTACGCCTCGGTGCATCGCTGGCGCTATGCGCAGACCAGCAAGCCGCTGGGCAAAACCCACGCCTGGGATGCGGCTTCCCGCATCGGCGCCTGTGGCGACTGGTGCCTGGGCCACCGGGTCGAGGACGGCTTTGTGTCGGGCCTGGAAATGGCGCTGGCCATTCTTTGACAAGCTGCCGGCGTGGGTTCGCAGGCTTACCGGGGGCGGTTTGCACCCTCGCCCACCGGCCCGCTGCATGCGGGCTCGCTCGTCGCGGCATTGGCCAGCTGGCTCGATGCCCGGGCGCACCAGGGCCAGTGGCTGGTGCGTATCGAGGATGTGGACACGCCGCGCTGCCTGCCGGGCGCCGGCCAGACCATCCTTGAGCAACTGGCCGCCTGCGGGCTCTTTCCCGATGAGCCGCCGGTGTACCAGTCGCAGCGCGGCGCGCTGTACCAGCAGGCGCTTGACCGGCTCGTCGCCGCAGGATGGGCCTATCCCTGCGGCTGCACGCGGCAGGACATTGCCCGCGCGCTGGCGGCCTCGGGGCAAGCCAGGCAGCGGCACGGCGAACTGGTGTATCCCGGCACCTGCCGCCAGGGCCTGAACGGCCGTCCCGCGCGGGCCTGGCGCTTGCGGGTCGATAAAAATGAACAAAAAAGTGCTTTTGCGCAAGAAGTACAAGCACTGGTAGCTATTGATTTAATAGCAAACTCAAGCACGGATTTGATGGAAGCCGAAGTCGCATGGCAAGACCGACTTCTCGGCCGCCAACACCAAAACGTCAGCCGCGACGTGGGCGACTTCGTGCTCAGGCGGGCCGATGGCCTGTGGGCCTACCAGCTGTCCGTGGTGGTCGATGACGCCGCGCAAGGCATCACGCATGTGGTGCGGGGCGCCGACCTGGCCGACAACACGGCGCGGCAAATCCTGCTGCAGCGCGCGCTCGGCCTGCCGACACCGCAGTATTTGCACACGCCGCTGGTGCTGGGCGCGAACGGCGAAAAGCTGTCCAAGCAAAACGGCGCGCAGGCGCTCCACACGTCCCGGCCGCTGGCCGCGCTGAACCAGGCCGCCGCCGTGCTGGGCCTGCCGCCCCAAACCGGCGACACCGCCGACGCGCTGGCCGCCTGGGTCAACGCGTGGAAAGATACGGCATGTCGCCCGCACGCACCCTTGTCCTGACCTCGCTGGCCATGACCGCCTTTGCCGGCAATTCGCTGCTGTGCCGGCTCGCGCTCAGGCAGACCGGCATTGATGCGGCCACCTTCACCGCCATCCGGCTGATTTCCGGCGCGGTGGTACTCTGGTTGATAGCGCGCAGATTTCGCGGCACCCAAGCCGGCGGGGGCAACTGGCTGTCGGCATGGGCGCTGTTTGCTTATGCGGCGTGTTTTTCGTTTGCCTATGTGAGCCTGCCCACGGGAACCGGCGCGCTGCTGCTTTTCAGCGCCGTCCAGGCCACCATGATCGGCTATGGCCTCTGGTCGGGCGAACGGCTGCGGCTGGCGCAACTCGCCGGTCTTGCGCTCGCCTTCAGTGGCCTTGCGGGACTGCTGCTGCCCGGTGTCTCGGCGCCGCCGCTGGGCGGTTCGGTGCTGATGCTGGTCGCCGGCATGTCGTGGGGCATCTATTCCCTGCGCGGAAAAGGTGCCGGCGACCCGACCCGGGTGACCGCCGGAAACTTCCTGCGGGCGGCACCGCTGGCCCTGGCCCTGAGCCTGTTCATGCTGCTGTTCAAGGGCGCAGCGCTGGATGCGGCCGGCTTCTGGCTGGCGATGGCGTCGGGCGCCTTGACATCGGGCATCGGCTACGCGATCTGGTACACCGCCTTGCCCGCGCTGAAGGCCACGAGCGCGGCCAGCGTGCAGCTCAGCGTCCCGGTCATCGCGGCGCTGGGCGGCATTGCCTTTCTCGGCGAGCCGGTCACGCTGCGCCTGGTGCTGGCGTCCGCCGCCATCCTGGGCGGCATCGCGCTGGTGCTGCTGCAAAAGCGCGCCGCGCCCGGCAGGCCCTGAACCCTGCCGGGCGGCGCACTAAAATCAGCGGGTGATTGAATCTTCCTCCCCCAACCCGCCCGCCTTGCATGAAGGCGCTCCCGCCGACGTGAGCCATCCCCGCAACATCCGCAGTTTCGTGCGCCGCACCGGCCGCACCACCGTCGGCCAGGCCAAGGCATTCGCCGATGTCGGTCCCCGGTTTCTGCTGGCCTACGCCGGCCTGCCGATGGATTTTTCAGCCGTCTATGAGCGTGACGCACCGACGATTCTTGAAATCGGCTTTGGCATGGGCGAAGCCACCGCGCACATCGCTGGATTGATGCCGGAAAAGAATTTCCTGTGCTGCGAAGTACACACGCCCGGCGTCGGCGCGCTGCTCAAGCGCATCGACGAACAGTCACTGACCAACATCCGCATCCTGCAGCACGACGCGGTCGAGGTGATTGACCACATGCTGCCCCTTGGTAGCCTGGACGGCGCGCACATCTTCTTCCCCGACCCGTGGCACAAGACCAAGCACAACAAGCGCCGGCTGATCCAGGCCCCGCTGATCGCCAAGCTGGCGGCGCGCCTCAAGCCCGGCGGCTACCTGCACTGCGCGACCGACTGGCAGCCGTATGCCGAGCAGATCCTTGAAGTTCTCAGCACCGAACCCTTGCTCAAAAATACGGCCGATGCCGCGAGCGATGGCTACGCGCCCAAGCCCGGCTACCGCCCGCTGACCAAGTTTGAAAACCGGGGCATCAAGCTCGGGCACGGCGTGTGGGACGTGGTGTTCACGCGCGCGTGAGCCCGCTTGCTGCCCATGGCGGACTGCCGACGAAGCGCGGCGTGAGCCCGAGCTGCGTCGGCCTGCCGGCAGGCGCCTGGCCCACGTTCACCGATTTTCTGGTCGAGCGCTTTCCCGCCATCACGCGGCAGACCTGGCTGGAGCGCATGGCGGCCGGCCTGGTGGCCGACGAGTTCGGCATGGCCGTGACACCCGAGCGCCCTTACCGGGGCCACATGCGGCTGTATTACTACCGCGCGCTGCCGGTCGAGCCGCGCATTCCGTTCGAAGCCACCGTGCTGTTCCAGGACGAGCATCTGGTGGTGGCCGACAAGCCGCATTTCCTGCCGGTCACGCCTTCGGGCCATTACCTGCAGGAAACGCTGCTGGTGCGGCTGAAAAACCAGTTGCGGCTGGACAGCCTGATCCCGATTCACCGCATCGACCGCGAAACGGCGGGCCTGGTGCTGTTTTCAGTCCGGCCCGCAGAACGCGACGCTTACCAGGCCTTGTTCCGGCGGCACGAAGTCGTCAAGCATTACGAAGCCGTGGCCTGCTGGCGGCCCGACTTGCAGTTTCCCCTGCGGCGCAAAACCCGCATCGTCGAGGATGAACCATTTTTCCGGCAGCGCGAAGTGCCGGGCGAGCCCAACAGCGAAACCCTGATTGATCTGCTGGAAATCAGGGGCCAACGGGCGCTCTACGCCCTGAGCCCCGTCACCGGGAAAAAGCACCAACTGCGCGTTCACATGAACGCGCTGGGCATGCCGATTTGCAACGACCGGATGTACCCGCCGGTTGAACCGACGCCTGAAGACGACTACGCCCTGCCGCTGCAACTGCTGGCCAGGTCGATTGCCTTTGCCGACCCGCTGACCGGCCAGCCACGGCGGTTTGAAAGCCGGCTCGGCTTATTGCCGGGCTGACGCAATCACTCTTATTTTGATAGCTGCCTACGCTTATCGGACAAGCACAAAAGGCCTATTTGGCATGTAAAAAAGACGATTCAACATGCCATAGAGCGCAGCCAGCCTCAAGCCTTGATTTCCCTGGCGGTGATCTGGTACTTGAAGTCATCCGGCGCGTAGGAGTCGAAGCGGCCGGCGGCATTCTCGCCAACTGGGTACATCAGGAAACCGAGCTTTTCGCCCTTGGAATTGGGCAAGGCCACGTCATGCGCGGTGTTGTAGGCCATCCAGTTGCCTTCCCAGCCGCCGAACAGCGCCTTGTTGACCGGCGCGACCACCGGGTTGGTGGTGTTCTTGATCCAGTCGGCGGTTTCCAGGCGCATGACCTTGGCCACGTCGGCCGGGTCCATCGCCACCCAGCCATAGCCCTTGAGATAGACCTCGGAGCGGCAGTGCTGCGCGCCCTTGAGGCTGGCCGGGTTGCCCGACAGCTCCTTGTAGCCAAAGGCCGATGGCACCAGCCGGATGCCGTACACGTCGCGCGCGGGCACGCCCACCGAGCGGCACAGGCCGACGAACAGCGCATTCAGGTCGGCGCATTTGCCGCCCAGGTTGCCGGTTTCCAGCATGGTCTTGATGTCGCCCTCGCCGCAGCCGCGCACCTTGGGTTCGCGGTAGGTGTTGGCCACGATCCAGTCATAAAGCTTCTGGGCTTTTTCGACATCGCCTCTAGCGCCCTGCGTGGCGGCCAGCGCGGTCTTGCGCACGATGCCGTCGGTCGGAATCAAGGTGGTGGCGCGGGTGAAATAGCGCAGCGTGTCGGCGTCCTCGGCCTTGGCGGTTTTTTGCGACCAGTCCATCGCGCGGCCCTGCGTCTGCACGCGGCTGGTAATTTCGACAAACGGCTTGGCTTCGCTGGCGGCGAATTCAACGTAGAGCATTTTTGCGCCGTCCTGGCCGTCCTGCACCAGCTTGGCCGTACCGTTGCTCGAAAAGCCGTTTTCGAGCGAATGCTGGTAGTCGCTGTTGACCGAGGGAATCGGCAGCCACACGCGCGTGACGCCTTCGGGCTTGGGAATGTCCACGCGGGTGGTGACTTCAAAGGTGCGCCAGCCGCCGCTCTGGGGCGCGAAGTTGCGGCGTGCAGCAGGTGCCGCTGCTGCGGGCGCCTGGGCGAAACCGAGGGCGGGCAAGGCAGCGGCCATGGCGGCGGCTGCGGTGTTCTTGAGGAAGCTGCGGCGTGCGGTGGTCATAGGTGAACTCCGGGAGGAAAGGATTAAGGAAAGGTCACGTGCACCGGCGCAGGTGAAGATGCGCCAGGAAGTGGAGCCCGGCTGGCGGGCAGCTGCAAGGCTGCCGCCCGCCACGGGCAACCCTTGATTATCGCCACAGCCGGCAAAAGCAGCGGTTTTTCAGGTCAAGGCGCGCCTACAACAGGCTGGCAATCAGCTTCTCGGCCGCCTTGCCGGTCCAGTCCACCTCGCCCTGCACCCGCAGGCGCGGCTGGCCATGGCGGTCGATGGCCAGCGTGGTCGGAAACACCTTGACGCCCCAGCGCCGGGCCGCCTGGCCATCGACATCGAGCAGCACCGGCAGGCTGATGCCGGTGCGTTTGGCAAACTGCAGCGCGCGCGCCGGGGCTTCCTTGAAGTTGATGGCCAGCACCAGAAGCTGCTCGGGGCCGTAGAGGTCGGCCATCTGCTGCAGCGTGGGCATTTCGGCGCGGCAAGGCTCGCACCAGCTGGCCCAGAAGTTGAGCAGCACCGCCCGCCCCTTGAAGTCGGCCGGGCGCCAGGTCTTGCCACTGGTATCGACCAGGCTGAAAGCCGCCACCGGCCCCGGCCATGGGCTGACCTCGTAGGCCGGCCCTGTCAGGCCCTGGGCACCCGCCCTGGCGAACAACGCCGAACTGGGAACGGTCAGGGAAGCTTGCAAAACATGGCGGCGTGAAGGCGATTCGATAGGCATGGCGGGAGCTTACCGGCGAATGAGAAAGCGTCCGGCGCACAAGGAAATGCTTCACCTGCTTTCTGGAACTTCGCTCACCCGGCCGTGAAGCCAGCCAATTTCATGCGGTCGCCAACTCGGCCTGCCTCGGCGCCTGTTGCCAGGCACGCTGGCGCAAGGCCGGGCTGACGCGGTAGCGCTCGCCCCGGTAAAACCCATCCAGGGCATCGAGCAGGCCAATGACCGCGCCGGCATCCCAGCGCGCCAGCCACTCAAACGGCCCGGCCGGGTAGTTCACGCCCAGCTTCATCGCCGCGTCGGCCCCTTCCGGGGTGCAGACGCCTTGCTGCACGGCGTCCATGGCTTCATTGATCAGCATGGCGATGGTTCTGGCCACCACCAGGCCAGGCGCATCGGCGATGCGCTGCGGGTTGAAACCCAGCGCCAGCAGCCAGTGCGAAGCCTGCTCCACCCAGGCCGCACTGGCGCGGCAAGATGGCGCCCAAGCCAGGGTGATGCCGGTCGCTGGCGACAGCGGCAAATCAAACACCGCCACATCAGCGCCCAGTTGCGAGGCGGGCCGGCCATCGGTCAGGCGCAGCATGGCGCCGTCCACGGCCAGACCGACCCAGTCGCTGCCTTCATCGCGGTGAAATGCGCGGCCAGCCTGCGCCAGCGTGGCAGCCAGACGCTCGGCCACCGGCCCCTGCCCGTGTACGTCCAACGCTTGCGCATGCGGCAGCGCGGCGGATTCCAAAACGGCGGCGATGGCGGGCTTGGCCGCACCGTCCGCGTAATCATAAAAACCGCGACCCGATTTACGGCCCAGCAAGCCGCCATCGACCAGCTCGCGCTGCACCAGCGACGGCACAAAACGCTTGTCGTGAAAATTGGCCTCGTAGACCGAATTCGTCACCGAGAAATTGGTGTCGTGGCCAATCAGGTCCATCAACTCGCACGGCCCCATGCGAAAGCCGGCGGCTCGCAGGCAGGCATCGAGCACAGCGGGCGTGGCGGCCTGCTCATGCAGCAGGGCCAGCGTTTCGGCGTAGTAAGGCCGGGCAATGCGGTTGACGATGAAACCCGGCGTCGAACGCGCATGCACCGGCACCTTGCCCCAGAGCTTGCAGAGTTCAAAAATCGCTTCGGCCACCGCAGGCGCCGTCTGCAGGCCGGACACCACCTCGACCAGTTGCATGAGCGGCACCGGGTTGAAGAAGTGCATGCCCACCAGACGGGCCGGATGCTGCAGCCCGTTGGCAATGGCCGTGACCGAGATCGACGAGGTGTTGGTCGCCAGCACGCAATCGGCGGCAAGGATGGCTTCGAGCTGCTGGAACAGCGCGCGCTTGGCATCGAGCTTTTCGACAATCGCCTCGACCACCAGGCCCGCCGAAGCGGCCTCTTCAAGCGCCTGAATCGGCCTGATGCACGACAGCGTTTGCGCCACGGCGTCAGCCTTCAGCTTGCCTTTGGCCACCAGCGCCTCCAGGCTGCTGGCAAGTTTCGCCTTTGCCTGGCTGGCTGCACCTTCGCGCATGTCATGCAGCATCACGCCATGGCCGGCTTGCGCTGCCACCTGCGCAATGCCGACACCCATGATGCCGGCGCCGACGACGAGCACCGGCACACTGTTCAGATTCTTGGTCGTCATTCGGGAATCCAGTTGGCAGGCCGTTTACCCAGAAAAGCGGCGAAGCCTTCACGCGCCTCGTCGGTGCCGCGCACGCGGCTGATGGTTTGGGCGGTCAACTCGCGCACTTCGGGCGTGACGCCGCCCACTTCAAACTGCGCATACAGCGCCTTGATCTCACGCTGCGAATTCGGGCCACCAACCAGCAGTTCTTTCACCGTGGCGTCGATGGCCGCGTCGAGTTCATCGAGCGCCACCACCTGCTGCACCAGGCCGATGGCCAGCGCTTCAGGGGCGGCGATGCGGGTGGTCGTCAGCGCCAGACGCAGGGCCTGGCGCTTGCCGACCGCATTGGTCAGGTAAGGGCCGATGACGGCCGGCAGGATGCCGAACCTGGCTTCGCTGACCGCAAAGCTGGCGTTGTCCGCCGCGATGGCGATGTCGCAGACGCAGGCCAGACCGACCCCGCCGCCCAGTGCCGCGCCCTGCACCCGCGCCAGCGTGGGCTTGGGGCAGTTCTCGATGCGTGACAGCATGGCGGCAAAGCGGCGGGCATCGTCCAGGTTCCATTCGCGTGAGGCAGCGCTGGCGCGCTGCATCCACTTCAGGTCGGCGCCGGCGCTGAAGTGCTTGCCTTCGCCGGCCAGCACGATGACGCGCACCGCCGGGTCGGCGCCCAGTTCGGCAAAGACCGCGTCCAGCTCGGCAATCATCACCTCATCGAAGGCATTGAACACCGCCGGGCGCGCCATGGTCACCTGCACCACGCCGGCGGCGCGGTGTGAAACGGCGATGGTTGTCAAGGTTTGCAATTCGCTCATCAATACGTCTCCAGATGCAGCCGGCCCTCTGTCTTGAGCGCTGCGCCCACGGCATCCCAGTTCAGGCCGGCCTGCTGCGCCACGTCGCGCAGGGCCAGCACCACGCCTTCCTCCATGCTTTTGAGGCCGCAGACGTAAAAGCAGGTCGCCGGGTCTTGCAGCAGCAGGGCCAGGTCGGCGGCGCGCTCGCGCATCACGTCCTGTACGTAGCGCTTGGGTGCGCCGGGCCTGCGCGAGAATGCAAAGTTGATATCGATGAAATCCTTGGGCAGATTCTGCAAGGGGCCGAAGTAAGGCAGTTCTTCCTGGGTGCGGGCGCCAAAAAACAGCATCAGCTTGCCTTCCTCGAACTTGCCGGACTTGCGCAGGCGGCGGCGCCATTCGGTCATGGCTCGCATGGGTGCGCTGCCGGTGCCGGTGCAGATCATCACGATGTTGGAGCGCGGATGATTGGGCATCAGGAAGCTCGTGCCAAACGGCCCCATCACCTGTACCGTATCGCCCACCCGCAAATCGCACATGTAGTTCGACCCCACGCCGCGCACCGGCCTGCCCTGATGGTCTTCGAGCACCCGCTTGATCGTCAGCGAGAGGTTGTTGTAGCCGGGCCGCTCGCCGTTGCGCGGGCTGGCAATCGAATACTGGCGCGCAAAATGCGGCCGGCCGCTGGCGTCAACGCCTGGCGGAATGATGCCGATGGACTGGCCTTCGAGCACCGGAAACGGCATTTTTCCGAAGTCCAGCACGATGTGGTGCGTGTCGTAATCGTCGCTGCCAACCTCGGTCACCCGGACATTGCCGGTGACGGTGGCGGTGACTGATTTTTCGGCCGTTTTCGGCCCGTACAGGTTGACGTAGGCATGCGCAGCCGACCACGGCGGCAGGGTCGCGCCGTACTGGGCACTGTTGAACACCGCTTCGCCATTGCTGGCGGCAGGCAACGAAGGTGAAACCGGCTCGATGTCGGGCACCGCGCCGGCGGCGACGCCTTCGGCGGCAAGTTCCTCGGGCGTGAGTTCGGGCGGCAACTCGTCCCAGCCCAGTTGCGCGTCCAGGCTGTAAGCCTTGACGCGCGGCATGGTGCGCCAGTTGTCAATCGAGCCGGTCGGGCACGGAGAAATGCAGGCCATGCAGAAATTGCATTTTTCGGCATCCACCACGTAGTTGCGCGAATCATGCGTGATCGCCTGCACCGGGCAAATGGCTTCGCAGGTGTTGCAGCGAATGCAGATTTCAGGGTCGATCAAGTGCTGCTTGATCACGTGTATTTCGGTCATGTCCATGATGGCGTTTCCCGGTAATCGGCTTCAATGACAAACAGGGCCGCCAGATCCCCACCAGCAGGGGCCGCGGAACCGGCTTTGCCGGGCCGCAGGCGCAGCGGCCCCCTCGGGGGGCAGCGAACCACACGAAGTGGGGAGCGTGGGGGCTCAATGAACTTCAATTAAATCGCACGTAGTCGAAGTCCACCGGCTGGCGGTTGATACCCATGACGGGCGGCGCAATCCAGTTAGCGAACTTGCCCGGCTCGACGCAGCGGCCCATCAGGCTGGCGACATAGGCCCGGTCTTCGTTGCTCGGCACCCACTGATCGACCGAGGCGTTCCATTCAGCCTCGGACACCACGCGGCCATTGGGCGACACCTTCACGCCCGACAGCGCGCCGATGTTGCGGTGAAACGCCTTGTGTGGCACGCGCAGGTGAAAGGGGATGCCGGCCTTGTCCAGCACCTTGTTCCAGCGCTCGACGCCCGAGATGGAGTCCTTGATGTAGTCGTCGCGCAGCACTTCATTGAGCGCATTGAGCATCGGCACTTCCTTTTCGACCAGCTGGCCGTCTTTGGCTTCGATCACCTTGTAGGTCTGGCCCTTGAGCACATGGTCATCGACGCGCTTGCCTTCTTCGTAGCGGCCCTTCAGGCCCGAGCTGTAGAAGGTGGCGGCATTGCTTGACTCGTCGGCGCCGAACAGGTCGATGGTGACGCTGAAGTGGAAGTTGATGTAGCGCTGGATGGTCGGCAAGTCGATCACGCCGGCGGCGCGCAGCTTGCCCACGTCGTCGGTTTTCAGCTCGTTCATCTTTTGCGCGGTGCGCTGGATGACGCGGGAAATTCCGCTTTCGCCGACGAACATGTGATGCGCTTCCTCGGTCAGCATGAACTTGGTCGTGCGGGCCAGCGGGTCAAAAGCGCTTTCGGCCAGCGCGCAGAGCTGGTACTTGCCGTCGCGGTCGGTGAAGTAGGTGAACATGAAAAAGCTCAGCCAGTCGGGCGTCTTCTCGTTGAAAGCCGCCAGGATGCGCGGGTTGTTGGCGTCGCCGCTGCGGCGCTCCAGCAGGCCCTCGGCTTCTTCGCGGCCGTCGCGGCCGAAATGCTTGTGCAGCAGGTAAACCATCGCCCACAGGTGGCGGCCTTCCTCGACGTTGACCTGAAACAGGTTGCGCAGGTCGTACATGCTGGGCGCGGTCAGGCCGAGGTGGCGCTGCTGCTCGACGGATGCCGGCTCGGTGTCGCCCTGCGTCACGATGATGCGGCGCAGGTTGGCGCGGTGCTCGCCGGGAACGTCCTGCCAGGCCTTTTCACCCTTGTGGTCGCCGAAGTGGATGGTGCGGTCGGCTTCGCCCGGGTTCAGGAAAACGCCCCAGCGGTAGTCGCGCATCTTGACGTGGCCAAACTGCGCCCAGCCGTTCGGATCGACGCTGACGGCCGTGCGCAGGTACACATCCATGTTGGTCGAGCCTTCGGGGCCGACATCGTCCCACCAGCTGATGAAATTGGGCTGCCACTGCTCAAGCGCGCGCTGCAATGTGCGGTCGTCGCTCAGGTTGACGTTGTTGGGAATCTTTTCGCTGTAATTAATGCTGGACATCATGGTCTCCAAGAAAAAACAAGGCTGATTCGGGGGAGGGATTGCAGTTGCGGCGCGCCACCCGGATTCGTGCCGCACAACGAGAACTTTGCGAGAACGCCTGTTTAGACGCGGTTCCAGTCAAACTGGGACTTGTCGCCCTTGCCATAGACCTTGAGCGCGCCTTTTTCTCCGACGGCGTTCGGACGCTGGAAAATCCAGTTCTGCCAGGCGGTCAGGCGGCCAAAAATGCGGGTGAACATGTTCTCGGTGCCGTTGAAGCGCAAATTCGCTTCCATGCCGGTCAATGCATCAGGCGACATGGACACGCGTTCCTCGATGGCAATGCGCACCTCGTCAGTCCAGTCGATGTCGTCCGGATTGGACGTGACCAGGCCCACGGCAAACGCGGCGTCGGCATCCAGCGGCTGGCCCGCCTTGGCGCGCACGGCTTCGAGCGCCGGTGCTTCGTCATAAAAACGGCGGCCCAGGCGGCTCTGGTCAGTCACCATCGGGTAGAGGCCAAAATTGCTCTCTGCCACGGTAATTTTGGGCGCACGGTCCTCGTCGTCGGGCAGGGCCAGGTGGTAGCTGCGGTCGCAGGCCAGGGCGAGTTCCAGGTAGGTGCCGACAAAGCACGAACCCGGCTCGATCAGCGCGAACAGGCTGCGCGAGGACAGGTCCAGGCGGCTCAGCGTGCGGCGCAGCAGGCCGATGGTCTCGCGCACCAGCCAGTGCTTCTGGTTCGCCAGCAGCACGTCGTCCATGGCCAGCACGGCGCTGGCATCGCCTTCGGTCTTGATCAGCCAGGTGCCGATTTCCAGCTCGTTGGTGCGCATCATCAGGATCGCGTCTTCCAGTTCGCGCGCCATCACCAGCGGGAACCAGTCGGCGCCCAGCGCTTCAATGCCGGCGATGCTTGAGGGTTGCGCACCCGTGGGCGCCTTGACCGTCCAGGTGGCGGTGCGCTTGGCACGGTCGATCTCGACCGTCACATTTGAATAGCGCAGCGCATCGGCTTCGACCGTGCGATTGAGCGGCTTGAACACCACGCCCTTGCCGTCGGCGGGCCGGTCGCTCTGGGCGGCCAGTGCCAGGGCGCGGGTCTGCACCTTCTGCGCAAAATCGACCGCCTTGGCAATGTCATCGACCAGGCGCCAGTCCTTGGCCTTCTGGCCGCGAACGCCTTCGACGCTGGTGCAGAACAGGTCGGCCAGGTCGTGGCGAACATGGCGCTTGTCGGTCACGCGGGTCAGGCCGCCGGTGCCGGGCAGCACGCCCAGCAAAGGGACTTCGGGCAGGCTGACGGCGCTGGAGCGGTCGTCGATCAGGATGATTTCATCGCAGGCCAGCGCCAGCTCGTAACCGCCACCGGCGCAGGCGCCGTTGACCGCAGCCAGGAACTTCAGGCCGCTGTAGCGGGACGAGTCTTCCAAGCCGTTGCGGGTTTCGTTGGTGAACTTGCAGAAGTTCACTTTCCAGGAGTGGCTGCTCACGCCCAGCATGAAGATGTTGGCGCCGGAGCAGAACACTTTTTCTTTGGCGCTGGTCACCACCACGGTGCGCACTTCCGGGTGCTCGAAACGGATGCGGCTGATGGCGTCGTTCAGTTCAATATCGACCCCGAGGTCGTAGCTGTTGAGCTTGAGCTTGTAGCCGGGGCGCAAGCCGGCGTTTTCGTCAATGTCCACCGCCAGCGTGGCGACGGGGCCATTGAAGCTGAGCTTCCAGTGCTTGTATTGGGAAGGGTCGGTCTGGTATTCGACGCGGGAGGCGATGGTCATGGCTTGAAGTCCTCAGTTTAATGCATGAAACTGCATGAATTGAAATTCGATACACGCATAATAATGCATATCATCAAAAACAAACAAGCATTTTTATGCATTTTCTTGTAAAAGATTCAAACTGGCAACTGAAGCGCCTTGCGCACCGTCTCGCGCAAGGACTGGAAAGACAGTTCCAGGCTCTGGGTGCTGGTATCGACCTTGTACTGCGCCTTCGAATAGAAGGCAGCACGACCTGCCAGGATGCCCTTGAGGTCTTCCATGGCCTGCTTGCTGGCCGCCATGGGCCGCAAGTCACCCTGCGCCAGCACCCGTGTCATGTGGTCTTCAGGGTCGGCCTGCAGCCAGACGGTGGTGCAGTGGGACAGCAGCTGGTTGAACGTGGCCGGGTCCGACACCAGGCCGCCGGGCGTGGCAATGACGGCTTCCGGGTAAATCTGGATCGTCTCTTCCAGCGCCCGGCGTTCGTAGCGGCGGTAGGCATTCATGCCGTAGAGCGCCTGGATTTCCGAGACGCTGCAGCCCGCGAACTTCTCGATTTCCCGGCTCAATTCGACAAACGGAAATCCCAGGTCTTCGGCCAGCAGGGCGCCCAGCGTGGACTTTCCGGCCCCGCGCAGGCCGATCAGCGCCACGCGCGAACAGAGGGCGGTGTTGCCGCTGCCCGTTCCCAGCAACTCGCCAATCGCGATGCGCACACGGCGCAGCGATGCGTCGTCGCGCGTTTCCAGCAGTTCGCGAATCAAGAGCCATTCGGGCGTCGAGGTTGTCACATCGCCAATCAGTTCGGCCAGTGAGCAGTGCAGCGCGCGGGCCACCTGCAGCAGCACCAGGATGGACGCGTTGCCTTCGCCGTACTCCAGGTTTGCCAGATGCCTCTCGGACACATCGGCGGCAATCGACACGGCTTTGCGTGTCATGCCGCACCGAGCCCGCAGCGCCCGAACCCGGTCTCCCAGGGCTGCGAGAAATGGATTTTTTTCTTCCGCCTGTGGCTCCTGAAGCCCGGCGGGCTGCAGTTCGGCTGTTTGAAGAGGAAGGATGGAGGTATCAGGGACTAACCCTGATACATGCAATATATTGCTTGACATGATGTTTTTCAGGCTTTATGGTTCATGCATGCACAATAATTCATATTACATGAATTGGCAAGTTCAACACTATACGGAGAAGGCAGTATGTCACCCACCGAATTTCGCGAACAGATCACGCAACTGACAGCCCAGCTGGCTGGCCGCCCCCTGGATGCCGGTCTGGATGCCTGGCTCAATGCAGAGCATGGAGTCGAAACCGACACGTATCGGCAACTGAAGCAAGCCTGCATGACCGGCGTTGCCGAGGGCTGGCTGTGCGAGCGCGAGGGCGGCGGCATCCGTTATGGCCGCATCTTCAAGCCGGCCGATGACCTGCACGGCTTTTCGGTCGATGTGGTGGACATGCAGGACATCGCCGGCCCGCACCATGCGCATCCGCAGGGCGAAATCGACCTGATCATGCCGCTGGACGACAACGCGCAATTCGATGGCCGCCCCGCCGGCTGGCTCGTTTATCCGCCGGGCAGCGCGCACCGCCCCACCGTGTCCAGCGGACGCGCCCTGGTGCTCTACCTCCTGCCCCAGGGCAGCATCGAATTCACCCGCCACTGATTTTTACGAAAAGACTCCCCATGACCGAACTGCTTTCCAATTACCTGGTCGGCCGCTGGCAGGCTGGCACCGGCGCGGGCACTGCGCTGTTTGACCCGGTGCTGGGCACCGAACTCGTGCGCGTCGATGCCACCGGACTCGACCTGGCCGCCGGCTTTGACTTTGCCCGCGAACAAGGCGGCACGGCCCTGCGCGCCCTCACCTACCGCGAGCGCGCCGCCCTGCTGAGCGCGGCACTCAAAGTGCTGCAGGCCAACCGCGATGCCTACTATGAGATCGCCACGGCCAACAGCGGCACGGTGAAAAATGACTCTGCCGTGGACATTGACGGCGGCCTGTTCACGCTGGGCACCTATGCCAGGATGGGTGACGCACTGGGCGAGCGTCGTTTCATGCTCGACGGTGACATGGCGCGGCTGGGCAAAGACCCTCTTTTCCAGTCACAGCATGTGCTGACATCCACGCACGGCGTGGCCCTGTTCATCAACGCCTTCAACTTTCCCGCCTGGGGCCTGTGGGAAAAAGCCGCGCCCGCCCTGCTGTCGGGCGTGCCGGTCATCATCAAGCCCGCCACCGCAACCGCCTGGCTGACGCAGCGCATGGTCAGGGACGTGGTCGAGGCGGGAATTTTCCCGCCGGGCGCGCTGTCGGTCGTGTGCGGCAGTTCGGCCGGACTGATGGACCAGCTCCAGCCCTTCGATGTGGTGTCGTTCACCGGATCGGCCGAAACGGCGGCGGTGATCCGTTCGCATCCAGCCGTGGTGCAGCGCTCGGTGCGCGTCAACATCGAAGCCGACAGCCTGAACTCCGCCCTGCTGCTGCCGGGCGAGGCTGCTGGCAGTCCGGCCTTTGAGTTGCTGGTCAAGGAAGTGGCGCGCGAGATGACGGTCAAGTCGGGCCAGAAATGCACCGCCATCCGCCGCGTTTTCGTTCCCGAGGCTCTGTACACGTCGGTCGCAGAAGCACTTTCCGCGCGCCTGGCCAAGACCACGGTGGGCAACCCACGCAACGACACCGTACGCATGGGCGCGCTGGTCAGCCGCAGCCAGCTGGCAGCAGTGCGCGACGGCCTGGCGCATCTGACGGCGCAGGCGGAAATCCTGCACGACGGCAGCCGCCATGCGCTGGTCGATGCCGATGCGGCGCTGGCCTGCTGCGTCGGGCCGACGCTGCTGGGCACGCGCGATGCCAGCGGAAGCGATGGCGCCGACCGCATCCACGACACCGAGGTCTTTGGCCCGGTGGCCACGCTGCTGCCTTACCGCGACACGGCCCACGCGCTGGCGCTGGTGCGCCGGGGACAGGGTTCGCTGGTGACCTCGCTCTACGGCAGCGATGCCGCCGCGCTGGCGAGCGCTGCCCTCGAATTGGCCGACAGCCACGGCCGGGTGCATGTGATCTCGCCCGACGTGGGCGCACTGCAGACCGGCCACGGCAACGTCATGCCGCAGTCGCTGCATGGCGGGCCGGGCCGCGCGGGTGGCGGCGAGGAACTGGGCGGCCTGCGCGCCCTGAATTTCTACCACCGCCGCAGCGCCGTGCAGGCCAGTACCGACGTGCTGGCGCATCTGCGGACGCCTTCAGCGGTCTGAGCCACAAGAGAACGAGGAGACAGACATGACCGCCCCATCAAACACCGCGCCCCACATCCCGGCACCCGGCGCGCACTTCAATTTCGCCCAGCACCTGATCGGGTGCAACGCCGCGCACCCCGCCAGGACAGCCTATATCGACGATGTCGAAACGGTGAGCTACGGCGAACTGGCCGAGCGCATCCGCCGTCTGGCCGCCGCACTGCTGGCCGCCGGTGTGCGCCGCGAGGAACGCGTGCTGCTGCTGATGAACGACTGCAGCGACTGGCCGGTCAGCTTTCTGGGCGCGATGTATGCCGGCATCGTGCCGGTGGCGCTCAACACGCTGCTGACGAGCGAAGACTATGCCTTCATGCTGGAGCACAGCCGTGCCCAGGCTGTGCTGGTGTCGGGCGCTCTCTTGCCGATACTGCAGGAAGCCATGGCGAAAGCCGCCCATGAGGTCAGGGCGGTCATCGTCTCGCGCCCCGCCGGGTCACTGCCCGAAGGCAGCGTGGCGCTGGACAACCTGATTGCCCAGCATGCGCCGCTGGCCCAGCCAGCTTCCACCTGTCCCGACGATCCGGGTTTCTGGCTGTATTCCTCCGGCTCCACGGGAAAGCCCAAAGGCACGCTGCACACACACGCCAATCCCTACTGGACCGCCGAGCTGTACGGCAAGCCGGTGCTGGGAATTAGCGAGCGCGATGTGTGTTTTTCCGCCGCCAAGCTGTTCTTTGCCTACGGCCTGGGCAACGCCCTGAGCTTTCCGCTCAGCGTCGGCGCCACCGTGGTCCTGATGGCCGAGCGCCCGACGCCGGCGGCCACCTTCAAGCGCTGGATTGACCACCAGCCCACCGTGTTCTTTGGCGCGCCCACCGGCTTTGCAGGCATGCTGGCCTCGCCCGACCTGCCCGCGAAAAACCAGGTGTCGCTCCGACTGGCGTCTTCGGCCGGCGAGGCCTTGCCAGCCGACCTGGGCGAACGCTTCACGGCCCACTTTGGCATTGAGATCATCGACGGCATCGGTTCGACCGAAATGCTGCACATCTTTTTGTCCAACCTGCCCGGAAAAGTGCGCTACGGCACCACCGGCTGGCCGGTGCCCGGCTACGAGGTGGAGTTGCGCGGCGATGACGGCCGACTGGTTCCCGACGGCGACACCGGCGACCTCTACATCAAGGGGCCGAGCGCGGCGCTGATGTACTGGGGCAACCGCGAGAAGTCGCGCGAAACCTTCCAGGGCGCGTGGACCAAGAGCGGCGACAAGTACGTTCGCAACGCCGACGGCACCTACACCTATTCGGGTCGCAGCGACGACATGCTCAAGGTCAGCGGCATTTACGTCTCGCCCTTCGAGGTCGAGGCCACGCTGTCGCAACATCCGGCCATTCTGGAGGCGGCCGTCATTGGCGTGCCGGACGCCGAAGGCCTGACCAAAACCAAGGCTTACGTGGTGCTCAAGACCGGCCAGCAGGTCAGCGAGGCCGAACTCAAGGCCTTCGTCAAGGAGCGCCTGGCGCCTTACAAATACCCGCGCTCGATTGAGTTTCTAGCCGAGTTGCCCAAGACCGCCACCGGCAAGATCCAGCGCTTCAAGCTGCGCGGTCTGGAAGGCGCGGCCAAATGACAGAGGCGGCGTTCATCGACATCGACTGGGCGGGTCGCCCGGTCCGCATCGAACACCAGTGGATTGCCCGCGACCGGGCGGCGGCGCCACTGATCGTCTTTTTGCATGAAGGCCTGGGTTCGGTGGCGATGTGGAAGGAGTTTCCGCAGCGCCTGTGTGAGGCTAGCGGCTGCCGGGGGCTGGTGTATTCGCGCCCTGGCTATGGCCGCTCGACGCCGCGCGCCGCCGAAGAAGTCTGGGGCCTGGACTTCATGCACCGCCAGGCCCAGGAAGTGCTGCCCGCCCTGCTGGAAGCGCTGGGCATTGACGCGGCCACCGACCGCCCCTGGCTGCTGGGCCACAGCGATGGCGCTTCCATCGCCCTGCTGTATGCGGCCCGGCATCCGCAGCAACTGGCCGGCGCCATCGTGCTGGCTCCCCATATCCTGGTGGAAGACCTGTCGGTGAGCAGCATTGAAAAAGTGCGAACGGCCTACCTTGAAACCGACCTGCGGCAACGCCTGGCGCGCCACCACGATGATCCGGATTCAGCCTTCTGGGGCTGGAACGACATCTGGCTCAAGCCGGCGTTCAGGCACTGGTCGATTGAAGCCGAGATCAGCGCCATCCGCTGCCCGTTGCTGGCCGTGCAAGGCCTGGACGACGAATACGGCACGCTTGCGCAGATCCACGGCATTGCGCGCCGGGCGGCGCAGACCGAACTGTTTGAGCTGGCCGATTGCGGCCATTCCCCGCACCGCGACCAGCCCGAACGCCTGATCACGGCCATCACTGCTTTCATTCAACAACAACCCCACGGAGACAAACCATGACCAAGATTCGACTTCACCTGATCGCTGCCGCCGCCGTCCTGTGCGCCAGCGCTGCCTCCGCGCAGGCGCCGGCCAAGCTCAAGGTCGGGCTGATGCTGCCCTACACCGGCACCTACGCCGCGCTGGGCACGGCGATTGAAAACGGCTTCAAACAGTATGTGGCCGAGCAGGGCGGCAAGCTGGGCGGGCGCGAAATCGAATTCGTCAAGGTCGATGACGAGTCCGACCCGTCCAAGGCCACCGACAACGTCAACAAGCTGATCAAGCGCGACAACGTCGATGTGCTGATCGGCTCGGTGCATTCCGGCGTGGCAATGGCGATGGCCAAGGTCGCCAAGGACACAGGCACGCTGCTGATCGTTCCCAATGCCGGCGCGGATGCCGTGACCGGGGCTATGTGCGCGCAAAACATCTTCCGCAGTTCATTCTCGAACTGGCAGCCGGGCTACGCCATGGGCGAAGTGGTCGCCAAGAAGGGCCACAAAAAGGTCGTCACCATCACCTGGAAGTACGCAGCCGGCGACGAGTCGGTGCGCGGCTTCAAGGAAGCGTTTGAAAAGGGTGGCGGCAAGGTCGTCAAGGAACTCAGCGTGCCTTTCCCGAACGTCGAGTTCCAGGCGCTGCTGACCGAAATCGCGGCCACCAGGCCCGATGCCGTGTACACCTTCTTTGCCGGTGGCGGTGCTGTGAAGTTCGTCAAGGACTATGCCGGCGCCGGGCTGAAGAAAAGCATTCCCCTGTACGGCGCTGGTTTCCTGACCGACGGCACGCTCGAAGCGCAGGGGCTTGATGCCGACGGCCTGCTGACCACGCTGCACTATGCCGACGCGCTGGGCACGCCGCGCGACACCAGCTTCCGTCTGGCCTATGCCAAAGCCTACAAGCAGCAGCCCGACGTGTATGCGGTTCAGGGTTATGACGCGGCGCAGATGCTGGGCGTGGGACTGGCCGCCGTCAAGGGCGACACCAGCAAGAAGGCCGAGTTTGCCGATGCCCTGCACAAGGCAAAGATCGACAGCCCGCGCGGCCCATTCACGATTTCCAGGTTCAACAACCCGGTGCAGGACATCTATTTGCGCCAGGTCGCGGGCAAGGAAAACAAGCTTGTCGGCGTCGCCAGCAAGGCGCTGACCGATCCGGGTCGCGGCTGCCGGCTGTAATCCGCCCGGTCTTCCCGTCACGGCATTCAAGCTGTCCGGTGATTTTTTCTGTTTGCTACTGAATCCATAGCTTCTCGCGCAGTCCACGCCTGCGCCAGAGGCCAATTTGATGCTTGAAAAGCGTCCACAGGCCAACACCCATGTGCTCTTGCCTGCTGACGTTGCCATGCGCTTTTTCACATTCACGAAAGGATGAGGCTTTCTTCATGGACCTTTCCATCTTCCTGATCCAGTGCCTCAATGCACTTCAATACGGGCTGCTTTTGTTCCTGGTCGCCTCCGGGCTGACGCTGATCTTCGGGATCATGGGCGTCATCAACCTGGCGCATGGCAGCTTCTACATGATTGGCGCCTACATGGCCTACGCCCTGGCGCCTGTGGTGGGCAGCACTTTTGGCGGCGGCTTTTTTGCCACGCTGGCGGTGGGCGTGGTGCTGGCGGTACTGCTCGGCTATGTGCTGGAGTGGGCGTTCTTCAGCTTTCTTTATGAACGCGAGCATCTGCAGCAGGTCTTGATGACTTACGGGCTGATCCTGGTGTTCGAGGAACTGCGCAGCCTGCTGGTCGGCGACGAGGTGCATGGCGTCGAAGTGCCGGCCTTTCTGGCGGGCACGCTGCCGCTGGGCGAGCTGATGACCTACCCGGTGTACCGGCTGTTTGTCTCCGGCGTGTGCCTGGTGCTGGCGCTGGGCATGTACCTGATCTTCACCCGCACGCGGCTCGGAATGATGATCCGCGCCGGCAGTACCAACCGCGAGATGGTGCAGTCGCTGGGCATCGACATCAAGTTTTTGTACCGCGTCGTGTTCGCCGCCGGTCTGGGCGTGGCGGTGCTGGCCGGCATGGTGGCCGCGCCGGTGTCGTCGGTCTATCCGGGCATGGGTGACTCGGTGCTGATCATCTGTTTCGTCATCGTCGTGATCGGCGGCATCGGCTCGATTCGCGGCGCACTGCTGGCGGCGCTCTTGATCGGCTTTGTCGATACCTTTGGCAAGGTGTTTTTGCCGCAGGCCGCTGGCGTGCTGGTGTATGTCCTCATGGCGCTGATCCTGCTGTGGAAACCCGATGGCCTGTTCAAGGCCGGATGAACCCCGATGAACCACTCCAAAACCCTTTTCGTGCTGCTGGCCTTTGCCGGGCTGGCGCTATATCCGCTGATGGCGGGCAACTACGGCATTGACCTGGTCACCAAGATGATGGTGTATGCCATCTTTGCGCTCAGCCTGGAGTTGCTGGTCGGCACCACCGGGCTGATCTGTTTCGGCCAGGCGGCGTTCTTCGGCATCGGCGCCTATGCCGCCGTGCTACTGCCCGCGCAGACCGACGCGCCTTCGCTGCTCTGGCTGCTGCCGGCCTGCGTGCTGGCGGCGGCGCTGTATGCGCTGGCCGTAGGCGCGCTGTCGCTGCGCACCAAGGGCGCCTACTTCATCATGGTCACGCTGGCTTTTGCGCAGATGGCTTACTACGTGGTGCACGACACGCCGCTGGGCGGCGGCACCGACGGCATTTACCTGACCCTGAAACCGGTGCTCGGCACGCTGATCGACCTGGACAAGCCGCTGGTGCTGTACGGTTTCACGCTGCTCATGCTGGTGGGGGTTTTCGGCTTTCTGGCGCTGCTGGCGCGGTCGCGCTTTGGCCGCGCGCTTGCGGGCATTCGCGTCAACGAGCAGCGCATGCGCGCCACCGGCTTTTCAACCTATCCGTACAAGCTCGCGGCCTTCGTGATCTCGGGCGGCATTGCCGGGCTGGCGGGCTTTCTGTTTGCCGTCAAGGATGGCTTCGTCAACCCTGAAATGATGAGCTGGCACCTGTCCGGCGCGGTGCTCATCATGATCATCCTGGGCGGGCTCGGTCATTTGCGCGGCGCGCTGGTCGGCGCGTTCGCCTTTGCACTGTTGCAGGAATTCTTCAAGTCCGAAGCGGTGTTTGGCGACTTCGCCCGGCACTGGCATCTGGGCTTGGGCCTGAGCATCATTGCCAGCGTGGTGTTGTTGCCACGCGGGCTGGTCGGCTTGCCCGGACAACTCCGCGCCCGGCTGGTGGGCCGCAGCAACCTGCAGGGAGTGCGCCATGAAGCCGTCTGAAATCTCGTCTGATGTCTCGCCTGAAGTGCTGCTGCGCGGGCGCGAAATTACCCGCCGCTGGGGTGGCCTGCTGGCACTGAACGGCGTGTCGCTGGATCTGGCGCGCGGCAGCGTGCATGCCGTGATTGGCACCAACGGCGCCGGTAAATCCACTTTAATCAACATCCTGTCCGGCGAAATTCCGCCGTCGAGCGGCAGCGTCGAACTGCTCGGCCAGGAGGTGACGGGCTGGACGCAACCCCGGCGTGCCCGCCTGGGCCTGGGCCGCAGCTACCAGCGCAACACCATCTACCCCAGCTTCAGCGTGTTCGAGAACTGCCGGCTGGCCGCGCAGGCCGCCACCCAGAAGCCGTGGCAATGGTGGCGCAGCGCGCAGCATTGCGATGCCAGCCTGTCGGCTGCGCACGATGCAGCCTCCCGCGCCGGCCTGAACGACTTGCTCGACCGCCCGGCCGGACTGCTGTCGCACGGGCAAAAGCGCCAGCTCGAAATCGCCATGTGCCTGGCCACAGCGCCGCAGGTGCTGCTGCTCGACGAGCCGCTGGCCGGCATGGGCGCGGAAGAGACCGAGCGCATGCTCGCGCTGCTGGCCGAACTCAAGCCCGGCCATGCCATCTTGCTGGTCGAACACGACATGGATGCGGTGTTCCGCATTGCCGAACGCATCACCGTCATGGTCAATGGCGCAGTGATTGCCAGCGACACGCCCGCCGGCATACGCAGCAACCCGCAGGTGCAGGCCGCCTATCTTGGAGACCATTGACGTGAAGCCTTCTTCTGAATTCATCCTGGAGGCGAGTTGCATCCACGCCTGGTACGGCTCCAGCCATGTGCTGCACGGCATCGACCTGGCCATCGGGCGCGGCGAAACCATCGGCCTGCTGGGGCGTAACGGTATGGGCAAAAGCACGCTGATCCGCACCCTGCTCGGTCATGTGACGCAGCGCGATGGTCGCATCACCCTGTTCGGACAGGACACCTCCCGCGCCAGGCCGCATGAAGTGGCGCGCCTGGGCGTGGCCTACGTGCCCGAAGGACGCGGCGTGTTCCCCAACCTGTCGGTGCGCGAAAATCTGATAATGGCGGCCCGCCGTGGCCGCGATGGTCGCAACGACTGGTCATACGGGCGCGTACTGGAGACCTTTCCGCGCCTGAAGGAGCGGCTGAGCAACCTGGGCGCACAGCTCTCGGGTGGCGAGCAGCAGATGCTGTCGATTGGCCGGGCGCTGATGACGCATCCCGACCTAATCATTCTGGACGAAGCCACCGAAGGCTTGGCGCCGCTGATCGTGCTCGACATCTGGAACGTGATCAGCGCCATCCGCGCCAGCGGCATTGCCACGCTGATCGTGGACCGAGACTACCGCAAGGTGCTAACGCAAGCGGATCGCGCGCTGGTGCTGCAAAAAGGCCAGGTGGTGCTGCAGGGCAATGCCGACGAGGTGGCTGGTAGCCCTGCGCTGGCAGACTACCTGGGCGTGTGAAGGGGCCAGGGAGTCGTGATGATGGTGCGAGAGACGGGACTTGAACCCGTACGACATCACTGTCCCGGGATTTTAAGTCCCGTGCGGCTACCGATTACGCCACTCTCGCTGGTGAAAATTGGGGAGATGCAGCGACCAACCCGAACAGCATTGTCAAACAAAATGCCCCTTCTCAAGAGGCTGATGACAATTACTTTATGGAGGCGCGGCCCGGAGTCGAACCGGGCTAGCCGGATTTGCAATCCGGTACATAACCGCTTTGTTACCGCGCCATATTTCTTCGAACATTCCCAACAAAAAAGGGCAGCATTTTGAAGTGCTGCCCTTTGAATTGGAGCGGGAAAAGAGGCTCGAACTCTCGACCTCAACCTTGGCAAGGTTGCGCTCTACCAACTGAGCTACTCCCGCGAGTCTAGCTATAAATTATAGCTTGGTTTTTTAACCATTCGGACTTTATTGAAAAAAAGTAACCGATGGCCATCATTTCATGGAGGCGCGGCCCGGAGTCGAACCGGGCTAGCCGGATTTGCAATCCGGTACATAACCGCTTTGTTACCGCGCCATATCTCTCGAACATTTCCAATAGAAAAGGCCAGCATTTTGAAGTGCTGGCCTTTGAATTGGAGCGGGAAAAGAGGCTCGAACTCTCGACCTCAACCTTGGCAAGGTTGCGCTCTACCAACTGAGCTACTCCCGCGAGTCTAGCTATAAATTATAGCCTGGTTTTTAACGATTTTCTTGAGTCTAGAAAAAGTTTACTCAATGCTTGACGGCGTCCACAACCTGCGAAGGCACAGCAGCACTGGCAGCTGCAATCAATGCAACTTCTTCATCCGTCAACGGAACAGGCTGCCGCTCCAGTGCGACCTGCAGCACCTGATCTATCCACTTCACAGGAATGATCTCAAGACCGGCTTTTACATTGTCTGGAATCTCTTGCAAATCTTTGGCATTCTCTTGCGGAATCAGCACCGTCTTGATGCCCCCACGCAAGGCTGCAAGCAGTTTTTCCTTCAATCCGCCAATAGCTGTTACTTCACCCCTGAGCGTAATTTCTCCGGTCATCGCCACATCGCCTCGCACCGGAATGCCCGTTAATGCAGAAACAAACGCAGTAGTCATGGCGGCACCGGCGCTGGGACCGTCCTTGGGTGTTGCACCATCGGGCACGTGAATATGGATATCACGCTTTTCAAACATTTCATCCTTGATACCAAGAACTCTGGCTCGGCTGCGGACCACGGTGCGGGCAGCCTCGACAGACTCCTTCATGACATCGCCAAGCGAGCCCGTTCGGGTAATCACACCCTTGCCGGGCATGACGGCTGCTTCAATTGTCAGCAAATCACCGCCAACCTCAGTCCATGCCAATCCGACGACCTGGCCCACTTGGTTGTTCTTTTCTGCACGTCCGTAATCGTATTTCCTCACACCCAGGAACTCATTGAGGTTATCTGGCGTCACCACGACTTGGGGCGTCATTTTTTTAAGCTGGATACCCTTGACCACCTTGCGGCAGATTTTGGACAGCTCACGCTCAAGTGAGCGTACACCGGCTTCACGGGTGTAGTAGCGCACGATGTCGCGCACCGCCTGCTCCTGTACTTCCAGTTCAGCATCCTTGACACCATTGTTCTTGACCTGCTTGGGCAGCAGGTAACGCATGGCGATGCTGGTTTTTTCGTCCTCGGTATAACCTGACAACCGAATAACCTCCATGCGGTCCAGCAGTGCAGGAGGAATGTTCATCGAGTTGGATGTTGCGACAAACATCACGTCGCTCAAATCAAAATCGACTTCGACATAGTGGTCGCCGAAAGTATGGTTCTGTTCCGGGTCCAGCACTTCGAGCAAAGCACTTGATGGATCACCACGGAAATCTGTACCCAGCTTGTCGATCTCATCAAGCAAAAACAGCGGATTGCGTGTACCAGCCTTGCTCAGGTTCTGCAATACCTTACCCGGCAGTGCACCGATGTAGGTACGACGGTGACCGCGAATTTCCGCTTCATCACGCATGCCACCCAAAGCCATGCGGACATACTTGCGTCCGGTTGCCTTGGCAATGGATTGACCGAGCGAAGTCTTACCCACCCCTGGTGGGCCGACCAGGCAAAGAATCGGCGCCTTGAGCTTGTCAACCCGCTGCTGAACCGCGAGGTATTCAACAATACGGTCCTTGACCTTTTCAAGGCCATAGTGGTCTTCATTGAGGACGGCCTCTGCATTGACCAGGTCATGCTTGATCTTGGTTTTCTTGCTCCATGGCAAACCGAGCAGCACGTCAATATAGCTGCGCACCACGGTAGCCTCGGCCGACATCGGCGACATCAGCTTGAGCTTCTTGAGTTCGCTTTCTGCCTTTTTACGGGCTTCCTGCGGCATCTTGGCGGCCTTGATCTTCTTTTCGATCTCTTCTATGTCTGCGCCCTCTTCGCCCTCCCCCAATTCTTTCTGGATGGCCTTGACCTGCTCGTTGAGGTAGAAGTCGCGCTGGTTTTTTTCCATCTGCCGCTTGACCCGGCCGCGAATTTTCTTGTCCACATTGAGGATATCGACCTCGCGCTCAAGCTGCTCATACAGGTTTTCGAGCCGGGCTTTCACGTTATCAAGATCCAGAATGATCTGCTTGGCGTCAAGCTTGAGCGGCAAGTGCGCCGCGATCGTGTCAGCCAGGCGACCGGCATCGTCAATGCTGGAAATCGACGTCAGTATTTCAGGCGGAATTTTCTTGTTCAGCTTGACGTAATGGTCAAACTGCTGCATGACCGCACGGCGCAGGGCTTCGACTTCACTGCCTTTGCTACCAGCCACGACCACAACCGGCTCGACCGGAGAAATATTGGCGGTAAAGTGCTGTTCGCCTTCCTCAATCTTGTTGACCTTGGCGCGCTGCTGGCCTTCCACCAGAACCTTGACAGTACCGTCAGGCAACTTCAAGAGTTGCAAAATGGTCGCCACACAGCCCACTTCAAACATATCCTCAATGGAAGGCTCGTCTTTGGCTGCTGTTTTTTGGGCCACCAGCATAATCCGGCGCTCGGCCTCCATGGCCAATTCCAGCGCCTTGATGCTCTTGGGGCGGCCCACGAACAGCGGAATCACCATATGCGGAAAGACCACGACATCCCGCAATGGCAAAAGCGGCAGATTGATGGGTGTGGAGGTAAGAAAAGTTTGTCCGGACATATAAACCTTAAAAATCAAGGTAAGACGCAACAACCCGTTTCGGGGTCAGGCGAAGTACAAGCAACCAGACTTGAGGGTAGTTCTCGCCATTTCAAGCGTTTCCTGCCGTGTCCGGGACTCAGGCTTTTTTAGCGGCTTCGCGGTACACCAACAAAGGCGGCTTGTTTTCTTCAATCGTGGATTCATCCACAACCACCTTGGCGACATTACTGGTAGTGGGTAAATCAAACATGGTGTCAATCAAGGATTGCTCCAGAATCGAACGCAGACCGCGCGCGCCGGTTTTTCGGGCCAGTGCCTTGCGGGCAATGGCTTTCAATGCCGAAGGGCGGATTTCGAGATCAACGCCTTCCATGGCAAGCAGCTTGCTGAACTGCTTGACCACGGCATTTTTAGGCTCCGTCAAGATCTGAACCAGTGCATCTTCACTGAGTTCAGCCAGCGTAGCGATCACCGGCATACGGCCGACCAGTTCGGGAATCAAGCCAAACTTGATCAGGTCTTCAGGCTCGACATCCTTGAAGGCTTCCGTCAGGCTGCGCGCTTTTTTACTTTTGACGGCAGCACCAAACCCAATCCCGGAGGCTTCGGTCCGGTTTTCAATCACCTTTTCAAGTCCCGAAAAAGCACCGCCGCAAATAAAGAGGATGTTGGTGGTGTCAACCTGGAGGAAATCCTGGTTTGGATGCTTGCGCCCGCCCTGCGGGGGCACGGAGGCCATCGTGCCTTCCATCAACTTGAGCAGCGCCTGCTGCACGCCTTCACCCGACACATCGCGCGTGATGGAAGGGTTGTCCGATTTACGGGAAATCTTGTCGATTTCGTCGATGTAGACAATCCCTTGCTGGGCACGATCAACTTCGTAATTGCAGCTTTGCAGCAATTTCTGGATGATATTTTCGACGTCTTCACCCACATAGCCGGCCTCGGTCAGCGTCGTGGCGTCGGCCATGACAAAGGGCACATTCAGCGTTCTGGCCAGCGTTTGAGCGAGCAGGGTCTTGCCGGAGCCGGTGGGGCCAATCAGCAGGATGTTGCTCTTGGTCAGCTCGACATCGTCTTTTTTGGCCGATTCCTTGTGGCGCAGCCGCTTGTAGTGGTTGTACACGGCAACCGCCAGCGTGCGCTTGGCGGGTTCCTGTCCAATCACATAACCATCAAGCGTGGCCTTGATCTCTGCAGGCGTTGGCAAATCACTGCGCGCTTCGCCTGCCTCGCTGCCTGAAGGCAATTCGTCGCGGATGATCTCATTGCACAGATCAATACACTCATCACAAACAAAGACGGATGGGCCAGCAATCAGTTTTTTGACTTCATGCTGGCTTTTACCGCAGAAGGAGCAGTACAAAGTCTTTTCGCTGGAGGAGCCTTTTTTCTCGGCCATTGTGGGGGACGCCTTTAACGTGACTGGGGGAAACTATGAGCTTCGCCAATGATAACCAATAAAAAAACGGCGTTTCTTTAATAGAAAAACGCCGTTGTTGCAGAGCAGCTTAAAGCGCTACAGAGCAGATCAGGGCCGTTTTGATATCACCTGATCGACGACGCCATAAGCCTTCGCCTCATCGGCGAACATGAAGTAGTCGCGCTCTGTATCGCGCTCGATTTTTTCAACCGTCTGGCCGGTGTTGTGGGCCAGAATGCGATTGAGCTGGTCGCGTGTCTTCAGGATATCGCGGGCATGGATTTCAATATCCGATGCCTGGCCCTGCGCCCCGCCCGATGGCTGGTGAATCATCACACGCGAATTGGGCAGCGAAAACCGTTTGCCCTTGGTGCCCGACGACAGCAAAAATGCACCCATGCTGGCGGCCATGCCGACGCACAGCGTGGACACGTCCGGCTTGATGAACTGCATGGTGTCGTAAATCGCCATGCCGGCCGTGACGGAACCGCCGGGCGAGTTGATATAAAACGAGATGTCCTTGTCAGGATTTTCGCTTTCCAGGAACAGCAACTGGGCCACCACCAGATTGGCCGTCTGGTCATTGACCGGGCCGACCAGGAAAATGACGCGCTCCTTGAGCAACCGGGAATAAATGTCGTAAGAACGCTCGCCACGGCCGGATTGCTCAATGACCATGGGCACCATGCCCAGGCCCTGGATTTCCTGGCTAGCGGCTTGCGGGCTGTTGTAGCCGCCATAAATACTGTTTCGAACCATTAATTTTTCTCCAGTGATAGATGTACTGTACCCAAAAATGAATTGGGGCCTGTACCGCAAAGCACAAGCCCCAATTTCAGGAGAAACCAGCTGTTTAGTTCTGGCCCATCAACTCGTCAAAGGAAATGGCTTTCTCGCTCACCTTGGCTTTGCCCAGGACAAAGTCGGTGACGTTGTTTTCAATGACGACGGCTTCGACTTCGGCCATGCGGCTGTTGTCGCTCAGGTACCAGCGAACCACTTCCTGGGGTTTTTCGTAGCTGGCGGCCAGCTCTTCGATGTGCGCCTTGAGTTGCTCGGGCTTGGCCTGCAATTCGTTGGCACGCACCAGTTCGGCCACCACCAGGCCCAGACGGACGCGTTTTTCGGCCTGTGGGCGGAAAATGTCATCGGGAATCGGCGCCTTGTCGGCATCCTTGATGCCGCGCTGCTTCAGGTCGGCGCGGGCACCTTCAACCAGGCGCTCAAGCTCGGCTTGCACGCTGGCGTTGGGCAAATCGAGTTCGGCATTGGCGACCAGCGCATCCATCACCGCATTCTTGTTGCGGGCCAGCAGGCGGAACTTGACTTCGCGCTCAAGGTTTTTCTTGATGTCCGAACGCAGGCCTTCGACCGTTGCGTCGGCAATACCGAGCGACTTGGCGAGTTCCTCGTTGACTTCGGGCAGGTTCGCCGCTTCAATCTTCTTCACCGTCACCAGGAAGTCGGCCTGCTTGCCGGCTACGTCCTTGCCGTGGTAATCGGCCGGGAAGTTCAGCGGGAAAGTCTTGCTTTCGCCGCTTTTCATGCCGCGCACGGCATCTTCAAATTCTTTCAGCATCTGGCCGTCGCCGACGATGAACTGGAAGCCTTCGGCCTTGCCGCCGGCGAAGGTTTCGCCGTCCATCTTGCCTTCGAAATCGATGCTGACACGGTCGCCGTCCTGCGCCGGCTCGTCGGCTGCGCGCAGGGCGAAGGTGCGGCGCTGCTTGCGCAGGATGTCCAGAGTCTTGTCGATGGCCGCGTCGCTGACTTCAGCGCTGAGCTTTTCAACTTCGGCATTGGCCAGGTCGGCGATCTTGACGTCGGGATAGACTTCGAAAATCGCATCGAAAGCCAGTTCGCCTTCAGGCGCATCTTCTTTTTCGCTGATGCGCGGCTGTCCGGCAACGCGCAGCTTGGCTTCGTTGGCGGCAACGGCGAAAGCCTCGCCGACCTTGTCGTTCATGACTTCGTAATGCACCGAGTAGGCATAACGCTGGCTGACCACGCTCATCGGAACCTTGCCGGGGCGAAAACCGTCCATCTTGACGGTGCGGGCCAGCTTCTTCAGGCGGGTAGCGACTTCCGACTGGATGGTATTGAGGGGCAGCGTGAGCGTCATTTTGCGCTCGAGCTTTTCAAGATTTTCAACAGTCACGGCCATGATGGTTTCCTAAAAATCAAAAGTATTCAAAACAGGGTTTTCACCTGACATGCTGCACTCTGGCAGCAAAACCTGATGAATTGCGGCATGACTGCCAATGCAAAGCATCAGGGGTGGTGCGCGGGGCGGGACTCGAACCCGCACAGTATTGCTACCGTCAGGACCTAAACCTGGTGCGTCTACCAATTTCGCCACCCGCGCTCCTGAAAAAACAGCGGGAATCCGGATTACTTTCCAGATTCCCGCCTGAAATCGGTCAACTTTCTATTTTAGCCTGTATCCGGGCGCGCTTTTGCAGCAACTCATCCGGCCAGGCGGATTCATGCCGAGGCTGCAGTGGCGCCGTCCTCCCTTTTCACGCGAAACCAGGCCGCGTACATCGCCGGCAAGGCCAGCAAAGTCAGCACCGTGGCAACGATCAGGCCGCCCATGATGGCGACGGCCATCGGCCCCCAGAACACGCTGCGCGACAGCGGAATCATGGCCAGCACGGCCGCCGCCGCCGTCAGCACGATGGGCCGCAGGCGGCGCACGGCGGACTCGACAATCGCGTCCCAGGCCGGCACGCCACTGGCCCGGTCCTGCTCGATCTGGTCAATCAGGATGACGGAATTGCGCTGGATCATGCCCATCAGCGCAATCACGCCGAGCAAGGCCACGAAGCCGAACGGCCGGCCCAGCAGGATCAAGGCCCCGGCCACGCCGGCAATGCCCAGTGGACCTGTGATGAACACCAGCATGGCGCGGCTGAAGCTGTGCAGCTGCAGCATCAGCAGCGTGAAGGTCAAAAACAGCATGATGGGAATCCCGGCCGCGATGGACGCCGAGCCCTTGCTGCTTTCCTCGACCGCGCCAGCCACCTCAATGCGGTAGCCGCTCATGCTGCTGCCGTGCCATTTGGCTTCGAGCGCCTTGAGCGCGGGCAGCAGCTGCGCCGTGACGGTCGCGCCCTGCAGGCCTTCGGCGATGTCGCCCTGCACCGTGATGGCGTAGTCGCGGTTTTCACGCCACATCACGCCCGGCTCCCAGGCAAACACGGGTTTGGCAATCTGCATGAGCGGAATGGTCTGGCCCGACGCGGTCGGCAAATAGGCATTGCCGATATCGGTGATCGCGCTGCGCTCGTCCAGCGGCTGGCGCAGCACGATGTCGATGAGCTTGTCGCCTTCGCGGAACTGGCCTACCGTCGAGCCGCTGAGCATCGTGCGCGAAGCCTGCGCAATCGACTGGCTGGTCACGCCCAGCGCGCGCGCCTTGGACTGGTCAACGTCCAGGCGCATCACCTTGACCGATTCGTTCCAGTTGTCATTGACGCCGCGCAGGCTGGCGTTTTCGCGCATCACCGCCTTGACCTCGTCGGCGCGCTCGCGCAGCACCAGCGGGTCGATGCCGACCACGCGGAACTGCACCGGGTACGGCACCGGCGGTCCGTTGGGCAGCAGCTTGACGCGGCCGCGCACCTCGGGAAACTCGGTGGCCAGCAGCGCCGGCAGCTTGATGCGCAGCGATTCGCGGATTTTCAGATCCCTGGGCAGCACGATCATTTGCGACACGTTGGTCTGCGGAAACACCTGGTCCAGCGGAAGGTAAAAGCGCGGCACGCCCGAGCCCAGCCAGGTGCTGACCGAGTTCACGCCCTCCTCCTGCATCAGGCGCTGCTCGACGCGCTTGGCCGTCGCTTCGTTGGCGGCAAACGAGGTGCCTTCGGGGAACCAGATATCGACCATGATCTCGGGCCGGCTGGAGTCCGGGAAGAACTGCTGCTGCACCCGGCCCATGCCGACGATGCCCAGCGCAAAGATCAGCACCGTCGCGCCAATCGTCAGCCAGCGATGCTCAACGCACCAGTTCACCGTGCGGCGAAAGGTGTTGTAGAACGGGCTGTCGAACATCTCGTGCGGGTTGTCCTCGCCGGCCTGCACCTGCAGCACATGCGGCGGCACCTTGAGCAGCAGCGTTCCCAGGTAAGGCACGAAGTACACCGAGACAACCCAGCTGAGCACCAGCGCCACCACCGTGACGGCAAAAATCGCATAGGTGTATTCGCCCGTCACCGACCGGGCCAGCCCGATGGGCAGGAAACCGGCGGCGGTGATCAGTGTGCCGGTCAGCATCGGCATGGCGGTGATTTCGTAGGCGAAGGTGGCGGCGCGCACCTTGTCGTAGCCCTCCTCCATCTTGCGCACCATCATCTCGACGGCAATGATGGCGTCATCGACCAGCAGCCCCAGCGCGATGATCAGCGAACCCAGCGAAATCTTGTGCAGGCCGATATTCAAATACCACATCGCCAGGAAGGTCAGGCTCAGCACCAGCGGAATGGTGATGCCCACGACCAGCCCCGGCCTCATGTCGATGTAGTAGCGCTTCCACAGCGGCAGTTGCCCCGGCCCCTGGTGCGGCCGCTTGTGCAGGCCCAGGCTGATGAAGCTCACGGCCAGCACGATCAGCACCGCCTCGATCAGCACGCCGACGAATTCGTTGACCGAACCGGCCACCGCCTTGGGCTGGTCCTGCATGTGGACCAGCTTGACACCGGCCGGCAAGTTGCGATCAACGCTGGCCGACAGCGTTTCCAGCGACTTGCCGAGCCGGATGATGTCGCCGCCCTTGGTCATGGCCACGCCCAGCGCAATCACTTCCTTGCCCTGGTGGTGCACCTTGACCACCGGCGGATCGACATAGCCGCGCCTGATCTCGGCAATGTCGCCCAGCAGGAACTGCTTGCCCGAGCTGCCGCGAATCGGCATGGCGCGCAACTGCTCGACGGCCTCGAACTGCCCGGCCACGCGCACCTGTACCACGTCGAGCGGCGTCTGCACCGTGCCGGCCGATTCGATCGCGTTTTGCTGGCCGAGCTGCGCCAGCACCTGGTTCAGGTCCAGCCCCAGCGTCGCCAGGCGCTTTTGCGAGACCTCGATGAAGACCTTTTCGTCCTGCACGCCGAACAGCTCGACCTTGCTGACATCGGGAACGCGCAGCAGCTGCTGGCGCACATCGTCGGCAAATAGCTTGAGTTCGGCATAGCTGAAGCCGTCGGACTCCAGCGCGTAGATCACGCCATAGACATCGCCAAAGTCATCGTTGAAGAACGGCCCCTGCACGCCGGCCGGCAGTGTGCCGCGCATGTCGCCGATCTTCTTGCGCACCGAATACCAGACGTTGGGCACCTCGCTGGCGCGGGACGAGTCCTTGATCTGAAAAATGATCTGCGACTCGCCCGGCTTGGAATAGCTGCGGATCTTGTCGGCATAGGGCGCCTCCTGCAGCGTGCGCTCCAACTTGTCGGTGACCTGCTCGGCCACCTGCTGCGCGGTGGCGCCCGGCCAGTAGGTGCGCACCACCATGGCGCGGAAGGTGAACGGCGGGTCTTCGTCCTGCCCGAGTTGGAAATAGGCCGAAAAGCCCAGCACCATCAGCACCAGCAGCAAATAGCGCGTCAGCGCCGGATGCTCCAGCGCCCAGCGCGAGAGATTGAATTTTTCCGAAGGAACATCACCTGGGCCGGCGGCCTTGTCGTGGGTCGGTTGCGTCATGCCGCGCTCACTTCGCGCCAGGGGCTGAAGCAGCCGGGACGGCAGAACCAGGTTTTGCTATCGAATCAGGAGCTGCTTGCGCCCGTCCCTCTTGCGCAGAAGGCATATTTGACTGATAAATACTGACTTTCTGGCCGGGCGACAGCACATGCACGCCGGCGCTGACCACCTGCATCCCCGGCTCCAGGCCCGAAGCCACCACGACCTCGTTGCCGTCGGCCGTCGCCACCTGGATCACCTGCGACCTGACGGTCATGGCGGCCTTGTCGAGCACCCACACCGTCGTTGCCTGGCCCTCACGGCGCAAGGCGCTGCTGGGCAGCTTGATGACCGGCGTGCCGCTGGGAACGCCCGCCTCAACGGTGACATAGACCGTTGCGCCCAGCGGCGGCGGCGCCTTGGCATCCATCGACACCTTGACCGGGTAGGTGCGCGTGACCGGGTCGCTGCTGGCGGCGACCTCGCGCACCTTGCCGGTCAATTCCGTGTTTTGCGCCCAGATGCGAATCTTCACCGGCGCGCCGACATTAAGCCCGGCCACCCGGTCCTCGGGCACCGAGAACACCACGTCGCGCACGCCGTCAGCGGCAATTCGCAGCACCGGCGCACCGGCGGCCACGACCTGGCCCGGCTCGGCCTCCACCGCCGTCACGACGCCCGACACATCGGCCGTCAGCACGGCGTAATTGCGCTGGTTGCCCTGCACCGCCGACTGCGACTGGGCCTGCTCCAGTTGCGCCTGCGCGGCCTTCAGGGTCGCTTCACGGCGCTCCAGCTCGGCGCCGCTGATGAAGTTCTGGTCCTTCAGCGCCTGGTAGCGCTTGAAATCGGCGGCGGCCAGGTTGCGGTTGGTGGCGGCGGCGCTCACCTGGGCGCGGGCGGCGTCAAAGGCCAGCCGGTAATCCTGCGGGTCGAGCTGGGCCAGCACCTGCCCGGCCAAGACCCGCTGGCCGAGTTCGGCCTGCCGCTTGATCAGCTTGCCGCCGACCCGGAATCCCAGCCGGGACTCGACCTGCGCCCGGACTTCACCGGCATATTCATAGCGCGAAGCATAGGCACTGGTGCCGACGGTGATGAGCTTCACGGCGCGAACCGGTTCCTCGGGCGGCGCGGGCCGGGAGCAGGCGACCAGCAGCGCGGCAACGCTCGCCAGGGAGACAACGGTTTTTTTCATGATGGACTAAATGGAAAAGGTTCCGGGCGAATCCGGGCAGGGGAAATAGGCAATAGGGTTGTCAGTCGAATGCTACTGACTGAGCGGTTAGTAATTTATGAGAAATGCAAAATCTTGTCAAGCGACAATCCAGCGCATGAATCCAGGCCCCTCCCCGCAATCACCAGGCATGCAAGGCGTCAGCCATTACGAGAATTTTCCGGTCGCCACCGTGCTGTGCCCGCCGCACCTGCGCCCGGCGATTGCCGCGATTTACTGGTTTGCCCGCACCGCCGACGACATCGCCGACGAGGGCGATGCGCTACCGCAGGCGCGGCTGGACGACCTGGCGGCCTACCGCGCCGACCTGATGGCGACGGCTGCCGGCCGGGCGCCATCGCCGCGCTGGGCCGAGGTATTCGGGCGGCTGGGGCCGGTCATCCGGCAATTCGCGCTGCCGGTGGACTTGCTGGCCGACCTGCTCAGCGCCTTCGAGCAAGATGTCATCAAGCAGCGCTACGCCAGCCAGGCCGAGCTGCTCGACTACTGCCGGCGCTCGGCCAATCCGGTCGGCCGGCTGCTGCTGCACCTGTACGGCGTGAAGGATGCGCCGTCGCTGATCGAGAGCGACTGCATCTGCAGCGCGCTGCAGTTGATCAATTTCTGGCAGGACCTGGGCGTTGACATTGCGCGCGGCCGCATCTACCTGCCGGCCGACGCCTGGGGTCCGCATGGGGTTGACGAAGCGCAGCTGCTGGGCTTGCAAAGCAATCCGAATACTATTAATTTAATAGCTGCTCACGCCCGCCAGTCAAGCGCAATGATGCTAAAAGGCTCAAAACTGGTGAAAAAAGTTCCCGGACGCGGCGGCTGGGAACTGCGGCTGGTGGTGCAAGGCGGCCTGCGCATCCTGGACAAGATCGAAGCACTGGGCTTTGACACGCTGCAGCGGCGGCCCAAGCTCGGCGCCTGGGATGTGGCGGTGATGGGCTGGCGGGCCTTGTGGATGTGAGGCCGCCCACGGCATCGGATTGAAAAACCGTCATTTCAGCCTGCGACAATCCCCGCATGACACCCGAGAATTATGTCCAGCAAAAAGCCGCCGCCTCCGGCAGCAGTTTTTATTACGCCTTCCTGTTCCTGCCCCCGGAAAAGCGCGCCGCCATCACCGCTTTTTACGCCTTTTGCCGCGAAATCGACGATGTCGTCGATGAAGTCACCGACCCCGGCGTGGCGCACACCAAGCTGGGCTGGTGGCAGGGCGAGGTCAGCAAGTCGTTTTCCGGCAACCCGACGCATCCGGTGATGAAGGCACTGATGCCCATGACCGCCACCTATGGCATTGAAGCGCGGCATTTGCAGGCGGTCATCGAAGGCTGCCAGATGGACCTGACGCAAAACCGCTACCTGGACTTTCCCGCGCTGCAGCGCTACTGCCACCTGGTCGCGGGCATCGTCGGCGAGGTGGCGGCGCGCATCTTCGGCCAGACCGACGACGCCACCACCGCCTACGCGCACAAGCTGGGCCTGGCGTTCCAGTTGACCAACATCATCCGCGACGTGGGCGAAGACGCCATGCGCGGGCGCATCTACCTGCCGGTCAACGAGCTGCAGCAGTTCGATGTGAAGGCGCACGAAGTCCTCAAGCGCCAGTATTCGGACCGCTTCACCGCGCTGATGAAGTTCCAGACCGAGCGCGCCTTGAGCCTGTACGACGAAGCGCTGGCCCTGCTGCCCGCCGTCGACCGCCGCGCCCAAAAGCCCGGCCTGATGATGGCCAGCATCTACCGCACGCTGCTGCGCGAAATCGCCGCCGATAACTACCAGGTGCTGCACCAGCGCGTCAGCCTGACGCCGCTGCGCAAGTTCTGGCTGGCGTGGAAAACGCAGGCCTTCGGCAAAGTGGTATGACCCCCACGCTTTTCACTTCGTGTAATGCGCTGCTCCCCGAGGGGGCCGCTGCGCCTGCGGCCCGGCAAAGCCGTCTCCGTGGCCCCTGCTGCTGGAGAGGGAAAGCGTCTGCTTCTAGTGATTTGGCCACATGAAAGTCGCCATCGTCGGCGCGGGCTGGGCCGGCTGCGCCGCCGCCGTCGAGGCGACGCGCCTGGGCCATCAGGTCACGGTTTTCGAGGCTTCGCGCACCGCCGGCGGCCGCGCGCGGCGGGTCATGATCACCGTGGCCGGCCGGCAGGTCGCCCTGGACAACGGCCAGCACATCCTGATCGGCGCTTATTCCGAGACGCTGCGGCTGATGAAGGAACTGGACGTTGATGCATCCGCGTCCTTCCTGCGCCTGCCGCTGACGATGCAATTCCCCGATGGCAGCGGCCTGAAGCTGCCCGACTGGCCGGCGCCGCTGGACGCCTTCGCCGGCATCCTGACGGCCGGCGGCTGGTCGTGGGCCGACAAGCTGTCGCTGCTCAGGGTGGCGCTGGGCTGGCGGCTGGGCGGATTCGCCTGCCAGCCCGGTCGGTCGGTCAGCGATTTATGCCGGGGCCTGGCGCCCGGCGCGATGGCCTCGCTGATCGAGCCGCTGTGCGTGTCGGCGCTGAACACGCCGGCCGAACGCGCCAGCGGACAGGTGTTTTTGCGCGTGATGCGCGACGCGCTGTTTGCGCAAAGCGGCGGCTCGAACCTGCTGCTGCCGCGCGTGGACCTGAATGCCCTGCTGCCCGATGCGGCGCTGGCCTGGCTCACAACGAACGGCGGCACGCAGCGTCTGGGCGTTCGGGTGCAGGCGCTGGCGCCAGCCGGAACGGGCTGGTCGGTCGGCGGCGAAACCTTTGAGCGCGTCGTGCTGGCCTGCCCGCCGGTTGAAGCGGCGCGGCTGGCGGAAAGCAGCGGTGTCGCGGCTGACGCCTGGCTCGCGCAGACACGCGGCCTGCGGCATGAAGCGCTGACCACCGTGTATGTCCATGCCGACCAGGCCGGTTTGCGCCAGCCCATGCTGGCCTTGCCGGCGACTTCAACCGAACCCGCGCAGTTTGCATTTGACCGTGGACAGCTTGGCGGCCCGGCGGGCTTGCTGGCCTTTGTCATCAGCGCCAGCAGCGGCGACGGCGCCACGCTCACGCGGCAGGTGCTCGCGCAGGCGGCGCGGCAACTCGGGCTGACGGACCTGCAGCCGGTGCAGACGATTGTCGAAAAACGCGCCACCTTTGCCTGCACGCCGGGTTTGCTGCGCCCCGCCGCCCGGGTCGCCGGGGGCCTGCTGGCTTGCGGCGACTACATTGCCGGGCCGTATCCGGCGACGCTCGAAGGCGCGGTGCGCTCCGGCCTGGAAGCGGCCAGGGCTTTGCGCTGAAGCGCTGGCCGCCCGCTCTTTAATTAATAGCTGGCTATGCAGGCGCAACAAGCGCATCAGTCACTTTTTGCCATTGATCTGACCGCCTGGTACGCGGGCCGCGCCAGACAGCGCTGCAGCCATTCGCGCACCTGCGGACACTGCGCTATCAAGTCGCTGGCGCTTTCCAGCCACGCCACCACCGACGCCACGCAGATATCGGCCACGGTAAAGCGTTCGCCGGCCAGCCAGGGGCGGTCTTGCAAATGCTGGTTCAGGATGCGCAGGGGGCCGGCCAGGTGCCTGAGCGACTCTTCGGCCAGCTGGGGTTTGCGGCGTTCGGCCGGCATCAGCACGCCGTGCATCAGGAAAATCAGCGCGTCTTTTTCGCACTCGGTCACGACCCAGAAACTCCAGCGCAGGATCTCGGCACGCTCGGCATGGGTCTGGGCCGCCAGCGATAAACCATCGCGACCCATGAAGCGCTCGGCCAAATACAGGGTGCAGGCCATCGACTCCCAGACCAGCACGCCGCCATCGTCCACCACCGGAATGCGCCCGTTCGGGTTGACCTTCAGGAACTCGGGCGTGCGCGTGGCGCCGCCCAGGTAAGGCAGGGGAATGTGCTCGTAAGCCAGGCCCAACTCGTGCGCCACCCACAGGGGACGTGCGGCGCGGGAAGCGGCGGTGCCGTAGATTTTCAGAGTCATGAAACCATTCAGTAAAGTGATGAAGTTCAGGCGGGAAACAACTGGCACAACTCGGCCAGCGTGGTCACGGTTTCGTGCGGCTGGGCCGGATGCGTCCACGGATGGTCGGTGCGGTTGACCCAGACCGTCTGCATGCCGCAAGCCAGCGCCGCCAGCACATCGAGCGCGGCGTCGTCGCCCACATGCAGCACTTCATGCGGCTGCACCCCGGCCGCTGTTGCCGCCGCCCGGAAAATGCGCGGGTCGGGCTTGCCCACGCCGAACTGCTGGGCGCTGAGGCTGGCCTTGAAATAGGGTCCGATGCCGATGCGCTGGATGTCGGCGTTGCCGTTGGACAGCGCCACCAGCGGAAAGCGGCCCGCCAAAAATTCCAGCGACTGCGGCACGTCGCCGAACAGCGTGACGCGGTTGCGCTCGGCAAAAAAAATCTCAAACGCGGGCTCGGCCAAATCCGGGTCTTCGCCGCTGCGGCTCAGGGCCAGCCGGATGGCCTTGCTGCGCAGGGCGCTCAAGTTGTGCTTCAGTTCCGGATGCAAGCCGTTGACATGCTCGCGAATCTCGTGGCGCGCCGCCGGCTGGGCCTGCAATGCCGCCGTCCGTGGGGCATGCCGGGCCAGCCAGTCAAGCAGCGCCTGCTCGGCCCGCGCTATGGCCGGCCAGACCGGCCAGAGGGTATCGTCCAGATCGAGGGTAATGGCTTTGATAAGGGTAAGGTCAAGCATGGCTTGGGCGAGAATACCGCATGTCATTTGCACCCGAGCCCACCTTCACCCACGGCGCGCCGCCCCAAGCGCTTGCCACCACCGCCATTTTGCTCTGCAACCTGGGCACGCCCGACGAACCCACGGCCCCGGCGCTGCGCCGCTACCTGGGCGAATTTTTGAGCGATGCGCGCGTGGTGGAGATTCCCAGGGCTGTCTGGTGGCTGATTTTGCACGGCATCATCTTGCGCACTCGCCCCAAGAAATCGGCCGCCAAGTACGCCAGCGTCTGGCTGCCCGAAGGCTCGCCGCTCAAGGTCTGGACCGAAAAGCAGGCGCTCATGCTGCGCGGCTACCTCGGCAAGCGCGGGCATGCGGTCGAAGTGCGCTACGCCATGCGCTACGGCAACCCGTCGATTGCCTCGCAGCTCGACCAGCTCAAGGCGGACGGCGTGACGCGCGTGCTGATCCTGCCGGCCTACCCGCAGTACAGCGGCACCACGACGGCCAGCGTGTTTGACGCGGTGTACGCCTGGGCCGCCAGGATTCGCCGGATTCCCGAATTCCGCTTCATCAATCATTACCACGACGACCCCGGCTACATCGCCGCGCTGGCCGACAAGATCCGCAGGCACTGGCAGCAAAGCGGCCAGGCCGAGCAGCTGGTGATGAGCTTTCATGGCGTGCCCGAGCGCACCCTGCAGCTGGGCGACCCCTACCACTGCGAATGCCAGAAAACGGCGCGGCTGGTGGCCGAAAAACTGGCGCTGCCTAAGGACCGCTACAAGGTCACCTTCCAGTCCCGTTTTGGCAAGGCCAAATGGCTGGAGCCCTACACCGAGCCGACCCTCGTCCAGATGGCGCGGTCAGGCGTCAAAAGCGTCGATGTGGTCTGCCCCGGCTTTACCGGCGACTGCCTGGAAACGCTGGAGGAAATCTCGATGGAAGCGCGCCATGCCTTTTTGCAGGCAGGCGGCAAGACCTTCAACTACATCGAATGCCTGAACGACAGCCCGCAGTGGCTGGCGGCCTTGAGCGAACTCGGCATCCGGCACATGGGCGGCTGGCCGACAGCCGCGCCGGCGGAGCCGCAAGCCTTGAACGACTCGCGCGCCAGGGCGCTGGCGCTGGGCGCAAGCCAATGATTTTTGCCCGCCAGCCGCTTCAAGCAGGCCGGCTCTGCATGGGCTGGAAAACCGGGTCGTCGTAGGCGCGAAAGGTGTCGAACGCCGGATGCGGTTTGCCGGCGCGAATCAGGGCGCGCATGCCTGCCCGGCTGGCGGCGATGGCGTCACGGTCAAACCGGTCGCCGATCATCAGCGCGCGCCGCGCCGGCACGCCCGTCTGACGCAGGATGGACAGCAGGCCGCAAGGGTCGGGCTTGAGCCGGGCAATGCCTGCATCGGTGGCGCAGACGACGGGCGCGGCCCGCAGCCCGAGGGCCGCCAGCTTGTCCGTGGCCGGATAGTCGGAAAACACCGCGACCTGCTTGCCTGCGCCGCGCAAGCCGGCAAACAGCGTGTCCAGGTGCGGGTAGCGGCAGCCGGCCAGAAATGGCAAGGGCTTGCGCTCCATCCATTCGTCGGTCAGGGCGCGCACCTCGCCCTCGGTCTTGTGGTGCCGTGCCGCCGTCCGGGCATATTGCAGGCGCATGAAATCGACCTCCGGACGGTCGCCGAGCGCTTCCCGAACCTGGCGAAAGGTGCGCAAGGTCAGCAGCGTGTCCAGGCTGCGTGTCTGCCATGTGGCCGCCAGCAGGCAGCGCAGCATGGCCAGGCGCAGGCGCCGCTGGTCGTACAGCGTTCCGTCCACGTCGAACACGACGAGGTCGATTTCTTTCCAGTCGAGCAAGGGGCTCAAGGCTTGTCCTTCAGTTTCGTTTTCAGTTTTTTCGTTATGGGGCATCCCGCAATGCAGCGGATTATGCGGGCCGTCCTTCACCGGCACCCGCTCCCGGCCGGGGCCGGCAACCTCTGCAGGGCGCTGCCTTATCTTTTCGTTCGGCCCGCGCCTACAGGCACTTGGCGCCGACTGGGGCAAAGTGAGGTTATTTATAAAGGAGACTGGCCGTGAAAAAATGGAAACTGGTTCTTACCCAAGGGCTACTTGCGGGCAGTCTGGCCAGCGCCTTTTCCACGGCGGTGCTGGCGCTCACGGGTCGCCGCGAGGCAGGCAGCGCGGCAGCACCCCTCAATGCGGCCAGCCATTGGTACTGGGGCCGGTTCACGCCCGGCTCCGAGCACCGCCTCTCAACCGAAGCCCTGGTGGCGGTTTATGCCGCACTCGCCGTGGGCCTGGCAGCCGGCGCGCTAGCCCTTCGCGACCAGTACGCGGATGAAGACAAGCCGAAAAAGCCAGAAGAGCAAGAACCCGAGGAACCCGAGCCCCGCATCGTTCGCCATGTGAGGGCCGGCAATATTTAAGATGGGCCTGGCCTGGAATAATCCGTTTGTGCTATTTTTTCAATAGCACTATCAGCCCACTGGTATTGCGAAAATGGCATTTTTTGTTGCCCAAAATGATGCGCTGACCGCTCCATGGCCGCCGGTCAGGCGTTTCATCGCGGCCTGCGCGGCACCACCAGCTTGTAAACCGAATGCTGCAGCACATCGCCATGCTGGTTGCGCGTTTCGCTGCGCACCACCACCATGCCCCGATCCGGCCGCGAACGCGAGGGCGTGACGCTGACCACTTCGCTCTCGACACGCAGCACATCGCCGGGCCGGGTCGGCTTGGGCCAGCTGATCTCGCCGCCGGCACCGATGATGCCGCCCGCCAGCGGCAGGCCGCCGCCCACCAGCAGGCGCATGGTGATGGCCGCCGTGTGCCAGCCGCTGGCGGCCAAGCCGCCAAACAGCGTACTCTTGGCCGCCTCATGGTCCAGGTGGAAAGGCTGCGGGTCGAACTGCAGGGCAAAGGCCATGATTTGGTCCTCGTCAAGCAGATGCCCGGCACTCGTGAAGCGTTCGCCGGCCTGCAGGTCGTCGAGGTAGAGGACGGTGAAGGCGCTGGAGGTAGAGCTGATGGTGTCCATGGTGGCGTTCTTTCGGTTCAGATGGGTTTAACCCGGTTTCAAACAGCGCTCAAGCATTCGCCGTCTTCAAGCCGCGCTGGCGGCAGCCGGCCGGCGCGCCTCGCGAATCGGCAGGTTGACCAGCGCGGCGCCGACGGCCAGCACGATGTCGATGTACCAGACCCAGTCGTAGCTGCCGGTCGCCTGAAACACGTAGCCGCCCAGGTAAGCGCCCAAAAAGCCGCCGACCTGGTGCGCCAGCATCACGACGCCGAACAGCATCGCCATGTTGGCCGTGCCGAACATCTTGGCCACCAGCCCCACCGTGGGCGGCACGGTCGATAAAAAGGTCACGCCCATTACAGCGGCAAACACCAGCATCACGGCGGGCGTCTTGGGCGCCAGCAGAAACACCAGCACTGCCAGGCCGCGCGTGGCGTAAAGCAGCGCCAGCAGCGACTTCATGCGCCAGCGGCCGACCGCCCAGCCCATGGCCAGGCTGCCGACGATGTTGAACAGGCCGATCATCGCCAGCGCCCAGCCGCCGATGGCCGGCGGCAAGCCACAGGCAGCCACCACGCCCGGCAGGTGCGTCGCCAGAAATGCCACATGGAATCCGCACACCAGAAAGCCCAGGCTCAGGTAGCGGTAACTCGGCGTGGCCAGCGCCTGGCCGATGGCCTGGCGGGCGCTGAGCGGCTTGACGCCGGAAGCAGCCGCAGCCTGCGCATTCAGCGCATTGGAGTTGCCCCTGAGCACCCACACGGCGGGCAGCGCCAGCAGCACCAGCACGCCCAGCCACTGCATCGCGCTGGCCCAGCCGAGCGAAGCCGTCAGGCCGATGGCGATCGGCGCCATGGCGAACTGCCCGAACGAGCCGCCGGCATTGACGATGCCGGTGGCCAGGCCGCGCTTTTCAGGCGCCACCAGGCGGGTGCTGGCGGCCATCAGCACCGAAGGCCCGGCCATGCCGGCGCCGCCCGCCGCCAGCACGCCAATCGCGAAAATCAGCCCCGCCGTGGTCGTCATCAGCGGCGTGATGAAGGTGCCCACGGCCACCAGCAGCAAGCCGATGCTGATCACGCGCCCGGTACCGATGCGGTCCGCCACCGCGCCGGCAAAAGGCTGCGTCAGCCCCCACCAGAGCTGACCGAAAGCGAAGGCCAGGCTGATGCTGCCCACGCCCAGCGCGGTCGAGGTGTTGAGCGCCGACAGGAACAGGCCCATGGTCTGGCGCACGCCCATGGTCAGGGCAAAGGCGCCGCCGGCCGCCAGCAGGACCAGCCAGGTGGCGATGTACTTTTTGGGCGTTGCGGATTCATTCATCATCGGCTCCAGATTCAGGGTTGACAGGCGACAGGCGTTCGAGCGATTCGTTGATCAGGCCGTGCAGGGCAATCACGCGGCCGGCGCCCAGCCGCTGGTTCAGGCTTTCCTGCGCCACTTTCCAGCGGCCCAGCGCTTCTTCGCGCTTGGCGCGCCCGGCCGGCGTGATGGCCACGGTTCGGCTGCGCGCGTCGCTGCCGGCGGTCAACTCCAGCCAGCCCGCATCCACCAGCGGCTTGAGGTTGCGCGTCAGGGTGGAGGCGCTCATCTTCATGCTTTTGGCCAGCTCGCCGGGCCGCAGCGGGCCGAGCTTGAGCACGTAGCTCAGCAGCGAATACTGCGTGGTCTTGAGCCCGGCGCTGGCCATTTCAAGGTCGTAGTGCTGCGACACCTGGCGCATCAACTGCCGCAGCTTGAAGTTGGTGCAGCCCAGCGTTTTGAGTTCGGCCTTCAGGTCGAGGCCGGCTGGCGTGGGGGAAATGACGGGAGGAGTGGACATGGTTTTGATTGTATCTACAATTGTTGTATATGCAACTTAAAACCTCATCATGACCCCACAAGCCACATTGACCCACTGGATCGAAGAAAGCGCTGCCGTGCGCGCCCGCATGCTGGCCGGCGGCGGCAAGCCGGGCTTGGCGCGCCCCGAGAGCGTGGCGGGCAAGACCGGCCTGGAAATCATGCAGGCGATGCTGGCCGGTGCCCTGCCCTACCCGCACATTGCCGAAACGCTGGATTTTTCGCTGATCGCGGTCGAGCCCGGCAAGGCGGTTTTCCAGGGAACGCCGCAGCTCAAGCACTACAACCCGCTGGGCACGGTGCATGGCGGCTGGTACGCGACGCTGCTCGATTCAGCCGTGGGCTGCGCCGTGCACACCATGATGCCGGCCGGACGCGGCTACACCACGGCCGAGCTGAGCCTGAACATCGTGCGGGCGGCCTCGCATGCCACCGGGCCGCTGCGCGCCATCGGCATGGTCATTCATTGCGGCAGGCAGCTGGCCACGGCCGAGGGCCGCATCGTCGGGCCGGACGGCAAGCTGTATGCGCATGCGACCACGACCTGCCTGGTGTTCGAGTTGCCGGCGCGGGCTTAGGCAGGCAAGGACGGCCGGACGGCCAGCCATCACGGAGGGTTAATGCGCCACCCGAAACCGCGTTCCCCGGAAACTGAACACCGAACTCTTGGCGTGGATTTCCTCCAGGTTCACACCGGGCGCGGCCTGGCTGCCCTGGCCTAACACCTGGTTGTTCACCAGCAGCAGCCGCTGCGCTGGGTTGGCCGAGTAAACGGAGCCGGAGATGGCCAGCGGGGGAATGTCGCGACGCAGGCCTTCGGGCAGATCGCCGAGCAGCGGGATGGTGGCCGGGGCCGCCTGGGTGGCGGGTGCCTTGGCGACCGGCTCAGGCTTGGGTTTGGGCGGCGCCTGCATGGCAGCGGCAGGCGCTGGCGGCGCCGGCTTTGGCACGGGTTTGGGCGCGGCGCGGGCCACGGCGGGCGGCGAAGAGGCGGCTGCCCGTGGCACCGCAACTACAGGCGGCGTGGGGATGGAGGGCAATGGGGCTGGTGGCGGCACTGGCTGCGCCAGCGGCACGGGCGCCGCTGGACTGACCACGGCAGGCTCCACCGCAGCCACGCGCACGGCGCTGTCCGGCTTTTGCCAGAACCACAGGCCAGCGGCCAGCCCGGCCAGCACCAGCGCCGCAACGACGGCCAGCCAAACGCGTTTTTGAACACCGGGGCCAGCCGGGACGGCAGGCATCGTCGCGTGGCGCGACTGCAGGCCGGGCACGGCGCCGCGTTCGCGTTCGGCATCGGCCCGTTTCAGAGCATCGAGGATATAGGACATGGGTTTTGGTTTGGGCTTATCGCGGGTTGGTTTGCAGGCGCGGCTCATCCGCATGGGTGGCGCGGTCGATCTGCATGAAGGTCATGGGGCCGGGCTGGCCGTCAGCCTCAAGCCCCTGGGCGCGCTGGAAGGCTCGCACGCGCGCCCTCAGGGCTGCGTCCAGAACGGGCGGGGCGGTGGAATCGAGCGGCGCAGGCGCTCCGTCGAGCAGGGCCAGCTGGCTGGCGAGACGCTGGATCACCGGGCCGGTGCTGGCGCCCTGCAGGCCGGCGGTGTAGCCCGGCGGCGGGCGCCAGTAAGTCGCAAAATCGCCGCGCCACAGCCGGCCCAGCGAGACCAGCCTGACGGTGTGCCGGCTACCCGCCACCAGCAGCGTGGCGGTCTGCTCGCTCAGTCCGACGAGGACGGCATGCACCGGCTGGCCATTGCCCGCCCGCAGTGTCAGGATGCCGGGGCGGCCGAGCTGGCGCAGCAGCGGCATGGTCAGGCTGTCGGTGCGGTAGCACAGCAGTTGCTGCGCGCTGGCGGCCTGGCAGGGGTCGCCGTCCGTCGTCAAGACCAGTTTCCAGGTGGGCGCCAGTTCGCGCCAGGCCGAGTTGATGTCGCCCGGCAGTTGCGGCAGCAGGGCTTCGATCTCTTCGGCCGGACTCGGGGCGGGCGGCTCGACCCGGATGGGCGACGAAGCCTTCGCTTGAGGTGCTGCTGGCGAGGCCGGCAACGCTGACGCCGTAGGTTGAGCCGGCCGCTCTGCCTTTTGCGCAGGGTTCAAGACCAGGAAGCCCGCCAGCGCGGCCCCGGCCAGCAGCGCGAAGCCGCCCAGCGCGTAGGCTGCGGGCCGTGCGCCGGCGTTCGGCGCCGGCCCGGCATCAAGTCCGAACACCTCGGCCGCCGCCTTGTCCACCATCTTGCGGTCAACGCGGTGCAGGCCATTGGCCCATGCCCCGAGCAGCGCGCGCCCGCACAGCAGGTTGATGCGGCGCGGCACCCCGCGCGCGAGGCGGTGGATGCGCTTGAGCGAGGCGCGGTCAAATGGCAGCGGGCCGGCGAGCCCGGCCACGTCCAGGCGGTGCCGGATGTACTGCGCGCTCTCGGCCTCGGTCAGCGCGTCGAGGTGAAAGCGCGCGATCACGCGCTGGGCCAGCTGCTCCAGCTCGGGGCGGGCCAGCATCGCGCGCAACTCGGGCTGGCCGATCAGCACGATCTGCAGCAGCTTGCGCTCGCTGGTTTCCAGGTTGGTCAAGAGGCGCAGCTGCTCCAGCACATCGGCGCTGAGGTTCTGCGCCTCGTCGATGATCAGCACGCTGCTTTGCCCGGCAGCGTGGCCCTGCAGCAAAAAGGCATTCAGCGCGTCGATGTAGTTCTTGACCGTTGGCGGGCTGGAGGCGGCAGCCGCCACCGAAATGTGGAACTCCTCGCAGATCGACTGCAGCAGTTCGGTGACGGTCAGCTTGGGGTTGAAGATATAGGCGACATGGCAGCCGGCGGGAATCTGCTCCATGAAGCAGCGGCAGATGGTGGTCTTGCCGGTGCCGATGTCGCCCGTGAGCAGCACGAAGCCCCCGCCCGTGCCGCTGGCCGCGCCGTGCGGGCCGGCCACGCCGTAGAGCAGGTGCGCCAGCGCCTCCCGGTGGCGCTCGCTCATGAACAGGTAGCGCGGGTCGGGCGCGATGGAAAACGGATCTTGCGTCAGGCCGAAATGGTGCGAGTACATGGGGTGCAAGCATAGCGGGCGCGGGCGTGAATCAATGCGGTATGTCGCTTTTGGGTTCCCGGAGGTAGCATCGCATCATGACCACAGAACCCAATCCCGAGTTTGACGAACAGCGCATTAACGAGAAAAGAGCGGCCTGGTGCCAGGCCTACGTGCACGTTTGGTCCGATCTGTCCGGGGGCGTTTACGACAAGGAAGCGGTGGAGAAAGCGGCCTATGAGCATTGGCAAAGAAGCCCGCAAAGCGATCCGGTGCAAATCGCCGCCATTGAATTCACCAAGTAGGCGGCCATCAAGGCAGCGCTGAACTGGATGCCGATTCAGGCTGATCAGCCACCTTCGCCCGCCTGCAAATTTCCCTCGCCCACCCGATAATCCGCCCATGCGACTTCTACACACCATGCTGCGCGTTGGCAATCTCCAGCGCTCCATCGACTTCTACACCCAGGTACTCGGCATGAAACTGCTGCGCACCTCCGAAAACCCGGAATACAAGTACACCCTGGCCTTCGTCGGCTATGAAAACAACCCGGCCCAGGCCGAGATCGAGCTGACCTACAACTGGGGCACCGAGAGTTACGACATGGGAAATGCCTACGGCCACATCGCGCTGGGCGTGCCCGACGTGAAAGCCGCGTGCGACAAGATCAAGGCCGCTGGCGGCAATGTCACGCGCGAAGCCGGCCCCGTCAAGGGCGGCAGCACGGTGATTGCGTTTGTGACCGACCCGGACGGCTACAAGATCGAGTTGATCCAGCGCGCCGAATACGCCAGCGGCGGGGGGTTGCGCTAACCGGCTTGCGGCGCGGATTCGCTATATTTTTAATAGTTTCTTGCGCCCGTGCTGCCTGCGCAAAAGGCTGATTTCATTAAAAAAATCGTCACGACTGCGTCTTAAAGAGCGTCATCCCCGCGAAGGCGGGGAACCAGCAACGAGGGCTGAACGCTCACCCAAGCCTGGATTCCCGCCTGCGCGGGAATGACGGATGACTCAAGCGCAGAGTAGTTACAAAAAAATCAGGCTGATCCGCCACAATTCCCGGCTTAAATGTCCTTGCGCACCAGCAGGCAAGCCTGCTGCGCCAGCGCCGTCACCTGCGCCCAGTCGCCGCGCGCCACCGCCTCGGCCGGCGTCAGCCACGAGCCGCCGACACAGACCACATTGGGCAGCGCCAGGAACTCCGCCGCATTCGCCATCGACACGCCGCCGGTCGGGCAAAACTTCACATCGCCAAACGGGCCGCTCCAGGCCTTGAGCATGGCCGTGCCGCCGGCTTGCAGGGCCGGGAAAAACTTCAGTTCACTCAAGCCGTCTTCCTGCGCCATCATGATTTCGCTGCCGGTCGCCACGCCGGGCAACAGGGCCAGGCCGGCATCCCGGCAGGCCTGGCCGACGGCATGGGTGTAGCCCGGACTGACGACAAAACGCGCGCCGGCCATGGCGCAGGCCTGGGCGTCAGCGGCGCTGCGCACCGTTCCCGCACCGACCACGGCGTCGGGCACATCGCGCGCAATCGCTTCGATGCAGGCCAGCGCCTGCGGCGTGCGCAAGGTGACTTCGAGCATGCGGATGCCGCCCGCCACCAGGGCGCGGGCCAGCAAAACGGCTTGCTTGACATCGTTCAGCACGATGACCGGAATCACGGGCGCGTCCCGCATGACCTGCAAGGCGCTCAATTTTCCGCTGACATTCATATTTACATCCATGACAAAGCTCCTTCTTCTGCGGTCAGCGCATGGCGGCGCATCCCGGTAAACAATCCCCGGCCCATGCCAACGCCGTTCTGCCGGCGCAATTCGTCCGGCATGATGCTGGCTGGCCGCGCCGCCCATTCGGCCTCATCGACCAATACGCGCAACTCGCCCGTGAGCGCATCGACGCGGACCACGTCGCCATCGACCACCTTGGCCAGCGGCCCGCCGGCAGCCGCTTCGGGCGAGACATGAATCGCGGCCGGCACCTTGCCCGAAGCGCCGCTCATGCGGCCATCGGTCACCAGCGCCACCATGAAGCCCTTGCCCTGCAGCACCGCCAGCGGCGGCGTGAGCTTGTGCAGCTCGGGCATGCCGTTGGCCTGCGGACCCTGCCAGCGCACCACGCAGACCACATCGCGCTCCAGCTCGCCCGCGCTGAAGGCCCGCTGCAGGTCTTCCTGCGAGTCAAACACCCGGGCCGGCGCTTCGATCACATGCCGGTCATGGGGCACGGCCGAGACCTTGATCACGCTGCGGCCCAGGTTGCCCGTCAGCAGCTTGAGACCGCCGGTGGCGCTGAACGGCCGGTTGGCCGGACGCACGATGGACTCGTCCTTTGAATCGCCGACCGCATGCCAGGTCAGCGCTGCGCCGTCCAGCGCGGGCACGCCGGCGTATTCGCGGATGCCGCCTGCGCGCACCGTCAGCACGTCCTCGTGCATGAAACCGGCGTCCAGCAGTTCGCGGATCACCAGCCCCGGACCGCCAGCGGCCTGGAACTGGTTCACGTCGGCGCTGCCGTTCGGGTACACATGCGTCAAGAGCGGCACGACATCGGACAGCGCCGAAAAGTCGTTCCAGTCAATCACGATGCCGGCCGACTGCGCCACCGCCACCCAGTGGATCAGGTGGTTGGTCGAGCCGCCCGTGGCCAGCAGCGCCACCATGGCGTTGACAATCGCGCGTTCATCGACGACATGGCCGATGGGCGCAAAGCGTTTTGACTTGGTGATGCCAAGGACGGTGCGGGCAGCCTCGCGCGTCAGTTCGTCGCGCAGCATGTCGCCCGGCTGGATAAAGGCGGTGCCTGGCACATGCAGGCCCATGGCTTCCATCAGCATCTGGTTGCTGTTGGCCGTGCCGTAAAAAGTGCAGGTGCCGGGGCTGTGGTAGGACTTGAGTTCGCCTTCGAGCAGCGCATCGCGTCCGACCAGGCCCTGCGCGGCCTGTTCGCGAATCCGGGCTTTTTCCTTGTTCGGCAGGCCCGAGGGCATGGGGCCGGCCGGAACGAACACCATCGGCAGGTGCCCGAACTGCAGCGCGCCAATCAAGAGGCCGGGAACGATCTTGTCGCACACGCCGAGCAGCAGCGCGGCATCGAACATGTCGTGCGACAGCGCGACTGCCGTGCCCATGGCAATCACGTCGCGGCTGAACAGGCTCAGTTCCATGCCGCTGGTGCCCTGCGTCACGCCGTCGCACATGGCCGGCACGCCGCCCGCCACCTGGGCCGTGGCGCCGTGCTTGCGGGCCTCGTCCTTGATCAGCGCCGGGTAGCTAAGGAGCGGCGTGTGCGCCGACAGCATGTCGTTGTAGGAGGTGACGATGCCGATGTTGGGCCGGCGCTCGGTCACGACCTTGAAACGGTCGTCCAGCGGCATGCCGGCCACGGCATGCGCGATGTTGGCGCAGCCCATGCGGTCCATGCTGGGCTTGCGGCTGCTGTCGGCCTGCAGCTGCGCCAGATAGGCATTGCGCGTGGGCCGGCTGCGCAGGGCTATGCGCGCGGTGATGTCTGAAACTGCTGAATGAAGCGCCATGGTGCAACCTTTAAATCGAGCCATCCCAAAGATGGGTATGTAACTTTATTACGGCGTCTATGGTAACCAAAATGAAAGCACTTTTCCACCTGAATGGTTACTTTGCGGTTACCAAACAAGACAGCCAGGTGGCGCAAAAAAATCCGCAGTGCGCGAAGCAGTGCGGATTTTTGTTACCGGGTCCAGCCCTGAAGGCCGCCAGGGCGCTTGTTATTGAAGGCTGATTTCGACGCGGCGCGCTTCGGCGTTGGGGCCGCTGCCGGTGATTTGCTCGGGCTTTTTGAGTTCGATCTGGCCTTCGGCCACACCTGCTGCGGTCAGGGCGTCACGCACGGCCAGCGCGCGCTGCTTGGCCAGCTCGGCGTTTTGCGCCGCATTGCCGGTCGCGTCGTGGAAACCCGAAATCACCAGCTTGCGGCCCGCCTGCGCGCCCTTGACCACGTCGGTCAGGGCTTCGCTGGCGCCGGCGGCCAGGTCGGCCTTGCCGGAAGCAAAGTAGAACTGGACAACGCCCTGCTCGACCTTGACGCTGGCCGCATCCGAAGCCGCCTGCGCATCGCTGGACGCTGCGGGCAAGCTTGCCGCGCCCGGCGTGCCAGCGGCCACGGTAGCCGGAGCGCTTGCGGCCTTGACCGAAGCGCCGCGATGCTTCACGCCAAACACCAGCACCGAGGCCACGACGATGGCGATCAAACCAAAAACCAGAAACAGGGCCACGCGTTGCTGGCTGTCATCATCCTGAGAAAACATCACTAAACTCCCTTTTAAAAAACTTGGCGCTATTGTAAATTGTGGCTGTGTCCACTCTAGCAAACACATCCCTCGAAACGGCTTACAAGCGCCGCGATCCGGCGGCCATGCTCAAGGCCGCCATTCACGAATGGGGCGGCGAGTCCGACCTGTGGATTTTTGGCTATGCGTCGCTGATCTGGCGGCCCGAGTTCGAATCCGCCGAAGACCGTTTTGCCACCCTGCATGGCTACCACCGCGCCCTGAAGATGTGGAGCCGCGTCAACCGCGGCACGCCCGAGCTGCCGGGCCTGGTGTTTGGCCTGCTGCCGGGCGGCAGCTGCAAAGGGGTGGCGTATCGCCTGCCACAGGAGCGCGTGGCCGCCAGCCTGCCGGCCCTGTGGGAGCGGGAAATGCCCAACGCCGTCTATGACCCGAAGTGGCTGCGCTGCCGCACCGCGCAGGGCGATGTCCGGGCGCTGGCCTTCACCCTGTCCAGGCGCAGCCCCAACCACACCGGCGTGCTCAGCGAAGACCACTACCGGCAGATATTTTCCAGCGCCTGCGGCCGCTACGGCACGACGCGCGACTATGCGCAGCTGACGTATGACAAGCTGCGCACGCTGGGCATTGACGACCAGGCGCTCGGCAAGCTGCTGCAGCGGGTCAGCTGACCCCTATACTTTGAGCATGTCCAGCCCCACCTCCATCGCCGACCTTCGCAAAAGCTACGAGCGCGCCGAACTCAATGAAGACGCTTCGCACGCCGACCCGCTGAATCAATTCGACCAGTGGCTCAATGAAGCCATTTCCGCGCAGGTGCCCGAACCCAATGCCATGACGCTGGCCACCGTGGCCAATAACCTGCGCCCGTCCACCCGCGTGGTGCTGATCAAGGGCTTCGATGCGCAGGGCATCGTCTGGTACACCAACTACGCCAGCCGCAAGGGGCTGGAGCTGGCCGGCAATCCGTATGCCGCGCTGCAGTTCCACTGGGTCGAGCTGGAGCGCGTGGTGCGCATCGAAGGCGTGGTGGAAAAGGTGTCGGATGAAGAAAGCGATGCCTACTTCAACAGCCGCCCGCTGGATTCGCGCATCGGCGCCTGGGCCAGTCCGCAAAGCGAGGTGATTTCCGGCCGTGGCGTGCTGCTGGCCAATGCCGCAAAATTCGGCGCCAAGTTCATGCTGCAACCGCCGCGCCCGCAGCACTGGGGCGGCTACCGCCTCAAGCCCGACAACTGGCAGTTCTGGCAAGGCCGCAAGAGCCGCCTGCATGACCGCCTGCGCTACACCTTGCAGGGCGATGCCGGCTGGCTGCGCGAGCGCCTGGCGCCTTAAACCCCCGAATCACCCAGCCGCTCGATGGCCTGGTGCCGCACGGCATCAAGCGCTTCGGTATTGACTGCATCGGGCGCAATCTCGGCCAGCGGCACCAGCACGAAGGCCCGCTGCATCATGCGCGGATGCGGCACGGTCAGCCGGGCTGATTCCATGCGCGCGCTGCCATACAGCAGCAGGTCCAGGTCGAGGGTGCGCGGCGCATTGCGGTAAGGCCTTTCGCGCCCGGCCTGCAATTCCAGCGCCTGCAAGGCATCGAGCAGCGCGGGCGCCGTCAGGCCGGTTTGCAGCGCTACGACCGCATTTAAATAATCATCGCCCGGCGCGGACGACTCGCTGGCTGAATCGGTATCGAGCGGCGCGGTTTTGTAAAGGCTTGACGCCCGGCTGACGCGAGTCAGCGGCAACTGGCCCAGCGCCTCGACCGCCCGTTTGAGCGCTGCTGCGGCATCGCCCAGGTTGGCGCCCAGCGCGACATAAGCGGTCACCGTATCGCGCATGAAACCGTCGCCTGCTCAGGAGTCGGAGGCCGAAGGGTTCTGCTGCGCAGGCTGCGATGCTTCGCCGGCACCTTCGGCAGTCCCGGCGCTGGCACTGCCGACAGGCTTGCGGCGGCGACGGCGCTTCTTGGCCGGGGCGGCCTCGCCGTCCGCCGCAGGGAAAGCTTGCGCATCGGATGCGGCCGGGCTGGCGTTGTCAGGCGTGGCGGCTTCTGCATCGACCCGCTTGACCCTGACGCGCGGCGCGTGCGGCTTTTTCAACTGCGACTCGCGAATCGCTTCGATCATGTCGTGGCGCTCGTCGTCGTAGGCGGTGCTGAACTTTTCCCACCATTCACCCAGCGCCGGGTCAATCTCGCCAATCTGGCCGCGCAGGCGCAAGAAGTCAAAACCGGCGCGAAAGCGCGGCTGGTCCAGCAGCGAATACGGCGCGTTGCCGACGCGCTTTTCAAAACGCGGCTGCATGCTCCAGATTTCGCGCATGTCGATGCCCAGCTTGCCGCGTCCCGAGACATCGCCGATCCTGGCGTTGAAAGCCTCGTCAATCGCATCCTGCAGCGCCAGCATGGCCGGCTCGTTGCGCTTGAGGCGCCGGTCCCAGCCCTGACGCACATCGGACCAGAGCACGCACGACAGCAAAAAGCTGGGCGCGACCGGCTTGCCTTCGCCGACCCGGCGGTCGGTGTCCTGCAAGGCCAGTTTCAGGAAGGGGTCGTCGGACATTTCGACCACCACATCGAGCAGCGGATATATGCCGGTGCCCATGCCCAGTTCCTTGAGCTGCGCGATGCTGGCCAGCGAATGGCCGGTCTGCAGCAATTTCAGCATTTCGTCGAACAGCCGAGACTGCGGCACATCGGCAAGCAGGCCGCACATTTCCTTCAGCGGCGCCGAGGTTTTTTCCTCGAATTTGAAGCCCAGCGCATTGAGCTTAGCGCCAAAACGCACGGCGCGAATGATGCGCACCGGGTCTTCGCGGTAGCGCAGCGCCGGGTTGCCGATCATGCGGACGATTTTTTTCTTCGCATCGCCAATGCCGTTGTGGTAATCGACGACGATTTCAGTTTCCGGGTCGTAGTACATGGCGTTGATGGTGAAGTCGCGCCGCGCGGCGTCTTCTTCCATCGGCCCCCAGACGTTGTCGCGCAGCACGCGGCCTGAGCTATGGACGGCGTGCTTCATGCCGGCGAGTTCGCTCTTGCTGGTGCGCTCGTTGCCGCCGACCTGCTCGGCCAGGGCGTTGTCCATGTGCGCGCGGAAGGTCGAAACCTCGATCACCTCGTGCTCGCGGCCCCGGCCGTAAATCACGTGGACGATGCGAAAGCGCCGGCCAATGATGAAGGCGCGCCGGAACAGGGACTTGACCTGTTCGGGCGTCGCGTCGGTGGCCACGTCGAAATCCTTGGGCCGCAGGCCGACCAGCAAATCGCGCACCGCGCCGCCGACGATGTAGGCCTGAAAACCCGCTTGCTTGAGGACATGCACCACATCCATGGCGCGCTCATCGACCAGCTTCGGGTTGATCCCGTGGTCCTTGACCTCGATGTCGTGGCGTTTGCCGAAGGGAGATTTTTTGACCCGCTTCGATGCGGCGTCGGCGCTGTCGGATTTGCCGAACAGCTTGTCTATGAATTTTTTGATCATGAAATTTAATGTTTTGAGGGGGTTGCCGCTGCGTGGCAGCAAGCGTTGTCCCTGCCTGGTTCAGGTGGGTATGGGCCGCCGTTGACCGGCGGCAAGCGCAATCCCTGACGCTTAAAACAGGTCAAGTATGCGCCATCCACGCTCAAGGGCCAGGGCGCGCAGGCGCGGGTCCGGGTTGGTGGCGACGGGGTCGGTGACCTTTTCCAGCAGCGCCAGGTCGTTCATCGAATCGGTGTAAAACGTGCTGTGCACATCGCCCCAGCCCAGGCTGCGGGCGGCCAGCCATTGTTCCATGCGCGTGACCTTGCCTTCTCTAGCCGACGGCGTGCCCCTGATCTCGCCGGTCAGATGGCCTTGCGCGTCACGCTCCAGCTCGACGGCAATCAGCTCCGACACGCCGAAGGCATCGGCAATCGGACGCGTCACGAACTCGTTGGTCGCCGTCACGATGACCAGCTCGTCGCCGGCCGCCCGGTGCTGCCCGACTAGTTCCAGCGCCTGGATTTTGATGGCTTTTTGCACGATCTCGCTCATGAAGCGGGCATGGGCAGCTATTGAATTGATAGTACCCTGCTCGCGGATGGCCTGCGTGGCAAAACGCACATAGTCGTGAATGTCGAGCGTTCCGGCCCGGTATTGCTCAAAGAACTCGGCATTGCGGCGCTTGAATTCGGTCGCGTCGCACCAGCCCAGCGCAATCGTGAATTCGCCCCATTCATAGTCGGAGTCAATCGGGATCAGGGTGTGGTCCAGATCGAACAGCGCCAATTTCCGACGTGCCCCCACGCTTTTCACTTCGTGTAATGCGCTGCCCCCCGAGGGGGCTGTGCTTGCTTGGGGCGGCCCGGCGCGGCGCACGTCGTATTCTTTGCCTTCTTTGTCAGCATTCACCTGCACGTTCATTCAGTCTCCAGCATGGTTTTGATCAGCGGGATGGTGATGGCCCGCTTGGTTTGCAGCGCGTAGCTGTCGAGTTTGTCGAGCAGTTGCATCAGGCTGCCCAGGTCGCGCGAAAAGTGGGTCAGCATGAAGTCAGTCACTTCGTCACTGAGGGAAAAGCCGCGCGCGTCGGCTTCGCGCTTGATCACGGCGCGCCGCTCGTCATCGCTCAGGGCCTGCAAGGCAAACACATGTCCCCAGCCCAGGCGGGTCCGCAGGTCTTCGCGCAGCGGCAGGTCGGCGGGCGGCACGTTGCCGGCGGCCACCACCCAGCGCGGATGGCCGTCGTCGGTGCTCAGGGCGTTGACGAACCAGTTGAAGGCGCTGCGCTGCTGCGCCGGGGTGTAGAGATGGCAGTCGTCCATGATGACGGCGGACCAGGATTCGTTGAACTCGGGCGGCTCCAGCATGGACGCGTCCATCCAGCCGCTGGAGGCGCCCTGGTGGCGCAAGGCTTCGCCGACCGCCTTGAGCAGATGGGTCTTGCCGCTGGCTTCGTCGCCCCAGAGGTAGGTCGGCACCGGCGAATCCAGCGGACTTTGCGCCCACAGCGCCAGCTGCCTGACCGTCTCGTCATTCGGGCCGGCAAAGAAATTGGCAAACGAGGGGTCGGACGCCAGTCCGATGTCCAGCGCGAGTTGTTTCATGGAGGTCTTTACAGTGCTCATCCCTGGTTCAACTTGCGCATCATGCGACTGGCCCGCAGACAGCGTTGCGCGACCCGCGCCGGGATCAGGCGCCAGGTCACTGGGGGTTGTCGGGTAGAAGCAAGTTGCATGAAGCCCTGGATTGAAGCCGGCTTGAAGAGGCCGGCAGAAGCTACGGGTGTAGCCTTTAGAATCTCAGGCTTGATTCTATCGGGCTTGGCCGGCCTGTTTCAGCCCGCCGCTCCCGCCCACTCAAGTGCCTACCTGGCGCTTTCCTCTGCACTAAAAGCCCTGACACCATGACCACTACCCCCCTTTCCTACAAAGACGCCGGCGTTGACATCGACGCGGGCGACGCCCTGGTTGAACGCATCAAGCCGCTGGCCAAAAAGACCATGCGCGAAGGCGTTCTGGCCGGCATCGGCGGCTTCGGCGCGCTGTTCGAGGTGCCCAAGCGCTACAAGGAACCGGTGCTGGTCAGCGGCACCGACGGCGTGGGCACCAAGCTCAAGCTGGCCTTTGAATGGAACATGCATGACACCGTCGGCATCGACCTGGTCGCCATGAGCGTCAACGACGTGCTGGTGCAAGGCGCCGAGCCGCTGTTCTTCCTGGACTATTTCGCCTGCGGCAAGCTGGACGTGGATACTGCTGCGGCGGTGGTCGGCGGCATTGCCAAAGGCTGCGAGCTGAGCGGCTGCGCGCTGATCGGCGGCGAAACCGCTGAAATGCCCGGCATGTACCCGTCAGGCGAATACGACCTGGCCGGTTTTGCCGTCGGCGCGGTCGAGAAATCCAAAATCCTGACCGGCAAGGACGTGACACCGGGCGACGTGGTGCTGGGCCTGGCTTCAAGCGGCGTGCACTCCAACGGCTTCAGCCTGGTGCGCAAATGCATCGAGCGCGCCGGCGCCGACCTGCCCGCCACGCTGGACGGCCAGCCGTTCAAGCAGGCCCTGATGGCCCCGACCCGCCTCTACGTGAAAAACGTGCTGGCCGCGCTGGCCGCACACCCGATCAAGGCGCTGGCCCACATCACCGGCGGCGGCCTGCTCGAAAACATTCCCCGCGTGCTGCCCGAAGGCACGGCCGCGCACCTGACCAAAGGCAGCTGGCCGCAGACCGAGCTGTTCGCCTGGCTGCAGGCGACTGCCGCGATTTCGGATTTTGAGATGAACCGCACGTTCAACAATGGCATCGGCATGGTGGTGGTGATTGACGCGGCCAGCGCTGGCGCCTGCGCCGCCATGCTGCGGGAAGCGGGCGAGACGGTCTATGAGATTGGCGTGATTGCGGCGCGTGGTGAAGGTGCCAGCGTTACCGTGGGTTGAAAAATATCAGGCTGGCGCTCGTAACGGCAGTGCAAATTCATTCGCCAGAGCAGGGGAATGGAAATATTGCGATGCAAGACTTGGCCTTGTTTTTACAAAGTTTTTTAGTCCCGTGGAATGCAGTCGCTGCTTCTAAAATCAATCCTCCTCAAGTTGAGGTGGATTGATAAAAAGGGAAGCGCATGTTTATTACGTCTGCAGATTACAAAGTTCAGGTTGAAAAAATCATCCAGGAAAATCATTCAATTGATATAGCAGTGGCATTTTGGGGCAAAGGGGCAGAAAAGCTTTTCGCGAATAGCGATATCCCAATTCGCATTCTCTGCAACCTGACCAGCGGAGGAACCAATCCTGCACCAATCGAAAAACTTCGCAACAAAGAAATTTTCAAAAATATCGAAATTAAACACCTCGATGATCTGCATGCCAAGGTTCTTGTCGGTGACAAATCGGCCATCGTCGGTTCGGCGAATATCTCGACCAATGGCCTGAACATTGAAGAAGGTGAGTTTAATGGCTGGCAGGAAGCTGGGTTTGTCACCCATGATGTAGTCGAGTTGAAAAAAATGCGTCAGTGGTTTGAGCAGCAGTGGGCGCGTGGAGGCGGTGTTAATGAAAATTTGCTTGAACAGGCACGTATAAATTGGGCGAAACGCAGGGAGGGGAGAATTGGTCTGCCCGGCGAAGCGACATCAGTTCTGGAGATGAAACCGGAAGCCCTTAGCGATAAAAAAATATTTCTTGCCCTTTGGTCGAAAAGTGTATCTGACGAAGCAACAGCAGCAAACATTGAACGACACGACAACCGGATAGCCCAATTGGGCGCTGCAAGTACACCGCCCCCTTACTTTTTCGAGGGCTGGGATGAAGCTCCTGGCGAAATTCTGCTGGGCCAGTCCATCATCAGTGTTTATGTAGGGCTGAAAGGTCGTGTAAGGGTTGATGGCGCTTACAAAGTAGTTGACGATAAACATTCATCAACAATTGGTACAAAGCTTCATATCTGTGATACGTTGAATAAACTCGAAGAGCATCCTTTCGGAAAAAAACAAAAACTCGAGCTTGAAGCGCGTATTCGCAAATATGCCACCCAACTCAAAACGGGCGCTACATCGGTTTTAATTCCGCTTGAAGACTTTGTCGCTCGCTATTGCGCGTAACTGTCTGGCGCTATTTAGTCCGCCCTTATTCCTATACGATGAAACTTGAATTGCAAACGGAACTCTTGCACCGTTATCCAAGATTTTTCCGCAAGCCGGGCGAACGCTTTGTCGAGCTGGAATCAATTTCAAATAGTGAACAGCTTGTTCACGGTGGCATGCCATTTGACGAGTGGGGCGTCGAATGTGGCGATGGCTGGTTTTCCCTGATTGACCGCTTGAGTTGTGCGTGTGAAAACGAAATCGAAAGACTAGCTTCCCTTGGTGTGCCCAAAGAGCGCTGGCCACGGGTTGCGCAGATCAAGGAAAAATTCGGAAGCTTGCGTTTCTACAGCAGGGGTTCGTTACCCGATGATCTGCGGGAGCAGATTTTGAAGGCTTCGGAAGAGGAAAGCCGCCGCACATGCGAACAATGCGGCGCACCCAAAAAACTGCAGTCAAGCGAATCGTGGCGCACTTGTTGCGACGACTGCGCAAAAAAGTCATCAGATGAAAGAGTGACGGAAGACAAGCATCTTCGCGCTCAATTGCTGGCGATGCTTGCTTCAAGGACAGAATAATGCGCGAGCCGCTGACCGCAAGGAGAAAAAATGCTATGAAAACCAAAATGCTTAAATGAGAAGTTGACTTGCAAAACCCACCACCGTTGACCGACGAGCAACGGGCCAGACTGAGCATGCTGGCCAAGATGCCGGACAGCGATAGCGACATCGACATCGACTACAGCGATATTCCGCCGCTGAGCGATGATTTCTGGAAGAACGCCGTTCGCAATCCGTTAATGCTTCGAGCTATTCACGACAAGGCTTGAGCCGGAACAAAGCAGGTGCAAGCGTTCAAGCGTTCAAGCAAGCCAACTCGTTTTACGGCTATTTATGGCTATATTTACGGCTATGTTTGATACCCCGCGCCTGATGCGCGAACTTGTCCAGCAAGGCACGGGCCGTGGCACCTGGTACAGCCCCGCGACGCAAAACGCATAAGCCGCCCACGCTGGCGGCCGTTGGTGAAGATAACCAGGCCCATCACCCCATGACCCAACCCGCCAGCCCCGCACCCCGCCTCCCCGCCGCCATCTGGGCGCTGGGCTTTGTCAGCTTGCTGATGGACATTTCTTCCGAGATGATTCACAGCCTGCTCCCGGTGTTCATGGTCACGGTGCTGGGAACGAGCGTCTGGGCCGTCGGCCTGATCGAAGGCGCTGCCGAAGCCACGGCGCTGATCGTCAAGGTGTTTTCGGGCGTGCTCAGCGACTACTGGGGCAAGCGCAAGCCGCTGGCGGTGCTCGGCTACGGGCTGGGCGCGGCCTCCAAACCGCTGTTTGCGCTGGCCACCACGACCGGCATGGTGCTGGCCGCGCGGCTGATCGACCGCGTCGGCAAGGGCATTCGCGGCGCGCCGCGCGATGCGCTGGTGGCCGACCTGGCGCCGCCCGGCATGCGCGGCGCGGCGTTCGGCCTGCGCCAGTCGCTCGATACCGTGGGCGCGTTCATCGGCCCACTGCTGGCCATGGGCCTGATGCTGCTCTGGGCGAATGACTTCCGGGCGATTTTCTGGGTGGCGATGGTGCCCGGCTTCATGGCGGTGGCCTTGCTGCTGCTGGGCGTGCAGGAGCCTGCGCCGGCCGGGCCTCTATCCGCTTCCGCCGCCCCCGCCGTCCGGCCCAACCCGATCAGCCGGGACAACCTGCGGCGGCTGGGCAGCGCTTACTGGCGCGTGGTCTTCATCGGCGCCCTGTTCACGCTGGCGCGCTTCAGCGAGGCTTTTCTGGTGCTGCGGGCGTTGCAGGGCGGAATGCCGGTGGCCTACACGCCGCTGGTGCTGATCGGCATGAATGTCGTCTATGCACTGGGCGCCTACCCGTTCGGAAAACTGTCGGATTCCGTCAGCCACACCGCCCTGCTGGCCTGGGGCCTGGTGGTGCTGATTGCCGCCGATGCCGTGCTGGCCACCAGCAGCCACTGGACCTGGGTGGCCGCAGGAATTGCGCTGTGGGGGCTGCACATGGCGATGACGCAGGGCCTGCTCGCCACCATGGTCGCCAAGGTCGCTCCGCCCGACCTGCGCGGCACGGCCTTCGGTTTTTTCAATCTGATGAGCGGCCTGGCAATGCTGCTGGCCAGCACCGTGGCGGGCGTGCTGTGGGACCAGTTGGGCGCGCCCGCCACCTTTGTCACCGGCGCCGTGTTCAGCCTTGCGGCGCTGGCGCTGCTGTGGCACTGGCGCGGCGTGAATCGGTAGTGCTCTGCTAAAGATAGCAGCTTAGGCATGTCAGTATTGCGCAAAAAGCCTATTTCATTGATTTTTTTATGGGCTGGCAACCGATTGCCAGCCGATGCTCGGATGAATGTCCTGATTTGATCGAGACTTGTCCGTCCTGGGCCGGACCCCGCCTTGTGGCGCAGCAAGAATAAGGACTTCAACCCCCTGCTACAAAGGAGTTCTTATGATGAAAAGCTGTCTGATTGTGATTGATGCGCAGGAATCGTTCCGCCATCGCCCGTATTTCACCGAGCGCGATCTGCCGGCCTATCTGGCGGCGCAGAACGCGCTGATCGAAGGCTGCGCGGCGCGCGGTTTGCCGATAGTTCGCGTGCTGCATGCCGATGGCCCGAAAACCGCCGACAACCCGTTCGCGCTCGAATCCGGCCATGTCGTCCCGCTGGCGGGACTGGCGGATTTCGCTCCCGCCGCCAGCTTCATCAAGAGCCGGCACAGCGCGCTCGTCGGCACCGGGCTCGAGGTGTGGCTGACGCAACACGGCATCCAGCGGCTGATCATCAGCGGCATCCGCACCGAGCAATGCTGCGAAACCACCACGCGCCATGCGTCGGACCTGGGCTGGAGCGTGGACTACGTGCCCGACGCCACGCTGACCTGGGACATGGCGCACCTGGATGGCAGCATGCTGAAAGCCGCCGACATCAAGGCGCGCACGGCCGCCGTGCTGAAAGACCGCTTCGCCACCATTTGCAGCGTGCCAGAGGCGCTGGCGCGCGCGGCAGGAGCCACGGCATGAGCCTGCGCGTCTCCATCCTGGTGTTCGATGCCGTCGAGGCGCTGGACTTTGCCGGTCCGTACGAGGTGTTCACCACGGCCAGCCGGGTGCATGGGCGGAACCACCCCGGCGCGGCGCCGCTGTTCGACGTGACCTGCGTGGCCCGCGACCTTCTGCCCGTGCAGGCGCGTGCCGGACTGCGCATTCTCCCTAGGCACAGCTTTGCCGACAGCCCGCCGTGCGAGCTGCTGATCGTGCCCGGCGGCGTGGTCGATGGCGCCACGACCTGCCCACGCACGCTGGACTGGATTGCCCGCACGGCGCAGCAGGCGCAGATCACGGCCTCGGTCTGCACCGGCGCCTTCCTGCTCGCGGCCAGCGGCGTGCTGACGAGCGAAACCGTCACCACGCACTGGGAAGACGTGGCCGATCTGCGTGCGCGCTTTCCCGGCCTGACGGTGCGCGAAGGCCCGCGTTGGGTGGACGCCGGGCCGGTGCTCACCTCGGCTGGCATCAGCGCCGGCATGGACATGTGCCTGTACCTGGTCGCGCGCCTGGCCGGGCAGGTGCTGGCCGAACGCACGGCGCGCCAGATGGATTACGCCTGGCGCGCCACTGACCCCGCCTGAACCACAGCTCAAAACCAGCATGAAGCCACCGCAAACCACCTCGATCAGCCGCCCCATCCAAGTACTGTTTGCGCTGCTGCCCGACAGCCTGGTACTGGACTGGGCCGGGCCGGCGGAGGCCTTGCGCATTGCCAACCAGCTGCTGCGGGGCCAGGGCCAGCCGCCGCGCTTCGAACTGCATTTCGTCAGCCCCGACCGTGACTCGGTCAGCTCGGTCGGCTTGATGCTGAGCGGCCTGGCGCCCCTGCCGGACACGCTGCCCGAACCCTGCTGGGTCGTGCTGGTCGGCCTGCCGGGGCAAGAAATTTCGGTGACTTCAGAACCTGCCAGGGCGCTGATCCACTGGCTGCGTGGCCTGCGCCTGATGCCGCAGGCGCTGGAACTGGTCACCGTCTGCGCGGGCTCGGTGCTGGCGGCGCATGCCGGGCTGCTGGCCGGGCGGCGCGTCACGACGCATCACCATCACCTGCGGGAATTGCAGGCCGTGGAGCCCGCCTGCCAGGTCATCGCCAACCGGGTCTTTGTGGAAGATGCGCCGGTGTACAGCAGCGCAGGCGTGACCACCGGCATCGACCTGATGCTGCAGCGCATCGGCACGCTGTGCGGCCCGGCGCTGGCCGCGCAAGTCGCGCAAACCATGGTGGTGGCCCTGCGCCGGGGGCCGCACGACCCGGAACTCTCGCCCTTCCTGGCCTACCGCAACCACATGCATCCGGGTTTGCACCGGGTGCAGGACGCCGTCAGCCAGCAACCGGCCGGGGACTGGTCCGTGCCGGCCATGGCGGACATTGCCCATGCTTCCGCGCGCCACCTGACGCGCCTGTTCATCGGGCATGCCGGCATCGCGCCGCTGCAATACCTGCGCCGCATCCGCCTGGCGGTGGCGCAAACGGCGCTGCAGTCGGGCCGCAACGTGACGCAGGCGGCGGAAATGGCGGGATTCAGCTCGGACACGCAGTTGCGCCGGGCCTGGCATCAGTTTGACCTGGCGGGCACGCCTTCGGACCGGAATCAGCTATCAAATAAATAGCTGTAATCGCCCTGTGCACCTGCGAAAAAGCCGGATTTTCCTTGAAATCAATGGCTGGAGCGGCGCAACTGGGCCACGCGTTCGGCGATGGCGTCAATGTCGAGTGCATCGTCGGCATGCGACAGATAGGTTTCCAGGTCGGCGACTGCATAGGCCACGTCGCCCTGCGCGGCCCAGGCCAGGCCCCGGTCGCGGTATTCGGTCCAGGCATCGGGCTGCAGCACGATCAGGCGGTCCTGCACGGCAATCAGGCGCGGCCAGTCTTCCTGGGTCTTGTGGATTTCCTGCAGGTTGCGCAGCATGCGGCTGATGATCTCGCGCGACGGCGCGGACTGCAGGTACAGCCCCATCGGCACCTCGAACTCGTCGCTGATGCCGCTGCGCTGGCGGAAAGGCTCCAGCCGCTCGGCCAGTTCCTCGCGGCTCAATGACTGGCCGTTGAACGGGTCGATCACCACCTGGCCCTTGGGCAGGTTGACCTTGACCATGAAATGCCCCGGAAAAGCCACGCCGCGCGCGTTCAGGCCCAGGCCCACCGCCAACTCCAGCCACAGCACGGCCAGCGTGATCGGAATGCCGCGCCGCGTGCGCAGCACCGTGTTCAGGTAGCTGTTGTCGGGGTCGTAATAGTCGTTGATGTTGCCGCCAAAGCCCAGATCCCGGAAAAAGAACTGGTTCAGCGTGCGCAGGCGCTGCAGCTCGGGCGCGTCGCTGGGCAGGCGGCGCTTGAGGCGGGCCAGCAGCTGATCGACATCGCCCAAGACCTGCTCCACATCCAGGTCGGGATATTCATCCTGCGCCAGGCTGACGGCGGCTTCCAGCAAGGGAAACTGCGCGTCGCTTTGCACGAGGCTTGAAAAATATTGCAGCGGAGACGGGACGGCCAGATTTAATTGCATGGCGCTACTTTCTCACAATCTGGCACAACATGTGTATCGGCAAATGCACTCGCACTTGCGTTTCGTCAAGCGGGCACAAATCCGGCCTTCGGAATCAGCGCTTGAGCAACTGGCGCAGTTTCAGCCCGGACATCCATAGCACTGCAAAATAAATAGCACCTGAAGCACACAGGACAAGCGCAAGCAGCCCAATTCGCTCAAAATACTGGTGCTTCAGGCCAATCCAGTTCACGGCAGCGGCCGCCCAGAGCAGAAACACCGCCAGCAGCGCGCTGGCGGAAAAAACCCGCAGCCCGAACAAAACCCAGCCCGGCGCCGGCGTGTAGCTGCCGCGCCGAATCAGGCCAATCAGCAGCGCCAGCGCATTGATCAGCGCGCCGATGCCGATGGCCAGCGCCAGCCCGGCATGCTGGAAATACGGCACCAGCGCCAAATTGAGCAACTGGGTGATCACCAGCACGACCACGGCGATCTTCACCGGCGTTTTGATGTTCTGGCTGGCATAAAAACCCGGTGCCAGCACCTTGATGGCGACCAGCCCGAGCAGCCCGGCGCCGTAGCCCATCAGCGCGTGGGTGGTCTGCTGCACATCCCTGTCGGTGAAGGCGCCGTAGTGGTAGAGCGTGGCGACCAGCGGCTCGGAAAACGTCAGCAGCGCCACGGCGCAGGGCACGGCCAGCAGCACGACGATGCGCAGGCCCCAGTCGAGCATGGCCGAATACCTGGCGGCATCGCCCGCGCCTTTGGCGGCCGCCAGCTGCGGCGTCAGCACCACACCGATGGCCACGCCCAGCATGGCGGTCGGGAATTCCATCAGGCGGTCGGCGTAGGTGAGCCAACTGACGCTGCCGGGCGCCAGGTGCGAAGCGATCTGGGTGTTGATGAGCAGCGAGATCTGCGCGACGCTCACGCCCAGCAGGGCCGGCGCCATCAGCCGGGCGATGTTCTTCGTGGCCGGGTCGGCCCATGCGTCCCGCACCGCCGACCATGTGAAGCGGATGTTCGGCAGCAGGCCGAGTTTTAGCAGCGCCGGCACCTGCACGCCGAGCTGCAGCACCCCGCCCAGCATCACGCCGACGCCCAGCGCATACACCGGCTCGATGCCCAGCGACTTGAACCACGGCGCGCCCAGCCATGCGGCACCGATCATCGACACATTGAGCAGCACTGGCGTGGCCGCCGGCACGGCAAAATGCCGCCAGGTATTGAGCACGCCCGAGGACAGCGCCACCAGCGACATGAAGGCGATGTACGGAAACATCCAGCGCGTCATGAACACCGCCGCCGCATAGCCGCGCGGCTCCTGCTGCAGGCCGCTGGCCATCGCCCAGACCAGCAGCGGCGCCGCCGCCACGCCGACGGCGCAGGTCAGCAGCAGTATCCAGGTCAGCAGCGTGGCGACCCGGTCGATCAGCCGCTTGGTGTCGGCTTCGCCATACTGCGCCTTGTTGGCCGCCAGCACCGGCACAAAGGCCTGGCTGAAGGCTCCCTCGGCAAACAGGCGGCGAAACAGGTTGGGAATTCGGAAGGCCACATTGAAGGCGTCCGTCATGGCGCTGGCGCCAAACGACGAGGCAATCAGCAACTCCCGCACGAGGCCGGAGACGCGGGAAAGCAATGTGAACAGGGAAACGGTGGAGGCGGATTTGAAAAGTGACACGGCAGGAGTTTATTCGCTGGCGCCGGGCGTCCCGGCAAAGCTGAAATGACCGGCAGCTTGTGCGCCATCGCACGGTATTGAGAATTGTCAATGGACAGGCAGGTCGTTCATATAAATCACCGTCCGCTGAAGATAACAATCCTGAATCGATGATGATCGAAATAAGCGCATTCACTCATCTCCCCTTACCCGTGGGCTTTGGCAAAACGGTAGTTTTTCAGTAGATTTCATTCCCAGTCAGCGGCACGACAACCATGTTTAACTTTTTTTCAAACAATCCATTCACAGCGCCTGTACAACCCGCTTTTTCACGCCATCGCGTCGGACAGGCCTGCGCCGTGTTTCTTGCCCTGGCTGCGGCGGCGCCCATCAGCCATGCGCAGGAAAACACGAACAAGGCATTGTCGGAAGTCGTCATCAGCGCCAGCCGCGCCGAGCAGCGGCGCTTTGATGCGCCGGGCGCCATCGACGCGGTGCAGGTCGATCCGTTTCGCACCGCCTCGCCGCTGGTCAACCTGTCGGAGCTGATGGGCGCCGTGCCTGGTTTGCAGATTCGCGACCGGCAGAATTTCGCGCAGGACTTGCAGCTGTCGGTGCGCGGCTTTGGCACGCGCTCGACCTTTGGCGTTCGCGGCGTGCGCATTCTGATCGACGGCATTCCAGCCACCATGCCCGACGGCCAGGGCCAGGCGGCCACCGCCAGCCTGGTTTCGGCCAAGCGCATCGAGTTGCTGCGCGGCCCGCTGGCCCAGCTCTACGGCAATGCGGCCGGCGGCGTGCTGCAGGTCTTCACCAAAGACCCGCCGGTCACGCCCAATAAACCCGACTACAGCCTGTCGGCCGGCGCCGGCTCCGACGGCCAGCGCCACGTTGCCGCCGGAATCGCGGGCGGCAGCGAGACATTGGGTGGGCTGCTCGATGTGTCGCGCTACTCGACCGATGGCTATCGAGACCACAGCGCGGCCCGGCGCGAGCAACTCAACGCCAAGGTGGTCGCCAGGCCGTCGGCCGACACCACGCTGACCGGCATCGTTAACCTGTTCAACCAGCCCCTGGCCGAAGACCCGCTCGGGCTGACGCATGCGCAGTTCAACCAGAACCCGCGCCAGGTGATTGCCAACGCCCTCGCCTTCGACACCCGCAAGACCATCGAGCAGCAGCAGGCCGGCCTGGTGATCGAGCACAAGCTGTCGGCCAGCGACACGCTCAATGCGCGCGTCTATGGCGGCACGCGCAAGGTGGACCAGAAACTGGCTTTTCAGGCCAACGGCGTGGTCAACCTGGACCGCACTTATGGCGGCGTCGGCGCCAGCTGGACGCATGCCATGCAGGTCAACCAGTTGCCGGTGCGCTGGACCGTGGGGGTCGAGGCCGACCAGCTGCGCGAAACCCGCAAGGGCTTTGACAACCTGAACGGCAGCAACGGAGCCCTGCGCCGCAACGAGGACGACACGGCGCGCAACACCGATGTGTTCGGCCAGCTCGACTGGACCTTCACACCCGACTGGCAGGCGATTGCCGGCGTCCGCGCCAGCCGCGTGCGTTTCAGCGTCGATGACCGCTTCAACCCGGCGGCCAGCAGCACCAGCGGCAGCGTGGAATATCGCAATACCAGCCCGGTCGTCGGCCTGGTCTGGCATGCCGCCGACACGCTCAATGTGTATGCCAACCTGGGCACCGGATTTGAAACGCCGACGCTGGCCGAAACCGCCTACCGCCCCGGCGGCGCGCCCGGACCCAACTTTGCGCTGAAGCCGTCCAAAAGCACGCAGGGCGAAATCGGCGTCAAGCTGCGCAGCGGCCTTCACAGTTTTGACGCCGCGCTGTTCGAAGCCCGGAGCAAGGATGAAATCGTCTCCTCGCAGTCGAGTGGCGGCCGCGCCATTTTCCAGAACGCCGACCGCACCACCCGGCGCGGCATGGAAGCCTCCTGGTCGGCAAACTGGGCGGGCAGCCTGGACACGCACCTGGCCTACACCCTGCTCGATGCGCGCTTCAAGTCGCCCTACGCTGGCGCGCAGGGTTTGGTTCCGGTCGGCAACCGCCTGCCGGGCGCGCCCCGGCACAGCCTGTTCGCCGACGTGCAGGCCAGCATCACCGACTCCGTCAAGGCCGGGCTGGAAATGCGCCTGGAGAGCAAGACCTATGTGAACGACCTCAACAGCGACGCGGCGCCGGGTTACGCGGTGTTCAATGCGCGCCTGAGCCGGGAATTCCGCTTCAACGGCGCAAAAATGCTGCTCTATGGACGCATTGACAACCTGTTCGACAAAACCTATGCCGGGTCGCTGATCGTCAACGACACCAACGCCCGCTTTTTTGAAGCCGCACCGGGGCGCCGCCTGTTCGTGGGCGTTCGCAGCATGTTTTAAGCGGGCGGGGTCCGGGCCGTCCAGCATTTCAATATCGCTTTTTTAAAGGAGATGTCATGAAAACGGTCACACCCCAGAAGATGCTTTTTGCCTTGCTGGTGTCAGCAGGCGCGTCCCTCATGCCGGCGCTTGCCCAGCAGGGTGCGGACAAGATCAACCTCAATGGCGAACTGGTCCTGGCGGCCAAGGCGGGGCGCACGGAACGCGTGGCGGCCTTGCTCGCGCAGGGCGCGGCCGTCAATTCGCGCGACCGCAATGGCGACTCCCCGCTCAACATGGCGGCCAGCAAGGGCAACGAAGCGCTGGCGGAGGTGCTGCTGCAGGCCGGCGCGGATGTGAACCTGGCCAACATTGCAGGCGTGACGCCCCTGATGGGCGCGGCGTTCAAGGGCAATGCGCCGCTCGTGCGCAAGCTGATGGCCGCTGGCGCCAGGATCGACCCACTGGATCGCGTCAAGAAAAATGCCGCCATCTACGCCGCGGGCGTCGGCTGCAGCGAATGCCTGGCTGAATTCCTGCGCGCCGGCGCCCCGGTCAATGCGCGCATGGACAACGACGAAACGCTGCTGATGTGGGCGGCAGGCTACGGGAATGCGGCAACGGTGCAGTTTTTGCTCGACCAGGGCGCCGACCGCAGCCTGAAGGACAACCGGGGCAAGACCGCCGCCGACATGGCGCGCGATGGAAATTTCACGGCAGCGCTCAGGCTGCTGGAAAACAGCTGAAGCTGTCTGCGACGCCATGGCCGACGACTGACCCTTCAATTGCAACAGTTGAAAGCAAGTCAGCGCGCACTCCTCAAAAAGTACCGGAAGCACATAATTTTCTTCGCGTCATGCAAGGAAATAATTAAAAACCGGGGCAGCGTCGTTCCGCTGCATGTGGTGACCCCCCTCTGAAGCATGGCCCGCTATTGACTGGCGGAGGGAAGCCACTTGGGGAGACAACATGATTCGACTCAAACAAACGACGGGCTTGTGCGCCATGCTTGCATTGTGTGTGTTTGGCGCTGCGCACGCGCAGGAAATCCAGCAGCAAAAAGGCAAAAGCGCCGCACCGGCGGCCATCAAGACCGTCAACGTGTCGCAGGCACAGCTGAACAACTCGGGCCAGCAGGGCAAGGACTGGCTGCAGACCAACGGCGGCTATGCGCAGACCCGGTTTTACCCCGGCAGGCAGATCAACACCGGCAATGTTAAAAACCTCAGGCCGGAGTTCAGCTTTCAGACCGAGGTCCGCGAGTCGATGGAAACCGCGCCCATCGTGGTCGATGGCGTGATGTACATGACCACCTCCTACAACCATGTCTATGCGCTGGACGCCACGACGGGCAAGGAATTCTGGCATTACAAGCACAAGATGGGGCCGATCACCACCTTTTGCTGCGGCCCCAACAACCGGGGCGTCGCCATCGAGGGCGGCAAGCTGTTCATGGGCACCCTGGACGCCAAGCTGGTGGCGCTTGACGCGCAAAGCGGCAAGGTTCTGTGGGAAACCCAAATCGCCGACCCCGAGAAGGGCTACAGCGAAACCATGTCGCCCACCGTGGTCGAGGGCAAGGTGCTGATCGGCACCAACGGCGGTGAATACGGCATTCGCGGCTTCGTCAAGGCTTTTGACGCCAAGGACGGCAAGCTGCTCTGGACCTTCTACACGATTCCCGAGCAGGGCCATGAAGGCGTGTGGGCAGAAAACGATGCCACCGGCCGCAACATGCACCGCGACATCAAGGCCGAGAAAGAGGAACTGGCGCGCAACAGCAGCTTCTACCAGACCCTGGGCGGCGGCGTCTGGATGAACCCGGCGGTTGACCTCAAGACGCGCACTATTTTCTTTGTCGTGGGCAATCCGTCGCCGGACCTGTACGGCGCCGAGCGGCCGGGCGACAACCTGTACACCGACTCGCTGGTGGCGCTGGACCTGGACAGCGGCAAGTACAAGTGGCATTCCCAGTACGTGGCCCATGACGTGTGGGACCTGGACGCAGTGAGTCCGCCCATCCTGATGGATGTGAAGGACAAGTCCGGAAAAATGATTCCGGCCGTGCTTCACGGCGGCAAGACGGGGCATGTCTATGTGCATGACCGCAAGGACGGCAAGCTAATCCGCTTTTCCGAAGCCATGATCCCGCAGGAAAACATATGGGTGCTGCCGACGGCACAAGGTGCGCGCATGCTGCCGGGCGCCAATGGCGGCGTGGAATGGTCGCCGATGGCGGTCAACGAAAAGCTGCGCCTGGCCTACGCCCTCAATCTGCACCAGCCCATGACCTACCACGTCGAAAAGGCGGCTTATCCGGGCGGCAAGCTGTGGCTGGGCGGCGCCTTCAAAACGATTGAAGGCGAAGAGCAGTGGGGACGCGTCGCGGCGGTCAATGTCGATACCGGCAAGATGGCGTGGAAGTTCGACACCGCGCAGCCCCTGATCGGCGGCGCGCTGGCCACCGCTGGCGACCTGCTGTTCTATGGCGAGGGCAACGGCCTGTTCCGCGCGCTTGACGCCAGGAACGGCAAGCTGCTCTGGGAATACCAGTGCGGCGCGGGCGCCAACGCCATGCCGGTGTCCTACACGGTCAAGGACCGCCAGTACATCGCCATGGGCTGCGGCGGCAACACCCAGCTCGACTTCAAGCGCGGCAACACGATGTTCGTCTATGCGCTGCCCAGGTAAGCCGGGCGCAGGCCATTGCCCGGGGGATCTGGTTTGAAACCCGCCGCGTTTTCTGCCGGCATCCTGGCGGCCGTCCTGGCCGGGCTGGCCGGGCTGCCCGCAGGCGCCCAGGACATCGAAGCCGGCCGCTCCAAGGCGCAAGTCTGCGCGGCCTGCCATGGCGTTGATGGCAACTCGGCGGCGGGTAATTTCCCCAATCTGGCGGGCCAGACCTGGCGCTATCTCTACACCCAGCTCAAGGATTTCAAGGAAGGCCGGCGCAATGATCCGGTGATGAGCCCGATGGCAGCACCGCTGAGCCGCGACGACATGATCAACATCGCCAACTACTTCGCAGCGCAAACGCCCAAGCCCTCCAGCTTCAAGGCCGACGAGGCGAAAGTCAAACTGGGCAGGGCCAAGGCCGACGAAACCCTGTGCACGATGTGCCACCTCGGGGGCCTTTCGGGCCAGAATGAGATTCCGCGCGTTGCTGGCCAGCAGTACGACTACGTCATCAAGCAGCTGAAAGACTTCAAGGCGCGCACCCGCACCAACGACGCGGGCAACATGACCAGCGTGGCGCAGACCCTGAGCGACGCCGACATCGAGAATCTGGCGCATTACATTGCCAGCTTGCGTTAGTCGGAGAATCCGGACTCTTGGGAATCGGCTTGGATTTTCTGGGTTAAAAGCCCGCTATCGTATAATCGCGGGCTTTGCTGCATCATCCACAGACTCCTCCCAGGATTAAAGGAAACTCATTATGGCAACCGCCAAACCCAAGAAAAAGAACCCCCGCCTCGCCTCCGGCCGCAAGCGCGTCCGCCAGGACATCAAACTCAACGCCGCGAACACCTCACTGCGTTCCAAATACCGCACGGCTGTCAAGAACGTCGAAAAAGCCGTTGCAGCCGGCGACAAAGACAAAGCCAAGGATCTGTTCGCCAAGGCCCAAAGCATCGTGGACACGATTTCCGACAAGGGCATCTTCCACAAGAACAAGGCAGCGCGCGACAAGAGCCGCCTGTCCGCCAAGGTGAAAGCCCTGGCCCTCAAAGCCGCCCCCACCCCAACCGCCGCCTGATCATTCAGGCAAATCGCCCGGACTGGCAACTTTAAAAAAAGCCAGTCCGCCGTTTTGTAGGGTGCGCTGCAGCAAAAGTAAAAAAACCGCCTTCGGGCGGTTTTTTTATGCCTGTGTGAAAGAGCTACAGGAAAAGCGCTCAGCGCTTGGGAGGATCAGGCAGCAGGCAGGCATCGGCCATTTGCAGGTTGTTGTCCCTGGCGAAATTGAGTGCGAAGTCCCAGGCCATGGGTTCGGCATCGCGCAACTCGGCATTGACCACGACGCATTTGACGCCGTTGATGACCGTGGGAACGCACCAGGGCGAATAGGTCAGGTGGCTGCCGGGCTGCGGTCCGCCGGGGCGAAACTGACTCATCACGCCGCACAACCTGTCGGCCCAATCGCTGGGCCGGAAGGTTTTGCCATCATGCGTAATGCCCTGAATGAAGACTTCTTTGGAGGAATTGGAGACCATCGGATGGAGGGTGTTTTTACGGGCCAGGGGTGAGGATAAACCCCCATGCTGCGCCGCACAACGATTCTATCTTATATAAGACTCAGCTCATCCTTGCGGCCAGCCGCCGCATCCCGGCCGCGCATGACAGTGATGCGGCATCGTCACGAAAGCCCCTGAAGTCTGCGCCTAAAATCACGTCAAGCCCGCTTGATTCAGTCGCGGCCACCTTGTTGTTTGCTACTTTCCCGGAGTTTTCCCATGACCGCTGCCCTTCCCGATCACATCGAAGCTGCCTCTCCCCATGTGATGAACACCTACGGCCGGCTGCCGATAGCCCTGTCCCATGGCCAGGGCTGCCGCGTCTGGGATGTCAATGGCAAGTCCTACCTCGATGCGCTCGGCGGCATTGCCGTCAACACCGTCGGCCACAACCACCCCCAACTCGTCGCCGCGCTGCGCGACCAGATCGGCAAGATCATCCACAGCTCCAACTACTACCATGTGCCGCTGCAGGAAACGCTGGCGGCCAAGCTGGTCGAGCTGTCGGGACTGGAAAATGTTTTCTTCTGCTCGACCGGCCTGGAAGCCAATGAAGCCGCGCTCAAGCTGGCGCGCAAGTTTGGCCATGACAAGGGCATTGAACGCCCCGAAATCGTCGTTTATGAAAAAGCCTTCCACGGCCGCAGCATCGCCACGCTGAGCGCCACCGGCAACCCCAAGGTGCAGGCCGGCTTTGGCCCGCTGGTCGAAGGCTTCATTCGCGTCCCCATCAACGACATCAACGAATTGAAAGCCGCCACCGAGGGCAATCCAAATGTGGTCGCGGTGTTTTTTGAAGCCATCCAGGGCGAAGGCGGCATTCACAGCATGACGGACGACTACCTGCGGCAGGCGCGCGCGCTGTGCGACGAGCGCGACTGGCTCTTGATGATCGACGAGGTGCAATGCGGCATGGGGCGCACCGGCAAATGGTTTGCGCACCAGTGGTCCGGCATCAAGCCGGACGTGATGCCGCTGGCCAAGGGGCTGGGCTCGGGCGTTCCGGTCGGCGCGGTGGTGGCTGGCCCCAGGGCCGCGCATATCTTTGCGCCCGGCAACCACGGCACGACCTTTGGCGGCAATCCGCTGGCGATGCGGGCCGGCGTGGAAACCATCCGCATCATGGAAGAAGATGGCCTGCTGGAAAACGCGGTCACGGTGGGCAACCACCTGCGGGCCGCGCTGACGCGCGAGCTGGGCGACCTGCCGGGCTTCAGGGAAATTCGCGGTCGCGGCCTGATGCTGGGCATTGAACTGACGAAGCCTTGCGGCGCGCTGGTCACCCAGGCGGCCGAAAACGGCTTGCTGATCAGCGTCACAGCCGACACCGTGATCCGCATGGTGCCTTCGCTCATCATGACCACGGCAGAAGCCGATGAAGTCGTGGCGATTTTGTGCCCCCTCGTCAGGCAGTTGCTGCAGGAAGGCGTGTGAACCATGAGCATGTCCAGCCCCCCCACCCCGCTCAAGCATTACCTGCAGTTCAGCGACCTGAACGCCGATGACTACGCCTACCTCTTCGAGCGCGCCGCCCTGATCAAGAAAAAATTCAAGGCCTACGAAAGGCACCAGCCGCTGATTGACCGCACGATGGTGATGATTTTCGAGAAAGCCTCGACCCGCACCCGCGTGAGCTTCGAGGCCGGCATGTACCAGCTGGGCGGCACGGTCGTGAACCTCACCACCGAAGGCAGCCAGTTGGGCCGCGCAGAACCGATTGAGGACAGCGCCAAGGTGATCAGCCGCATGGTCGATCTGGTGATGATCCGCACCTTCGAGCAGACCAAGATCAACCGCTTTGCCGAACACTCGCGAGTGCCGGTCATCAACGGCCTGACCAACGAATTCCACCCCTGCCAGATTCTGGCCGACATCTTCACCTACATCGAGCACCGCGGCTCGATCCAGGGCAAGACCGTGGCCTGGGTCGGCGACGGCAACAACATGGCCAACACCTGGCTGCAGGCCAGCGAAATCCTCGGCTTCAAGGTCCACCTCAGCACGCCCGGCGGCTACGAAGTGGACCAGTCAATTGCCGGCATCCGCTCCAGCGAAAGCTACCAGGTCTTCAAGGATCCGATGCAGGCCTGCGCCGGCGCCGACCTGGTGACCACCGATGTCTGGACCAGCATGGGCTATGAAGCCGAGAACGAAGCGCGCAAAAAGGCTTTTGCCGACTGGTGCGTGGACAGCGAGATGATGCGCGCCGCCAAGCCCGATGCGCTGTTCATGCATTGCCTGCCGGCGCACCGGGGCGAGGAAGTCGAGGCCGAGGTGATCGACGGCCCTCAGTCCGTGGTCTGGGACGAGGCCGAAAACCGCATGCATGTGCAAAAGGCGCTGATGGAATTCCTGCTGCTCGGTCGCCTGTAAAAGCAGCCGTGAACCCTGGGTGCAGCAGGCATAGGTTTTGCTGCAGTCAGAAAAAGGCATTGCTCCATTCTGAAACAGCCCTGTGTCAGCAACTGGCACAGGGCTTCATGACATTAAAGGGTTTACCCTTAAAACATGTCTGATTTTCCTGTTATTTTGGACTTTTCGGCCCCAAAAAGTGACTGGCACAGTCCCTGCAAACAGCCTCCGGTAAGACCATCTCACCGGCCCGGTGGGTGGCTTAACTCAAGCAATCGACCCTACCTACTGGAGACACGACATGATTTACGCCAACCCCGGCTCCGCCGGCGCCCCAGTCAACTTCAAAGCTCAGTACGACAACTTCATCGGCGGCAAGTTTGTCGCCCCGCTCAACGGCGCCTATTTCGAAGTCATCACCCCCATCACCGGCCAGCCTTACACCAAGGCAGCCCGCTCCGGCGCCGAGGACATCGAACTGGCGCTTGACGCAGCGCATGCCGCCGCCGGCGCATGGGGCAAGACACCAGCGGCCGAGCGCGCCAACGTGCTGCTCAAAATCGCCGACCGCATCGAGCAAAACCTCGAAGCACTGGCCTACGCCGAAACCGTCGATAACGGCAAGGCCATCCGCGAAACCCTGAATGCCGACATTCCGCTGACGGCTGACCATTTCCGCTACTTTGCCGGTTGCCTGCGCTCGCAGGAAGGCAGCCTCTCCGAGATCGACGGCGACACCATCGCCTACCATTTCCATGAGCCTTTGGGCGTCGTCGGCCAGATCATTCCCTGGAACTTCCCGATCCTGATGGCCGCCTGGAAACTGGCGCCCGCCATTGCCGCCGGCAACTGCGTGGTGCTCAAGCCCGCCGAATCGACGCCGATTTCCATCCTGATCCTGGCCGAATTCATTGCCGACCTGCTCCCGCCGGGCGTGCTCAACATCGTCAATGGCTATGGCCGCGAAGCCGGCATGCCGCTGGCCACCAGCAAGCGCATCGCCAAGATCGCCTTCACCGGCTCCACCGCCACCGGCCGCGTGATTGCGCAGGCCGCAGCCACCAACCTGATCCCGGCCACGCTGGAACTCGGCGGCAAGTCGCCCAACATCTTCTTTGCCGACATCGCCGACGCCGATGACGCCTTTTTCGACAAGGCCATCGAAGGCATGGTGCTGTTTGCCTTCAACCAGGGCGAAGTCTGCACCTGCCCTTCACGCGCGCTGATCCATGAATCGATCTACGATAAGTTCATGGCACGCGTGCTCGAACGTGTCGCAGCCATCAAGCAGGGCAGCCCGCTCGATACCGACTGCATGATGGGCGCCCAGGCGTCGCTGGAGCAGATGAAGAAGATCGAGGCCTACCTGGCCATCGGCAAGGAAGAAGGCGCCGAACTGCTGGCAGGCGGCGCACGCGCCCACCTGGAAGGCGACCTGGCCGGCGGCTACTACATCCAGCCGACGCTGTTCAAGGGCCACAACAAGATGCGGATTTTCCAGGAAGAAATCTTCGGCCCGGTGCTGGCCGTGACCACCTTCAAGGATGAAGCCGAAGCGCTGGAAATCGCCAACGACACGCCTTACGGCCTGGGCGCCGGCGTCTGGACGCGTGACGGCGCCACCGCCTACCGCATGGGCCGCGCCATCCAGGCCGGCCGCGTCTGGACCAACTGCTACCACGCCTACCCGGCCCACGCCACTTTTGGCGGCTACAAGGAATCGGGCATCGGCCGCGAGACCCACAAGGTCATGCTCGACCACTACCAGCAGACCAAGAACCTGCTGGTCAGCTACAGTCCGAAAGCACTGGGCTTCTTCTAATACGAAGCCTTGAGACGAGCTTGTTGAGTCGGCCGGGGGCCGGATGGTTTGACCATTCCGGCCCCTGTCCACTTCAGTGTCAACCGGATTGGCAGGTGCCATGTTTTTGGAGACGGTTATATGAAAGAGCCTCATGAACTTGCCATTGCAGGCTATCTGGCAGTAGCTGCCGGCATTCCTCATCCATGGCGGGCGACCCAGTACCGCATTGATGAAGTCGCGGCAATGGTTCATGTCTGGATCACCCGGCAGCCGCAAGCCAACGTCAAAAAGAAGCGCAGCTGGTTCGGACTGCTCACGGCGGTGCAAGCCATTGCCGAAGCGCCCGTTAACGGCCCTGAAATGCAGTGGCGCCACCTCAACTGCATGAATTTCACCTGCCAGATTCATACCCTGGATGTTCTTGATGAGCGTCACTTCGACCTGCCCTGGTTTGGCCAGCCGGGCCTGCCTTTTTCCAACCGGCTGTCACGCCAGGTCTTTGCCTGCCTGAAGGAAGGCCTGGAAATACCCGCGATCTGCGACATACACAACATCCCTTTTGCCGACCTGTGGAAGTTCAAGCACGCGCTCGACAATGGCCAGGTCAAGTTTGAATACACCGCAAGCCAGAAAACCGACACGGCCACCGGCCCGGATGCGCACTTGTCGCCATCGGCAGGTTCCGGCAACGTGCCGGATGTGAAAGACCCCGTATGGGAACGCCTCATCACCGGCGAACTCACCATCCATATCAAGACCCTGAGCCTGCAACTCATTCTGACCAAGCTGCGCCAGCAAGTCAGCCTGCAGCAAAACGATGAAGTCAAGCAGCTCAAGCTGCGCGAACTGCACCGATATGTCGAGCGCAACCAGCGCAGTCTCGAATATGAGCTGAACCAGTTCAGAAAAATATCACAGTCGGAGTACGCATGAACGCCTTGCAACAGCTTCTGGTCACTCCAGACATGGCCGCTCAACTAATCCGCAGCGGTGCCACGCTGGCCATTGCGGGCGACGAAAGCGTGCTGGCGGCGCTGCCGAACGGCAACTGGATTGGCGGCACCATTCCCTATTTCATGAGCCAGGAGGGCGGCATCACCACGCGCGAGCGGCTGTTCGTCACGCCCCTGTCGTTTTACCCGGGCCTCGCGCCCTCCATCAAGCACTATGACGCGGCATCGCTGTCGCAGGTGTGCATGGAAGCGCCCGTCAATGGCTTCAGCCTGATCATCCTGCCGGCATTTTCCGAAGTTCATCTTGAATATGCGCAGCATGCGTCCCATTACGACGAGATGTTCATGAAGCCGCTGGTCGGCTGGATCTCGGGCATCCACCTGGATGACATGGGCCAGCGCACGCCCAAGGTGCGTGACGGCCGCAACGGCGCCCTGCTCGAAAACCAGGCGGTCGTGATCCATGTTCCCCTGCCGGAAAACGTCAGCGCCCATGTCAGCATCGTGAACCTGTTCAGCCAGGGAGACGGTGACCTGATCGAGTTCCAGGAAAGCGGCTTTGAAGCATCGACCTGCCTGGTGAACGGCAAGCCGGCCTCGCTGGCCAGATACCTCAAGAAAATCGGCCACGATACCCGCCTGCCGCTGGTCGCCGACTACAGCGGCGCGCTGATCAACGTCAGCCTGAAAGCGGTCAACGAAAAGCAGGACAACGTGCAGTTTTACGGGCCGGTCTTTCCGCATGTTGCTTACAAGCTGGCGAAGCCTTTTGCGGGCAGCTATGAAACCGCTTTCGGCCAGGCCATTGCAGACCTGCCGGAGCAAGCCGGGTTTTCCTGCAACTGCGTGCTCAACTACCTGTACTCCGAACTGGAGGGAAAGCGCACCGGGCATGTGACGGGCCCCATGACCTTTGGGGAAGTGGCCTATGTGCTGCTGAACCAGACCGTGGTGCACCTGACGCTGGAAACCTACTGAGGCAGCAGGTGCACAGGGCTGAAGCAACGAATTGAACAGGAAATCAAGATGGTCAAACGAGTAGTCGCCACCGAAGCGTCGCTGGCGCTGATCGAGCGCCTGAAGACCAAACACGGTACGGCGCTGATGTTTTTTCAGTCGGCGGGCTGCTGCGACGGCAGTGCGCCCATGTGCTACCTCATCGGCGAGCTGTCGGTGGGCCGCTACGACATCTTGCTGGGCGAGATTGGCGGCTGCCAGTTCTACATCAACCAGTCGCATTTTGAATACTGGAAGAACACCCAGCTGATCATTGACGTGACCTCGGGCAGCGGCAGCACCTTTTCGCTCGAAGGGCCGGAAAACGTGTGTTTCATCACCCGTTCCCGGCTGTTCACCGACGAGGAATGGCGCACACTGCCCCTGCTCGCCTGAGAGCCTTGCCAACAGGCATCAGCCGCGTCCGACGAACGGCATTTTGGTGGCCATGATGGTCATGAACTGGATGTTGGTGGACAAGGGCAGCCCCGCCATGTGAAGCACCGCATCGGCCACTTCCTTCGCGTCCATCATCGGCTCGATGGCAATATCGCCATTGGCCTGCGGCACGCCGGTGGCCATGCGCGCGGAAAGCTCGGTCAGGGCGTTGCCGATGTCGATCTGGCCGCAGGCGATGTTGTACTTGCGGCCGTCGAGCGAAATCGCCTTGGTCAGGCCGGTGATGGCATGCTTGGTCGAGGTGTAGGGCGCCGAATTCGGGCGGGGCGCGTGGGCCGAGATCGAGCCGTTGTTGATGATGCGGCCGCCCTGCGGCAGTTGCGCCTTCATCAGCCTGAAGGCGCCCTGCGCGCACAAAAATGAACCCGTCAGGTTGATGTTGACCACGTTTTGCCACTGCTCGAAGCTCAGGTCTTCAAAGCTGGCCCTGGGCGAATTGACGCCCGCATTGTTGAACAGCACGTCGAGGCGGCCAAACTTATCCTGAATGGCAGCAAACAGGGCATCGACCGATTCGGGCCGGCTGACATCGGTGGCCACCGGCAAGGCGCGGTCCGCGCCGGCCTGCAGGGCGACTTCATGGAGCGGCTCGATGCGCCGCCCGGCCAGCACCACGCGGTAGCCCGCGCCCGCCAGCGCCAACGCCACCTCCTTGCCAATGCCGGTGCCCGCGCCGGTCACGAGTGCCACTTTGTCGTTCGAATTCATGGAAAGCCTTTGTCTGTGTAGTTGGATGCAGAAGGGAGAAACCGGTGGCTCGCTGCCAGAGCCGCCGATTTTGCACGAGCAGCAGCAGGTGCGTTGCTGCGCGGCTTGTGCCATACCTGCAAACAGTTACTTGAAGCTTCAACTATTTTCAAAACCTGTTGGAAATAACCGACACCACGGGTTTTTCGGCGGTGCTACCTTTGCAGCATGATTGAACCAGCCCCCCATTTTCCAAGCCATGCCGCACCGGCCAAGACGCTGAGGATCTGGGACATTTCGCCGCCGCTCGACGAGCGCTCCGAAGTGTTTCCCGGCGACACCGCTTATTCGCAGCAGTTGCATTTTTCACGCTCGCCCGGCTGCCCGGTCAACGTCAACCGCATCACGCTGTCGCCGCACACCGGCGCGCATGCCGATGCGCCGCTGCACTACGCCAGCGGCGAAGCGGCGATTGGCGCGGTCGATTTGCAGCCTTACCTCGGGCCGTGCCGCGTCATCCATTGCCTGGACTGCGGCCCGCTGGTAGAGCCCGTTCACATTGCGCACGCGCTGGACAAGCTGCCCGGCCGGGTGCTGCTGCGCACGTCCCGCGCCGCCAGCCAGTCCTGGGCATCATTTACTGCTGTTGCGCCCGATACGCTTGCATTGTTAGCTACTAAAAACATAGTGCTGATCGGTATCGACACGCCCAGCGTGGACCCGGCCACCAGCCAGGATCTGCCAAGCCACCATCAACTGCTCCAGCACGGCCTGCGGGTGCTGGAAAACCTGCTGCTCGACGACGTGCCGGAAGGCGACTATGAACTGATCGCCCTGCCGCTCAAGCTGATGCGGGCCGACGCCTCGCCGGTTCGCGCCATCCTGCGCGAGCTTTCCTGAACCATAAGAGACTTCACGCCATGACCACTACTTTGCAGGATTGCCGCGCGCTCGACGCGCAAGACCCGTTGCGCGCCCTGCGCGACCAGTTCACGCTGCCCGAAGGCGTGATTTACCTCGATGGCAACTCGCTGGGCGTGCTGCCCAACACCGCAGCCGCCCGCGTGGCCGAGGCGGTGACCCGGGAATGGGGACAGGGCCTGATCCGCTCCTGGAACAGCGCCGGCTGGTTCGATGCGCCGCAGCGCCTGGGCAACAAGATCGCGCAGCTGGTGGGCGCCGCGCCCGGCGAGGTCGTCGCCACCGACAGCACCTCGGTCAACCTCTACAAGGTGCTGAGCGCGGCGCTCAGCATTGCGGGTGAGGAGGCGCCCGGCCGCAAGGTGCTGGTCAGCGAGCGCAGCAACTTCCCGACCGACCTCTACATCGCCCAGGCGCTGTGCCGGGAACGCGGCCTGCGCCTGCTGCTGGTCGAGCCCGAGGACATCGCGGAGGCGCTGACGGACGAGGTTGCCGTGCTGATGCTGACGCATGTCAACTACCGCACTGGCGCCATGCACGACATGGCGGCTGTCACGGCAGCGGCGCACCGGGCCGGCATCCTCGCGGTCTGGGACCTGGCGCACAGCGCCGGCGCCGTGCCGGTGGAGCTTCACTCCGCGCAGGCCGACTTCGCGGTGGGTTGCGGCTACAAATATCTGAACGGCGGCCCCGGCGCGCCGGCGTTTGTCTGGGCGCATCCACGGCACGCCAGCCGGTTCTGGCAGCCGCTGGCCGGCTGGTGGGGCCACGCCGCGCCCTTCGAGTTCACGCCCGACTACCGCCCTGCCCCCGGCATCACGCGCTTCCTGTGCGGCACGCAGCCGATCCTGAGCATGACGGCGCTCGAATGCGGCCTCGACACGGTGCTGGCGGCCCAGCCGCTGGGCGGCATGGCGGCCTTGCGCGCCAAGTCGCTGGCGCTGACGGATTTGTTCATCGAATTGGTCGAAGCGCGCTGCGCAGGCCACGGCCTCGGTCTGGCCACGCCGCGCGGCCATGCACAGCGCGGCTCGCAGGTCTGCCTGACGCGCAGCGAAGGCGCCTACGCCATCGTGCAGGCGCTGATTGCCCGGGGCGTGATCGGCGACTTTCGCACCGGTGACGGCAACCAGCAGCTGGACATCCTGCGCTTCGGCTTCACGCCGCTGTACATCGGTTTTGAGGAGGTGTGGCTGGCGGTCGAGCATCTCAAGCAGGTGCTGGAAACCGGCGAATGGCAGCAAACCCGGTTCAACCAGAAGCAGGCGGTGACCTGACATGAACGAAACCCCCAAACCCGCCGACATCGTTCACGCTGAAAAAGCGCAGCTCGACTTCAGCCAGTCCATGAGCTACAGCGACTACCTGCACCTGGACGCCATCCTCGGCGCGCAACAGCCGCTCTCGCCGGCGCACGACGAGATGCTCTTCATCATCCAGCACCAGACCAGCGAGTTGTGGATGAAGCTGATGCTGCACGAGCTGCGCGCGGCGATTGCCAACGTGGCGCAGGACGAACTCGGCAGCGCCTTCAAGAAGCTGGCGCGCGTGAGCAAGATCATGGAGCAGCTGGTCCACGCCTGGGACGTGCTGGCCACCATGACGCCGCCCGAATACAGCGCCATCCGCCCCTATCTGGCCAGCTCCAGCGGCTTTCAGAGTGCGCAATACCGCTGCATCGAGTTCGCGCTGGGCAACAAGAACGCCGCCATGCTCAAGCCCCACGCGCACCGGCCCGACTTGCTGGCGCAGGTGCAGGCCGCTTTCGAGGCGCCTTCGCTGTACGACGAAGCGCTGCGCCTGCTGGCCCGGCGCGGCCTGCCGGTGCCTGCCAGCCACACCGAACGCGACTGGACCCAGGGCTATGTCGAAAACGACGCGGTGGAAAGCGCCTGGCTCACGGTGTACCGCGACCCGAAGCGGTACTGGGACTTGTACCAGCTGGGCGAGGAACTCACCGACCTGGAAGACGCGTTCCGGCTCTGGCGCTTTCGCCACGTCACCACCGTGGAGCGCGTCATCGGCTTCAAGCGCGGCACCGGAGGAACGGGTGGCGTGAGCTATTTGCGCAAGATGCTGGACGTGGTGCTGTTTCCGGAAATCTGGAAGCTGCGCACCGATTTGTAGGCGGCTTGCAGAGGCCATTTTCAAGCGAAAAATGGCTTCTTCGCATGTCCCTATTGCACAATCAGCTATTTATTTGATAGCGAATCACACCACGCGATGCACAGCGCCGTAGAGCCACGGCATGTCGAGCAGCCTTTCGCCCAGCAGCTTCATCGAGGCATCGCGCGCCCAGCGCAGTGGCCCCTCGGCATGAAATACCCGGCCGTTGCGCATGGCGCCAGCCTGCACCCGGGCATTGCGCTGCCAGCGGTTCAGGGCGTAGCGCTGCAGCAGCGTCTGCACGTCAAAGGCCGGGTCCAGCGCCTGGGCCAGCACGGCGCCCAGTTCGGCCGCATCTTCAATCGCCATACCGGCGCCCTGCGCCAAGTAGGGCCGCATCGGGTGCGCCGCATCGCCGAGCAGGGCCACGCGGCCCTGGGCATGCTGGCGCGCGCTGGTCATGGGGGGCCGGTCGCACAGCGGCCACAGGCGCCAGCTTGGACCGTCCCTGTGGCCGCCGTCCGTCACCGCCTGGATCAGGTCGCGCAGCAGGGCCGTGGTGGGCCGGATGGCCTCCTGCAGGTCGGCCGCATTGGCGTTGTGGTCCCAGCTCTGCAGGTCTTCAGCCACATTGCCCTGCACGATCACCACCACGTTCAGCCATTCACCGCCGCGCACCGGGTAATGCACCACATGCAGTTTTGGCCCCAGCCAGACAGTGACCTGCCGGCTGCGCAGCCGCGCGGGCAGGCTGGTCTGCGGCAGCATGGCGCGGTAGGCCAGATGGCCGGTGACGCGCGGCGGCGCATCGCTCAGCATCTGCTGGCGAATGCGGCTCCAGAGGCCGTCGGCGCCAATCAGCGCATCGCCCTCGACCTTCAGCAAAGGCGCCAGCAGCGCCGGCTGCGCGCCTGTTGCATCCTCCGGCCTGGCCACCGCTACCGCTTTGACCTGAAGGGTCACTTCGCGCCCACTGTCGGCATAACCGGCCACGGCGCTGTTCAGGTTGAGCCAGACATTGGCGCGCGCCTGCACGGCTTCAAGCAGCAGCGCATGCAGGTCGGCGCGGTGAATGGTGGCGTAATGCGCGCCATACTTTTGCAGCGCCCGCTCGCCCAGCGGCAGCACGCCGAGTTCACGGCCCGACAGGGCATCGCGCACCTGCAGCCGGTTCGGGAAGGCCGCCACGCGCGCCAGGGCGTCCTGCAGCCCCCAGCCCCGCAGCAGCCTGACCACATTGGGGCCGAGCTGAACGCCGGCGCCGACTTCGCTGAAAACCGGCGTGCGCTCGTACAGACGCACATCCCAGCCCGCGCGCGACACGGCCAGCGCAGCAGCCAGCCCGCCGATGCCGCCGCCGGCAATCAAGGCCTGCCGCGTCATGCCCGGCACGCTGCAGGGTTTACCGATCCAGCGGCCGCCCGGCGATTGAATGAATGTTCAGCTGCGCCCCTCATGCCGCAAGCAGTTGCCGAAGCACATACGGCAGGATGCCGCCGTTGCGGTAGTAGTCCACTTCAATCGGCGTATCGACGCGCAGGATCACCGTGACCTCCTGGCGCGTGCCGTCGGCGCGGGTGATGACCAGCTTGGCCTCGCTCTGCGGCTTGAGTTCGGGGTGCGGAATCACATCGACCACCTCCGAGCCGGTGAGCTTGAGGGTCTGCCACGACTCGCCCGGCATGAACTGCAGCGGCAGCACGCCCATGCCGACCAGGTTGCTGCGGTGGATGCGCTCGAAACTGCGCGCCACCACGGCCTTGATGCCCAGCAGCTGCGTGCCCTTGGCGGCCCAGTCGCGCGACGAGCCGGTGCCGTATTCCTCGCCGGCAAAAATCACCGTCGGCGTGCCTTCCGCCATGTACTTCATGGCGGCGTCGTAGATCGGCATTTTCTCGATCACGCTCTGCGGCGTGCGGTGGCCCGGGTGGAACAGCGTGACGCCGCCCTCCTCGCGCGAGCCGTCCTTGCCCGCCGGGATCATCAGGTTCTTGATGCGCACATTGGCAAAGGTGCCGCGCATCATCACGTCATGGTTGCCACGGCGCGAGCCGTAGCTGTTGAAGTCGGCCTTTTGCACGCCGTGGGCCTGCAGCCACAGGCCGGCGGGAGAACTCCCCTTGATCGAGCCGGCCGGCGAAATATGGTCGGTCGTGATCGAGTCGCCAAACAGCGCCATGATCCGTGCGCCCTGCACGGAAAACTCATTCTTTTGGCTATTTGCGCCCGTCCCGCTTGCGGAAGGTGCTTTCATTTCCATAGCAAAGTCATTGAAGAACGGCGGCTCGGCGATGTAGGTGCTGAGCGGCCAGTTGTAGGCGTTGCCGGTCACGCCGTGGATGTTTTCCCAGAGCTGGCCGGGTTCAAGCTTGACCTTGGCGTAATTGGCGCGGAAGGCCTCGGCGTTCATCGCGAACTTCATCAGGGCATGGATTTCATCGCTGCCCGGCCAGATGTCGCGCAGGAACACATCCTGGCCGTCCTTGCCCTTGCCGAGCGGCTCGGTGGTCAGGTCGCGCATGACCGTGCCGGCCAGCGCATAGGCCACCACCAGCGGCGGGCTGGCCAGGAAGTTGGCCTTGATGTTCGGATGGATGCGCGCCTCGAAGTTGCGGTTGCCCGACAGCACGGCGGCGCAGACCAGGTCGCTCTTGTTGATGGCGTCGTTGAGTTCGGCCGTCAGGTCGCCCGAGTTGCCGATGCAGGTGGTGCAGCCATAGCCGACCAAATCGAAACCGAGTTGCTGCAGATACGGCAGGAGCCCGGTCTGCGTCAGGTACTCAGTCACGATGCGCGAACCGGGCGCCAGCGAGGTCTTGATGTGCGGCTGCACGCCGAGGCCGGCCTCGACCGCTTTCTTGGCCAGCAGGCCGGCGGCCAGCAAGACGCTGGGGTTGGAGGTGTTGGTGCAGCTGGTGATGGCGGCAATCAGCACGTCGCCATTGCCGACGGTCAGGCCCTGGGCGGCGGCATGCGCGGCGGGGGCGCTGGCACTGGCGACTTCGCCGTCCTGCTTATGCGCCGTGGCCAGCGTCGGACGGTTGGACTCCATTTCGACCACCGAGCGTTCGGCGCCCACCGGAGTGGGCGGCGCGGCGGGAACGGCATCGGGCCGGCCTTCGTCGGTATGCCGCAGCAGATGCCGGGTATTGAGCATGCCGGCTGGCTGGTTGAAGCCGTTTTCGGCATTCGACTTGCTGAACAGCGAGCAGAACTGGCGGGCGACATCACCCAGCTCAATGCGGTCCTGCGGCCGCTTGGGGCCGGCCAGGCTGGGCCGGACATCGTCCAGGTCGAGCTTGACGACGTGCGAGTAATCAATCTCGCCGGCTGCGGCCACGCCGAACAGGCCTTGCGCCCGGAAATAAGCCTCGAAGGCTTCGATTTCCTCGTCCGTGCGGCCAGTGCCCCTGAAGTAGTCAATGGTTTTTTCATCGACCGGGAAAAAGCCCATGGTGGCGCCGTACTCGGGCGCCATGTTGCCGATGGTGGCGCGGTCGGGCAAGGCCAGGCTGCGCGTGCCTTCGCCGAAAAATTCGACAAACTTGCCCACGACCTTTTCGCGCCGCAGCGTTTCGGTCACCCGCAGCACCAGGTCGGTGGCGGTCACGCCTTCGCGCAACTTTCCGGTCAGCTCCATGCCGACCACGTCGGGCGTCAGGAAATACACCGGCTGGCCCAGCATCGCGGCTTCGGCCTCGATGCCGCCCACGCCCCAGCCGACGACGCCGATGCCGTTGATCATGGTGGTGTGGCTGTCGGTGCCGACCAGCGTGTCGGGGTAATACACATCGTCAGCGGTCTTGTGCACGCCGCGCGCCAGGAATTCAAGGTTGACCTGATGAACGATGCCAAAGCCCGGCGGCACGACGCCGAAGGTGTCAAAGGCCTGCATGCCCCATTTCATGAACTCGTAGCGCTCGCGGTTGCGCTGGAACTCAAGCTTCATGTTCAGGTCCATCGAATCCTTGGTGCCGAAATAATCGACCATGATCGAGTGATCGACCACCAGATCGACCGGCACCAGCGGCTCGATGGCCTTTGGATCTTTGCCCAGGCGGGCGGCCACGCTGCGCATGGCGGCCAGGTCGGCCAGCAGCGGCACGCCGGTAAAGTCCTGCAGCACCACGCGCGAGACGACAAACGGGATTTCCGCGCTGCGCTCTGCCTGCGGCACCCAGTTGGCCAGTTGCTCGACATGCTCGGCCGTCACTTTTTTGCCGTCGCAGTTGCGCAGCACCGATTCGAGCACGATGCGAATGGACACCGGCAGGCGCTTGACCATGGGGAACTGCTCGGCCAGCGCCGGGAGGGAGTAGAGCTTTCCGATCTTGCCAGAGGCCGTCTGGAAGGTCTGGAAGGTGGATGCGAACGCGTGGGAAGCCTTCGAAACAGGGCTGGCGTTGAGGGGTGTATCGGCCATGGCGGACTCCTTTTTTGATAAATCAGCAACTCGTATTCTGGCAGGCGGCGGGCCAATCAGGAATAGGACAGCGCGATGATTGACGGGGCGCAAGTGCTTTTCAGCCCGAGGCCTGGACAATCACGGCATGACGCTCAAGACCCCCGAATTACTCCTCCCCGCCGGCTCGCTCGACAAAATGCGCGCCGCCTACGACTTTGGCGCCGATGCAGTCTATGCCGGCCAGCCACGCTACTCCCTGCGCGCGCGCAACAATGAGTTTCGTCTGGAACAGATCCAGACAGGCATTGAAGAGGCCCACGCGCGCGGCAAGAAGTTTTTTGTCACCAGCAACCTGCTGCCGCACAACGACAAGGTGCGCACCTACCTGCGCGACATAGCGCCGGTGATTGCCATGAAACCCGACGCCCTGATCATGGCCGACCCCGGCCTGATCATGATGGTGCGCGAACAATGGCCAGAGGTGGCGATTCACCTCTCGGTTCAGGCCAACACCATGAACTGGGCGGCCGTGAAGTTCTGGCAAAAGGTGGGCGTGGCGCGCATCATTTTGTCGCGCGAACTGAGCCTGGACGAGATCGAGAAAATCCGCCAGGAATGCCCCGACATCGAACTCGAAGTGTTCGTGCATGGCGCGCTGTGCATGGCGTATTCGGGCCGCTGCCTGCTGTCAGGCTATTTCAACCGCCGCGACTCCAACCAGGGCACCTGCACCAACGCCTGCCGCTGGAACTACACGCCCGAGGCCGGCACCGACCAGACCGATTCGGGCGAGGTGCTGCCACTCAAACTGGAAGGCGACTTCGATTTTGCCGAGGCGCAGCAGGAAGCCGAGCAGTCGTTTTCAAGCTGCGGCAGCGGTGCGCGCCACCCGCTGGCCGATGGCGTCTATCTGCTCGAAGAAAAAGAGCGCCCCGGCCAGCTCATGCCCATCATGGAAGACGAGCACGGCACCTACATCATGAACAGCAAGGATCTGCGCGCCGTCGAGCATGTAGCCCGGCTGGTGAAAATCGGCGTCGATTCGCTGAAGATCGAGGGCCGCACCAAGAGCGGCTATTACGTTTCGCGCACCGCGCAGGTGTACCGCCGCGCCATCGACGACGCCGTGGCCGGCCGGCCGTTCAACCCGGCCTTGATCACCGAACTCGAAGGCCTGGCCAATCGCGGCTACACCAGCGGTTTTCTGGAGCGGCGCCCGGCACAGGACTACCAGAATTACGAAACCGGCAGTTCTGAAATGCGCCGCAGCCAGTTTGCCGGCGAAGTCAAGGCGATGCAGGACGGCTGGGCGGAAGTGGAAACCAAGAACCGTTTCCAGGTCGGCGACTGGCTGGAAGTGATTCACCCGGACGGCAATCGCAGCGTGCAGGTCACCGCCATGAAAAACCTGGACGGCGAAGAAATCAGCGTGGCCTCGGGCAGTCCGCTGCGGGTGCGGATTCCTCTGGAGGCCCCGGCCGACGGGGCGCTGCTGGCACGGCTGTTTGCATGAACGCCGGGAACGCCGAGCCCCAGCTCGGCTGCCTTGGTGACAGTGCCGAGCTGGGGCTCGGCGTTCCCGGCGTTCCCGGGGTTTCCACGCCCGGACTCAAGGGCTGGTACTCGCGTGGCTATCTGCCGCACTGCGATGCAAGCCAGATTTTGCAGTCAATCACCTTTCGCCTGACGGATGCGCTACCGCAGGACAAGCTCAGGCAACTGACGCAGGAAATCGCCCTCCTGCCGTTATCGTCCCAGGGTGTCGAGCAGCGCAGAAAAATCGAAGAATGGATGGATGCCGGGATGGGATGCTGCGCGCTGCGCCATCCACGGGTGGCTGCGGTCATGCAGGACACCCTGCAGAAGTTCGACGGCGAGCGTTATCGGCTCATCGCCTGGTGCATCATGCCCAACCATGTCCATGTCCTGATTGAGCCCACAACGTCACTTCCCAAGATCGTGCAGTCCTGGAAATCCTATACCGGGCGCTGGGCGCTTTTGCACAATGCCGAGCTGGGGCTCGGCGTCCCCGGCCATGCTTTCTGGATGCGGGACTATTGGGACCGCTACATTCGCCATGAACGGCACCTGCAGTCCGTCATCCACTACATTCACGAAAATCCGGTCAAGGCCGGGCTTTGCCAAACCGCCCAGGACTGGCCCTTCTCCAGCGCCAAACTTCAAGCATAAAAGTCCATTTGCGCTTTACAGACGGGCGCAAGTAGCTATCAAATAAATAGCAACAAACATAAAAAAAGCAGCCCGAAAGCCGCTTTTTTTATTGAAAGGCGAAGCGCTTATGCAGCCACGCTGTCCTTGACCGTATCGGCCATGTCGGTGTAATCCTTGACCTGGTCAAAGTTCAGGTACTGGTACACCTTGTCGCTGGCAGCCGTCAGCACGGTCATGTCGGCCATGTACTCGGCCTTGGTCGGAATCCGGCCCAGCTTGGAGCAGATGGCGGCCAGTTCGGCGGAACCCAGATAGACAAACGAGTTCTTGCCCAGGCGGTTCGGGAAGTTGCGCGTCGAGGTCGAGAACACGGTCGCGCCTTCTTTGACCTGGGCCTGATTGCCCATGCACAGCGAGCAGCCCGGCATTTCCATGCGGGCGCCAGCCGAGCCCAGAACGCCGTAATGACCTTCTTCGCTCAACTGCTTGGCGTCCATCTTGGTCGGTGGCGCCATCCACAGCTTGACCGGAATGTCGCGCTTGCCTTCGAGCAGCTTGGAAGCCGCGCGGAAATGGCCGATGTTGGTCATGCAGCTGCCGATGAACACTTCGTCGATGGCGGCGCCTGCCACATCGCTCAGGGTTTTCACATCGTCCGGATCGTTCGGGCAGGCCACGATAGGCTCGTGGATGTCGGCCAGGTCGATTTCAATGACGGCGGCGTATTCGGCATCGGCATCGCCCTTGAGCAATTGCGGGTCGGCCAGCCACTTTTCCATCGCGGCAATGCGGCGCTTGATGGTGCGCACGTCCGAGTAACCCGTGGCAATCATCCACTTGAGCATCGTGATGTTGCTGTTGATGTACTCGATGATCGGTTCCTTGTTCAGGTGCACCGTGCAGCCGCCTGCGGAACGCTCGGCCGAGGCATCGCTCAATTCGAACGCCTGCTCGACCTTCAGGTCTGGCAAGCCTTCGATTTCGAGAATGCGGCCCGAGAAAATGTTGACCTTGCCCTGCTTGGCGACGGTCAGCAAGCCGGCCTTGATGGCGTACAGCGGAATCGCGTTGACCAGATCACGCAGGGTGATGCCGGGTTGCAGTTCGCCCTTGAAGCGGACCAGCACGCTTTCGGGCATGTCCAGCGGCATCACGCCGGTGGCCGCGCCAAAAGCCACCAGGCCGGAGCCGGCCGGAAAGCTGATGCCGATGGGGAAACGCGTGTGGCTGTCGCCGCCGGTGCCGACGGTGTCGGGCAGCAGCATGCGGTTAAGCCAGCTGTGGATGATGCCGTCGCCCGGACGCAGCGGGATACCGCCACGGTCGCTCATGAAGTCGGGCAGTTCGTGGTGCATCTTCACATCGACCGGCTTGGGGTAAGCGGCGGTATGGCAGAACGATTGCATGACCAGATCGGCGGAGAAACCCAGGCAGGCCAGGTCTTTCAGCTCGTCGCGGGTCATCGGGCCGGTGGTGTCCTGCGAGCCGACCGAGGTCATCTTGGGTTCGCAATAGGTGCCGGGACGAACGCCCTGGCCTTCAGGCAGGCCAACCGCGCGGCCGACCATTTTTTGCGCCAGCGTGAAGCCACGGCCGCTGTCTTCGGGGTTCTGCGGCAGGCGGAACAGGGTTGATACCGGCAGGCCCAGCGCAAAGCGCGCCTTGGCGGTCAGGCCACGGCCGACGATCAGCGGAATGCGGCCGCCGGCGCGCACTTCGTCAAACAGCACATCACTTTTCAGCTTGAACTCGGCGATGACCTGGCCGTCTTTGAGCGCCTTGCCGTCGTAGGGACGCAGCTCGATCACGTCGCCCATGGCCATCTGGCTCACGTCGAGTTCGATGGGCAGCGCGCCCGAGTCTTCCATGGTGTTGTAGAAAATCGGGGCGATTTTGCTGCCCAGGCAGACGCCGCCAAAGCGCTTGTTCGGCACGAAGGGAATGTCTTCGCCGGTGAACCACAGCACCGAGTTGGTGGCGGACTTGCGCGAGGAACCTGTTCCGACCACGTCGCCAACATAAGCCACCAGGTTGCCCTTGGCCTTGAGTTCTTCGATGAACCTGACCGGGCCGCGCTTGCCGTCTTCTTCAGGCGTGACGCCGGGACGGGCATTCTTGTGCATGGCCAGCGCATGCAGCGGAATGTCGGGGCGGCTCCAGGCGTCGGGCGCGGGCGACAGGTCATCGGTATTGATCTCGCCAGCGACCTTGAACACGGTCAGCTGGATCGATTCGGGCACTTCGGGGCGGCTGGTGAACCATTCAGCGTCGGCCCAGCTTTGCAGCACGGCTTTGGCGTATTTGTTGCCTTTTTCGGCTTTTTCCTGGACGTCATGGAACTGGTCGAACATCAGCAGGGTGTTCTTCAGGCCGCTGGCCGCTTGCGTGGCCACGCTGTCTTCCGCGTCATCGAGCAGTTCAACCATCGGGCTGATGTTGTAGCCGCCCAGCATGGTGCCCAGCAGTTGCGTGGCTTTTTCACGCGAAATCAGGGAGCATTTTTCGGTGCCGTGGGCCACGGCAGCCAGGTAGCTGGCCTTGACTTTGGCAGCCATGTCAACACCGGCAGGAACGCGGTAGGTGATCAGGTCCAGCAGAAAGGCTTCTTCGCCCTGGGGTGGATTCTTCAGCAGTTCAATGACCTCGCCGGTCTGCTGGGCCGACAAAGGCAGGGGTGGAATGCCCAGTACGGCGCGTTCAGCAACATGGCTGCGGTAGGTTTGCAAAAATCCGGATGACATCGCGATTCCTCTGATTAAAGTTATGGGTAAGGGTGGGGACTGAAGGTGAGGACTGAAAAATCAATACGTCGATGCTTACCTGGCAACGCCTGGCGGCAGCGCCTCCAGGATGCTGACGGGCGGATTCAGCTTGAGGTTTTGGGCCACTTCCAGCTGCGCCGGGCTCGCGCACTCATCGGCCAGGCGAATGCCCAGTTTCTGGTTCATCAGCATCGATTTGTTGGCCAGTTGCAGCCATACCGCGCCTGCCTTCTGGTCTTCCAGACGAATCGCGCCGGTCGAGGTCGGTACGGGAAACATGCGGTAATTGAAGTTTTTGCCCTGCATGTTGAAGTAGCCGGGATTTTTTTCATCAGCGGTGAGCGTGACCGAGGCACCGAGTTCGCACGGCAGCTTGCCGACCTGCACGCGCTCGGCAATCGCCAGCTCGGCAGGCGTCAGGGCGGCTTCGGCGGCTTCGATGCCTGCCGCGACGTTTGCCGCGGCGCTCTTGAGATTGGTACGGCTGGAGGCGGCAACCGGCTTTTCGGACTTCTTTTTGGCAACAGGCTTGTCGGCCTTGGCCGATTCGGTCTTACCGGCAGCAGATTTGGCAACGGGTTTGTCTGCCTTTTTGGAAGCAACAGGTTTGGCGACAGTCGTTTTGTCAGCCTTTTTATCGGTTTCAGCCTGCGCCATGGGAGCGGCAGCAAGCAGGACAGCGGCAGCCAGCGCGGCTGCAAGGGTGGCGATGGGTTGGGTTTTCATACGATTCCTCGTCGGTGTTTGTTGGGCGCTCAGTTTGAAGCGTCCTGGAAATACGGTTGGGCGTCAAGCGGGAGGGTGGTGCCCGTCTGGTGTGCTCTTTCAAGCACCTGCCAGAAGTAGCGATAACTCGCACGATCATGCAATTTACCTTCGAAACTGATGGGTGCCCAATCAGCACGGGCACCAGCAGCTATTATTTTTGTAGCATCTTCAATTTCAACCTCACTCGGGGCAAAAGCCTCCAGGATGGAGCGTATCTGATTCGGGTGAATGCTCCACATGCGGGTGTAACCCAGTTCACGCGACGCACGGCGCGCGGCAAGGGTCATGGCGACGGTGTCATTGAATTCCGTCACCACGCAATGCGAAGGCACTTTGCCATAAGCGTGGCAGGCAGAGGCAATTTCAAGCTTGGCGCGCACCACCAGCGGATGGGTGAACTGGCCCTGGCTGCTCATGCCATCGGCGGGAATCGCGCCGCCATGGCTTGAAACAAAGTCCATCAAGCCAAAGCTGAGCGACTGCACGCGGGGATGCGCGGCAATTTCAAAGGCGTTGCGAACAGCAAGCGGCGACTCGATCAGCACATGCAGGGGCAAATTCCCGGCGGATGCGGCCAGCAGAGCCTGCTCGGCCCGGATCACGTCCTCGATGGAATCGACCTTGGGAATCATGATGTGGGACAGCTGGCGCGCAAGCTTTCCGGCAATGGTGGCCATGTCCGGCTCGAATGCCGGGTGATCGACCGCATGCACGCGAACGGCGACGCGGGCTTTGTCACTGGCCAATGCGGCCAGTGACACCACCATGGCGGCATGGTCGGCTTCACCGCCGACGGGCGCTCCGTCTTCGCAGTCCAGCGTCACGTCAAACACGCAGGCGCCGAACTCTTCAATCATTTCAGCCTGCAATTGCAGACTTTTACGCATCCGCGCTTCCACGCCGCTGTAATGGTCGCACACCGGCAAAAAAGCCGTGGCGGCCTGGGCGCCCAAAAGAACTTCGCGCGGATGCTTCATGGAATAAATCCGGTTTTTCGATTTATCACGGGCGGCTCAAGGGCAAGGTGCGGGCGGCTTGCCCGACATGCCCACGAGCCGCCTCAAGGCCTGGTTACAGCAGGTGAGCGACGCCGGCTTTTTCGCCTTCCAGCTCAGCCAGGGTGATGTTGATGCGCTCTTGCGAGAAAGCGTCGATTTCCAGGCCTTCGACGATTTTGTATTCGCCGTTTTCGCAGGTCACGGGGAAGCCGAACATCGTTTCAGCAGGAATGCCGTACTCGCCGCCCGATGGGATGCCCATCGTGACCCACTTGCCGTTCGTGCCCAGCGCCCAGTCGCGCATGTGGTCGATGGCGGCGTTGGCTGCCGATGCTGCCGAAGAAGAACCGCGCGCTTCGATGATGGCGGCGCCGCGTTTGCCAACGGTTGGCAGGAACACGTTGGCGTTCCATTCCTGGTCGTTGATCATCTGGGCCACGCTCTCGCCGCCGATGGTGGCGAAACGGTAGTCGGCGTACATCGTGGGCGAGTGGTTGCCCCAGACGGTGAGTTTTTCGATGTCGGCCACGGCCTTGCCGGTCTTGGCAGCGATTTGCGAAGCAGCGCGGTTGTGGTCCAGGCGCAGCATGGCAGTGAAGTTTTTCGCTGGCAGATCGGGCGCGCTCTTCATGGCGATGTAGGCGTTGGTGTTGGCGGGGTTGCCAACCACCAGCACGCGCACGTCGCGGCTGGCGACGGCGTTCAGCGCCTTGCCCTGAGCCGTGAAGATGGCGCCATTGACGGCCAGCAGTTCGGCACGCTCCATGCCGGGGCCGCGTGGACGCGAGCCGACCAGCAAGGCGTAGTCGGCATCCTTGAAAGCCGTCATCGGGTCGCTGTGTGCGGTCATTTCCACGAGCAGCGGGAAAGCGCAGTCGTCGATTTCCATCATCACGCCCTTGAGCGCTTTTTGCGGGCCTTCGACCGGGACTTCAAGCAATTGCAAAATGACAGGCTGGTCTTTGCCGAGCATTTCGCCCGAGGCAATGCGAAACAGCAAGGCATAACCGATTTGACCGGCGGCACCAGTGACGGCAATACGGACGGGTTTTTTGCTCATGATTGAAACTCCAGGAAAGTTAATGAATTATTAAAACAGAATGTGAGGCGAGATTTTCGGCGTCAATCCAGGCGCTACCAAGGCATCAAGACATCATCTTCAGCCGCAGGACAGGCAGACCGCGCGTTGTACTCAACCCAGGATTTTACGCTTGAAAAATGCGTCAAGTCAATTTGTCTTATGTCTTATATAAGATATGATTCGGATTGAATTTATGTCCGAGTCAAGCACTGCGCTACATCACCACCAGGCCACTGCGCAAATTTGCTGTATGGCAACTACTACCTCTTTATCACCCGAAACCCCTTCGACTCCCGGCGAGCCAGAGACGACTGCCCCTGCACCTCTGACTCCGGCATTCAGCCCGCTGTACCAGCAAATCAAGGTACTGATCCTGAAAAGCCTTCAGGCCGGCGAATGGAAACCGGGCGAGTTGATTCCCAGCGAAATGGATCTCGCTGCGCGCTTTCGCGTCAGCCAGGGGACGGTGCGCAAGGCCATCGACGAACTGGCTGCCGAAAACCTGGTAAGCCGTCGCCAGGGCAAGGGCACGTTTGTTTCCACGCATGCCGAGCAGCAGGTTCAATATCGGTTTTTGCGGCTTATGCCCGACAGCGGCGACCTCAGCAGCGAGGGTCCTGCCGAGCGCCAAATTGTTGACTGCAAACGACTTCGGGCTCCCGCCGACATCGCCCATCCGCTGGCTTTACGAACTGGCGATGCCGTGCTGCAGTTGCGCCGCGTACTGGCTTTCCAGGGAACGCCGACGATTATCGAAGACGTCTGGCTGCCCGGCGGCCCCTTCAAGGGCTTGACCGCCGACCGGCTGGCGGCCTACCGGGGTCCGATGTACGCGCTGTTCGAAACCGAATTCGGCGTTCACATGGTACGTGCCGAAGAAAAAATACGTGCCATTGCGGCCGATGCGGCTTCGGCCAGACTGCTGGGCCTGCCGCAAGGCGAGCCACTGTTGAGCGTCGAACGCATTGCCTACACCTACAACGATGTCCCGATGGAGCTGCGCCGGGGCTTGTACCGCACCGATACGCACCACTACAAAAATGCCCTTAGTTAACAGCATGCGCCAAAGCGGCGAAGCTTTGTAAGTAAACGAATTGCTGCATTGCAATAGAATTAAAATGTTTGTTTGGCAATCAAGCCCCGCTTGGTTACCAATCGGTTACCACCATGAAAGCCCAAAAAATGACAGAGCTGGCCTCCACTCAGCGCGCCAAGCGGCCTGAGTTCCGCAACATCAACGCCTTCACCGACCTGCCCGGCTACCGATTACCCCTGGCGGGTCTGGTCTCCATCCTTCACCGCATCAGCGGGTTCATCATGTTCCTCCTGATGCCGTTCATCATCTGGATGTTCGACACCTCGATTTCCTCCGAAATTTCCTTTGACCGATTCAAGTCTGCCTTCAATGTGGGCATGCTGGGCGTGCCCGGCATACTCTGGAAACTGGTCGCGCTGGCCCTGATCTGGGCTTACCTGCACCATTTCCTGGCAGGCCTTCGCCACCTGTGGATGGATGCCAGCCATGAAGCTGTCAGCAAGGATTTCGGCCGGCAGTCAGCCGCCTTCACGCTGGCCGTGAGCATTGGCCTCACGATTGTGCTGGGCGCCAAGCTGTTTGGCCTTTATTAAACATTGAAAGCTTGCGGGACAGTCTGCGGCCTCAAGGCGGCGAGCGGTGCCCTCAACTGATTAAAGAAAGAAAACCATGTCTGTCAATTACGGCTCAAAGCGCATCGTTGTCGGCGCTCACTATGGCACTCGTGACTGGCTGAGCCAGCGCATTACTGCGGCCCTGATGGCCATTTTCACCCTGCTGCTTCTCGGCCAGGTGCTCCTCAGCAAAGGCCCCATCGGCTATGACCAGTGGGCCGGCATCTTCTCTGCCCAATGGATGAAGATACTGACCTTTGCGGTGATTGTTGCCCTGCTGTGGCATGTATGGGTCGGCATGCGCGACATCTGGATGGACTACATCAAACCGGTCGGCCTGCGTCTGTTGCTGCAGGTATTCACCATTGTCTGGCTGGTGGCTTGTGCAGGCTGGGGCATTCAGGTGCTGTGGCGCCTCTAAACCTGTCGGGTACTCCTAAAGTCAATGCTGGCATTTTCCAGCTTCCACGATTAAAAAAACATGACCGCTACCTCCAAACTTCCCAAGCGCAAATTTGATGTCGTCATCGTCGGTGCAGGCGGCTCCGGCATGCGCGCCTCGCTGCAACTGGCCCGTGCCGGCCTGAACGTCGCCGTCCTCTCCAAAGTGTTCCCGACCCGCTCCCACACCGTTGCAGCGCAAGGCGGCATTGGCGCCTCGCTGGGCAATATGTCCGAAGACAACTGGCACTACCACTTCTATGACACCGTCAAGGGTTCCGACTGGCTCGGTGACCAGGACGCGATTGAATACATGTGCCGTGAAGCTCCCAAGGTCGTGTATGACCTGGAACACATGGGCATGCCGTTTGACCGCAACCCCGACGGCACGATTTACCAGCGTCCCTTCGGTGGCCACACCGCCAACTACGGTGAAAAACCTGTTCAGCGCGCCTGCGCCGCAGCCGACCGCACGGGCCACGCCATGCTGCACACGCTCTACCAGCAAAACGTCAAGGAAAAAACCAGCTTCTTCGTGGAATGGATGGCGCTTGACCTGATTCGCGATGCCGCTGGCGACGTGGTCGGCGTGACCGCCTTAGAGATGGAAACCGGCGACGTTCACATCTTTGAAGCCAAGACCACCTTGCTGGCCACTGGCGGCGCAGGCCGCATCTTTGCAGCCTCGACCAATGCTTTCATCAACACCGGCGACGGTCTGGGCATGGCCGCACGCGCTGGCATTCCGCTGGAAGACATGGAATTCTGGCAATTCCACCCTACCGGCGTGGCCGGCGCAGGCGTGCTGCTGACCGAAGGCTGCCGTGGCGAAGGCGCGATTTTGCGCAACTGCAACGGCGAGCGTTTCATGGAACGCTATGCCCCGACGCTCAAGGATCTGGCGCCGCGTGACTTCGTGTCGCGCTCGATGGACCAGGAAATCAAGGAAGGTCGCGGCTGCGGCCCCAACAAGGACTACATCCTGCTGGACATGACCCACCTGGGCGTGGACGCCATCATGAAGCGCCTGCCTTCGGTGTTTGAAATCGGCCACAACTTTGCCAACGTTGACATCACCAAGGAAGCAATTCCCGTGGTGCCGACCATTCACTACCAGATGGGCGGCATTCCGACCAATATCCATGGCCAGGTGGTCACCCAGGACGCCGAGAACAAGAGCGTCGTCGTCAACGGCCTCTACGCCGTGGGCGAATGCTCCTGCGTGAGCGTGCATGGCGCCAACCGCCTGGGCACCAACTCGCTGCTTGACCTGCTGGTGTTCGGCCGCGCCGCCGGCAACCACATTGTTGAGTTCAACAACTCCACGACGCACAAAGAGCTGCCGCTTGATGCCGCCGACAAAACCCTGGCCCGCATTGCGCGCCTGGACAATGCGACCGATGGCGAGTACGCCCAGGACGTGGCCAATGACCTGCGCGCCGCCATGCAGCAGCATGCCGGCGTGTTCCGCACCCAGGCCATCATGAACGAAGGCGTGACCAAGATCGCAGCCCTGCGCGAGCGTGTCAACAAGATTGGCCTGAAAGACAAGTCGAAGATTTTCAATACCGCGCGCATTGAAGCCCTGGAAGTGGAAAACCTGATGGAAGCCGCCCAGGCAACCATCGTGTCTGCCGCTGCCCGCAAGGAAAGCCGCGGCGCGCACTCGGTCGATGATTTCGGCGACACGCCCGAACACCCGAACGGCCGCAACGACACCGACTGGCACAAGCACACGCTCTGGTACAGCGCAACCAACAGCCTGGCCTACAAGCCCGTGCAGATGAAACCCCTGACGGTGGCGTCTGTGGAACTCAAAACGCGTACTTTCTAAGCGACAGCCTGCGACCCCAAAATCGAAAGAAGCGAGAACCCACATGACCAAACGTACTTTCCAGATTTACCGTTACGACCCCGATACCGATGCCAAGCCCTACATGCAGACCATCGAGGTGGAACTCGACGGCCATGAGCGCATGCTGCTTGATGCCCTGATGAAACTCAAGGCGCAAGACCCCACTATCAGTTTTCGCCGCTCATGCCGCGAAGGCGTGTGCGGCTCGGACGCCATGAACATCAATGGCAAGAATGGCCTGGCCTGCCTGACCAACATGAATACGCTCAAGGGCACCATCGTCTTGAAGCCGCTGCCCGGCCTGCCGGTCGTGCGCGACCTGTTTGTTGACATGACGCAGTTCTTCAAGCAGTACAACTCGATCAAGCCTTACCTGATCAACAACAACGTGCCGCCCCAGACGGAGCGTCTGCAAAGCCCGGAAGAGCGCGATGAACTCAACGGCTTGTACGAGTGCATCCTGTGCGCGAGCTGCTCGACGTCCTGCCCCAGCTTCTGGTGGAATCCCGACAAGTTCGTGGGTCCGGCCGGCTTGCTACAGGCCTACCGCTTCCTGGCAGACAGCCGCGACGAAGCGACCGCAGAGCGGCTGGACAATCTGGAAGACCCGTACCGCCTGTTCCGTTGCCACACCATCATGAACTGCGTCGATGTCTGCCCCAAAGGACTGAACCCGGCCAAGGCCATCGGCAAGATCAAGGAAATGATGGTTTTGCGCACCGTCTGAAGACGCTGTGACCCAAACACCCATGGAAACCACAGACGATTTGCTGGATGAACGCAGCTTAAGCAAGCTGCGGTGGCGCTGTCGCCGTGGCCTGCTTGAGAACGACCTGCTGATCGAAAAATTCTTTCTTCGCTACGAAGCCACACTGAGCGTCAGGCAGGCTAAAGGCTTGAATGATTTAATGGATTTGTCTGACAATGATCTGCTGGATCTCCTGCTCAGACGCAAGGAACCTGACCAACTTTCCGATGTGCTTGCCCTCGAAAGCGCCTCGACTTCCGAAGCACTTGAAGTTTTAAGCATGCTGCGCCCTGGGGCTCCGGCTCCCTAACTCAACCCCCTCTGACAAGAGAGAAAGAACACTCATGAAGTTAGCTGACAACAAAGCCACCCTGTCCTTCAGCAATGGCAGCCCCAATGTCGAATTGCCTGTTTATCAGGGCAGCGTAGGGCCTGATGTTGTGGACATTCGCAAGCTCTATGCCCAGACCGGCATGTTCACCTATGACCCGGGGTTTCTTTCAACCGCTGCCTGCCAGTCGGCCATCACCTATATCGACGGCGACAAGGGCGAACTGCTGTACCGTGGCTACCCCATCGAGCAGCTTGCCACCAACTGCGATTACCTCGAAACCTGCCATCTGCTGCTCTACGGCGAACTGCCTGACGCCGCCCAGAAAAAAGATTTCGTCAGCCGCGTGACCAACCACACGATGGTCAACGAGCAGATGCAATTTTTCCTGCGCGGTTTCCGCCGCGATGCGCATCCGATGGCCATCATGACCGGCCTGGTCGGCGCCCTGTCGGCCTTCTACCATGACAGCACCGACATCAACAATCCGGCCCACCGCGACATCGCCGCGATTCGCCTGATTGCCAAAATGCCAACGCTGGTGGCCATGGCCTACAAGTACACCATCGGCCAGCCTTACATGTACCCGCGCAACGACCTGAGCTACTCAGGCAACTTCCTGCACATGATGTTTGCCACGCCGTGCGAAGAGTACAAGGTGAACCCGGTGCTCGAACGCGCACTGGACCGCATCTTCATCCTGCATGCAGACCACGAGCAGAATGCCTCGACCTCCACGGTTCGCCTGTGCGGTTCGTCGGGCACCAACCCGTTCGCCGCCATCGCAGCCGGCGTGGCCTGCCTATGGGGCCCGGCCCACGGTGGCGCCAACGAAGCCGCGCTGAACATGCTGGGTGACATCCAGAAAAACGGCGGCATCGAGAACATCGGCGAATTCATCAAGCAGGTCAAGGACAAGAACTCCACCGTCAAGCTGATGGGCTTTGGCCACCGCGTGTACAAGAATTACGACCCGCGCGCCAAGCTGATGCAGGAAACCTGCAAGGAAGTCCTGCACGAAATGGGCCTGGAAAACGACCCGCTGTTCAAGCTGGCCATGGCGCTGGAAAAAATTGCACTGGAAGACGACTACTTTGTCTCGCGCAAGCTTTACCCCAACGTCGATTTCTACTCCGGCATCGTGCAGCGCGCCATCGGCATTCCCGTGCCGTTGTTCACGGCGGTCTTCGCGCTGGCCCGCAATGTCGGCTGGATGGCCCAGCTGAACGAAATGATCGGCGACCCCGAGTACAAGATTGGCCGTCCGCGCCAGCTGTTCGTTGGCTCAGTGCCACGTGAAGTAAAGCCGATGGCAGAGCGCTAAACCGCTGGTCTTTTTCAGGCTTTAGCCAAAAGCCCGCCGAATGGAAACATCGGCGGGCTTTTTCAATGGAATTTGCTATATTTTTCATAGCACTACATACATATGCCGCATGCGCAAAAGGCTTAAAACATCTATTTTTCAATCAGCCAATCGATTCATCAAAACCGGCGACTCCGTTAAGCCTGATATCGTGAAATACGATGACAAGAATTTCAATATAGCTGCAAAATGGTTATCCATCGTAAAACGCGATGACACCATTTCATGTCCATCAAAAGCTCCGAACGCAATTTCGCCCGCCGCATTGACCTGACCTCGCTTCAGCTGTTCGTGGCCGTGTGCGAGCTGGGCAGCATCGGCAAGGCGGCCGAGCGTGAATTCATTGCCGCCTCTGCCGTGAGCAAGCGCCTGAGCGACCTCGAAGCCACGCTGGACACGCCGCTGCTCTACCGCCACACCCGGGGCGTTGACCTGACGCCCGCCGGCGAAAGCCTGCTGCACCATGCGCGCTCGGTGCTGTTCAGCCTGGAGAAAATGCAGGGCGAGTTGAGCGAATATGCCGACGGCGTGCGCGGTCATGTGCGGGTGCATGCCAGCATTTCGGCCATCATTCAGTTCTTGCCTGAGGACTTGGGTGATTTCATACGCCAGCACGAAGAGATCAAGATTGACCTGGAAGAACACCTGAGCACGGAAGTCGTTCGCGCGGTGCAGGAAGGCACGGCGGACCTGGGGGTATGCAATATCGCCAACGGCACGGGCGAGCTGCAAACGCTGCCCTACCGCCATGACAAACTGGTATTGATTGTTCCCAAGGGGCACGCCCTGCTTTCGCAGGACGCTATTCATTTTGAAGCCGCGCTGGACTATGACCACGTCGGCCTGCACTCCAACAGCTCGATTTACCTGGCCATGCGCCAGGCCGCCGCCGCCATGGGGCGTACCATCAAGCTGCGCATCCATGTCACCGGGCTCGATGCCATGTGCCGCATGATTCACAACGGCCTGGGTGTCGGCGTGATGCCGCAGCGCGCTTTTGACCTCATGCACGGCGTCGGCGAGCTGGAGTCGGTGCTGCTGCTCGACAGCTGGGCAGAACGCCAGATTCAACTTGTGGCGCGTGATTTCTCCACCCTTCCCCTGACCGCGCGACTGCTGGTTGACCACCTGTCACGGCAGCCGCTCGCCCCCTAAAATCACCTCAAAACCACGAAGGAAACCTCCATGGGACGCACCCTCTACGACAAAATCTGGGACGAACACGTCGTTCATACCGAAGAAGACGGCACCTCGATCCTGTACATCGACCGCCACCTGGTCCATGAAGTCACCAGCCCGCAGGCCTTTGAAGGCCTGCGCGAAGCCGGCCGCAAGGTCTGGCGCATCAGCTCCATCGTGGCGACCGCCGACCACAACACGCCCACGACCGGCTGGGAACTGGGTTACGACGGCATCACCGACCTGGTCAGCAAGGAGCAGATCACCACGCTGGACGCCAACATCAAGGAATTCGGCGCTGCTGCCTTCTTTCCCTTCATGTCCAAACGCCAGGGCATCGTGCATGTGATCGGCCCCGAAAATGGTGCCACCCTGCCCGGCATGACCGTCGTTTGCGGTGACTCGCACACCTCGACCCACGGCGCTTTTGGCGCGCTGGCCCACGGCATCGGCACCAGCGAGGTCGAACATGTCATGGCCACGCAAACCCTGCTGGCGAAAAAAGCCAAGAACATGCTGATCAAGGTCGAAGGCGCCGTGACCAAAGGCGTGACCGCCAAGGACATCGTGCTGGCCATCATCGGCAAGATCGGCACGGCGGGCGGCACCGGCTACACGATTGAATTTGCCGGCTCGGCGATTCGCGCGCTCAGCATGGAAGGCCGCATGACGGTCTGCAACATGGCGATTGAAGGCGGCGCGCGCGCCGGCCTGGTGGCGGTGGACGCCAAGACCATTGAGTATGTCAAAGGCCGCCTGCTCGCCCCCGGAACCGACCCCGTCACCGGCAAGTTTGTCGGCGGCCCCGAATGGGACATGGCCGCGCGCTACTGGGCAACCCTGCATTCCGACGCCGATGCGAAGTTTGACGCCGTGGTCGAACTGGACGCCAGCCAGATCCTGCCGCAGGTCAGCTGGGGCACTTCGCCCGAGATGGTGCTGTCGATTGAAGACCGCGTGCCAGACCCGGAAAAGGAAAAGGACGCCAACAAGCGCGGCGCCATCGAACGCGCCCTGACCTACATGGGCCTGGAGCCGGGCAAGGCGCTGAACGACCTGTACATCGACAAGGTGTTCATCGGTTCCTGCACCAACAGCCGCATCGAAGACATGCGCGAAGCGGCTGCCGTGGTGAAGCATATCGGCCAGAAGGTCGCCAAAAATGTCAAGCTGGCGCTGGTCGTGCCGGGCTCCGGCCTGGTCAAGGAGCAGGCCGAGCGCGAAGGCCTGGACAAGATCTTCATCGCCGCCGGCTTTGAATGGCGCGAGCCCGGCTGCTCGATGTGCCTGGCGATGAATGCCGACCGGCTGGAGCCGGGCGAGCGCTGCGCCTCCACCAGCAACCGCAACTTTGAAGGCCGCCAGGGTGCGGGCGGGCGCACCCACCTGGTCAGCCCGGCCATGGCGGCGGCGGCGGCGGTGCATGGCCACTTTGTCGATATCCGTAAATTTGTCTGAAGGCTAAAGTCCGTATGCAAAAATTCACCGTACACCAAGGCCTCGTGGCCCCGATGGATCGCGAGAACGTCGATACCGACGCCATCATTCCCAAGCAGTTCCTCAAGTCCATCCGCAAGACCGGCTTTGGCCCCAACCTGTTTGACGAATGGCGCTACCTGGACGCCGGCTTTCCCGGACAAGATCCGGCCAGCCGCAAGCCAAATCCTGATTTCGTGCTGAACCAGCCGCGCTACGCCGGCGCCTCCATCCTGCTGGCGCGCAAGAACTTTGGCTGCGGCTCCTCGCGCGAGCATGCACCCTGGGCGCTCGACCAGTTCGGCTTTCGCGCCATCATTGCACCCAGCTATGCCGACATCTTCTTCAACAACAGCTTCAAGAACGGCCTGCTGCCCATCGTGCTGCCCGAAGCGCAGGTGGCCCAGTTGTTTGACGAAGCGCTGGCCTTTCCCGGCTACACGCTGACCATAGACCTGGAACGCCAGGTCGTCGTCAAGGCGCAAGGCGAAGAACTGCCTTTCGATGTGCAGGCATTCCGCAAATACTGCCTGCTCAACGGCTTCGACGACATCGGCCTGACCTTGCTGCAAAGCGACAAGATCAAGGCTTTTGAAGCTGAGCGTCTGGCGGCCAAGCCCTGGCTGAACCACACCGTCGCCGGTTAATCCAGATTAATAGTCAAATAGTGCTTTTGCGCAATATACACGGGCGCAAGCAGCTACAAAAAATATAGCAAATATGAAAATCGCAATTCTCCCGGGTGATGGCATCGGCCCTGAAATCGTCGCCGAAGCCGTCAAGGTTCTGAAGGTTCTGGACCTGAATTTTGAGCTAGAGACCGCGCTGGTCGGCGGCGCTGCCTTTGAAGCCCACGGGCACCCGCTGCCCGAAGCCACGCTCCAGTTGGCCAAGGACGCCGACGCCATCCTGTTTGGCGCCGTAGGCGACTGGAAGTACGACACGCTGGACCGGCCCCTGCGTCCCGAGCAAGCCATTTTGGGCCTGCGCAAAAACCTTGGCCTGTTCGCCAATTTCCGCCCGGCCATCTGCTATCCGCAACTGGTCGATGCCTCCAGCCTGAAGCGCGAACTGGTGTCGGGCCTGGACATCCTCATCATCCGCGAACTGACCGGCGACATCTACTTCGGCCAGCCGCGCGGCCGGCGCATTGCCACCGACGGCCACTTTCCGGGCGCCGAGGAAGCCTTTGACACCATGCGCTATTCACGTCCCGAGATCGAACGCATCGCCCATGTCGCCTTCCAGGCGGCCCGCAAGCGCGGCAAGCGCGTCACCAGCGTGGACAAGGCCAATGTGCTCGAAACCTTCCAGCTCTGGAAAGAGGTGGTCACCGAGATCGGCCAGCAGTACCCCGACGTGGCGCTGGACCACATGTATGTGGACAACGCCGCCATGCAGCTGGTCAAGGCGCCCAAGAAGTTTGACGTGGTGGTCACCGGCAACATGTTCGGCGACATCCTGTCGGACGCCGCCGCCATGCTGACCGGCTCCATCGGCATGCTGCCTTCGGCCAGCCTGAACGACAAGAACCAGGGCCTGTATGAGCCCAGCCACGGCAGCGCGCCCGACATTGCCGGCAAGGGCGTAGCCAATCCGCTGGCGACCATTTTGAGCGCGGCCATGATGCTGCGCTTCAGCCTGAACCAGCCTGAAGCCGCCGCGCGCATCGAGCAAGCCGTGGACAAGGTATTGAGCCAGGGCCTGCGCACGCCCGATATCTACAGCGACGGCACGACCCGGGTCGGCACGGTGGAAATGGGCGATGCGGTGGTCAAGGCGCTGGGCTGAAGCCACATCAACTGTTTCGTTGCCCGCATAGCTTGTCAGCCAGGCAAAAGGCGGGCTTCGCTACAATATGAAAAATGTGCAAAAGCCTTATTCCAGTCACCATTGCAGCCGCCTTGCGGACCGGCCATGGCGCTGCGGCTTTTGTCCAGATCACCAAAACGACCACCATTAAAGGCTGACAAGCCCGGTTCGTCGTGCCCACCGGCTCGATGAGCCGGGCCAAAAAGCCGATTTTTTTCGTACTTTTTAAGGGCAATCCATGAAACTCAAAGGCAATCTCACAGGTCTCGTCGGCTGGCGCGGCATGGTCGGCTCGGTGCTGATCGACCGGATGCAGGCCGAGGGCGATTTCGAGCTGATCGAGCCGGTTTTTTTCTCGACCTCGAATGCCGGCGGCAAGGCTCCGGCGCAGGCCAGGAACGAAACCACGTTGAAAGACGCCTTCGACATCGAAGCCCTCAAGAAGTGCGACATCATCCTCACCGCCCAGGGCGGCGACTACACGGCTGAAGTGTTTCCCAAGCTGCGCGCTGCCGGCTGGACCGGACACTGGATTGACGCGGCATCGACCCTGCGCATGAACGACGACGCTGTCATCGTGCTGGACCCGGTCAACCTGCCCGTCATCAAGAACGCGCTGGCCAAGGGCGGCAACAACTGGGTGGGCGGCAACTGCACCGTCAGCTGCATGCTGATGGGCGTGGGCGCGCTGTACAAGGCCGGCCTGGTCGAATGGATGACCAGCATGACCTACCAGGCAGCATCGGGTGGCGGCGCGCAGCACATGCGCGAGTTGCTGACGCAGTTCGGCACCCTCAACAGCGAAGTCAAATCCTTGCTCGACGACCCGAAATCGGCGATTTTGGAGATCGACCGCCGCATCCTGGCCAAGCAGCAGTCCCTGAGCGCCTCCGAGACCGCCAACTTCGGCGTTCCGCTGGGTGGCAGCCTGATTCCCTGGATCGACAAAGATCTGGGCGATGGCATGAGCAAGGAAGAGTGGAAAGGCGGCGCCGAAACCAACAAGATCCTGGGCCAGGGCGCAAGTTTCGGCACCGCTGAAACGCCAGTCGATGGGTTTTGCGTGCGCATTGGCGCGATGCGCTGCCACAGCCAGGCATTGACGTTCAAGCTGAAGAAAGACGTTCCGCTGGCCGACATCGAAGCCATGATTGCCGCCGACAACGCCTGGGTCAAAGTCATCCCCAATACGCGGGAGGCTTCAATCAAGGATCTGACGCCGGTTGCCGTGACGGGAACGATGCAGATTCCGGTCGGGCGCCTGCGCAAGCTGGCCATGGGACCGGACTACCTCGGCGCTTTTACCGTCGGAGACCAGTTGCTTTGGGGTGCTGCCGAGCCACTGCGCCGCATGCTGCGCATCCTGATTGAAGCGTAGGCTCAAAAAACCAGGGAACTGACGACATACAATCGGGCCAGGTAACAAGTTGATTCAGCATGTTGTCTTCAGGCAACGGATAAAACTTGTGCCCTCTCGTTTATTAAGGTGTCAAATCTTAAGCATTGTCTTAACTTGTCAGTCCCTGACCTTGATGTTAAGGTTGTTTCTCAAAAATTAGCATCAAGGTTTTTGTGCGCTCAAGCAGTAACACGTTTCAACCAGACCGAGCTCCAGAGGCTCAAAATTCCATGAATCATCACGGTCGCTGGCGTATTGGCGCCCTGGCAAGCGCCATTGCGCTGCTAGGTAGCCTGGCAAGTCTTGAAGCCCACGCGGTTGCGCTGGGCCGAATCACGGTTCAGTCAGCGTTGGGCGAATCCCTTCGGGCGGAAATCGACATTTCCGATCTCAGCGCGGAAGAGGCTTCCAGCCTCAGGATTGGCATTGCGAACGCCGAGGTATTCAAGTCCGCCGGACTTGAATACTCCGCCGCGGCAGCCGGCCTCGATGTCAGGCTCCAGCGACGGGCAGACGGCAGATCCTATCTGCGCCTGAGCAGCAACCGCGCCATCATTGATCCTTTCGTGGACCTGGTCATTGAGGCCAAATCGACCTCCGGACGTGTCACCCGCGACTACACGATGCTGTTTGACCCGCCCAGCCTGCGCAACAACAGCACCAGCATCGCGGCTTCAACGCCTGTGCTGCCCCGTGCACCCGTGACCAATGCCGATATTTCGCCCCGTGAAGCCGCGCCAGCTCCATACTCCCGCCCTGCAGCCCGGCCTCCTGTATCAATTGCCAAACCACCGGCAATCAGAACGCCGCCAGCCGAGAGAATGGCTGGCGCCAGACAGGTCACAGTCAGGCCGGGTGACAATGCCAGCAAGATCGCTGCCCGGAACAAACCTGCCAGCGTGTCGCTGGACCAGATGCTGGTGGCATTGCTCAGAGGCAACCCCGAGGCCTTCGTTGGCGGCAACATCAATGTCATCAAATCCGGCGCTGTGGTGGATATTCCGGATGAGCAAACTGCCACATCCCTTTCTCCTGGTGAAGCAAGACAAACCCTCGTTGCCCAGAGCAGGGATTTCAACACCTTTCGCCGCAAACTGGCCGATGGTGTGCCCGCTACGCAGGTTGACAACGCAGGCCGCCAGACGGGTGGCCAGATGCAGGCCAAGGTTGATGACCGTGCGCAAGCCAGTCCCTCACCCGACAAGCTGACGCTTTCAAAGGGTGCGGTTCAGCTCGCCGACGAACAGTCAGCCAGAGATGCCGCCAGCCGCGTGGCGGATTCGTCAAAAAACATCAGCAATCTCAATCCACCGGGCGCAGTGCCCGTGACAGGCAGTGCAGCGCCAGGCCTGGCGGTTCCTGTACCCGCCCCTGGAGCCACCACCGCGACAGGATCCCCTGAAATCACGGCAACGCCGGCCCTGGCTCCTGCCAGTGCTTCAGCCTCTGCAACAGACGCAGGACAGGCACCCGTGTCATCTGCCTCAGAACCTGTGGCGCCAGCCAGTGCCCCGGCACCTGTCGCCCCCGCCGTGAGCAAGCAAGCTGCCATGGTTGCACCTCCCCCGGCTCCAATCACGACCAGCCTGATTGACCAGATTCTGGACAACTCATTGCTGCTGGGCGGCGGTCTTCTGGTGGCATTGCTGGCAGGCCTGGGCTTTGCCCGCTACCGAAAAACTGCGAAATCGGGCCAGGTGGACAGCTCATTCCTGGACAGCCGCCTGCAGCCGGACTCTTTCTTTGGTGCCAGTGGTGGGCGGCGTGTTGATACCAATGCAAGCAATGTGGGGGGATCATCCATGGTTTACTCCCCAAGCCAGCTTGATGCAGCCGGCGATGTGGACCCTGTCGCCGAAGCCGATGTGTACCTCGCCTATGGCCGCGACCAGCAGGCTGAAGAAATTCTCAAGGAAGCATTGCGCCTTTATCCGGCACGTCTGGCCATACACACCAAGCTGCTTGAAATTTTTGCCAAGCGTCGCGACAACAAGGAATTTGAAAACCTGGCCGTGACCGCCTTCAAATTGAGCGCAGGGCAAGGGGCAGAATGGTCTTACATCAGCCAACTGGGCCGTGAACTGGAGCCTGGCAACTCTCTCTACCAATCCGGCGCCGAATTTTCGGGCAGCTTGCCCGCAAAAGGCAGGTCTGGCCTGATTCCCCTGAATGCCATCGCACCACAGGAGGTAGCGGCCAGTGCGCCACCCCTCAAAACGGCACCGGTTTTGGACCTGGACCTGGATCTTGATTTCTCGCTGGATGAAGCACCTGCGGCCTCCATGGCGCCCACCGCCATCGCTGCACCGGCACTCACCCCTACACGCTCAATTACCGAATCCAGCTCACACAATACGAGACCGTCGGCCCTCATGAACCTGGATGACCTGGACCTGGACTTGAATCTGGACGATATTGCAGTTCCGGCACCAGTCTCGGCCAGCCCTTCTGCCCGTTCTCCTTCTGTGTCGGCAAAAGCACCCTCTCCCGAGATTGATTTTCTTTCCGGAGGCCTGGACTTCACGCCTGAGCCTTATGTCCCCCCGAAAGCATCCATTGCGCCGCCAGCGCCTGTCAATCACGATGGCATGCTGGAGTTTGACCTGAACTCACTGTCGCTGGACCTCGGTCCTGCAACCAAGCCCCCAGTCTCCGACTTGATGGGGCTGGAAGAAGATCCGCTTGAAATCAAATTTCTGCTGGCCGAAGAATTCCGGATTCTGGGTGATTCGGAAGGCGCCCGGGAACTGGCCGATGAAGTGCTGGCCAAAGCCAAAGGTCCGTTAAAGTTCAAGGCGCAGGCGTTTATCAACGCCCTGTCGTGAACAAGGCTTGAACCTGGTGCGCTCATCAAGGGAAAGGCGCCCATGAGGATTGCGCTGGGTATCAGCTACAGCGGCAGCGCTTACGAAGGCTGGCAAAGCCAGCTGTCCGGCAAGACGGTGCAGGACAGGCTGGAGATGGCCTTGAGCAGGTTTGCCGTCCAGCCCATTCGCGTCATGTGTGCCGGACGCACCGATGCCGGCGTTCATGCGCTGATGCAGGTGGTCCACTTCGACACCCCGTTGCAGCGTGAAACCTCGTCCTGGGTGCGCGGCACCAACGCTTTTTTGCCTTCCGACATCGCGGTGCAGTGGGCGCAGCCGGTTCCCGATGAGTTTCACTCGCGCGCCAGCGCCATCGCGCGCCGTTACGCCTATGTGGTGCTGGAGTCGCCGGTGCGCCCCAGTGTCGAAGCCGGGCGCGTCGGCTGGGTCTATCGCCCGCTTGATGGCGATGCGATGCGGCAAGCCGCCCTGCACCTGATGGGCGAGCACGATTTCAGTTCGTTTCGGGCCGCGCAGTGCCAGGCCAAATCACCCGTCAAAACCATGAGCCGCATCGAGATTTCCCAGCGCGCCGGACCCGGTTCACGCTATTGGCGCTTCGAATTTGAAGCCAATGCCTTTTTGCACCACATGATCCGCAACATCATGGGCTGCCTGCTGGCGATAGGCCAGGGCAACCATCCGCCCGAGTGGCTGGCCGAGGTAGTCGCCGCCCGTCGCCGCGATGCCGCCGCACCCACCTTCTCGCCTGACGGGCTTTATTTTCTGGGTCCGGTGTATGAAGAACGCCATGGCTTGCCATCGCGCACGGCGGCTTATGATTGGCTGCCATGAGCATTCCCATCCCTTTCAGCCGCACCCGCATCAAGATTTGCGGCCTGACCCGCGAGGAAGACGTTGATGCCGCCGTGGCGGCTGGCGCCGACGCCATTGGCTTCGTCATGTACGAACCCAGCCCACGTCACGTAACGCTTGAGCGCGCTGCCGCGCTGGCCAGCCGCCTCCCGCCGTTTGTGACGCCAGTACTTTTGTTCGTCAATGCACCTGCTACAAAAATAATAGCTGCCTGCGCCCGTATTCCCTGCGCATTACTGCAATTTCATGGTGATGAAACGCCTGAAGCCTGTTTGCAGGCGGGCCGGCCGTTCCTGCGCGCCGCCCGCATTCCCCTGGACGATAACCCCGAGCCTGGCAGCCTGCGTTTTGATCTCTTAAAATACGCCCAAGATTACTCATCAGCCCAGGCCATCCTGCTCGACGCCCATGTCGAGGGTTTCGGCGGCGGCGGAAAAACATTCAATTGGTCACTGCTTCCTCCAAGCGTCAACGCTCACCTCGTTTTGTCTGGTGGGTTGACGCCTGCAAACGTGCTAGATGGCATTTTGCAAGTCAGGCCGCGCTGCCCCACGCTGGCCGTTGATGTGAGTTCAGGCGTCGAGATTGCCAAGGGCATCAAGAGCGCCGACAAAATCAATCAATTCGTCGCAGCCGTTCGCGCTGCCGACGAGCAACTTGCAAAGAATATTGTTCAACATGTACGACTATCACCAACCTGACCTGGCCGGTCATTTCGGCATTTACGGCGGCAGTTTCGTCTCCGAAACCCTGACCCACGCCATCAATGAGCTGAAGGGCGCCTACGCCAAGTACCAGAACGACCCGGAATTCCTGGCTGAATTCAACTACGAGCTGAAGCATTTCGTCGGCCGCCCTTCCCCCATCTACCATGCGGCGCGCACAAGCCGCGAGCAGGGCGGCGCGCAAATCTACCTCAAGCGCGAAGACCTCAACCACACCGGCGCGCACAAGATCAACAACACCATCGGCCAGGCCATGCTGGCGCGCCGCATGGGCAAGCAGCGCATCATTGCCGAGACCGGCGCCGGCCAGCACGGCGTGGCGACCGCGACCATTTGCGCGCGCTACGGCCTCGAATGCGTGGTGTACATGGGCAGCGAAGACGTCAAGCGCCAAAGCCCCAATGTCTATCGCATGAACCTGCTGGGCGCCACCGTGGTGCCGGTGGAAAGCGGCAGCAAGACGCTGAAAGATGCGCTGAACGAAGCCATGCGCGACTGGGTTGCCAATGTTGACAACACGTTTTACATCATCGGAACCGTGGCCGGACCGCACCCCTACCCGATGATGGTGCGCGATTTCCAGAGCGTGATCGGCACCGAATGCCTGAGCCAGATGCCCGAGATGAACGCCGGCAGGCAGCCCGATGCGGTCGTTGCCTGTGTTGGCGGCGGCAGCAATGCCATGGGCATCTTCCACCCTTATATCGCGCATGAAAACACCCGCCTGATCGGCGTCGAAGCCGCCGGTGAAGGCCTGGACAGCGGCAAGCATTCGGCCTCGCTGCAGCGCGGACTACCCGGCGTGCTGCACGGCAACCGCACCTATGTGCTGCAAAACGACGATGGCCAGGTCACCGAAACGCACAGCATCAGCGCCGGCCTGGACTATCCCGGCGTCGGCCCGGAACACGCCTACCTGAAAGACATCGGGCGCGCCGAATATGTCGGCATCACCGACACCGAAGCGCTGCAGGCTTTTCATTACCTGTGCCGCACCGAAGGCATCATTCCGGCGCTGGAATCCGCCCATGCCGTGGCCTACGCGATGAAGCTGGCCAAAACCATGCGCAGCGACCAGAGCATCCTGGTCAACCTCTCGGGACGGGGCGACAAGGACATCGGCACCGTGGCCGACCTGTCGGGTGCCGACTTCTACGACCGGCCTTCCATGCGCGGCCTGGGCGTCAAGGGCGGCGTCGCCACTTCCCCCGAAGCGTTCGACGCCAGCGGCGCAAAAGGTGCAGGGAGCCAATCATGAGCCGCATTGAATCGACCTTCTCCGGCCTCAAAACCCAGGGCCGCAAAGCCCTGATTCCCTACGTCACGGCAGGCTTTCCGTTTGCCGATGTCACGCCCGAACTCATGCACGGCATGGTGGCCGGCGGCGCTGACGTGATTGAACTGGGCATGCCGTTTTCCGACCCCAGCGCCGATGGCCCGGTGATCCAGAAGGCCGGAGAAAAAGCGCTTTCCTTCGGCATCGGCCTGGTTCAGGTGCTTGAAATGGTGCGCATTTTCCGCACAAAAGACCACACCACGCCAGTCGTGCTCATGGGCTACGCCAACCCAGTCGAGCGCTACGACATCAAGCATGGCGCAGGCACCTCCGAAAGCGCCTTTATTCGCGATGCCGCCGCCGCCGGTGTCGATGGCATGCTGATCGTTGACTATCCGCCAGAAGAGTGCGTGGAATTTTCCGCCAGGCTCAAGGCGCACGGCATGGACCTGATTTTTTTGCTGGCGCCCACCAGCACCGACGCGCGCATGGCCCAGGTGGCCCAGGTCGCCAGCGGCTATGTGTATTACGTTTCGCTCAAGGGCGTGACCGGCGCCGGCACGCTGGACGTGGATGCGGTCGAAGCCATGCTGCCGCGCATTCGCCGGCATGTGAACGTACCCGTGGGCGTGGGCTTTGGCATTCGCGACGCCGCGACCGCCAGGGCCATCGGCAAAGTGGCTGATGCCGTGGTCATTGGCAGCAAGATCATCCAGCTGATTGAAAACCAGCCGCGCGACCGGGTTGCCACCGTGGCGCACGACTTTTTGCAGGAAATCCGTTCGGCGCTGGACTGAATTTCATCGGCCGGCCCCGGCGCATAATGGCACTTTTCGCCCGGCTGGTGCAGTTTGCTGCCCGCCGGTGCGTCTATCCCGTGTTTAACATTTGATGATGCTTGGCAAGCGGTTTCTTTAAAAAAGATGATGCCGCTGCAAGCCAACAAGGACCGACACCATGTCTTGGCTAGAAAAACTCCTTCCCCCCAAAATCAGCCCCACCAATCCGACCGAGCGCCGTCAGGTGCCCGAAGGCCTGTGGATCAAGTGCCCGAGCTGCGAAGCCGTGCTGTACAAGACCGACCTGGAAAAAAACCAGAACGTCTGCCCGCAGTGCAGCCACCACCACCGCATTGGCGCGCGTGCCCGGCTGGACGCCTTCCTCGACGCCGAAGGCCGTTACGAACTGGGCCAGGAAGTGCTTCCCGTCGATGCCCTCAAGTTCAAGGACAGCCGCAAGTACCCCGAGCGCCTGAAGGAAGCGATGGAGAACACCGGCGAAACCGATGCACTGGTGGTGATGGGCGGCGCCGTCCACAGCATCGGCGTGGTTGTGGCCTGCTTTGAATTCGAATTCATGGGCGGCAGCATGGGCAGCGTCGTGGGCGAGCGCTTCGTGCGTGGCGTTCACACCGCCATCGAGCAGAAGGTGCCGTTCATCTGCTTTACCGCCACCGGCGGCGCCCGCATGCAGGAAGGACTGCTTAGCCTGATGCAGATGGCCAAAACCAATGCATCGCTGACGCGCCTGGCCAAAAAGGGCCTGCCCTACATCAGCGTGCTGACCGACCCGACCATGGGCGGGGTGAGCGCCGGTTTTGCCTTTGTCGGCGACATCGTGATTGCCGAGCCCAAGGCCTTGATTGGTTTTGCCGGTCCGCGCGTCATCGAATCGACCGTGCGGGTGACCCTGCCTGAAGGCTTCCAGCGTGCCGAGTTCCTGCAGACCAAGGGTGCGATTGACTTTATCTGCGACCGCCGGGAATTGCGCAAGACGGTGGCGAATTCACTGGCCATGCTGCTCAAGCAGCCGGCCGATGCCGTCAGCTAAAAAATTTTCATTGGTTTTTCGAAAGCATCAAGACACAGCATTAAGGGGTCGTGCAACAGTTCGGGAAGAGCAAAAGAAAAGACATCATGGGATGATGTGGCTTATCGCAAATTGAAGCCTGAAGCCATGTCTGAAGCCCTTACCCTTACCTCACTTCCCCTCTTTCCGCTGGGCACCGTGCTCTACCCCGGCGGCTTGCTGCCGCTGCAGATTTTCGAGGTCCGCTACCTGGACATGATTGGCAAATGCCATAAAACAGGGGCGCCTTTTGGCGTCGTTTCGCTGACCGAAGGCTCGGAAGTCCGCAAACCCGCCAATGTAACGCCCAAGGGCGCCCTGCCCGGCGGTGACGGCTTTGCGCACGAAGCCTTCAACGCCGTGGGCACCCTGGCCAAAATCATCGAGTTTTCGGTGCCGCAACCCGGCCTGATGGTGGTTCTGTGCCAGGGGATTCACCGCTTCACGATTACCCGGCGGGAAAAGCTGAAACATGGCCTGTGGATTGCCGATGTGGTCCGCATGGAAGATGACCTGCCCGTCAGGATTCCGCACGATTTGCAAAAATCCGCCGAGGCCCTGGGCAAGCTGATCAAAGGACTGCTGCATGGCGATACGCCGCCTGAAAAAATGCCCATGCAGCCACCCTACCACCTTGACGATTGCAGCTGGGTCGCCAATCGCTGGTGCGAATTGCTTCCCATGCCGCTGGCGGTCAAGCAGCGCCTGATGGAACTGGACAACCCGCTGCTCAGGCTGGAACTGGTCTGCGATATTCTGGAACGCAACGGCATTTCACGCTGAATGTCAGGAAGCGCTGCCCGGGATTGTGGGCAAAGATGGCTTTAGCGCCATGCAAGCCGAAAAACGCTTCCTTAAAAACTTAAAATCAGCGATTCGGCGTTTTTCACGCCCGACACTTTCAGCCCTCTCTATTTCCGGAACACCGACCTATGTCCAGCCACCCGACTTCTCCCGCAACCGGCAGCGTTGCCCCAGCCCATCACGACGAAAACCAGCTGATGGTCGAGCGCCGGGAAAAACTCGGCGCCCTGCGCAAGCACCAGGCAGACGGCAAGGGCGTGGCTTTCCCGAACGACATCAAGCCCGGGCATCGGGCCGAAGCGCTGTTTGCGCAGTACAGCCACCTGAGCAATGAAGAGCTGGAGCCGCTGGCGGTCAAGGTGAGCGTGGCTGGCCGCATGATGCTCAAGCGCGTCATGGGCAAGGCCAGCTTTGCCACACTGCAGGATGCGTCGTTCGGCCCCACGGGTGGCCGCATCCAGCTCTACATCAACAATGCCGGCGTCGGCGAAGAAGTCCATGCGGCTTTCAAGCACTGGGATCTGGGCGACATCGTGGCGGCAACCGGCCTGCTGTTCAGGACCAAGACCGGCGAGTTGTCGATCCATGCCGACAGCATCCGGCTGGTGACCAAGAGCCTGCGCCCGCTGCCCGACAAATTCCACGGCATGGCCGACCAGGAAGTCAAATACCGCCAGCGCTATGTCGATCTGATCATGGACGAAGCCGCGCGCAAGCGTTTCATGGCGCGCAGCAAGGCGGTCAGCGGCATTCGGGAGTTCATGGTGGCGAATGACTTCCTGGAGGTCGAAACACCCATGCTGCACCCGATTCCGGGCGGCGCCAACGCCAAGCCGTTCAAGACCCATCACAACGCGCTGGACCAGGAAATGTACCTGCGCATTGCGCCCGAACTCTACCTCAAGCGCCTGATCGTCGGTGGTTTCGAGCGCGTGTTCGAGATCAACCGCAGCTACCGCAACGAAGGCATCAGTGTTCGCCACAATCCCGAGTTCACCATGATGGAGTTCTACGCGGCCTGGTGGAATTACACCGATTTGATGACCTTCACCGAAGCGCTGATCCGCGATGCCGCGCAAAAGGTCTGCGGCTCGCTGCAACTGAGCTACGCCGGCAAGCCGGTCGATCTGAGCCAGCCCTTTGAACGGCTGACCATCCGCGAAGCCATCCTCAAGCATACCGAGGCGGGTGAACAGGTGGACGATGCTGTCTGGCTGACGAATGCCCTTAAAAAGCTCGGGCTGAACGAGGAAAAAAATCGCTTGTCCACCCGCTCGCTGGCCAGCCTGCAGGTGCTGTATTTTGAAGAACTGGTTGAAGAAAAGCTCTGGCAGCCGACCTTCATCATGGAGCACCCGACCGAAATCTCGCCACTGGCTAGAGCCAACGACGAGCGCCCGGAAGTCACCGAGCGCTTTGAGCTTTACATCACCGGCCGCGAATTCGGCAACGGTTTCAGCGAGCTGAACGATGCCGAAGAACAGGCGGTGCGTTTCAACGCACAGGTTCATGCCAAGGACAGCGGCGACGATGAAGCCATGTTCTACGACCACGATTTCATTCGCGCCCTTGAGTACGGCATGCCGCCGACCGGCGGCTGCGGCGTGGGCATCGACCGGCTGATGATGCTGCTGACCGACAGCCCAAGCATCCGCGACGTGATTTTGTTCCCTGCGCTACGCCGGGAAGCCTGAAACAGGTCGGCACTGGCAGGCAAATCGTGTCTGGTTTATGTAACAAAAGTATCTTGATACAAAGTTAACCAAATTTCATACTGTGAAGTTACGATGAGCTTCACAGTCATTCCGTCTGTAGCTTTGTACGCAGGAGTAGTCCTATGCGGAAAAGTTACAGATGGAAATAGATTTAATCGCTACATCACGTTGCATGCACACACAAGCCGCATGGTCATGGTCGTTCACACTTCGTCCTGAAGTCGTTTCAGCGGTTGCCTGGGTCATGGTCCTAACCCATGTCTTGCCCCAAGCATCCTTTGTAATTTTTAACCTTGGGACTCAGTGAATGGAAATCGAATTTACACGCATGGGCATCGTATTCATGCATCTTATTGCCTGTTGCGTAGCCATCGGACTGGTTGTGACCAGCGATATTGCCATGCTCAAACAGCTCTTCAGGGCAGATCCGAACGAAAGGTTTGATCCCCATCACCTGTCAGACCTGCAAAAAACAGTGTCCCATTCGCTGCTCGCATTGTGGGTTACAGGTGCCGCCATCGTCACTTTGGACGCTTCCCTCAAGGGATGGGGCTATTTTGCGAATCCCAAGCTGCAGTCCAAGGTGGCTATCGTCATGCTGTTGACGATGAACGGCTATGCATTGCACAAGTACGTGCTGCCAGCGCTGCAAAAGGCGGGATCACTGCTCAGGCTGTCATTCGGACAGCGCCGCCTGGCCCTGTTTACCGGTGCGGTATCGGGTGTTTCGTGGTTTTATGCGGCCATGCTGGGCATTGGCCGCCCGCTCAACTGGAAATACTCCCTGGTCCAGATCATGGCCGCGTATCCGGTGCTGATTGCTGGCGGGTTTGCCTGTATGGCATTGCTCACGGTCTGGTCGCAGTCCAGGGCCGGCGGCGAGAATGAGGAAGCCCGTGAACCCAGACTGGCCAGTCCACACTGAGACCCGTGTGGCAACGGGCTCATTCCCAACCGCTTGACCCGATTGCCGTCGCATTGCATGCAGAGCATTGGCGGAGCCTGATACGCCGTCAGGGCAAGGCATCCGTGGACTTCACCGCAGCACCCGTTAATCGTTCCACCGGAAGCCGCAAATCGTCGAGGTAGTCACGCGCAATGTTGACGCTGCATTCGATACCGAGCAATTTAAAGCGCTTGATCAGCCACTCTTTTGCGCATAGCCTTCCCAGGTCGCGCAGCGAATAAATAAGGCGGGCATCGGTCGAAGCCTTGGTCGATGCATTGAATTTCTCAAGCGCCTCGCCACCGTCGATGCGGTGCAGCAGCACGTCCTTGTAGCGCTGGGGATCGAGCTTGCCCTCGGCCAGCAGCCTTTTGACGAAATCGATGGCGCGCATCTCGGCAACCAGTCCGGCATTGAAGGTGATCTCGTTGACCCGGTCAGCGATTTCCCCGGGCTGGGTCGGCAACTTGTCACGCTCGATGGGATTGATCTGGACCAGCATGATGTCGCGGCTCTGGCATTGGTAAATCAGGGGATGCAGCGCCGGATTGCCGGCATAGCCGCCATCCCAGAAGTGATCGCCTTCTATCTCGACCGCCTGAAACACCATCGGCAGGCAGGCCGACGCCATGACTGCGCTGGCCGTCAGGCGCTGGCCTGAAAACACCTCGGCCTTGCCGGTGCTGACGCGCGTGGCCACCACGAATAGCTTGGGCGTGGCCGGGTACGGAGTTGCCGCCAGCCGCTCGAAATCGACCTGGGATTCCAGAAAATCCTTGAGCGGATTGATGTCAAACGGATTGCTCTGGTAAGGCGACAAGCTGCCGGACCAGTAGCGGGTCATGTCATCAGCCCAGCGCGAGGCGGACCAGATGCCGCCGCCCAGTTGCCCCAGCAAGATGTTGAAAGGCGCGCGTTGCCACCATGACAGCGACTGCGAAACCGAGGACGACACGGCGCCCAGATCGACGATGCCGCTCCAGAAATTCATCAGTGCCTGTCGGGCCGCCTCATAACGGCCCCGCCTGGGCTGGCCGTGCGCCTGCGCCAGGCCATGGGCCAGCACGACAGCATTCATGGCGCCGGCGCTGGTGCCGCTGATGCCTTCAATGTCGATGCGGCCGTCTTCCAGCAGGGCATCCAGCACGCCCCAGGTGAACGCACCGTGCGAACCGCCGCCCTGCAGCGCCAGATTGATCAGGCGATGGCCGCTGGCGGGTGCTTCCAAGAAGGAATTATTTGAAATAGTCATTCGGCCAAGATTACCAAAAATGAAAATCTTGAACCGTCAACGCCTCTTTCGATGCCAGTCGCATTGCCCCTGCATGGGCCTTAGCTCAACCCTGCCACCATTTCTGCCAGACCTGGTTGTCGGTTCCGCGCACGAACACATGCTCGTGGTTGGGCCCCATGGAGCCCAGCGCGGGCTCGGAAGCCAGCACCCCGCCGTCGTTGTGCCGTCCCCAGTCGTGCCAGGCGCCATTCCAGTAGGCCCGCTGCCAGAGGGCGTTGTCGGTGCCGCGCACATAGATGTTGCAGACCGAGCCGTTGCGCGAGATCACGGATGGCGCACCGGCAAATCCGCCCGGAGGCGCGCCGAGCGCGACCCAGCCCGACCAGCCGCCGGCGCCTGTCCACCATTTCTGCCAGACCTGGTTGTCGGTGCCGCGCACGAACACATGCTCGTGGTCCGGCCCCATGGAGCCCAGCGCGGGCTCGGAAGCCAGCACGCCGCCGTCGTTGTGCCGTCCCCAGTCATGCCAGGCGTTGTTGAACCAGGCCTTTTGCCACAGCGCGTTGTCGGCGCCGCGCACGTAGATGTTGCAGACCGAGCCGTTGCGCGAGATGACGGCCGGGCCGCCCGTGAAGCCAACCGGAGGCGCGCCGAGTGCAAACCAGCCCGACCAGCCGCTGGCGGCTTTCCAGAATTTCTGCCAGACCTGGTTGTCGGTGCCGCGCACGAACACATGCTCGTGGTCCGGCCCCATGGAGCCCAGCGCGGGCTCGGACGCCAGCACGCCGCCGTCGTTGTGCCGTCCCCAGTCATGCCAGGCGTTGTTGAACCAGGCCTTTTGCCACAGCGCGTTGTCGGCACCACGCACGTAGATGTTGCAGACCGAGCCGTTGCGCGAGATCACGGCTGGCGCACCGGCAAATCCGGTCGAAGGCGCGCCGAGCGCGACCCAGCCCGACCAGCCCGTGAGCCTGGGGAACAGCCGCTCGTCCCAGCCGATTTGCCGCCTGCTGAAATCACACATCGACAGGGTGTTGGCGTTCATCAGGCAAGCCTGTTGGGCGCCTGGCGGGAAGCAGTTGACGCAATTGCTGTTGGGCACCGCGAGGTGGCCGCTGGTACTGCCGCAGGCACACGAGCCGTATTCGTCCGCCGCCCCGAAGATGTGGCAGGACTCATGGGCGAACACCCGGTTGATGTTGTCGGGGCCCCAGCCGTCATTGGCATAGTTCATCACCACCTTCTCGACGATGGCGTAGGCAAAGTGGTTCAGCGGGTACTTGGTGAAAAAGGCCACGTAGGCCCAGTCGGTATGCCGGCTGGTGCGCAGGTCGTTGGCGTACTTCTGGTATCCTCCGCGCCCAGGCCCGTAGCCCATGCTGGCCAGCGCGGCGTCCCGCCAGTCCCTCTCGTAGCGCTCGTAAGGCTCGGTGACGCCGGCATACGGCCCGGTGGCGGACGACACCGTCACCATGCGGATGTCATACACAAATGAAACCCTGGCCCGGGGCTCGACACCGGCGAGCCAGCCCAGCCCCTCCTGAACCTCCTGCACGATCTTGACCCGCTCTGCGTCGCTCAGAACTTCCGCCCCGGTATTGCGCGACACCAAAATGACCCCGACAGCCACCGAACCGACCATGTAGCGGCTGGTCGGCGTGCCGGTCGATTCGGCCACCAGTTCGGCTTCGCGGGCGGAGCGCGCGCCGGCTTCAGGCGTGTCGAACTCGCGCGGAGGCTGGTAGCCCGGCGTGTCCCACGAGAGCCCCTCGGTGGGCGATCGCGCCGCGCCGGCACGGGCGCTCCTGGCTGCACGGGCCTGCGTCCAGGCATCAACGGCCAACTGCGAAGCAGCGTCCAGCGGCTGGACCGGCTGATCGGTCGAGGACGTCATCGCCGTTTCATCGCTGCCATCCGGCAGTTCGGCCACGAACACGGTCGGGCTGAACTGCTGGACGATCCGGCCGCCCAGTCGCGTGACCTCTTCGCTGGCAGCGGCCATGTCCTGGGTGAATCGCAATACGTTTTTCGCCATCATTTACTCCCCTTGAAACCAAATTGCCGAACCGCAAGCTGTCGTGCTTGCAGGCGCGTTCAAGTTCGCCGGGCTTCGGGATGAAGGCAGTTTTGATGCGAACCGGCTTGCAATTCTTCCCGCCTGCTGCATCTACATCCATGAGAATTACTTCTCAATACAAAGGCGGGCGGCACAAACTGGACCGTTGCCGCAAGCTCCGGTCGGGGTTTCCAGTTGCGGGCTGACAAAGCGGCCTGCCGGTTTCCGCTACCATCCAGAACCGTGAAAAAGCCGTCAATATCGGCATCAAATAAGGCTTTTGCGCATTATCCATAAGCGTATCTAGCTATGAAAATAATAGTGAATCCGATGAAATACCTTGCCGCCTACCCAGAAAGCCTCCAAACGCAGGTGCAGCAGTTGCTGGCGCAAGGACGGCTGGGGGACAGCCTGCTTGCCAAATACAGGCATGCGCACACGGTCAAAACCGACAAGGCCCTGTACGACTACGTGATGGTGCTGAAAAATGATTTTTTGCGCAATTCCGAACCGCTGTCGAAAGTGATGTTTGACAGCAAGCTGCAGATCATCACGCATGCACTCGGCACGCACACCACCATTTCACGCGTGCAGGGCAACAAGCTCAAGTCCAAGCGCGAAATCCGCGTGGCGTCGCTGTTCAAGGACGTGCCGGTGGAATTCTTGCGGATGATTGCCGTGCATGAGCTGGCGCACATCAAGGAAAAAGCGCACGACAAGGCGTTTTACCAACTCTGCACCTACATGGAGCCGCAGTACCACCAGTATGAGTTTGACCTGCGCGTGTACCTGACGCACATCGACGCGGCGGGCAAGCTGGAGTGGCCCGCCATGGGCTGAGCGGCCCAGGCCCTCACGGCATCAGGGAATGAGCCCCAGCGCGTGCATGTAGGCCGGATGCACCATCAACTCATCCCACTCCAGCGCCGGCGTTTGCGGCAGCAAGGCCAGCCGCCGCAGCTCGCTGGCTTCCAGCGCTTCCCACTGGCCCTTGAGCAGCGCTTCGGCCATTCCGTCAAGCAATTCATCGACCGGCTTGCCCTCGCCCACCGACTGGTTGCACAGCAGCACCATGTCGCAGCCGGCGTTCAGCGCGACGATGGCCGCTTCCAGGTAACTCACTTCCCGGCCACCGATCAGGCGGGCGCCAGCCATGCTCAGGTCGTCGCTGAAAATCGCGCCGCCAAAGCCGAGCTGGCTGCGCAGGATGAAGTTCAGCCATTTGCTGGAAAAGCCGGCGGGCAATGCATCCACCTTGGGGTAGATCACATGCGCCGGCATCACGCTCGACAGCGTGGTGTTGAGCCATTCGTAAGGCGCGGCGTCGTCCTTCAGGATGGCTTTGAGGGTGCGCGTGTCCACCGGAATGTCGGTGTGGGAGTCGGCCTTGACGAAGCCGTGGCCGGGAAAATGCTTGCCACAGTTGCCCATGCCGCTTTGCAGCAGGCCGTGCATCAGGCTCTTGGCCAGCAGGCTGACGACGCGCGGGTCGCGGCCGAAGGCGCGGTCGCCGATCACGCCGCTCTCGCCATAATCCAGGTCGAGCACCGGCGTGAAGCTGAAGTCCACGCCGCAGGCCCGCAATTCAGCGCCCAGCACATAGCCGCAGGCCGTCGCGGCATTGGTGGCAACCAGCTGGTCGCGCATCCATTGCTCGCCCAAGGCGCGCATGGGCGGCAGGTGCGTCAGGCCATCGGTGCGAAAACGCTGCACGCGGCCGCCTTCATGATCGACGCAAATCAAGAGGTCGTCGCGGATGTCCTTGATCTCGGCGCACAGCTTTTCGAGTTGCTGGCGGTCTTTCCAGTTGCGGCCAAACAAAATGATGCCGCCGGTCAGCGGATGCTTGAGGCGGCGGCGGTCGGCTTTGCCGAGGCTCAGGCCGGCGATGTCGATGATCAGGGGGGCGTGCTGGGTCATTGGGATATTTTCAGGATAACTATTAAATTGATAGCTGCTTGCGCAGGCTCTGCCTGCGCAAAAGCCTATTTTTTCTCTACAACGCAAAAACTGGCAGCGTAGTCGGTTTCATCGCTCACGGTGACATGGGCAGTGAGTTGGCGGTCGTCAAACCAGTCCTTGAGCGCGCCGTGCAGCACGATCTCGGGCTTTCCGCTGGCGGCATTGGCGATTTCGCAGTGCCGCCAGGTCATGGGCATGCGCATTCCCAGGCCAATGGCCTTGCTGAAGGCTTCCTTGGCGGAAAAGCGGGTGGCGAGGTAACTCACGCCCCGGTCCGGCCAGCGTGCGCTGCGCGCGGTCCAGGTCGCCAGTTCAGCGTCGCTGAGGATTCTCTGGGCGAAGCGCTCGCCGTGGCGCTCCAGGCTGGCCCGGATGCGGCGGATGTCGCAGATGTCGGTGCCAAGGCCGTAGATCATCAGACAGCGGCAGCCGGCGCAAATGCCTCGTTGATGCAGCGCAGGTAGTCTTTCACCGTGGCGTCGTAACCCAGCTCCAGCGCATCGGCGATCAGCGCATGGCCGATGGAGACTTCCAGCACGCCGGGCACGGCGCGCAGGAATTCGCTCAGGTTGTCGCGGTTCAGGTCGTGACCGGCATTCACTCCCAAATTGATAGCTACTGCCGCCCGTGCAGTCTGCGCAAACTGGCTTAATACCTTGTTTTTTTCAGGGCCGGACCAGGCCTGGGCATAACTCTCGGTGTACAACTCGACGCGATCGGCGCCCACGGCCTTGGCCGCAGCCATGGCTTCGGGGAGCGGGTCCATGAACAGGCTGACGCGCACGCCGCGTGCATGGGCGTATTCGATGTGCGGCTTGAGCCGCTCGGCATCCTGCGGAAAACTCCAGCCGTGGTCGCTGGTGAACTGGCCTTCGCTGTCGGGCACGAAGGTGCATTGGTGCAGCGGCAGGCCCCTGGCCGACAGGTCGCGCACGAAATGCATCAGGTTCTGCAGCGGATTGCCTTCAATGTTGAACTCGCAATGCGGCCAGTCCTTCATCAGCGCGGCGATTTCATACACGTCGTCGGAGCGGATATGGCGCTCGTCGGGCCGGGGATGCACGGTGATGCCCTGCGCCCCGGCCTGCAGGCACAATTCGGCGGCGCGCAGGACGCTCGGGATGTCCAGGTGCCGGGAATTGCGCAGCAGCGCCACCTTGTTGACATTGACCGACAGCGCCGTCTTCTGGGTGCCGGGCGGATGCGGTGGGTGGGAGCGGTGGTCGGAATGGAATAGAGCGATCATGGCGGAATCAATCGAAATCAATCGTTAAAGGGCTTGCAGGTCCATCATCATCTGCCGGGTTTTCAAAACCCTGACGCCACAATGGTAGTGCAGCAAGGCACGCAACTGGATTTTGAGTTCATTCGCGCAAGCGACACAGGCCTGCAGCGTATCCGAAAACAGCGCCTTGCCGCTCAAGGCCTGCTGCAGCGCCTGCCACTGCGCGCCGGGCAGGCTGAAGCGGTCGTCGTCATGCGCCTGCCGAAGGCCGGCTTCGGCCACCAGCACATAACGCTGGTCCGGGGCCAGGGGCGTCAAGGTGGCGGTTTCCGCGTCCAGCAGTGGCAGCAGGCCAATACCCTGCAGCAGGCGCAACTCGAATGCGCGCAGCGCCAGCTGAAGCGTGTCGGGATTCTGGCTGGCCAGCAGCTGGACCGTGGCGGCATAGGCATCAAACAGCAGCGGATGCGGGTCGTCTCTAGCCAGCAGGCGCATCAGCAGCTCGTTGAGGTAGTAGCCCGACAGCAGCGCATCGCCGCTGGGCATCACATGGCCGCCCTGCCATTCGGCGCTCTTGAGGTTGCGGATTTCGGCATCGCCGCCAAAGGCGACATGCAAGGGCTGCAGCGGCAGCAGGATGGGCCGAAAGCTGGAACTGGGTTTCTTGGCCCCGCGCGCCACCAGCGCCACCCGCCCGTAGTGGCGGGTAAACACATCCAGGATCAGGCTGGATTCGCTCCAGTCGTAACGGTGCAGCACATAGGCAGGCTCGTTACTGATGCGTTGGCTGGCCACCGGCTTAAGCCAAAAGCCGTGGTGTCAAGTCGCCCGAGGCACGCTTCGATACCGAAAGACAAACCAATGCCAGCCCCCGCCCCTGCAAGTTCCGGCCGCGGAACCGGCTTAGCCGGGCCGCAGGCGGGGCGGCCCCCTCGGGGGGCAGCGAACCACACGCAGTGGGGAGCGTGGGGGCCATTCCTACTCGTAGCCGAAGGTTTTAACGCGCGCCTCGTCATCGGCCCAGCCGGAGCGCACCTTGACCCAGATTTCCAGGAACACCTTGCCGCCGGTCAGGGTTTCGAGTTCATGCCGGGCTTCGGTGCCGATGCGCTTGAGCTTTTCGCCCTTCTCGCCAATGATCATGCCCTTGTGGCCGTCGCGCTCGACGATGATGGTGGCGGCGATCCTGCGCAGGTTGCCCTCTTCTTCGTATTTCTCAATCACCACGGTAGAGGTGTAGGGCAGCTCGTCGCCGGTCAGGCGAAACAGCTTTTCGCGGATGATCTCGGCGGCCATGAAGCGGTCGCTGCGGTCGGTGAGTTCATCGGCGCCGTACATCCAGGGCTGCACCGGCAGGTATTTTTCGCAGATACCGAACAGGCGCTCAACATCCTTGGCATTGTTGGCCGACATCGGCACGAATTCCGAAAAGTTGTGCCGTTCCTGCATCGCGCGCAGCCAGGGCGCGATTTCGGCGCGGCGGTGAATCAGGTCAAACTTGTTGGCCAGCAGGATGGCCGGAGTTTTCTCGGGCAGCAGGGCCAGCACCTTGGCATCGGCCAGGTTGAACTGGCCGGCCTCGACCACGAAGACGATCAGGTCAACGTCGTTCACGGCGCCCACGACGGTGCGGTTCAGCGAACGGTTCAGGGCATTGCCGTGCCGGGTCTGAAAACCCGGCGTGTCCACGAACACAAACTGCGTCGCGGCGCGGGTCCGCATGCCGGTGATGCGGTGGCGCGTGGTCTGCGCCTTGCGCGAGGTGATGCTGACTTTTTGCCCCACCAGCGCATTGAGCAGGGTGGATTTGCCCACATTGGGCTTGCCGACAATCGCAATCAGGCCGCAGCGCTGCTCGCCCACGGGTGGAAGGCTGGGCGCGTTGCCGTCTGCCGGCACGGCCGCTCCACGCGAGGCAATGGCCTGGGCCAGCATGGCATCGAGCGCATCCTGGCTCTGTGCCGGTTCAACGGACCGTGGAGATGCCGTCGTTCCCTCGGCCTGCGGCAAGGTTTCGACGGGTTGGCTGGGTTCTTTTTTACCGGTACTCATAATCAATTCAATCGTGTTGGGCTGCGGCCTGTAATAAGGCCTTGGCAAAAATGCGTCAGGAAGCCAGTGTCTTGACAAACAGCAGCATGGCCGTTGCAGCGGCCTGCTCGCCGGCACGGCGCGAGACGCCAATGCCGCGTTCAGCGCGGCCAAATTCGGCTATTTCGCACTCGACCTCAAAAGTCTGCTGGTGTGCGGCGCCCATGGTGCTGACAACCTTGTAGAGGGGAAGACGCATTTTGCGCCCCTGAAGCCACTCCTGCAATTCGGTTTTTGGGTCTTTGCCGATGGCCTTCATTTGCGGATTGACCTGCACGTCCTTGAACAGGCGGCGCACCAGCTGGTCGGCCTTGTCATAGCCCGCATCCAGATACACCGCGCCAATCACCGCTTCCAGCGCATCGGCCAGCATGGAGGGGCGGTTTTTTCCGCCAGACCGGGCTTCGCCCTCGCCCAGCCGAAGCAGGTCGGGCAAGCCCAGAACCACGGCCAGCTGGTGCAGCGTATCTTGCTTGACGAGGTTGGCGCGCACACGCGAAAGATCGCCTTCGGGCAACTCGCTCAACTGCTCATACAACAGTCCGGCAACCGCCAGGTTCAGGACGGAATCGCCCAGAAACTCGATGCGTTCATTGTGATCGCTTGAGAAACTGCGGTGCGTCAGCGCCTGGACAAGAAGTTTTGGCGTGGCAAACTCATGCTGCAGGCGCTTTTGCAAGGCCTGCAGTGCGGGGCTGGAACTGGGGGTGGAGCGCACTTACTTGGAGCGCCCGTTGTACTTGAGCAGCAGGTAGGCGGGTCCTGCCATGTGGATTTCCCGCGTATAGGCAAAAGCCACGACCGTCTTGTCGCCTTCCTTGCTCACTTCAAGATCCTTGCCGGAAATCGAGTGAATGTCGTCAATCGCCCCGGCTTTGTCGAAAATGGCCCTGATTTCAGGCACGGTGCTGCCGCCTGAGGCCTTGTTGGCGGCCTTGGTGATGGCCTGCAGTTCAATCAGCGTTGGCAGCACCTGGGCTGCCAGGACAAAGGCGACGCCCACCACACCGCCCACAAACAGAAGTCCGATGAAAGAGATGCCACGTTGCCGATGTTTCATTGATGTGTGTCCTGACTGAAGTTCATGGTATTGCCCGGTTGGGCGATTGAATCGCGATGCCTGCTGGATTTAATCAAAAGAACCAATACGCTTGAGGTTGCCGAAGTTCATCCAGACAAAAAATGCCTTGCCGACAATGTTCTGCTCTGGAACAAAGCCCCAATAGCGTGAATCGAGCGAGTTGTCCCGGTTGTCGCCCATCATGAAATAGTGGCCTTCAGGCACCTTGCACACGACGCCTTCGGTGCTGTAGCGGCAGTTTTCCCTGAACTGGAAATTGTCAGCCCCGGCAATGAAGGACGGCCGCTCGTCATCATTGAGCAGGCGATAACTCCGCTCGGCATTGGTTTCCTCGAACTGCTTGGCATAACGCATGGAGTCGGCATCGAAAAAATCGGGCAGAGGCGTCTTCGGCAGCGGCTTGCCATTGATGGTGAGCTTTTTGTTCAGGTAGGCCACCTCGTCGCCCGGAATGCCGACCACGCGCTTGATGTAGTCCAGGCTGGGCTTGGGTGGGTAGCGGAACACCATCACGTCGCCTCGCTCGGGGCTGTGGTTGTCCAGCACCTTGAGGTTGATGACGGGAAGCCGCACGCCGTAGTGAAATTTATTGACCAGGATCAGGTCATTGACCAGCAGCGTCGGAATCATCGAGCCCGACGGAATCTTGAAAGGCTCGAACAGGAAGGAGCGCAGCAGGAAAACGATGATGATCACCGGGAACAGGCCGGCGGTCCAGTCCAGCCACCAGGGCTGCATGATGAGCCGGCTTTTGGCTTCAGCGGTGTTGTCATCGACCTGGCTGATGCCCATTTTGGCCAGTTCCGCCTGCCTGTTGACCGCATTCGCCTCAAGGGCAGCCACCGCCTTGCGCCGCTGCGGCAAAAAGTAAAACCGCTCAGCCAGCCAGTAAATGCCCGTCACCACGGTGGCCAGGAACAGCAAGGCTGAAAAGTTGCCTTCGACCACGCCAAAATACCAGGCTGCTCCGTAGCCAACAAAAGCGGCCAGTACCACGGCCGTGATGGAACTCATGAGGCCGCGCATCAATCTTCCACCTGCAAGATGGCGAGGAAAGCCTCTTGCGGCACCTCCACCGAACCGATTTGTTTCATACGTTTCTTGCCCGCCTTTTGCTTTTCAAGCAGCTTCTTCTTGCGGGAAATATCGCCGCCGTAGCACTTGGCAATCACGTTTTTACGCAAAGCCTTAATTGTCTCACGGGCAATAATGTTGGCCCCGATGGCCGCCTGGATCGCCACGTCGAACTGCTGGCGCGAAATGATCTCGCGCATCTTGGCGACCACCGCCCGGCCCCGGTAGGCCGACTGGCTGCGGTGAACGATGATGGACAGCGCATCGACCTTTTCGCCGTTGAGCAAGATATCGACTTTCACGACGTCGGAGGCGCGGAATTCCTTGAACTCGTAGTCCATCGAGGCATAGCCGCGCGACACCGATTTGAGCTTGTCAAAAAAGTCCAGAACGATCTCGCCCAGCGGCATTTCGTAGGTCAACATGACCTGCTTGCCGTGGTAAGCCATGTTCAGCTGGACACCGCGCTTCTGGTTGGCCAGCGTCATGACGGCGCCGACATAGTCCTGCGGCATGTACAGATGCACGGTCACGATGGGCTCGCGAATCTCGTTGACGCGCCCGGCATCCGGAATCTTCGACGGGTTCTCGACCTTGATGGTTGTGCCATCGGCCTTGAGCACTTCGTACACCACGCTGGGCGCGGTCGTGATCAGGTCCTGGTCGAATTCGCGCTCCAGCCGCTCCTGGACAATTTCCATGTGCAGCAGGCCCAGAAAGCCGCAACGAAAGCCAAAACCCAGCGCTTCGCTGACCTCGGGCTCGTAATGCAGCGAAGCATCATTGAGCTTGAGCTTTTCCAGCGCATCACGCAGCGACTCGTACTCGCTGGCTTCCGACGGATACAGGCCGGCAAACACCTGGGGCTGGATTTCCTTGAAACCGGGCAAGGCCTCGGTGGCGGTAAAAGCCGCGCCGCCCGTGCCGCCCTTGATCAGGGTGACGGTGTCGCCCACGCGGGCCGCCTGGAGTTCCTTGATGCCGGCAATCACGAAGCCGACCTCGCCGGCTTCAAGCGCCTGGCGCGCCTCGGTGTGCGGCGTGAAGACACCGAGCTGCTCGGCGTTGTAGGTCGCCTCGCTGGCCATCAGCTTGATGCGGTCGCCCTTGGCCAGCCGGCCATCGACCACGCGCACCAGCATGACCACGCCCACATAAGCGTCATACCAGCTGTCAATGATCATGGCGCGCAGGGCGGCGTCGGGATTGCCCTTGGGCGCGGGAATCAGGGCGACGACGGCTTCGAGAATCTCGTCAATGCCCATGCCGGTCTTGGCGCTGCAGGGAATCGCATCGGTGGCATCGATGCCGATCACCTCTTCGATTTCCTGTTTGGCGTTGTCGGGGTCTGCCTGCGGCAAATCCATCTTGTTGAGCACCGGCACCACCGTCACGCCCAGATCCAGCGCGGTGTAGCAATTGGCCACGGTTTGCGCCTCGACACCCTGGCTGGCATCGACGACCAGCAGCGCGCCCTCGCAGGCGGACAGCGAACGGCTCACTTCGTAAGAGAAGTCAACATGGCCCGGCGTGTCAATCAGGTTGAGGTTGTAGACCTGGCCGTCAAGGGCCTTGTATTTCAGCGAAGCGGTCTGCGCCTTGATGGTGATGCCGCGCTCTTTTTCGATGTCCATCGAATCAAGTACCTGGGCACTCATTTCCCGGTCCTGCAGGCCGCCGCAGCGCTGGATCAGCCGGTCTGCAAGCGTGGACTTGCCATGATCAATGTGCGCAATGATCGAAAAATTTCGAATGTGATTCATCAACAGGAACGCCTAAGTACTTGAATAGATTGCAAAGAAAAGACAGGCCATTGCAAAAAAACCATAAAAAAGGGCGCGTCTTGCAGTGACGCGCCCTGAACCAACAATCTATGGCAACTGCGAAAGTTGGAACTTCATTGTAGGCAAAAAGCCGGCGCCGAACAGTTTCAAAATCGGCAAGTGTTGACCTTAACGACTGGCAGCAAGGGTCTGGGGGACAAGATTTTTTACAATTTTATAGGGATCGACACCCGGCAAGCGCTGCCCTGGCTGTTCGCGGTTGAAGAAAAATTGCGAAACGCTGATGCCAAAAATCCCTGAAATGCTGCTGCATTCTAACCAGCCTCATCAAGAAGCTGATTTTCATGCATTACAGCAACGCATCAACGCGCCGGCTTGATGATGACAAATTGCGCCAGTTCACCGCGCCGAACCAGCACGGTGATATTTTTGGACTTGTCAATTTTTGCCAGCGCCGCCTCGAATCCCTTGACGCCAGTCACTTCCGTGTTGGCCATCGACACAATCACATCGCCTTCGCGCAGTCCGGCTCTTGCGGCCGCGCCATCGACCGTATCGACCTTGACGCCGCCCTTGACATTGAGTTCCTTTTTCTGGGCATCCGTGATGTCGCTCACCGCCAGGCCCAATGCCTGCGCGGGACCGGCCACGGGCGGCCTGGATTCGGATTTGGCAGCCGGGCGGGCAGGCTTGTCGGCCTCGACTTCGGCAATGGTGACCGACAGGTCTTTGGTGGCGCCGCGCCGGAACACGGTCACCGTCACCTTGGTGCCCGGCTTGACATTACCCACCATGCGCGGAAGGTCGCTGGCCTTGTCAATCGTCTTGCCTTCAAACTTGGTGATGATGTCGCCCGCTTCGATGCCGGCTTTCTCGGCAGGCGCGTCGCTCTCCACGCCCCTGACGAGCGCGCCCTGCGCCTTGCCCAGGCCGATGGATTCGGCCACGTCCTTGGTCACCTGGTCAATCTGCACGCCGATGCGCCCGCGCGTCACCTTGCCGCTGATGCGCAACTGCTCCGCCACACGCGTCGCCTCGTCAATAGGGATGGAAAACGAAATACCCTGAAAACCGCCGGAACGTGAATAAATCTGGCTGTTGATGCCGACGACCTCGCCGCGCATGTTGATCAGCGGTCCGCCCGAGTTGCCGGGATTGATGGCCACGTCGGTCTGGATGAAAGGCAGGTAGTCGCCGGTGTCGCGCTGCTTGGCGCTCACGATGCCGGCCGTCACCGTGTTTTCAAGCCCGAACGGTGAACCGATGGCCATCACCCACTCGCCCACCCGCAGACGGCTCAGGTCGCCAATCTTGACGGCCGGCAGGCCGGTTGCCTCGATCTTGACCACCGCCACATCGCTGCGCTTGTCGGCGCCAATGATCCTGGCCTTGAATTCGCGCTTGTCCGTCAGGGTGACGAGGACTTCATCCGCACCTTCGACCACATGGGCATTGGTCATGACAAAGCCGTCCGTCGTGAGAATGAATCCCGAGCCCACGCCACGCGGCTGGTCTTCGTCCGGCTGGCTGGGATCAGGGCGCGGCGCGCGCGGCGTATTGGGCGGCACGGGAATGCCGAAGCGCTTGAAAAACTCCAGCATCTGCTCGTCAATATTTCCTGCGGCCGATGCCTTGACTTTTTCCAGGGTCCGGATGTTGACCACCGACGGCCCCACCTGGTCCACCAGATCGGTAAAGTCAGGCAGCGTGCGGGTCTGCGCCCATACGGGCGTCACCGGCAGCACGGCAGTGGTGGCCGCGATGGCCATCAGGCCTGCGGTCAGGTAAGGGCGCAGGGGTTTCAGGTTCAATTCAAGCATCTTCATCAGCCTCGTCATAAATAGTGTTGGAAGTATTGGGTTTAGCAAACCGGCAGAGTTTCAAATAGGCATCAGGAACGTGCAAAGCAAGGCCGGGCACCTGCGGGACACGCTAAATTTCAGGCCAAAGCGGCAGGTTGTTATTTTTTTCGCTCCAGCCCACTGGCAAAAAGCTGCAAGGTTGCGGCAGGAACCTCACCCACCAGCGTAATCCAGTACGCATCAAGCTGCCGGGTCAGGGTCTGGGTCGCGCCCAGGGAAAGACTGGATTCCCGGACATGGCGCTGCCGGTCGAGCGGCTCCACAAAAATGGACACCGACGCCAGGCCATCTGAAAAAATCCACTGTAGCGGCCCTTCGCCGGCCGAAGAAGCGGGCCGCTTGTAGCAATTCATGGGCGTGAAACCGGCCACAGGCGCCCTCAAGGCCCAGCCTTCAGCGCTTGCCGTGGTCTTGACCAGCACTGGTTTTTCAAGCCGGTAGCCTTCTACCTTGCCCATCATCTGGATGAGCTGGTTCATGCTGACCGGCGCGTCGAGCTGAAGTTCTGAAAACGCAGCCTGTTCAATCACCTTGCCATCGGTATCGAGCGTCTGGAGCTTCACGACCAGACCGTTCTGGCGCTCGCTCCAGACGCGGTAGCCAAAGCGCAGACTGTCCCTGGGCATGAGCGTGATGATGTCGGCGTCAACACCAGCCACCCGCTCGATGCCCTCCCGCCGGAACTGGTAGAAGCCGGCAATGCGGCTGTCGGCCGACTGGAACATTTCGGGGAACAGGCCCAGGGATTCGCGTTTTTCACTGCGCGCCACCTTGTGCTCCGGCATGAAGGTGATCACCTGGTTGTTGTGCCTGAAGATCGAACGCGGCGCGCCGGTCAGGGTTTCGACCCGCTCCACCTGCTGTTTGCCTTCGCAGACATGCCATATCTTGGCGCTGGACATGTTGCCACCCGCCGACACCACGAAGGTTCCCACGTAGGAGCGTTGGCTGGAGGCCTGATGCATGCGCAGCAACCAGTCATTGAGGCTGCGCGGGTCCGAAACCGATGCAGCGGGCGCGGCCGGGACTGGCGGCACCTGCGCTGCTACATAATTCATAGCTATAAATGCATGCAGGACAAGCGCAAAAGGCCTAAAACACTTAAAAATCATGGTTTTGAAAGAACTTCCCCGCACCTCAGCGTCCACCGGACGCCTGAGCTTCCCGAGGCATTTCAAAAGTGGCGTTTCGCAGAAAGCCGGAGGATTCCTGCAAGGCGGAGGCCGCTCCGAACTGCCTGTGCGCAGCCAGCAACTCCTCCAGCCTGGCATCGCGCACCACCGGCCCCTGCGACGAGGTGACCACGATTTGCGATGAAGAAGCCTGCGCCATCTGCGGCACGGACGCCGGCGCCAGCAGCCCGGACGCATTCCATGCGATGGCCGAAACAGCCGCCAGCGAGGCCACGCCGGCCACCAGCTTCCAGCGAAAATTTCCGTCATTCGATGCCGGGCCACGGTGATGGATCCGGCCGGCAGCGGGTTGCAGCGGCGCCGCTGGCAGGGTTTTGTTCAAAACCGGCGGGGCCGTGATCAGTGGCTCCTGCGCAAGCCGCTTGTTAAGCCGGCTGACAAATGCCAATTCCGCGCCAACCGCCATGGGCGCTCGCGGGCCAGCCGGAGAACGCAGCACATCACCAATCAGGTGGTAAGCAGCCCAGCAGTCCAGCGCGGACTCGTCATGCCCGCACGCATCGAGTGCGGCAGCAAATTCCTCCTCGCCTAACTGGTCATCTGCCAGTGCGGAGAGAAGTTCGCTGGTGGTCATGGATGATTTCATGAGGTGTGTGGGCAGCGGGTCTGCCGATTTTTATTCACTGACGACTTGGCTTGGGCACATGGGTGGCGGGTTGACAAAAAACTACCAGCGTTTGCCGGTCTGGTTTTCCAGCAAGGGCTTGACCTTCGCGGAAATCGCTTCACGGGCTCTGAAAATCCGGGACCGTACCGTACCGATGGGGCAATTCATGGCTTCGGATATCTCCTCATAACTCAAGCCTTCTATTTCCCGCAAGGTGATTGCTTCGCGCAATTCTTCGGGCAACTCCTGCATGGCTGCGTTGATGATGGCCGCAATTTCCTTGCTGGCCAGCACCGCTTCGGGTGTTTCTGAAGTGGTTAGTTCGTTCTCGACCCGGGAAGTTTCATCGTCGTCGTCGGATTTGTAGGCATTTTCCGAAACCGTGGGATTTCGCTTCAGGTCCATCAAGGCTTTTTTGGCGGTGTTGACCGCAATCCGGTAAAGCCAGGTGTAGAACTGGGCTTCTCCCCTGAACTGGGACAGTGCGCGATAAGCCCGGATAAAAGTTTCCTGCGCGATGTCCTCGACCAGGTCCACATCGCGAACCATGCGCCCGATCAGGCGCTGGATGCGCCGCTGGTATTTGATGACCAGCAGTTCAAACGCTTTCTGGTCACCCGCGACCGTGCGCTCCACCAGCATGGCGTCGCTGTCGGCGGCCTTTTCGGCGGCAGGCGATGGCAGGTCGTCGCTCATGGCCTGGCCTGCGGGATATTTCGGGCTTGCATCGCGCCAGACAGTGCCACGGCAGGCAATGGCAAAGCAGGAGGCTCCGCAGGCAAAAAGTCGTGCGGCGGCAAGGCGGCTGGCGAGCGGTGCGGCGAATACACGGCCCGGCGCAAATCCAGCCAGCGTTCGGGCATGGCACGTTGTTCCACCCACAGCCACAAGCTGGCGCTTGCCCGATTCTCAAGCCTGAGCAGCAGGCCGTGCTGAACATCAGCAATCACCGATAGTTCATGCTCGGCAACGCCGGCTTGGTAGCCGGGACTTTCCCAGCGCCAGGCTTCGCCGTCCCACGCCAGCTGGCCACTGGGGAGGTGGTTCCAGCTGACTCGCGCCGAAAGGCCTGCCAGCAGCACCGACAACCCCGCCAGCGCCATGCGCCAATCCAGTTGCCGCGTCGCATTCCACCACAGCAGCACTGAAACAAGACCGGCCAGCCACAGCGCCAGCAACAAGCGGCCCAGAAAACGCGAGCGCCCGAGCGGGTAAACGACCGGCGGGGCGTTGTGACGGTTCAAGTCAGCCAGTGCTTTGACGTGTGCCGGTACAGGAAAATCAAATCCCGTCTAGACGCGCTTGAATACCAGCGTGCCGTTGGTGCCGCCAAAGCCGAAATTGTTTTTAACGGCAATATCAATCGTGGCGTCACGCGCGGTGTTGGCACAGTAATCCAGATCACACTCCGGATCCTGATTGAAGATGTTGATGGTCGGTGGAATTTTCTGGTGATACAAGGCCAGCACGGTGAACACCGATTCGATGCCGCCAGCCCCACCCAGCAAGTGGCCGGTCATGGATTTGGTCGAACTGACCACCATGTTTTTGGCATGCGCGCCGAAAGCGGCCTTGATGGCATTCGTCTCATTCAAGTCACCCAGTGGCGTTGAAGTGCCGTGCGCATTGAGGTACTGCACCTGATCGACATTGACACCGGCATTTTTCAAGGCCATGGCCATGGAACGACGGGGGCCATCCACGTCGGGTGTGGTCATGTGGAAGGCATCACCGGTCATGCCAAAACCGACAATTTCGGCGTAAATCTTGGCGCCGCGCGCCTTGGCGTGTTCGTACTCTTCGAGGACCAGAACACCCCCGCCTTCGCCCAGCACAAAGCCGTCACGGTCCTTGTCCCAGGGGCGCGAAGCCGTCTTGGGGTCTTCATTGCGGGTTGACAGCGCCCGGGCTGCAGCAAAGCCACCCACGCCCAGAGCCGACACCGTGGCTTCGGCGCCTCCAGCCACCATCACATCGCAGTCGCCGTATTCAATCATGCGTGCCGACAGGCCGATGGCATGAAGGCCGGTGGTGCAGGCCGTGACGACGGCGATGTTGGGGCCCTTGAAGCCAAATTTGATCGACACATGTCCGGAGATCATGTTGATGATGGTTGCAGGCACAAAGAACGGCGAAATGCGGCGCGGGCCGCGTTCCACGAGTTCGCCATGCATACGCTCGATCAAGGGCAAACCGCCAATGCCCGAGCCGATGTTGCAGCCGATGCGGGTGGCCAGCTCGTCACCGAGGGCGTCGCCGGTCGGCAAGCCGCTGTCAGCCACCGCCTGGCAGGCAGCGGCCAGACCCAGGTGAATGAAGCGGTCCATGTGCCGGCCTTCTTTTTCGGGGATGTAATCCGCGATGTTGAAACCCTTGACCTCGCCTGCGAACTTGCAGGCCAGGTTGTTTGCATCAAAATGGGTGATCAGGTCAATGCCGGAGGTTCCGGCAAGCACATTGGCCCAGGAATCGGCCACGGTATTTCCTACCGGGCTGACACAACCCAGACCTGTCACGACGACACGACGATGGCTCATTCAGTAATCCTGGAAAAAAACCTGAGAAGACCGAAATTGGCCTTTCAGGTTGATGACGGCAAAGGCGTGAAAGCCTTAGGCCTTGTGATGGGTGTTCGCGTAGTCAATCGCGTTTTGGACGGTGGTGATTTTCTCGGCGTCTTCGTCGGGAATTTCAATGCCAAACTCGTCTTCCAGTGCCATGACCAGCTCTACGGTGTCAAGGGAATCAGCGCCCAGGTCGGCCACAAAGGACTTTTCGCTGGTGACTTGACCTTCTTCAACGCCAAGTTGTTCGGCAATGATTTTCTTAACACGTGCTTCGATATCGCTCATAAATCCCTCTGAGGGTTGTAAATTAATCCGTGATTTTACCGCGTTAGGACTGTCTCCCTAAGCACCGGGCCGGACGGATAAAAACCGGCTTCGATTTCCTGTGTTTTACCACTGTCAGGCAGCTGTTTCATGACGTCCGGCAAGACCGCCCGTCAGCCGCTGCTGTTACATGTACATGCCGCCATTGACATGAATTTCCTGGCCGGTGATGTAGGCTGCCAGCGGACTGGCCAGAAATGCCACCGCATGCGCAATGTCCTGCGGTTTGCCCAGATGTCCCAGCGGTATCTGTCCGAGCAGCGCCTTTTGCTGCTCTTCGGGCAAGCGCGCCGTCATGTCGGTTTCAATAAAGCCGGGCGCCACGCAGTTGACCGTGATGCTGCGCGAGCCGAGTTCTCGCGCCAGCGCACGCGTCATGCCGGCAACGCCGGCCTTGGCAGCGGCGTAATTGGCCTGCCCCGCATTGCCGGAAGCGCCCACCACCGAGGTGATGCTGATGATGCGGCCGTAACGCTGCTTCATCATGCAGCGCATCACGGCCCGGCTCATGCGAAACACGGCCTTCAGGTTGGTGTCGAGCACCGCATCCCAATCGTCATCCTTAAGACGCATCGCCAGCATGTCGCGGGTAATACCGGCATTGTTGACCAGCACCTGCAGGCCGCCGCATTCGGTCACGATGCGGTTGACCAGCGCTTCGGCAGCGGCTGCGTCGTTCACATCCAGCGTCTGGCCCTGGCATCCTGGATAGGCGGCCAGGGTGCGGCTGATTTTTGCAGCGCCCTCATCCGTCGTCGCCGTACCGATCACCCTCAAACCTTTTTTGGCGAGTTCCAGTGCAATGGCCGCGCCGATGCCGCGTGAGGCGCCGGTCACCAGCGCCACCTGTCCTTCAAACCTGATTTCGCTCATGCCAGCATCTCCTTCACGGCAGCCAAAGAAGCCGGATCAAACAAGGGCACCCCGGTCAATTCCGGATCAATCCGTTTCGTCAGACCCGCCAGCACCTTGCCCGGCCCGCACTCGACCAGCGTCGTCATGCCCAGCGCCTTGATGGCTTGCACGCATTCGACCCAGCGCACCGGGCCAAATGCCTGGCGGTAGAGTGCCGCGCGGATGCCTTCGGCGCTGTTTTCGATGGTGACATCAATATTGTTGATGACGGGAATCTGTGGGGAAGCCAACGCGATGCCTGCCAGTTGCTCCTTGAGCCTGTCGGCTGCCGGCTTCATCAGGCTGGAGTGAAACGGCGCTGACACTGGCAAGGGCAAGGCCCGCTTGGCGCCGCTGGCCTTGAGGATTTCACAGGCTTTGTCCACCGCTGCCTTGCTGCCGGCAATCACGGTTTGCATCGGGTCGTTGAAATTGACGGCTTCCACGATTTCAGGCGTATTGGAGCCAAAGCTCCGCACGGCTTCGGCACAACCTTCAATGACTTTGGCAGCGTCCATGCCCAGGATCGCAGCCATCGCGCCCCTACCTACAGGCACGGCGTCCTGCATGGCCTGCGCACGAAAGCGGACCAGGGGCACAGCCTGCGCCAGGCTCAGCACGCCTGAGGCGACCAGCGCCGAGTATTCGCCCAGCGAGTGGCCGGCCACCACGGCGGGCGCGATGCCGGTTTCAGCCATCCACACGCGGTAAGCGGCCACACCGGCCACCAGCATCACCGGCTGGGTATTGGTGGTCAGCGCCAGCGCTTCCTTGGGACCGTCCTTGATGAGCTGGCCGATATCCTCAGCCAGTGCGTCGGAAGCTTCCACCAGGGTTTGCCTGACGACAGGGTGATCGCCCCACGCGTCCAGCATGCCCACGGACTGGGAGCCCTGACCAGGAAAAACAAAAGCAAACGATTTCAAATGATGACTCCGGTTATCAATCGCATAAAAAGAATTGGGCTCATTGTAGAAAGCTGGCGGACAGCCGCGCCGCACCCTGTTTGTGCGGGATCAAGGCGGCACAGGCCGGTTAGCCGACGCAAGAGGCTTGTATCGGTGCAGCAAACTTTGCACGCCCGCCTTCATGCAGTGAATCATTGCGGCAATGGCCAGCCACGGGTCCATCAGGTAATCCCAGAGATTGGTTGATTCCATCAGTCCCAAAACCCATGTCAGCAGCCCCAAGCCAACCAGCGCCGGCAACAGCCGCAGGCCCTTGGCCCAAAACACCAGCGACAGCGCCAGCAGCGCGCCGAGCATGCCAAACGAGCCCCACCCGAGCCGGTAAGCATCCCAATCGCCCCATCCCAGGGCCAATGGATACAAAAAGGCGGCAGCCACGGCGACGACTCCGTTCAAGGCCATGCGTTCACGTCGCACCACGGCGGGCATCGTGAACAAACGCTGGCACAAGCCCAGACAGGCCAGCGCCACCAGCGTCATGCTCAGGTCCGAACTGATGCCCCTGACATACGCCAGCAGCGGCAGATGCGCTGCACCAGCGGGAAGCCACAACAACATAAAACAGCCAATCACGGCCCATTTGGCCCACCGCGTGACGCCGTTGCGGCCGCTCAGCAGGCGCAGGCCCGCTGCGCACAGCACCAGGTCAATGCCCAGCAGGGCCACCAGATCAGTGAGCGGCGGAAGCAGCATGGCGGGTCGCGTCGGGTTGAAGAACTTGCCGGGGATCAAGCCGGACATGCTTGATGCGGCTGCGGTGCCAGGTGTACACCAGATGCAGGTAGCCATCGCGGCTTTGCAGCAGGTAGGGGTAAGAAAATTCCTGCAAACAGGTGGCTGAGCCGCACAGCTGGCGTTTGGCGCTGGCGACATCGGCCTGGATTTGCGCCTGGCTGGCGCCCTGCTTCTGGAGTTCATCGCCCAGCAGGCGTTCGTAGTCGCTGATTGACAAACGGGTTTCTGGCGTGGGGGACGATTCCACGATCCACGGAATGGCCCCCTCGAACGAGCCTGCCGCGCTGGTCTGCAGCAGCGCCAGCATTTCGCGATTTTTGGGTTTTGGGTTCAAGGCAAGCCACTGCTGGCCTGTAGCGGCCACGACGCCGGCCAACGCTGAATCCGGGTTGGGCCAGGCGGTGGCATGGGTTGCTGACCAGGTTTTGCCTGCATCGACCGTCTCGGACGCCATCACGGCGGTGCTGTGGCCCGAGCGCATGTAAATTTGCGCCTGCCTGGCACTGCTCACCAGCACCACGGGTTGGAGGCTGGTCTGGCTGCGGGGAATGCGGGTTTTGTCGAGCACCTGTCCCTCGGGACTGATGCGCAGGATTTCAGCAAACTTGGTCACAAACTCGTGGTACACCGGCAAACCGATCTGCCCATCCTGGTAAAAAATCGGTGCCCCCTTGGCGAGCGTGCTGATGTTGAGGAAAGGCGAAGTCACCAGCCTTCTGGGAAGGCTCCAGGACATGCCGTCATCGGTGGAGCGCAGCCAGGTGATGGAACTGCCCGCCCATCCGCCCACCGAGACATTGACCATCCACAGCACCAGTGAATCGTCAGGCATGCGGGCTATCACCGGATTGCCTATTTTTTTAACATAGCGCCACAAGCCCTGCTGCAGATGCTGGCGGTCCAAAAGCGTTGTTTCCTCGCTCCAGCGCAGGCTTGCCGGTTCCATCACGGAGGTCTTGATGACCACGTCCCCTGCCCCTTCACGCGAACCCGAGAACCATACAGCGCGCAAACGACCATCGCGCAGTTCGACGATGGAAGCCGCATGTACAGCCTGACCGGGTGCAGAAGATGCAAACCGGGCATCGAAGTGAAAGCGGCCATCCGGCGATTGCTGTGGCGGCGGCAGGCTGGCCGTGGGGCCAACGGCTTGTGTGACGCGCAAGGCCTTTGCTGAAGCATCCGTCTGCTGGGGAAGGGGCAGAAAATCCGAGGCCGGCAGGCGATTGGCAGTTTTCCAGCCGGCCATCAGAAAAATTCCCAGCAACACCAGCGCTGCCATCAGGTTCATGCGGTGCTTAAAGCCTGGCATGCTTGACATTCAAGCGGCGTTCCGACTGCCAGGACCGGACCGATGGGTGCGGGCCGCCATCTCAGTACTTGAGAAGAACCGCGCCCCAGGTGAAGCCGCCGCCCACGCCTTCAAGCATCAGAATGTCGCCCTTTTTGACCTTGCCGCTGCGCACCGCTTCGTCCAGCGCCAGCGGAATCGACGCGGCCGAGGTGTTGCCATGCTCATCGACCGTGACAATCAGCTTTTCCAGCGGCAACTTCAGCTTTTTGGCCGTGCTGTGCATGATGCGCAAATTGGCCTGGTGCGGAATCAGCCAGTCGATATCTGCCTCCGTCAGGTTCGCTTTCGCGAGCGTTGCGCGGGCAGCGCTCTCCAGCACGCCCACCGCCAGCTTGAACACGGCCTTGCCATCCATGGTGAGGAGCGGACTACCCAGTACCTGTCCACCCGACACATGGCCGGGAACGCACAAGATACCGACATGCTTGCCGTCGGCATGCAGGTCGCTGGCCAGAATCCCGGGTGTCTCCGAAGCTTCGAGCACCACGGCGCCCGCGCCATCGCCGAACAGCACGCAGGTGGTGCGGTCGGAAAAATCAAGAATGCGCGAAAACACTTCGGCGCCAATCACCAGGGCTTTGCTTGCCGCGCCGCTTTTGATCATGGCGTCAGCCACGGTCAAGGCATAGACGAATCCGCTGCACACCGCCTGAAGATCAAAGGCCGGGCAACCGGCGATGCCCAGCTTGTGCTGCAGGATGCAGGCAACCGATGGAAACACCATGTCAGGCGTCGAGGTGGCAACAATGATCAGGTCAATGTCGGCAGCCTGCAAGCCGGCGGCTTCAATGGCCCGTTTGGCCGCTTCAAGCCCCAGGTCGCTGCTGGTCACGTCAGGCGCGGCAAAGTGGCGCGCCTTGATGCCGGTGCGCTCCACAATCCATTCGTCGGAAGTTTCAACGCCCTTGACGGCCAGTTCGGCGGCCAGTTGGGCATTGGTCAAACGGTTCGGTGGCAGGTAGCTGCCGGTGCCGGTGATGCGTGAATAACGGGTCATTGAATTAGTGTGCCGGGGTTGAAGCGGTTGATTCGACAGGCATGAAGGACACCGCCAGAGTCTCCTCGGCGGGAAGTGCGGCGCTTGCCGCTACCAGCAAAGGTGCGGCATGGGCAATGCGTTCGCGGACTCTTTCCAGCAGATTGTTCCGGGCCGCATCATAAGCCCGACTCAGGGCCTGCTCGAAAGCAAATACATCGGCCGAACCATGGCTCTTGAACACCAGGCCGCGCAGGCCGAGCAACGCTGCGCCGTTGTAGCGCCGGTGGTCAAACCGCTTTTTAAATGCAGAAAGCACGGGATAGGCCACCAGGGCCGCCATTTTTGTCAGCAGGTTGCGCGAGAACTCGGCCTTGATGTAGTCGCCAATCATGTGCGCCAGGCCTTCGCTGCTCTTGAGCGCCACATTGCCGACAAAGCCGTCGCACACCACCAGATCGGTCGTGCCCTTGAAAATATCGTTGCCTTCGACATTTCCATAGAAATTGATGTCGCCGGAATCGGAAGCGGCTCTCAGCAGCCGGCCGGCCTTCTTGATCATGTCGCCGCCCTTGATGGCTTCCTCGCCGATATTGAGCAGGCCCACGGTAGGCGATGGAATTTCAGCAATGGCGGCGACCAGCGCAGAACCCATCACCGCGAACTGCAGCAAATGCTCTTCGGTGCAATCCACATTGGCACCCAGGTCCAGCATGGTGGTCGCCTTGCCCATCGCATTGGGCAACTGCGAGGCAATGGCGGGCCGGTCAATGCCTTCCAGGGTTTTGAGCACATAACGGGCAATGGCCATCAGCGCGCCGGTGTTGCCGCCCGAGACGGCCACCTGGGCGCGGCCCTCCTTGACCTGGTTGATCGCCACCCGCATGGATGAATTCTTCTTGCGCCGCAGCGCAATTTCAATCGAGTCGTCCATGGTGACCACCTCGCTGGCGGCCACGATTTCGCACCGCGCATGGGCCAGAAGCTGGGCATGCAGGGAGTGAGCCGCAAGCACCTCGGGTTGCCCCACCAGAAGCAGTTCGGCATCCGGATGCGCCTGCAGGAAGGCCAGACTGGCCGCAAGGGTGACATCGGGACCGATATCGCCCCCCATGGCATCGACAGCAATCCTGATCATGCGCGGACCAGTTCAGTCAAAAATGAAAATTTAGGCAAAAGAAAAGCCCGCAGGATGAGTGCGGGCCAGTGCTTGGGACGTGAATTACGCTTCAGCTTTTGTCTTCAGCACCTTGCGGCCACGGTAAAAACCGGTGGGGCTGATGTGATGGCGCAAATGGATTTCGCCGGTGGTCGATTCCACGGCAATACCCGGCACGTTCAGTGCGTTGTGCGAGCGGTGCATACCGCGCTTGGAAGGGGATTTTTTGTTTTGCTGGACAGCCATGATTCGCTCCTGACAGGATGATAGTGTTGGTAAATTTCGCACCAAATTTCGAAGTCTGGTGAACTGGTTACCTCTATCAATCCATAGAGGTCAGCATCACTACCTTGGTACGCGAAGCCCTAGATTATAGCCCGATACAAAACCGTTTCTAATTCATGGCTGATCTGGCGGCCCATCCGGATCGCACGCAAGCGCCACACTGACCGCCGGAATCAGGCTGCGTTACCCATTTTTCTTTTTCAACTGCGCCAGAAGGGCAAAGGGATTGGGCTTTTCGTCCTGTTCGCCGGCTTCTTTGGCCAGTGCCTCCTCGCCGGCCTGCATGACCGGGGCGACAGGGCATTCGTCGTGCATGGGCACCAGCGGCAGGGCCATCAGCAACTCGTCTTCGAGCACGGCGAGCAGGTCAAACTGCGGCTCCATCACCAGCAGGTCTTCCTCAGACTCGTCGTCCTCGGCCATGGCGATGTCTTCAGTGGCTACAAACCGATACCACTGATCCACTTCAAGCGGCGTGGAAACCGTGCCCATGCAACGCTGGCAGGTCAGCGGGACCGACGTTTTGGCAGTCAGATGCAGCCAGACATCTTCTTCGGCACCCGAGCCCGGCCGCAACTCGGCGCTGGCTTGCCAGTTAATGGTCGAATCGGGCTCTAGCGCTTTCGCCTCCTGCGCCAGGCGCTCCATATTTTGTAGCAACGTGGTTTCGATGAGCGGCACGCCCTCACGGGCAAAGGCCTGCATGTTGAGCCGACTGGCTTGAAGTGATTTGGACATGCATGCAGTGTAAGAGAATCAAGGCATGAATCCTGCCACCACTCTTGCGCCCCAATCACCCGAAAACCCGAACCTGCCCACGATCAGCCAGACGGCAAAGCGGCCGCTCATCCTGGGCTCCACTTCACGCTACCGACGCGAGTTGCTGCAGCGTCTGCAAATCCCGTTTGATGTGGCCGCGCCCGATGTCGATGAAACGCCACTGCCGCATGAAACGCCGCGCGCGCTGGCCGAGCGTCTGGCGCTGGCCAAGGCCCGCGCCGTGGCCAGCGCATTTCCCCATGCTGTCGTCATCGGCTCCGACCAGGTGGCCGACCTGAACGGCCTGCCGCTGGGCAAGCCGGGCAATCATGAGCGGGCGGTCATCCAGTTGCGCCAGATGCGCGGTCAGACCGTGATTTTCCAGACGGCGGTTGCCGTGGTTTGCCTGGAAAGCGGTTTTGAGCAAACAGGCCTGGCCCCTGTCAGGGTCAAATTCCGCGACCTGAACGATGGCGAAATTGAAAATTACCTGCGCGCCGAGCAGCCCTATGACTGCGCCGGAAGCGCCAAAAGCGAAGGCCTGGGGATTGCGCTGCTTGAATCCATCGACAGCGATGACCCGACCGCGCTGGTCGGCCTGCCGCTGATCCGCACCTGCAAAATGATCCAGGCCGCCGGTGTGGCGCTGCTGGCAAATCACAAGGCCGCCCCATGAGCATCGCCAAAGGAAAACTTTACCTGGTGCCCGCCCCGCTTGATTTCGGCTGTGACAGCCAAACCCCGCTGCAGGACGTGATGCCCCTGGGCACGCTGCAGGTTGCGGCCCGGCTGTGCTGCTGGATTTGCGAGAACGCCAAAAGCACGCGTGCCTACCTCAAGCGCATCAACGAGCTGCATCCCCTGTCGGCGCCGGTGCAGGCGCTGCAGATTCAGGAACTGCCGCGCGAGGTTCACAAAAAAGGCGACCACAGCGGCCACTTTGACGCCCGGCCGCTGCTGGCGGCCGCCCTGGAAGGCCGCGACATGGGACTGGTCAGCGAAGCCGGCATGCCGGCGATTGCCGACCCGGGCTCCTCGGTGGTGCGCGCGGCGCATGACCTGGGCCTGCAGGTGGTGCCGCTGACAGGGCCGATGTCGCTGATGCTGGCGCTGGCGGCAAGCGGCCTGAACGGGCAGAATTTCGCGTTTGTCGGCTACCTGCCGCAAGACGCTTCTGGACGCGCCCAGCGCATCCGCGAACTCGAATCGCTGGCCCTGAAAACCGGCCAGACCCAGATATTCATTGAAACGCCCTACCGCAATGCCGCTTTGCTGCAGGGCCTGCTGCAAACGCTGCAGGGCAACACCCGGCTGGCACTGAGTTGCGGCATCACCCTGGGCAACAGCGTGTCGCGCAGTGCGCTGGTGAGCCACTGGAAGCGCGACAAGCCGCAACTCCCGCTGGATCTGCCGACCGTGTTTTGCATTGGCCGCTGATCGGAATCTCAGGTATTTTTCGCAAAAAAGCCCGCGTTCTGCGGGCTTTTTCAGGTCAATTCAAACCAGTTAGCGCAAGGCCGGTATAGCCTGAAAAGCTTTCATGGCGCTCTCGCCCATGGCCGCGCCAAACTTCTTGGCCAGACGTTCGGCCACATTGTCGCGGCGGGTGTAATCGATGATTTCCTCAACCTTGACCACTTCGCGTGCCACGTAGTCGAGGTTCCCCAGATGATCGGCCAAGCCGAGTTCCACCGCCTGCTGGCCGTTCCAGAACAGGCCGGTGAACATCTCGGGCGTTTCCTTCAGCCGCTTGCCGCGCCCGGACTTGACCACCGCGATGAACTGCTGATGGATCTGGTCCAGCATGGCCTGCGCAAAAGCGCGCTGCTTGTCGCTTTGCGGACTGAACGGGTCAAGAAAACCCTTGTTTTCCCCAGCGGTCAGCAAACGGCGCTCAACGCCGAGCTTGTCCATCAGGCCGGTAAAGCCAAAACTGTCCATCAGCACGCCGATGCTGCCGACGATGCTGGCCTTGTCCACGAAAATCTGGTCAGCCGACACGGCGATGTAATAAGCGGCCGAAGCGCAGCTTTCTTCAACCACGGCATAGACCGGCTTTTTGTGCTTGGCCTTCAGGCGCAGGATTTCGTCGTTCATCATGCCGGCCTGCACCGGGCTGCCGCCTGGCGAGTTGATCAGCAGCACGATGGCCTTTGAGCCTTCGTCCTCAAATGCGGTGCGCAAGGCAGCATTGACAAACTCGGCGCTGGCGTCCGCTCCCGCGGCAATTTCACCCTTGATTTCAACCACGGCAGTGTGTGGAACGCTGGCATCGGTGACCGGCGTGCCGCGATGCAGAACCAGCCACAGCAGGGCCACAAAAAACGTCAGCCAGGCCAGACGAACAAAGGTTTTCCAGCGGCGTGTGGCTGTTTGCTCATTGAGCGAGGCAAACGCCAGCTTCTCCAGCGTTGCCCTCTCCCAGCCCGGAGCGCTGGAAGGATTGGCTTCGGAAGATTTTTTCGCTATTAATTCAGGAGCATCATGAGCAGATGATGAAATCGCTTCAGGCTGATATCCCGGTTCCCTGGGCGGGTCGAAGGAAGGGTCGGTGTTACCGGGTCGGTTGGAATCGTTCATGGGCCTAGTTTAGAGAAGTATTCAAAAGAGCACGGGCTTGAGGTTGTAGGCGCAATGCCAGTAAACGACATCATCACGTTCAGACAGCATGATCTTGACCAGCCCGCCCCGGCACGGGCCACCGGCGCACTGTCCGGTATCGGGCCGGTAGGCCGCGCCGTGGCTGGCGCACAGCAGCCACTGGCCGCTGTCGTCAAACACCCGGTTGGGCTGCCAGTCCAGTTCCATCGCCACATGCGTGCAGCGGTTCAGGTAGGCCTGCGGCAGTCCCTTGAAACGAATGGCAAAGGCGCGGCAGGTCTGGCCGGCATACACCACATCGAACGCGACGGCCAGCCCGCCATTGACCAGGTCGCGGCTGTTGCAAAGTGCTACCGACTCGTCCATCAGTTCAAGCCCGGATCAGCCGTTGGCCAGCAGCCAGTCATGCAAATCCTGTACCGAATGCGCCACATGCAGCGGATTCAGGACGGTAAACGCATCGGGCTCATGCGCGCCGTAGCTCACGCCAACGCTCGCGCAACCGGCGTTCAGCGCCATCTGCAGGTCGTGAGTGGTGTCGCCGATCATCAATATCCTGCTGGCGGGAAGCGAGAACTGCGCCATCAGCTCGTGCAGCATCAGCGGATCGGGTTTGCCGGCCGTTTCGTCGGACGTTCGGGAGCCGTCAAAAACGCCTTTCAGTTCGACGCTTTGCAGCGCCTCGTCCAGTCCGCGCCGCGATTTGCCGGTCGCCACCGCCAGCAGGTGGCCGCGCGCCTTGAGAGCTTCGAGCAGCGGCAGCACGCCGGCAAACAGGCTCAGGTCGTTGAAGTGCCTGGCGTAGTGGTGCCGGTAGCGCGCGCCCAGTTCCGGGTATTTTTCGGGCGGCACATCGGGCGCGGCATGGGCCAGCGCCTGCATCAGGCCCAGCCCGATGACGTAAGCGGCAGCCTTTTCAGTCGGCTCCTTGCCGCCCACATCGCATACCGCCGCCTGGATGCAGCGCACGATGATCTGGGTGGAGTCAAAGAGTGTGCCGTCCCAGTCAAAGGCGATCAGGTCAAAGTTTCGAGTGTGCATGGCAAGGATTGTCGTTGGGAGAAATGACGCGGCGTGACCCGTCCACGCAATTCCTCAGGAGTTCCCGGTTTCTTCGGGAGACGAGGAATGACGCGACGGCAGAAATTGCTGAAGCTCCTCGGGCAAGGACGCCTGCAACTGAACCGCTTTTCGGGTTTTGGGATGGTTGAACTTCAGGCTCCAGGCATGCAGAAACATGCGCTTCAACGATGCAGAGCCTGCACTGCTTCTTTGCAGCGCCTTGTTCAGTTCGAAATCACCGTATTTGTCGTCGCCAGCAATCGGATGCCCTTCTCCGGCCAGATGCACCCGGATCTGGTGGGTGCGGCCGGTCTTGATGGTGACTTCCAGCAGCGTGAAAGGCGTCGCTGGCGCCAGGGGATTGGCGGCAATCGGCGTTTTTACCTTCACCAGGGTGACCGAGCGCATGGCGTCGGGATGGTCGTTGGGCACGATCTTGACGCGCCGCTCGCCGTTGGGCAGCAGGTATTTGTGCAGCGCCTTGTCAATCACGCGCTGGTTCGCTGGCCAGTTGCCGCTGACCAGCGCCAGGTAAACCTTGTCGGTTTCGCGTTCCCGGAACTGCTCCTGCAGCAGTTTCAGGGCCATGCGGCGCTTGGCAATCAAGAGGATGCCGCTGGTTTCGCGGTCCAGCCGGTGCACCAGTTCCAGGAAATCGGCCTCGGGCCGCGCCATGCGCAGCTGCTCGATGATGCCAAAGCTCACGCCGCTGCCGCCATGCACCGCCACGCCGGCCGGCTTGTCGATGGCAAGCAGGAAGTCGTCCTCGAACAGGATCGGGAATTCAGCCGCTGGCGCGTAGCCGCCGACGGTCGAACTGGCGCCGTGGCGGGCGACTTCGGTCATCACGCTCTGCATCGCCTGGGCCTTTTGTTCGGCTCGCTCCGAGGTGCGGACCGGCGGCAGGCGCACGATGTCGCCGGCCTCGACACGGGTGTCGGCATGCGCCCTGCCCTTGTTGACCCGCACTTCGCCGCTGCGGATGATGCGGTAAACATGGGTTTTGGGCACGCCCTTGAGCTGGCGGATCAGGAAATTGTCGAGTCGCTGGCCGGCGTAGTCTTCATCGACCGTGACCAGCGTCGCCTGCGGCAAAGCGGTGATCGGTTCAGCCGTTTTAGGCGCTGCAGGCGCATGAATGGTGGGCTGGGCCGGAGCAGCAGCAGGACGGAAAGGCGCTTTTGCCGGGCGTTTTGCCTTGCCAGAAGCTGCCCCTATAATGTGTTTCACTAGCGATACGCTGTAAGTAGTTGATTTGTCTGGAGTTTAGTCCACACCAATCCAAAGCCCCTGAAAAGGTCTGCGAACAGCCTCGCTGGAAGGTCGATGCCACTGATGGCAATTGCCCACAAGCGACGCGTGCCAGGCACCTCGCGACACGGGAATTGCCCTGCAGACGAGTCGATGCTTTGCGAATACAAACACGGAATACCAATGCGTGCAGCCTCGGGTCAAGAACCTTGGGCTGCATGCGGATCCAGCTGAGATCAAGTCTTTTAACGGGTAGCCCTCTGATGACAACACGGGTCAGTCTGATTGTTAGTTGCCTGCAGCGCCCCCTAGCCCTGCTTTATGGCATAAATCAGCCTATAGCCCTTGCACAGCGTGCGCAACCAGCTACTAATTTTGTAGCAAACCCCGTCATATACCTGCTCACTCCATCCACGCGCCCACGCCCAGACTGACACTGGCCGACCGATTTTCGGCCGGCCAGTTTGCTGTCAAAAGCTCTCCGGCAATTCCCCACGTTCGCATTGCGTTGCTTCCCTGGTGTCGTTCAGCCATTTTTGGGCTTTAGAACGAAGAAGATTTAGGAACATTCATGAAACGCATGCTGGTAAACGCCACACAGGCCGAAGAACGCCGCCTGGCGATTGTTGACGGACAAAAACTCCTCGACTACGAAATTGAAATTGAAGGGCGCGAGCAGCGCAAGGGCAACATCTACAAGGCCGTCGTCACCCGCGTCGAGCCGTCGCTGGAAGCCTGCTTTGTCGATTACGGCGAAGACCGCCACGGCTTTTTGCCGTTCAAGGAAATCTCCAAGCAATACTTCACGCAAGGCGTGTCGGTCAGCCAGGCGCGCATCAGCGATGTGATCCGCGAAGGCCAGGAACTGCTGGTCCAGGTCGAAAAGGAAGAGCGCGGCAACAAGGGCGCGGCGCTGACCACCTTTGTCTCGCTGGCCGGCCGCTATGTCGTCTTGATGCCCAACAACCCGCGCGGCGGCGGCGTGTCGCGCCGCATCGAAGGCGAAGACCGCGCCGAGTTGAAAGAGGCGATGGACAAGCTGGAATACCCCGGCGGCATGAGCATCATCGCGCGCACCGCCGGCATCGGCCGCAGCGCCCCTGAATTGCAGTGGGACTTGAATTACCTGCTGAAGCTCTGGACCGCGATTGACGGCGCCGGCAAGGGCGGCAAGGGCGCCTTCCTGATTTACCAGGAATCGAGCCTGGTGATCCGCGCCATCCGCGACTATTTCAACAGCGACATTGGCGACATTTTGTTCGACACCGACGACGTGTACGAGCAGGCGCGCCAGTTCATGGCGCATGTGATGCCCGAGCACGAGCACCGCGTCAAGCGCTACCGCGACGACGCTCCGCTGTTCTCGCGTTTCCAGATCGAGCACCAGATCGAGTCGGCCTATGCGCGCACCGTGCAGCTGCCTTCGGGCGGCGCCATCGTGATCGACCACACCGAAGCGCTGGTGTCGGTGGACGTGAACTCGGCCCGAGCCATCAAGGGCGGCGACATCGAGGAAACCGCCACCCGCACCAACCTGGAAGCGGCCGACGAAGTGGCGCGCCAGATGCGCCTGCGCGACCTGGGCGGCCTGATTGTCATCGACTTTATCGACATGGAAGAGTCGCGCAACCGCCGTGATGTGGAAAACCGCCTGCGCGACGCGTTGCGCCAAGACCGCGCCCGCGTGCAGTTCGGCACCATCAGCAAGTTCGGCCTGATGGAAATGAGCCGCCAGCGCCTGCGTCCGGCGCTCAGCGAAGGCGCTTCGATTCCGTGCCCGCGCTGCGGCGGTTCCGGCCACATCCGCGACACCGAAAGCTCGGCGCTGCAGATTTTGCGCATCATCCAGGAAGAGTCGCTGAAAGACAGCACGGCCTCGGTGCTGTGCCAGGTGCCGGTCGATGTGGCGTCGTTCCTGCTGAACGAAAAGCGCTCGGAAATCAGCAAGATCGAAATGAAGCAGCGCATCAACGTGCTGCTGGTGCCCAACAAGACGCTGGAAACGCCGAACTACCGCCTGGAGCGCCTGAAGCACGACGACCCGCGCCTGGACAACATCGAAGCCAGCTACAAGATGGCCGACGAAGCGGAAGACGCTACGACGGTGACGCGCCGCAGCCAGGAAAAGCACAACAAGCAAGAACCCATCATCAAGGGCGTTCTGCCCGATGCACCGGCCCCGATTGCCCCGCCAAAACCAGTGGCCGTGGCGCCGGTTGCGGCCAAGGCACCGCTGCCTGCGCCGCCGGTTCATGTTCCCGCGCCCGCTGCGGCAGAAAAAGGGCTGTTCGGCTGGATCAAGAACCTGTTCGGCATGGCTGAAGCACCGGCGCCAGCGCCAGTGCCGGCCCCGGTTCTCAGGGAAGTGAAAAAAGATGCGCCCCAGGGCGATGCGCCGCGTGAAGGCCGCCCTGCCGAAGGACGCGGTGAACGGCCAGAGCGTGGCGAGCGTGCAGAGCGTGGCGGTCGTGATGGCCGCCGCAGCGGTGGCCGTGTCCGTGGCGAAGGCGCTGCGCCCGAAGGCCGCGCCGAGGGTCGTCCCGATGGCCGCAACGCTGAGCGCCGTGAGCGCAACCCTGAAGGACGCGCCGAAGGTGGCCGTCCCGAGCGCCAGGAACGTCCGGAACGCCAGGAGCGCCTGGCCGGCGAGCCACGCGCTGAAAATCGCAACGACGGCCGCAACGACACCAGCGAAGCCCAGCCGCGCAATGAAGGCCAGGCCCGCGAAGGCCGCGGTGAGCGCAACCGCCCACGCGGTGAGCGTCCCGAGCGCGCCGAGCGCCCGGAACGCGGCGAGCGCATTCCGCGCGATGCCGTAGAGCAGGATCTGGCCCTGGCCAACCAGGCCGCCATGGCTGCGGCCATGGGTGGCGAAGCCGTCGCCCCGCGTCAGGAACGTCCGGCACAGGACGTGGGCCGTGAAGGCGAGCGCCGCCAGCAGGGTGGACGTGGTGAAGGCCGCAATGATGGCCGCGCTGAAGGGCGTGGCGAGGAATCGTCCGGCGAAGGCCGGCGCGAGCGTGGCGAACGGGGCGGCGAGCGCGGTGGTGAACGCACTGGCCGCCGCAATGAACGCAGCAGTGAGCGCGCAGACGTGAATGCCGCACCGTTGGCAGTTGCGCAGGCCGACAGCTTTGACGCCGCCCATCCGGCCGTGGTGTCCGCCCTGGACGAGTCCGGCAATCCGGTTGCACCGGTTTCATCGACCGACGTTCAGGCTCGCCGCCCTGAAGGCCAGGAAGAAAGCCAGGAGCGCCAGCCGCGCGAACGCCGCAGCCGTGACCGCTATGGCCGCGACCGCCGTGAACGGGGCGAGCGCAGCGAGCAGGCCGTCGAGGGTCAGGAAACCGTGGAAAAAACCGCTGTTTTTGAACCAAATCCGCCTTTTGCGCAGGAAGCACCGACACCTCTAGCTACTGAATTGGTAGCACCAGCGATGCCAGTTGCTCCGGTGGCGGCTCCGGCCAGTCCGGCGCCAGTGCTGGCAGCCGCGCCGCTGCCTGCTGCAGTTGCAGCGCCTGCGCCCGTGCTGGCACCGGCACCGATGGCCAATGCCCTGCCCAAGGTCCAGGCCTACGCACTGCCTTTGCAGGACCTGGCCCAGGTTGCCGAGAGTTCCGGCCTGCAATGGGTCAACTCCGACGCAGCCAAGATCGCTGAAGCCCAGGCGGCCATCGCGGCCGAGGTCAAGCCGATCCAGGTGCCGCGCGAGCGCCCTGCCCCGGTGGTGTCGGAAGAAGCACCGCTGGTGCTGGTCGAAACCAGGCGTGACCTGGGCAGCCTGCCGCTGCCGTTTGAAAAGTCAGCGGGCTGACCTACCGGCCTGCAAGTGGCCTGCGCTCCTGAAAAGGAGCGCCGACCACACGGCACCAGCCAAAGCCGCATCTTCCGGGATGCGGCTTTTTTTTTGCGTGCGCAAGGACAGGCATGGCGAATGCGCATCGCAGTTCAACCAAGGAAATGTTTCTCGCCCTGCGGGGCGGTCTTGCTGCACGCTGCCTTGAGGCGGCCAAGCCCAGGCCGGTCAACGGCTCAGTTGACTGAACGGTTAAAGGTTAAAGCTGGGCGGCCCGCTTGTAGGCTTCGATGGCGGCGGTTTCATCCTCGCGCTGCTCGGCCAGCACCGCCAGGGCGCGCCAGGCCTTGCGGTGCAGCAGCTTGTCCTGCAAGGCGGGTGCGGCCTGGCTCAGGAGCTGGCGCGCCTTGCCCCAGAGCTGGCGGCTCAGGCAGGCCATGCCGGCCAGGTACTGAAGCTTGGGATCGCGCGGGTGGCTGACGTGCGCGGCCTCGATGCGCGCCAGCCACTCGGCGTCCAGCGTGTCCATGCCGGCTTCGAGCACGGTGATCAACTTGATGCGCAGGTTGTCGCCCAGCTCCGAGCGCGGCTCCAGCATGCGCACCCAGACCGGCACCAGCCAGGAACGCGCCAGCGCCGCATCGCCATGCAGGCTCATCAGGCGGGAAGCTCCATGGATGGCCAGCTCGGGCATGGCGCGCTCGCTGTCGTCAAGCCACGCCCAGGCCTGCTGCAACTGCACCGGGTCATGCGCTTCATTGAGCAGTTCGAGCGCCAGTCCGCGCACGATGCTTTGCGCCGCAGCCGGCGAGAAAGCGCGGTGCTTGGCCAGCAGGCGCGCGGTTTCCAGCGCCTGCTGGGTCTGGTGCCCATAGCGGGCCGCGCGCAGCTTCATGCGCAGGGCTAGCGTGCGCCGGGCAGCGCCTTGCGGCAGCTGGCCGAGCCAGTCGAGCGCGGCGCTGGCGTCATGGTCTTCCAGCGCCCAGCGGGCGGCGCGAAACTGCACGCCCTCGCGCACTTCCTGGGCATGGCGCGCGGCCGAATTCTGCAGCGCCAGCTGCAGATGCTGGTTGCGCAAGGCCTTGTTTTGCAGCGCCTGCGCGCTTTCGGCCACCAGCAGGTGCGACAGCGAACGCAACTGGCTGGCCAGGCTGTCGCTGTGGCCGGTGGGATGGCCGGACGTGTCGGTCGCCACGCCCAGGCTTTTTTCCTGCGCCAGCGCATTCTGTGCCGATTTAGAGGCGCGGATGTAGCGCCCGGCCATCAGGTGGGCCAGCGCGTCCATGAGGGCGCCGTACATGGCGCGCTCTTTTTGCTGCGCACGCCAGCGCCGCGCCTCGACCGGCAGGGAAAACAGGGCCGACAGCGCGCGCGAGGCCAGATGGAGCAGCATGAACAGCCCGACCAGCAGCAGCACCATCAGGTTGAATGAAATATCGACCCGGTGCGGCGGCCAGAACACGGTGACGACCGCCTGGTTGTTGCCGGCGAACAAGGCCACCGCGACGGCGATGCCAAACAGAGCCATGAACCAGAGAGCGGCGCGCATGCTATTTTTTTACCCGTGCAGCGGTTGGCGTGGTCAGCGGCCCGCAGCCGCCGTGGCCAGCGCGGCCATGGTTTCGTCGAGCCGGGGCAGTTCGGTGTTTTTGAGCTGGCCCTGCACCTGGGCCAGCAGCTGCAGGGCGGCCTGGGTTCTGCGCGCGGCCGGGTCAAAGTATTTGCCCAGCCAGTTGCTGGCGTTGAGCAGGTCGGCGCGCGCCGCGTCGGTCTGGCGCGAAAACAGCGCCAGGCGCGCATTGAGCAGCCTGAGCTTGAGGTTTTCGCGCAGGAAAAATGCCTGGCCGGGCGCCAGCAGCGCCGCTTCGGGCTGGTCGATGCGGCTGACGCGCAGCAACTGGCTGGCCTCCAGCCACAGGCTGCCCAGCACGCGCCGGGACCAGGCCTGCGCGGCCTGCGTGTCAATGCCCGGCAGCCAGGACTTCGCCGGAGCCGATGCACTGCCTGCAGCGTCTTTTGGTTCGACGGCCACGGCACCGGCCGGGCTCGGGATGCTGTTGCTGACCATTTCATTGGCCACCGGCAGCTCATCGACCAGCCGGGCCAGCTCGTCGAGCTTGAGCATCAGGGCCGGCACATCGGCGACGCTGGCGCCCTTGATGCGTTCGATATCGCGGGTGATGGCGCGCTGCAGCGGGTTGAGGCGCGGCTGGGCGGCGCGCGTCAGGCGCATGTCGGCCGATTTGAGCGCGGCCAGCAGAGGCTCGGCGCTGCCGGTCAGCAAGGCCCGCTGCTGGGCCAGCCGCAGGTCGGACTCGACATCGACGACCAGGTTTTCATCGCGCGAGCGCGACAGGCTCTGCATCAGTTCTTCAAGCTGGGTGCGCTGCAGGCTGACCTCGCTCAAGCGGGTTTCCTGCAGGGCCAGGCGCACCGACAGTTCGCGGGCGCTGTCCTGCGCCTCGCGCGCCAGGGCACGCGCCTCGATGGACTGGGCGCTGGAATCGGTGGTACGACGGGCGAGTTCTTCCTGGATGGAGCCCAGCTTTTGCCACAGCAGGGCACTGCCGAGCAGGCCGGCAGCGGCCAGTGCCGCCACGACCAGCGCCCAGCTGCGCGGTACCAGCCAGGCGTCCGGCATGGCGGCGGCTGGCAGGGCGGGAGCAAGCCCGCGCTCCAGCACCGGCTCGTCCTGGGGCGCAGGGCGAGGCAAGGGGGGCAAGGCTGAAGGACTGTCGCTCATGGATAGTGCGATTCTATCGAGCCAAGCGCCTGCCGGATGTCCTTGAGCGCCGGGCGTGACTCCACAACAACACCCCAGCCGGCGGTCCGCACGGCCTGGGCAATCCGGGGATGGGTGGCCACGGCGCGGGCGCGGCCCCAATCAACGCCTTGCAGCCCCGCCTGCCCGGCCAGGTTGACCACGGCTTCGGAACTGCTGAACAGCCAGACCGAGCCGTCGGCGCTGGCCTGCCGGGCGCGCGCGACCTGCGCATCGGTCAGGATGGGCGCGCGGCGCTGGTAAACGCCGACAAAATCGACGCTGGCGCCGGCGCCCTGCCACTGGCGAACAATCCAGTCGCGCCCGGAGGTGGCGCCCTGGCCGCCGGCGCTTTGGCCGCGCACGATCAGCACCTTGCGGCCCAGCCAGTCACGCGCGCCAACTACCCGCCACAGCGCTTCGGAGTCAAACTGGCTGGCATCGGCCGCCGGCGCATCAATCTGCGCGGCGGGAATGCCGGCCGCCCGCAGCGCGGCCACCGTGCCGGGGCCGGGCGCCATGAAACGCAGGCCTGGCGGGATTCTGCACAACTCACTGCTTGCTATGTTATTAATAGCTGCCTGTGCATATCCACCTTGCGCAAAAGCCTTATTTTCCTTAAAAAAGTGCTCCACCGCATGGCCGCTGACGAACATGCAGGCGGCGTAAGCGTCCAGCGCCAGCCAGGCGTCCCCGAGCGCCTGCGCATCGGCAGCGCCGCAGACGGGCGCAATGTCAATCAGCTCGAACCCCTCGGCGGCGATGCCGGCCTGCTCCAGTTGCCGAACCCACAGCGCGGCGTCGGGCGCGGGCCGGGTCACGATCACGCGGGCGGTCGTCACGCCAGCTCCGGCCTCAAGCCGCTGGCGCGTTGCTGGCCCAGACCGCGCCGCCGGCGCGCAGTTGCGCCGCCACCGCGTCGCCCAGCGCCTCGGCCTCGGCAAAGCTGCGCACCACGGCGGTTTGCCGCACCTGCACCAGCGGCGCGGGCAAAACCGCTGAAACGCCGGAAGACGCGTCTGCCGTGGCCGGGTCGCCCCAGGCGGCGTCAAGCTGCAAGGCGCCGTCGCTGCCGGCAGTCACGAAAGCAGCCAGCGGCATCGAGCAGCTGCCGCCCATGGCACGCGAGACGGTGCGCTCGGCCGTGACCGCCAGCCAGGTCGGCTGGTGCGCCAGCGTGGCCAGCGCGGCGATGAGGTCGGCGCGGTCGGCGCGCACCTCGATGCCCAGCGCGCCCTGCCCGGCCGCCGGCAGCATGTCGGCGGGCACAAACGTGTGGCGAATGCGCGATTCGAGGCCCAGCCGCTTAAGCCCGGCGGCGGCCAGCACGATGGCCTGGTACTGGCCCTCGTCGAGCTTGCGCAGACGCGTATCGAGGTTGCCGCGCAGGGGCTGGATGGTGAGGTCGGGCCGCAGCGCCTTGAGCAGCACCAGCCGGCGCAGGCTGGACGTGCCGACCACGGCGCCCTGCGGCAACTCGGCCAACGACGCAAAGTCATTGGACACAAACGCGTCATGCGGGTCTTCGCGGGCCAAGACGCAGGCCAGCGCGAAGCCTTCGGGCAGGTCCATCGGCACGTCTTTCAGCGAATGCACCGCCAGGTCGGCCCGGCCTTCGCTCAGCGCGACTTCCAGCTCCTTGACGAACAGGCCCTTGCCGCCGACCTTGCTCAGCGAGCGGTCCAGGATCTGGTCGCCCAGGGTCGTCATGCCCAGCAGCTCGACCTGCCAGCCCAGGCGCGACTCAAGCAGCGCCTTGACATGCTCGGCCTGCCACATCGCCAGGCGGCTTTCGCGCGTGGCGATGACCACCTTGAGCGTTGAAGGAAAAGTTTGAAGCGCTGCTGCCACTGGTAACCCATCGGTAATCTATAGAGGGAGTGAATGCTAGCATGGGCGCTTTTCTGTATTTGCTCCAGCACCAAAGGGTCAGAATGCCAGTTTCCGCACGCACGAAAAAAGTCAGTGACAACGCCGGCCAGGCGGCTCAAGCCAGCCCCACGGAGACCGGCAAGCCCGCCAGGCCTTCGGTTCGCGCCAAAAACAACGAACGCCCGCTGGTGGAAGACATCCGCCTGCTGGGCCGCATCCTGGGCGACGTGATCCGCGACCAGGAAGGCGTGGCCGCCTATGAGCTGATCGAGCAGGTGCGCACGCTGTCGGTGGCGTTCCGGCGCGATGCCGACCAGGAGGCCGACAAGGCGCTCAAGACCCTGCTCAAGGACTTGAGCGGCGACCAGACCGTCAGCGTGATCCGCGCCTTCACCTATTTTTCACACCTGGCCAATCTGGCCGAGGACCGCCACCACATCCGCCGCCGCGCCATTCACGAGCGCGCCGGCGACACCCAGGAAGGCAGCATCGAAGTCGCCCTGGCGCGCCTGCGCTGGGCCGGCATTGCGCCCAAGGCCATCTCGGACACGCTGGCACGCAGCTTTGTCTCGCCGGTGCTGACCGCCCACCCGACCGAAGTGCAGCGCAAAAGCATCCTGGACGCCGAGCGCGGCATTGCCCAGCTGCTGACGGCGCGCGACAGCATCAAGGCGATGGCGCTGGCCGTGAGCAGCGCCAAGGATGCCTTGAGCCCGCGCGAACTGGCCGCCAACGAGGCGCAGCTGCGCGCCCGCGTGATGCAGCTGTGGCAAACCCGTTTGCTGCGCTTTTCAAAACTCACGGTGGCCGATGAAATCGAAAATGCGCTGAGCTACTACGAAGCGACCTTTTTGCGGCAGATTCCGAAGATTTACGCCAACCTGGAGCGCGAGCTGGGCAACCAGCCGGTCCACAGCTTCCTGCGCATGGGCCAGTGGATTGGCGGCGACCGCGACGGCAACCCGAATGTCAATGCCGACACGCTGAACTACGCCCTCGGCCGGCAGGCCGACGTGGCGCTGCGCCACTACCTGACCGAGGTGCACCTGCTGGGCGCCGAGCTGTCGATGTCGGCCATCCTGGTCGAATGCAGCCCCGAGATGCAGGCGCTGGCCGAAAGCTCGCCCGACACCAACGAGCACCGCCAGGACGAGCCCTACCGCCGCGCGCTGACCGGCGTCTATGCCCGGCTGGCCGCAACATTGAAAGTGCTGACCGGCGGCGAGGCGGCGCGCCATGCCGTGGCGCCGCAAAACCCGTATGCGCGCGCTGAAGACTTTCTGGCCGACCTGCGAACGCTGGAGGCATCGCTCAAGTCCCACCACGGCGAAGCGCTGACGGCCCAGCGCCTGCATCCGCTGATCCGCGCCGTGGAAGTGTTCGGCTTTCACCTGGCCACGGTCGATTTGCGCCAGAGTTCGGACAAGCATGAAGAAGTCGTCGCCGAGCTGCTGGCGGTCGCGCGGATTGAACCTGGCTACGCCAGCTTGGACGAAGCGGCCAAGCGCGCGCTGCTGCTCAAGATACTCAACGACGCCCGGCCGCTGCGGGTGCTTGGCCATGTGTATTCAGGCCTGGCCCAGATTGAACTGGCGATTTTCGAAGCCGCCAGGACAGCGCGCGCCCGCTTTGGCAAGGAAGCGATTCGCCACTACATCATCAGCCACACCGAAACCGTGAGCGACTTGCTCGAAGTGCTGCTGCTGCAAAAGGAAGTCGGCCTGATGCACGGCCTGCTCGAAGATGCGCAGGACCAGATCGGATCGAGCTGCGACCTGATCGTGGTGCCGCTGTTTGAAACCATCGAAGACCTGCGCAATGCCGCGCCCATCATGCGCGAGTTCTATGCGCTGCCGGGCGTGGCCGCGCTGGTCCAGCGCAGCGGCGCCGAGCAGGACATCATGCTGGGCTACAGCGACAGCAACAAGGACGGCGGCATCTTCACCAGCAACTGGGAGCTGTACCGCGCCGAAATCGCCCTGGTCGAGCTGTTCGACCAGCTGGCCGTCTCGCACGGCATCACGCTGCGCATGTTCCACGGCCGGGGCGGCACCGTCGGCCGGGGCGGCGGCCCGAGCTACGAGGCCATCCTGGCGCAGCCCCCCGGCACGGTGCGCGGGCAGATCCGCCTGACCGAGCAGGGCGAGGTGATCGGCTCGAAGTACGCCAACCCGGAAATCGGTCGGCGCAACCTCGAAACGCTGGTGGCCGCCACGCTCGAAGCCACGCTGCTGCAGCCGACCAAGCCGGCGACCCCGGCCTTCCTGCAGGCCGCCGACCAGCTCTCGCAGGCCAGCATGGCCGCCTACCGCGCGCTGGTGTATGAAACCCCGGGCTTCACCGAGTATTTCTTCAGCGCCACGCCGATCCGCGAGATTGCCGAACTCAACATCGGCTCGCGTCCCGCCTCGCGCAAGCCGTCGCAAAAAATCGAAGACCTACGCGCGATTCCCTGGGGCTTCAGTTGGGGCCAGTGCCGCCTGACCCTGCCGGGCTGGTACGGTTTTGGCAGCGCCATCGAGCAATTCCTGGGCCAGGGCGGCTCGCCGGACAGCCGCAAGGACGCGCTGGCCGTGCTGAAAAAAATGTACCGCCAGTGGCCGTTTTTCCGCACCCTGCTGAGCAACATGGACATGGTGCTGGCCAAGAGCGACCTGGCGCTGGCCTCGCGCTACTCTGAACTGGTGGCCGACGCCAAGCTGCGCAAGAAGATTTTCAGCGCGATTGATGCCGAGTGGCACAAGACCGCGCAGGCCCTGAGCCTGATCACCGGCGAGAAGCAGCGGCTGGCCGGCAATGCGGCGCTGCAGCGCTCGATCCGCCACCGCTTTCCCTATATTGATCCGCTGCATCACCTGCAGGTCGAACTGGTGCGCCGCTACCGCGCCGGCCAGACCGACCAGCGGGTGCAGACCGGCATTCACATCTCGATCAACGGGATTGCGGCAGGGCTGCGAAATACTGGCTGACGAGGAGTATCGGCGCGGTCCTACAAACAGGGAGGCGCCCTCCGATGGCGCCTGGATTTAGCAGGTCTTAGCATAAGGTTATGCGCCAAAAGATGCATTACCTTCAGGAGACCTGCCAACCATGACCACTTCCCATGCTTCCCATTCCGAGGCCGAGGCGGTTCAGCGCCGTTCACTGAGCAATGAACGGGTGTCCAGCGACTTCATGGCGCTTGCCTCTCACATGATGCATTGCCAGCGTTCGCGCGGCCGCTTCTTCACCGTGCGAGTCACGCTTGAAACCCTGCATGCCATCACCGCACCCCGGCTGGTCACGACCGGCGCGGCGCTGGTGGCCTGCAGCCTGGGCCTGCTGGGCCTGGGCCTGCTGACGATGGTCTGAAGCGGGTGAATCCTGCCGTCCTGGACCGGCTGGCAACGCTCAGCCCGCATGCCCGAAAAATCCTCCTTTCCCATGATGAACCCGCCGAGCCGCCGATCCGGGCGGAGTTGTTCGGTATCCAGCGCTTTGAGGAGCACGGCTGCAGTCTGGCGCAGGCGCAGGTCATTGAAACCGATGCCCAGTCGCTGCGCCACGCGCCGTTTTTTCCGCGCGTTGAAGAAAACCTGGCCGCGCTGCGCGCTTCCTATGACTATGTCGCGCTGACCTCGCTCAGCGGCCACTACGCCACGCCGGCCGCCGAATGGCTGCTGGACAATTTCCCGCTGATCGAAGCGCAGCTGCAGCAAATCCGAGAAGGCGTGCCGCGCCGCTTTTATGCCCGGCTGCCCAAGCTGGCCGCCCTGCCGCTGCAGGGACTGCCGCGCGTGTACGGCATCGCCTGGGCCTATGTGGCGCACACCGACAGCGTGCTGAACCCGGAAGTGTTCACCGCCTTCCTGAACGCCTACCAGACCTGCAGCGAACTGCGACTGAGCGAGTTGTGGGCCCTGCCGACGACGCTGCGCGTGGTGCTGCTTGAAAACCTGCGCCGCATGGCCGACGACATTGCCCTGAGCAAGCTGGCGCGCGAAGTCGCCCATGCCGTCTGGGACAGCGGCCAGGAACTGGACGAGTCCGACCTGGATGCCATCAGCAGCCTGATGAAGCAGCGCGGCATGCAGCGCAGCTACCTGACCCAGCTGTGGCAGCGCATGCCGACCGAGCTGCCGGCCAATTTGCCGGCGCTGGTGCGCTGGACCGCCAGGACCTGCCCCGACGGCCATGCGCTGATGCTGGAGAGCCAGAGCGCGCAGGTGGCGTCCAATCTGACCGTCGGCAACATCATCACCACGCTGCGCGTGATTGGCCAGATTGACTGGGTCGATCTGATTGAGCCGGTCAGCCGGTCCTTGCAGGTGCTGCGGCAGTTGACCGGTTTTTGCCACGAAAGCGAACTCACGCGCCAGCAGATCACCCGGGCCATGGAGCAGCTGGCGCGCGACAGCGGGAAAACGGAGCGCGAAACGGCCGAAACCGTCGTCAGGGCGGCCCAGGCCGCACCCGACAGCCTGCCAGCGGACGCCGCGCAGCGAACCGCCGGCTTTTACCTGATCGGCGGCGGCCGCGCGCAGCTGGAAGCGGCCCTTGGCCTGCCCGCGCAGCGTGCCTTGAAGCGCAGGAACTGGCGCAGGTGGCGGCTGCCCCTGTATATCGGCGTCATCGCCCTGGCAACGCTGTTGATGGTGCTGCTGGCTGCGCGCCATGCCGACTGGCAGCGGTGGCCGGCCCTGGTGGCGCTGTTCCTGCTGGCCGGGCCCGCCTTCGAGGCGGCTTCGGCTTTCGTGCATCGCCTGATTGCCGAGTCGCTGCAGGTGCAGCCCCTGCCCCGGCTCAATTTTCCGGACGGCATCACGCCCGGGCACCGCGTCCTGGTGGTGATCCCGACGCTGCTGACTTCGGGCGCATCCAGCCATGAACTGGTGCGCCAGCTGGAGTTTCACTGGCTGGCCAACCGCGAAAACGAAGCCCAGTTTGCCCTGCTGACCGACTGGGTCGATGCGCCTGGCGCCACCCTGCCCGGCGACGCCGGCCTGGTGAACGGTGCGCTGGCCGAGCTGGCTGCGCTGAACGCGCGCTACCCGGCGCCGGCCGGCTGCCCGCCGCGCTTTTTGCTGCTGCACCGGCCGCGCAGCTGGTGCGAAACCCAGCAACGCTGGCTGGGCTGGGAGCGCAAGCGCGGCAAGCTGGAGCAGCTGCTGCGCCTGCTGGCCACCGGCAGCATGGAAGGCTTCATGCCGCTGGCAGCCCCCTTGCGGCTGGCGGACAACATCCGCTACGTGGTCACGCTGGACAGCGATACCGGCCTGCCGCCCGGCGCGCTGCGCGAACTCGTGGCGATTGCCGCCCATCCCCTGAACGCACCGCAGCTTGACACCGGCCTGCGCCGGGTCGTCGGCGGCTACGGCATCCTGCAGCCGCGCATGGTGACGCCCCTGCCCGGCCCGGCCCAGAACACCGCCTACCACCGGCTGTTCGCCGGCCGCTGCGGCATCGACCCCTACAGCAGCGGCGTGTCCGACGTGTACCAGGATTTGTTCGGCACCGGCAGCTTCAGCGGCAAGGGGCTGCTGCATGTCAAGGCCGTGCATGCCGTGCTGGACCAGCGCCTGCCCAGCGAGGCCGTGCTCAGCCATGACCTGCTCGAAGGCAGCATTGCGCGCTGCGGCTTTGTCAGCGATGTGGTGCTGGTCGAGGACGCGCCGCACCATGCCGGCGTGGCCGCATCGCGCCAGCACCGCTGGACGCGCGGCGACTGGCAGTTGATTCCGCTGCTCTGGAACGCACGAAAGTACGGCATTGACGCCCTGGGCGTCTGGAAGATGCTGGACAACCTGCGCCGCTCGCTGGTGCTGCCGGCCGCGTTCGTCCTGCTCGCCTGGGTGATCTTTAGCGGCGCACTGCCCCTGGGAACGGCGTTTTTGGCGGTCATTGCGGCGCTGCTGGCCGGGCCGCTGCTGGGCGCGCTGGCGGGCCTGGTACCGACACGCACGGGCATTGCCTGGCGCCACTTTTTTCGCGGCGGGCGCGCCGAGTTGCGCAGCACGCTGGGTGCGGCCGCCTGGCAGTTCAGCCAGATACCGGCGCAGGCGCTCATGCTGCTCGACGCGGCGCTGCGCTCCGTCTGGCGCATGGCCGTCAGCCGCCGCCGGCTGATGGAATGGACCACGGCGGCGCAGGCGCAGTCGGCGTCGCGCAACGAGCTGTTCGTTTTCGTGCGCCAGCATGCGAGCGCATCGCTGCTGTGCGCGGCGCTGGCCATGGCCGCGCCCTGGGCCGTCCATCCCTGGGCCGGCATCATCCTGTTCCTGTACTGGGGCGCGTCACCGCTGGCCGCCTGGTGGGCCAGCCAGCCCCGTTCACCCGGCACGGCGCATGCGCTGCACGCCGGGGACAAGCGCTACCTCTTGGCGCTGGCGCACGACACCTGGCGTTTTTTCGAGCGCTGCGTCGGTCCCGACGACAACCACCTTCCGCCCGACAACCTGCAGCTGGTGCCCGACCCCCTGCTTGCGCACCGCACCTCGCCGACCAACATCGGGCTGTACCTGCTGGCCGTCTGCTGCGCCCGCGAATTCGGCTGGATCAGTACCGGCGAAGTCATCAAGCGGCTTGAAGCCTCGCTCGGCAGCATTGACAAGCTCAGCAAGCACAACGGCCACCTGCTCAACTGGTACGACACCCGCACCCTGGAGGTCATGCATCCGGCCTATGTGTCGGCCGTGGACAGCGGCAACCTGGCCGGCCTGCTGCTGGCCGTGGCGCAGGGCTGCATCAAGCTGGCGCAGGACGATGCCCACGGCAGCCAGGACCGGCCATCGCTGCTCAGCCTGGCCGAACGCTGCCGCAGCCTGTACGGCGCGATGGATTTCAGGGGCCTGTATGACGGCAAGCGCCACCTGTTCCATATCGGCCTGCGGGTGGACGAGCAGGTGCTGGACGCCAGCTACTACGACCTGCTGGCATCCGAGTCGCGGCTGACCAGCTTTCTGGCGATTGCCAAGGGCGACGTGCCCAAGCGCCACTGGAGCGCCCTGGGCCGGCCTTTCCTGTCGGTGGGCGGCGTGCCGGGCCTGGCCTCCTGGTCGGGCTCGATGTTCGAATACCTGATGCCTTCGCTGCTGATGCACGAGCCCGAGCACGGCTTGCTGCAGACCATGGCGCGCTCGGCCATCGCCGTGCAGCGCGATTTCGGCCAGCAGCAGCACCTGCCCTGGGGCGTGTCCGAATCGGCCTATTTTGCCCAGGACCATTCGCTGGCCTACCAGTATTCGCCCTTTGGCGTGCCGCGCCTGGCGCTGCGGCGCACGCCACCGACCGACCAGGTGGTGGCACCCTACGCGACCATGCTGGCCATGCTGTTTGAGCCCGAAGCGTCGGTCGCCAACCTGAAGCGGCTCGAAGCGCTGGGCGCGCGCGGCGAGCTGGGACTGTTCGAAGCGCTCGATTTCACGGCGTCGCGCCAGCCTGAAAAGCAGGCCTTCAGCATCGTCCAGGCCTTCATGGCGCACCACCAGGGCATGTCGCTGGTGGCGCTGTGCAACGTGCTGTGCGATGACGCGCCCCGGCGCTGGTTTGCCAGCGAGCCCCAGGTGGCCGCGCACGAAGCGCTGCTGCACGAACGCACGCCGCGCCAGATCATTGAAAGCGCCAGTCCGCGCCTGCCGCCCGAGCCCGACGGCCACAGCAACGAGCCGGTGTTCCATTCGCGCGACCTGGACCCGGCCCAGCCCGGCTGGAAACCCACGCACCTGCTGTCCAACGGGCGCTACAACGTGGCCCTGCGCGCCAGCGGCGCCGGTCTCAGCCGCTGGCAGGGCCGCAACATCACGCGCTGGCGCGACGACCTGCTGCGCGACGGCTACGGCAGTTTCTTTTACCTGCGCCAGGGCGGGCAGGACCGGGTCGGCTCGCTGACCGCCGCACCGGCACCCCTGCCGGGCTGGCGCTACCAGGCGCGCTTCATGGCCGACCGGGTGCAGTTCGATGCAGAGGGCGATGAGCTGAGCGCCAGTATCACCGTGCTGGTCAGCCCCGAGGACGACACCGAACTGCGCACCGTGCTGCTGCACAACACCGGCCGCACCGAGCGCGTGATTGAGCTGGTGTCGTGCTTCGAGGCGGTGCTGGCCGACCCGCGCGCCGACGAAGCACATCCGGCGTTTTCCAACCTGTTCATACAAACCCGCTGGGAGCCGCAATGGCGCGCCCTGCTGCTTCAGCGCACGCCGCGCCTGCATGGCGATGCGCAAATGGCGGTGGCGCACTTCCTGGCCGAGGTCGATGCCGATCTGCTTTCAATGAACTGCATTGCCGACCGCCGGGCGTTTGCCGGCCGCAACCAGCCCGTGCACCAGCCCGCCCTGCTGGCCCAGGCCATGGATGCCGGCGGCAACCCGGTCAACGGCCTGGACCCGGTGGCCAGCCTGCGCCTGAAGCTGCGGCTGGCGCCCGGCGCCGTGGCCCGGCTGAGCTTTGCGACGGCGGCGGCGCAAACCGAAGAAGAACTGACCACGCGCATCGACAAGTACCTGCAGCCCATGCATGTCGTGCGCGCCACCCGCATGGCCGCCACGCTGGCGCAGGTGCGGCTGCGCGACCTGACGCTGACGCCCGAAGAGCACCTGACGCTGCAGGATCTGACCACCGCCCTGATGTACAGCACGCCCCGGCTGAACGCCAGGGCCGGGCCGCTGGACCAGCGCCAGCTGTGGCGCTTCGGCATTTCGGGCGACAAGCCGATCGTGCTGGTGCGCATCCAGTCGGCCAGCGGACTGCCGCTGGTGCATGCCTTGCTGCGCGCCCAGCCGTGGTGGACTTTTGGCGGTTTGGCGGTGGACCTGGTGGTCATCAACAACGAACCCAACTCCTACCTCATGCCCTTGCAGCGCGACATCCTGGCGCTGCGCGACCGGCTGATGCAGAACGTGCAGAACAGCTTTCCGAAAGGCGCCGGGCTGTCGTCCAGCTTTTACCTGCTGCGCGACCACGAAACCGCCAGCGCCGAAAAAATCGCGCTGGCCGGGCTGGCGCGGGTCGTTCTCACCGCCGACGGCCGTCCGCTGGAAGTTCAGGTGGCCGCCTTGCGCACCGGCGTCTGGCCGCTGCGGCAAGCCAGCACGGTGGCCGCAACGCCGCTTTCCGGCCGGCCCTTCGCAGCCTGGAGCGAAGCCGATACGCAAATTCCGGCGCTGCTGGACGCGGCTGGCCAGTTCGACCCGGCGAATGGCGAATTCTGGTTTGAACTGCAGGGCGGCCAGTCGCTGCCCCGCCCCTGGGTGAATGTCATCGCCAATCCCGGGTTCGGCTTTCAGGTGTCGGAAACCGGCAGCGGCATGACCTGGGCCGGCAACAGCCGCATGCACCAGCTCACGCCGTGGTCCAACGACCCGGTGCGCGACCCGGCCTTCGAGCACTGGCTGCTGCAGGACATCGACAGCGGCCAGGTCTTTCCGCTGGCGCCTTCGGTGCTGGCGGCGCCCAGCAGCCGCTGGCGGGTGCGCCACGGCCAGGGCTATTCGGTGTTTCAGGGGCTGCAGGGCGGACTGCAGGTGGAAACGACTTTTTTCGCCGACCCGAACGAAGCCGCCAAGGTGGTCCAGGTCAAGGTGCGGCTGGACAGAGGTGGCCGCAGGCGCTTGCGGGCGGTCGCCATGGTGGAGTGGCAGATGGGCGATGCGCGCGGCCGGCGGCGCACCCTGCAGACCTGGAAGCATCCGGCGCAGCCGGCCTTGTTCGCCCAGCAGCAGGAAACCCGCGACGGCTATGGCGGCCGAACGGTGTTTTTATCGCTGGCAGGCGCGGCGGCCAAGCTGCAATGGACCTGCGACCGGAGCGAATTTTTCGACACGCTAGGCCGCATCGTCCTGCCCGCCGCGCTGGCCAGCCGCAGCGGCAGCGGGTTTGACCCCTGCGCCTGCCTGGTCAGCGAATTTGCCGTGGCCGGTTCCGAGGAACTGGTCTTCAGCTTCATCCTCGGCCATGCCGATGACGCGGCCCAAGCCGAGCAGATGGCGGCCCGCTGGACCCCGCCTGCCTGCAGCCAGGCGCTGGCCGATGTCAGGGCCGCCTGGTCCGGCCTGCTGGGCAAGGTGCAGGTCAAGACGCCCGACGCCAAATTCGATGCCCTGGTCAACCACTGGCTGCTGTACCAGACGGTGGCCTGCCGGCTCTGGTCCAAGGCGGGCTTCTACCAGGCCGGCGGCGCTTCGGGCTTTCGCGACCAGCTGCAGGACTCGATGGCGCTGGCGCTGGCCGACCCGGCGCGCCTGCGCGCACAAATCGTGCTCAACGCGTCGCGCCAGTTCCCCGAGGGCGACGTGCAGCACTGGTGGCACGCACCCGGCGGCGAAGGCGTTCGCACGCATTTTTCGGACGACCTGCTCTGGCTGCCCTATGCCTGCACCCATTACCTGCAGGCCAGCGGCGACATGGGCGTGCTCGACGAACAGGTGGCCTTCATCGACGGCCCGCCGATTCCCGAAGGCGCTGAAGACGCCTACTACGAGCCGCAGACCAGCGAGCAGTCCGCCAGCGTCTATGAGCACTGCGCCCGCACCATCGACCGCAGCCTGGCGGTGGGCAGCCACGGCCTGCCGCTGATGGGCACCGGCGACTGGAACGACGGCATGAACCGCGTCGGCCACGAGGGGCGCGGCGAATCGGTCTGGCTGGGATGGTTTCTGTGCAGCGTGGTCGAAGGCTTCGTGCCCTTCGCCCGGATGCGCGGCGACGATGCGCGCGCCCAGCGCTGGCTGGATGCGCGCAAGGGCTGGGTGGCCGCGCTGCACGACGCCGGCTGGGACGGCGCCTGGTTCCGCCGCGCCTTTTTCGACAACGGCGCGCCACTCGGCTCGGACGCCAACGACGAATGCCGCATCGACCTGATTGCCCAGGCCTGGGCTGTGCTGTCCGGCGCCTCGACGCCGGCCTTCACCCGCTCGGCGATGCTGGCGCTGAACAACCAGCTGATCGACGAGAAAGCCGGCCTGCTGCGCCTGCTCGACCCGCCCTTCGAGCAGTCGGCCAACAACCCGGGCTACATCCAGGCCTATCCGCCGGGCGTGCGCGAGAACGGCGGCCAGTATTCGCACGCCGGCGTCTGGGCGCTGATGGCGCAGGCCCTGAGCGGCGACGCCGAAGGCGCCTGGCGCAGCTTTGAGTATCTGAGCCCGGCGCACCGCAGCGCGCACCCCTCGCGCGGCGCTGTTTATGAGCTGGAGCCTTATGTCATGGCCGGCGACGTGTACAGCGCCGCCCCCTACATCGGCCGGGGCGGCTGGAGCTGGTACACCGGCTCGGCCGCCTGGCTCTACCGCGCGGCGGTCGAGACGCTGCTGGGCCTGGCGGTGCAGCCGGGCCGCCTGTCGCTGTCGCCGCGCCTGCCCGCGCACTGGCCGGCGGTGGAGCTGCGCCTGTTGCTGCAAGGCTATGACATCACGGTGCGCTGGCAGCGCAAGCTCACGGACGGCAGGCCGATCAAGGCCGATCAGCAACTGGCCTGGGGCGAATGGGTCGAGCTGGACACGCTGCCGGAACAGGCGGTATTGCAGGTGGTCGGAGAAGCGGTTCCGGCTGTTTCTGCTTCGCTATCAATTCAATAGCTTCTTGCGCCCGTCCCGCGTGCGCAAAAAGCACTTTTAATGCCTCATTATCCAGAAATTACAGGTCTGGTTGACTTTCTTTTTTCCAAATTTAACCAATAACTGGGTATTGACCCGGCCAGCACCGCCTGTGCTTAATGATTCGTTAAAACCGGTCTGGGTTGCAGACCACATTCATTGCAGATTGTGCAAGCGTCCACTCGGAACGGCCCATGAAAAAAGTCCTTGCGGTGACAAGAATCACAATCATCGCCGCTGCTTTACTGATCGGTTTTTTTGCCTGGGGCCAGTGGAAGAGTCCACCCCAGCTGGCACCCGCCAGCATTGCGCTGCTGCTGCCCGATGACTTGCCGGAAAACTCTCACTTCATCCGCATGTGGCTGGACGGCGCCCATGAGGAAGGCGTGCGCCTGCAGCCCATCAAAGTCAGCGACTGGGTGCGCGCGACCTTGCTGCGCGGGGTGAAATGGGAGGGCGTCATCCTGCCGGACACTTTTCACCGCCGCGTGGACGACAGCGTGGTGAGGTTGCTGCGCAGCTATGTGGCGGACGGCGGGCATTTGATGCTGGTGTACGACGGTGGCCTGCTCACGGCCAACGGTTTTTACCCCCCCGGCAAGTCACGGTTTTCAGACCTGGCGGGGGTGGACTACGGAATGTACGAAGAACTCGGCCAGGGCCTGGCAAAGCGCAGCCAGTTCGGGCTGGCGCAAGCCAGCGTGATGGAACAGCTGCATATTCCGCCTGGACGATTTGCTTCAAAAGAGATGACTTTCCCCGTCAGGGCGGGGCCTGCGGACGATGCCCACGCAGATTTTTCCGCCCTGATCTACGATTACAGCAAGCTGCCCCAGTCTTTCGCCACACTGGTCACGCGGGGTAAACCGTCGCAGCCCCTGATGAGCAATGAAGATGGCGGCGCCCTGGCCAGCCGCCACCGCTTTGGCAAGGGCGAAACCCTGTTTGTCAATTTTCCGCTGACCTATCTGAAGCAACGCACCGACGGCATCTTTTTGCACAGTTTTCTGCATTACTTTGCCGGCGACATGCTGTATCAGCCGCGCCTTGCCGGAACGCCTGACGGCAAGGGAGGCATCGTGCTCAACTGGCATGTCGATGCCAAGCCCGCATTGCCCTCGCTGAAGCTGCTCAAGGACGCGGGCATCTTCAACGAAGGCCCGTTCTCGTTTCACTTCACGGCGGGGCCGGATGTGAACCTGCCAGGAGATGGCGGCGGCCTGAACGTGCCGAACGACCCCGAAGTGCGCGGCTTGATCAAGGGGCTGATGGCCCAGGGCCATGCGGTGGGAAACCATGGCGGCTGGATTCACAATTATTTTGGCAACAACATCAACGCCGGCAACCAGGCCGACTACGAGCAGTACCTGACGCTGAACCACCAGACGATGACCGAGATTGCGGGCGCTCCCCCGCGCGAGTATTCAGCGCCGGTCGGCAATCAGCCGCAGTGGGTCACCCGCTGGCTGGAAAGCCGGGGCTTCGTGGGCTATTACCAGACGGGCAATGTCGGCATGGGACCGACCCACGCCTGGCTGGACACCGAGCGGATGAGCACGATGTGGGCCTTTCCGGTGCTGACCATGGGACCGGTCGCGACTGCGGAGGACGCGTTCTTTCAGCATGTTCCGGCCGCGAATTATGAAAACTGGCTGAACGAAGTCGGCAAATTCGTCGAGCGCGAACAGGTGTTGCGGCTGGTGTACTTTCACCCGCCCGGCGCGGTGCTCTACCTCAATGCCGTGAACCGTTTCGTCAACACCATCAAGGCCTGTCGCGAGGCCAAGCGCTGCAACTGGATCACGATGACCCAGGCGGCGGATTTTTTGGCGCGCCGCGAGCAAGTCCAGTGGCAGCTCGACAGCCGTCCAGGCGGCCTGCTGCTCAAGGCCCAAGCAGAGGATCTGGCGCACATGGCCTGGTGGATTCCCAAGCACCGCTTCGCCAGACCCGTCGTGACCGAAGGCACGGCCACCATCGACGAGCATGGCGAAGACTGGCGCATCACGGCCACGGCCGGAAAACAGTTGAGTGTGACCTTGAAAAATCTGTAGCCCGGGCAGCCGGCGGTGCGGCAGGTGCATGGAAAAACGGTTTCCTTCCTGTCTGCCTTGTTTTGCTATTAATTCAATAGCTTCTTGCGCTTACCCTCAGGGCAATCGTACCTAAATTGATAGCAGGAATTGAAGAAGCCAAGCGCAAAGGGGGAGGAAACTATAGTCATGTGATTTGGGAAGCCTGAATTGTTGATGACGCAAAGCACCGGGACAAGCCTGATGGAGCACTTGCGGCAGGTGCCCGATCCTCGCATCGAGCGCACACGGCGCCATGAACTGATGGACATTTTGGTGATTGCGCTGTGCGCGGTTATCGGCGGGGCCGATAACTGGGTTGACGTGGTGCAGTTTGGCAAGGCAAAGAAGGAATGGTTCGCCACGTTTTTGAAGCTGCCCAATGGCATTGCCTCGCACGACACGTTTGGCCGGGTGTTCCAGCTCATTGACTCGCAGGCGCTGGAGAAAGTATGCATCGACTGGCTGCAAAGCATTGCCGGCCAGGTCCAGGGCGTGGTGGCCATTGATGGCAAGAGCGTGCGCGGCTCGGGCCATGGCGGACAGTCGGCGCTGCATATCGTGAGCGCCTGGGCGTGCCAGGCCAGCATGTTGCTGGGGCAGGTGCAGACGGACAAAAAGTCCAACGAAATCACCGCCATTCCCGAGTTGCTCAAGCTGCTGAGCATCCAGGGCTGCATCGTCACCATTGACGCCATGGGGTGTCAAAAGGCCATCACCAAAGCCATCGTGCACAGTGAAGCGGACTACGTGCTCAACCTCAAGGGCAACCACCGCCACCTGCACGGGGGAGTTGCGGCCTGGTTTGAGGCTTGCCACGCCAGCGAGCAAATCGGGCCAGCGCACAGCCACTATCGGGAATGCGCCAGTACCCACAACCACGGGCGCATTGAGAGCCGCGAACACTGGCTCATGGCGGTGCCCGAGCACCTCAAGCGCGCCACCAAATACTGGACGAACCTGCAAACCATCGCCATGGTGCGGCGCACGCGCCAGGTGGCAGGCAAAACCAGCGACGAGACCCACTACTACATCAGCAGTTTGCCCTTGAGCGCGAGCGCACAGACCATTGCCCAGGCGATCCGCAGCCACTGGGCGGTGGAGAACGAATTGCACTGGTCGCTGGACGTGAGTTTCAGGGAGGACGCCTGCAAAGTGCGCAGGGACGAAGGCCCGGCCAACCTGGCGTGCCTGCGCCGCCTGGCGCTCACCCAGCTTCAGCGCGAGACCAGCCTGAAGGCCAGCGTCAAAAGCAAGCGCTGCCGCGCTGGCTGGGATCCGGCTTATATGCTCAAGGTGCTTGATTGCAGCGTGCTATCAATTTAGGTGCGATTGCCCTGCGCTTACCCTACCTGCGCAAAAGCAATAAAACACCAACAAAACACCTTGAATCACGAACCCAGAAACTCCCCAATCGGCTTCAAATCCTCAACCCGGTCGCACACCGACTTGACGATCATCAGGATCGGAATGCCCAGCAGCAAGCCCCACACGCCCCACAGCCAGCCCCAGGCCAGCAGCCCCATGAACACCGCCACCGGACTGAGCCGGCTGGCGCGGCTGGTCAGCCAGGGTGTGAGCAGGTTGCCGACCAGCGTGTGGATCAGCACCGACGCGCCGCCCACCGCCAGCGCCATGTTGGTCGAGCCAAACTGCAAAAAGGCCACCAGCGCCGAGGTCGCCGCCGTGATCAGCGAGCCGATGTAGGGCACCAGGTTGAGCACGCCGGCCACGACGCCCCAGGCCCCGGCATTCTCCAGCCCGAGGAACATCAGGGCCACCCCGGTCAGCACGCCCACCAGCAGGCTGGTCAGCAGCTGCACCTGCAGGTAGCGCTGGATCTGCCCGGCAACCTCATGCAGCGCCTGCAGCGTGACTTTTTTCTTGCTCAGGCTCGGCCCCGCCAGCTTGACCAGCTTGCGGCGAAAGGTGTCGCCCGAGAGCATCAGAAAATAGGTCAAAAACACCACCACGGTCACCTGCCCGATCAGCGCGAGCAGGCCGACGGTGCCGGTCCACAGATAGTCCTTGATGTTGAAGCGCGGCGCCTCGATCACGACACGCGTGGCGCCCCGGTTGGGGCCGGTTACGGCAGCGCTCTCCCGGGTGGCCTGCTCGATCTGGGAGGCGGCCCTTTGCACTGTTTCCAGCGCGCTTTCGGACTTGCCGCTGCTCGATTTGAGCGCCCGGCCCAGCTTTTGCGCCGCTGCCGGCAAGGCCTCGATCAGTTGCGCGGCTTCCAGCCGAAGCCGGTAGGCGCCCGAGCCCATCGCGCCCAGGATGGCCAGCAGCAGCACGGCCGAACTGAGCCAGCGCGGCACGCGCCTGAGTTCGAGCCAGTTGACCAGCGGCGAAAACGCATAGCTGAACAGCACGCTGAGCATGATCGGGATGAACACGGCCCGCGCCCACTGAAGCACGAACAGGCCGGCCAGGATCGCCAGCACCACCAGCGAGAGATTGCGCACATCCACCGGCATCTGAAGAAGCAGGCGTTCCGGCTCAGGGAACGCCGTGACCTCTTCTTCTTCAGGCTCGGCAAGCGGCACGTTCACCGCGTTTTCTTCAGTCATCTTTGTCCTTGTCAACCCTGGCTGGCACCGGCCGTCGGCGCCATGCCGGGGAATAGTTGAATATTGAACACGCAATAAACCCAAAAAACCATAGGACGCGCCCCATGAAACGCGGCAGCTGCCAGCCTGGCCGCCTGCCGGCAGGAACCCGAGGCGCCGGCATCAGCCGGCGATGGCGTCCCGCACGGCGGCAAGCTGCCGGCGCGACACCGCCAGCAGCTCGTCGATGCCATTGAGCCGCACGGCCCAGCCTTCGCCCTCCTCCGGGTCGAAATGCTTTTCCAGCGCACGCACCGCGCGCCGGGCAATCAGGGCATTGCGGTGAATCCGCATGAAGCTGCCGCCATGAAGCGCTTCGAGTTCATTGAGCGAGCCGTCCAGGATGTAGCTGCGACTGGCGGTTCGCACGGTGATGTATTTCAGCTCGGCCTTGAAGTACAGCACCTCCGACAGCGGCACGCGCTCGGTCCGGCCCCGGTCCTGGATGAGCAGGGTTTCTTCAGCCTTTTCGGGCTCTTGCGCAAGTCTGGCTTGCACAAGGCGCTCTACTTTTTGTAGCGCCTGCCGCAGCCGCTCCAGCCGCACCGGCTTGGTCAGGTAGTCCACCGCGTCCAGCTCGAAGGCCTGCACCGCGTGCCCGGCGTGCGCCGTGACGAACACCACGGCCGGCGGCCGGGGCAAGCCGGCAATCAGTCCGGCCAGCGCCATGCCATCCATGCCGGGCATGTGGATGTCGAGCAGCACCGCGTCAAACGGCTGGCGCTGCAGCGCGCCCATAGCCTGCACCGCGTCGGCGGCCTCGGCAGCCACCACGGCAAGGGGCGCCGCGCAGTCGCCCAGCAAGGTGCGCAGGCGCGATCTAGCCAGCGCCTCGTCATCGACCAGCAGTATCTTCAAGGCTCTCACAGCGGAATCTCCAGCCTGACCTGAAACAGGCCGTCCTTGAACGCGGTCTTGAACTGGGCCTGTACGTCATGCAGCAGGAACAGGCGCTCGCGCACATTGGTCAGCGCCAGCCCGTGGCCCGGCTGGCCGCTTCCGGCAGGCGCCGAATTGGTCACCTTGACGACCACGCTGCCGCCGCGCCTGAGCGTGGAAATCCTGAGTTGCGCGCCGCTGGCGCTGGGCTCCACGCCATGCCGCACGGCGTTTTCAACCAGCGGCTGCAGCAGCAGCGGCGGCAGCCGGGCCGCGTCGGCACTCGCGTCCAGGCTCCACTGCACGCGCAGGCGCTCGCCGAAGCGGATTTGCTCGATCTCCAGGTAGCGTTGCGCCAGCGCGATTTCCTGCCCCAGCGTGACCGACTCGGCCGGGTCGGCCAGCGCGCTCCTGAACAACTCGCTCAGGTCTTCGAGCACCGCCTCGGCCTTGGCCGGCTCGGCGCGCACCAGCGCAATCGCGCTGTTGAGCGTGTTGAACAGAAAATGCGGGCGGATGCGCGACTGCAGCTCGGCCAGCCGCGCCGCCGTGGCCGCAGGCGTCCTGGCCTTGGCGCGCCAGAACAGGCCAGCCAGCACCATCGCCGACAGCAGCACGCCCGACGCGCCGCTGGCCCACCACGGAGCCGGCAGCAAGAGCCCCATCAGCGCCAGCAGGCCGCAGCCATAGACACCGGCCACGGCGCCCATCACCGTGCCGGCCAGCCACTGCAACGACACATCGAGCCGGTTCAGCCGGCCCTTGAAGACGCAGACGGCAATCAGCCAGGCCAGCGTGGCGGGCAGCACGCCGCCGGTCAGCAGTGAAAACCGCAGCAGCCAGTCCAGCGGCTCGGCCGTGCCGAACATCGCGCCCACGCCCACGACCGCCTGCACCAGCAGCACGACGCGCAGCACTACGCCGACATGGCAGGTGTCAAACAGGGTGGCGCGCGGCGCGAACGGGGACACGGGGGCAGTTCCGTCGGCCAGCGTCAGGCCGCCATGCAGCGTGGAATCGTCAAAGTTCTGGGAGGCAGTGGTTGGCTTCATTCAGGAAGGTGATTTTCAGGCAGGCAGGCGCGCAGATAAAATTAGCGTGATGAGTATTGCACCGGTCAAGGCCTTCAGGCTACTGCGCTGAACACTATTTCAGCCACCGGCTAATCGCTCCCACACAGCGCTCTTTTCAACCCGCACCGAGCCTGCCACTCCAAGAAAGCCCGACGTGAATCAATTCGACAAGAAATCCCAAGCCTGGTCCGCCCTGTTTTCCGAGCCCATGAGCGACCTGGTCAAGCGCTACACCTCCAGCGTGTTTTTCGACAAGCGCCTGTGGCAGGCCGACATCGCCGGCTCGCTGGCGCACGCCGACATGCTGGCCGCGCAAGCCATCATCGCCCCGGCCGACCATGCCGCCATCCAGTACGGCATGGCGCAAATCACGCGCGAGATAGAAGCCGGCGAATTCGAATGGAAGCTGGACCTCGAAGACGTGCACCTGAACATCGAGGCCAGGCTGACCCAGCTGGTCGGCGACCCTGGCAAGCGCCTGCACACCGGCCGCTCGCGCAACGACCAGGTGGCCACCGACGTGCGCCTGTGGCTGCGCGGCGAGATTGACCTGATTGGCGGCCTGCTGCTAGATTTGCAAAAAGCGCTGGTCGAGATCGCCGATAAAAACGTCGAGGTGATCCTGCCCGGCTTCACGCACCTGCAGGTCGCCCAGCCGGTGAGCTTTGGCCACCACATGCTGGCCTATGTCGAGATGTTCAGCCGCGACGCCGAGCGCATGCTGGAAGTGCGCCGCCGCGTCAACCGCCTGCCGCTGGGCGCCGCCGCGCTGGCCGGCACCAGCTACCCGCTGGACCGCGAACGCGTTGCCGTCACACTGGGAATGGTCGATGAGCAGGGCCAGCCGCAGGTCTGCCAGAACAGCCTGGACGCCGTGAGCGACCGCGACTTCGCGATTGAATTCACGGCAGCCGCGTCGCTGTCGATGGTGCACATCAGCCGCTTCAGCGAAGAGCTGATTTTGTGGATGAGCCAGAACTTCGGCTTCATCAACATCGCCGACCGCTTCACCACCGGCTCATCCATCATGCCGCAGAAGAAAAACCCTGACGTGCCCGAACTCGCGCGCGGCAAGACCGGCCGCGTCGTCGGCCACCTGATGGGCCTGATCACGCTGATGAAGGGCCAGCCGCTGGCCTACAACAAGGACAACCAGGAAGACAAGGAGCCGCTGTTCGACACCGTGGACACGCTGAAAGACACGCTGCGGATTTTTGCCGAGATGGTCGGCGGCATCACCGTCAAGCCCGAAGCCATGGAGCGCGCCGCCCTGCGCGGCTACGCCACGGCGACCGACCTGGCCGACTACCTGACGAAAAAAGGCCTGCCCTTCCGCGACGCGCATGAAACCGTGGCCCACGCGGTCAAGGCCGCCACGGCGCACCAGGTGGATTTGTCGGAATTGCCGCTGGCGGTGCTGCAGGAGTTCAACCCGTCGATTGAAAAGGATGTGTATGAAGTGCTGAGCCTGCGCGGCTCGCTGAATGCGCGGAATATCCTGGGTGGCACGGCCCCGGCGCAGGTGCGGGCGCAGATTGCGCGGCACCGGGCGCGGCTGGGGTGAAGGCGTAGCGGATTAACCCGCCGACAGCCGCCGGGCCGCCTGCATCACGGCGGCATCGACGCCCGCCTGCCCGACGCTCAGCACCCACTGCACCCAGGCGTCGGTATTTCCATGGCTGTTGCGCACGTCGCCCATCAGATTACCCAAAGATTTACCGGAAAGGCCCGTTAACTGGGCCACCCGTTCGCCATTAAAAATAGCTCTGACCGCTTCGCTTCTGGATTGTTGAAACAGGGCTTGATCGAGTGAATCGCCAAAATCGGGAAATTCCGCACGCAGCGGCGCGATCCAGACCGACTTGTCTTGCGGAAAAACATGGCTGCCATCAATTTCCGGGCGCTCGTTTTTAAAGAACTGCAAACCCTGGGGATCACTGAGCCATTTCAAAAAAGAGGTATAGGTTTTGCGTTTGATGTCGCGCACCCGTGAAGCGGCATTGACATTTTCAAAAAGATAAATGGCCGGATTAAAATAAGGCGAAGAAGCCGTGAATCGGAAAATATCTTCCAGCGTGTCAAACCCCTGCGCAAACCGCACCGGGTCATAACCCATGAAAGTCAGAGCGCGACTCACATCCAGCGTGATATTAATTTCGGCAATCAGGTGCGTGCTGCCTGCGCGCAGCGGAAAATATAAACCTTCAAACCCATGCTTGAGGCCCATTTTATGGGCAACCCGTCCGACAAGATTACCCAGATCATTCCACGAAAAATAGGATTTTACATAATCAAATTTTTCGTTGGGAATGGCGATCAGGTCGATTTGAAATCCGTCAAAATCAAAACTGGTCACAGCGCCATTGCGATAAACCTCGCGGGACTTGAATTCTTTTTCCAGCAGGTCTTTGTAATCGGCGCGAAGCTCATTCGAACCCACCAAAACATCCATGTCGCCGAAATCCGGCTTCGCACGGTAAGCATCAATGACACAAAGCGGGCGCTTATCACCCACAACGCTTCGTATAATTTCAAGAACCTTTGGCACGAGCGCATGATATTCACCGGCATCAAGCCGGTGAGTTTGAATTGATTTCAACGCATTTCCGCCCATGCCAAACTCCTCTTGATAATTTTTTCTTCTGAAATCACTTCAGGCAATGAAGGTCAGACTTCAATTACCGACATCATTCAACACACACTTTCGGCCTGTAGCGCACGCCAGCCATGCGCAAGCAGCTATCAAAATCATATCAACCAATCGGCGGCAAACCCGAACTCTCCGCCCAGTTTTCCAGCCTCAGCCCCGCCACGCGCGCAAATTCACGCGTGTTGTTCGTCACCAGCGTGCAGTCATCGGCCAGCGCATGGCTGGCGATCCATAAATCATTCGCACCAATCGGCGTTCCCGCCACACGCAGCCGCGTGAACTGCACGGCGTAGTGCTCGCAAATCGCCCGGTTGACGCCGTAGTGCACCGGCACCACACGGGTCAGCGCGTCCAGGCGGCGCAGCACATCAGTTTTTTTGGTGCTGCGCTCGGCCCCCATCAGCAACTCGGCGAAGGTGAAAAACGACATGCACAATTCCGCGTCGCTATCCAGCGCATTCACGCGCTGGGCAACGAGGGGCGGCTTGTTTTTCATCAGGTAAATCAGGATATTGGTGTCCAGCATGTACTTCACAGCGGCTCCCTATCCTGCATGGGAAGCTGGTCGCGCTGCCCCGCCTCCAGCAGGGCTACAAATTCATCGTCAAACGCCGTCAGGGCGTCCAGCAAGGCGGCACCCCGGTCGGCGGGCACGGGATGCAGCACCAAGTCGCCATCGGCATTGCGAAAAATCTCCACCCGGCTGGTAGCAAGCCGGAACTCCTGCGGAATACGCACAGCCTGGCTGTTGCCGTTCATGAATACACGACTGATGGCGGTTGGCATAAAGCCTCCTTGTACACACTTTAATGTGTGTATTTTAAATAGCAATGGTGTGCTTGTCCATTTTGGGTAAAGTCACTCCCATGACCACCCAACACAAACCCCCTTCAGACGCTCCGAAGCAACCCGGGGCGCGTAAAACCACGGCCAAAAGCACCGGCCGCGCAAGCCGGGGGCCGCAGGCGTACCAGCTTCATGTAGAGCTTGAATGGGTTCTCCCCAAGGTGTGGCGCCGGTTGCTGGTGCCCGTCACGATCAAGCTGCCCCTGCTGCATGTCGCGCTTCTGGATGGCATGGGCTGGGGTGGTGGCCATCTGCATGAGTTTGTCTTTGCTGATGCGCGTTACAGCTCGAACGATTTTGGGGGTGACATGCTTGAAGATGTGCTCGATGAGTCAAGCGTCACCCTGCAAAAGGCGCTGGGTGCGCGCAAGACGTTCATGTACGTTTACGACTTTGGGGACGACTGGCGCCACAGGGTCAAGGTGGAAAAAGTCATCACCCTGGATGCACCCCTGTCGCTGGCGGTTTGTCTGGACGGAGAAAACGCCTGTCCGCCCGATGATGTTGGCGGCCCCCCAGGGTATGAAGAATTCCTGGCGGCATTGGCAGATCCGGCGCACCCCGACCACGAAGACCTCACGGAGTGGATTGGCGGCTCATTTGACGCTGCCGCATTCAACGTTGCCGAGGTCAATGCACGGCTGAAGCAGGCCGCGACCTGAAAAAGGCTTTGTCGCCACAGAGCAATACGCCCTTCAATGCAGCAAGCCGGCTAGAGCAACACCCCTAATAATTGCTGCAGTGCAACAAAAACTTCCCACATCCTCGGGTTTTCCCTATAATTCAAACCATGTTGCACTGCAGCATAAACAATCCCACACGGCATTGGCTGTGCAGGAAACCGATTTGCCCAGTTAACCCAGAAAGCCGATATGAACAACGCCGCCGAACAATTCATCGCCACCAACAAAGCCAACCTGCAAGCGCTGACAGACCTGACCACCCAGGCTTTTGCCGGTGTCGAAAAGCTGGTCGAGCTGAACATGGCCGCCTCCAAGGCTGCCTTGAGCGAGTCCTTCACCCATATCCAGACCGTCATGGCGATCAAGGATCCCAAAGAGCTGATGGCTCTGCAATCCGGCCTGCTCAAGCCCATGGCCGACAAGTCTGCAGCCTATGCCCAACACGTTCAGACCATCGTGACTGAGAGCGGTGCCGAATTTACAAAAGCCGTGGAAGCCAAGACGGCCGAAGCACAAAAAGCGTTCGGCGACGTGCTGGAAAACCTGACCAAGAACGCACCTGCCGGCAGCGAAACCGCTGTGGCCGCTTTCAAGGATGCACTGAGCTCCGGTCAAAATGCCTTTGAGTCGGTTCAAACGCAAACTAAAAAAGCGGTTGAAACGGCTCATTCGAACTTCACGGCCGCTGCCACCCAGGCATCCGACGCTGTCAAGAAAGCCACCAAGTCAGCCTGATGACTCACTGCCTTCGGGCAGTCACCCGCCAACGGCGCCTTCGGGCGCCGTTGGCGTTTCTGGCCTGAACCACGCTGCCCGGACTTCTTCGGTAGCTACAAAGCCATCCTGAAAAAAGGACACGCGGCCCGTACACTTTGCGCACCTTGTGATGGAAAGTGCCCGGTATGCCTATTGAATCCAACCCAGCCTGCGTGCGGCAGTTTCGACAAATCCTGCTGTGGCCCTTGCGCCTGATGCCGGTTCGGGGTTCAGAGGGCCAGCAGGCCAAGCCCTGGCAACTGCTGGCGGACATGGGCGAGGCCTCGCCCTGGCGTGAAGTGGTGGATGAATACACCGGCGGCAGCGGCCGTTTCAAGGAACGCCACTACAACGAATTCGTGAGCTTTTTGCCCTTTGTGCAGCGCTTCCTCTACGGCGAAGGGCGCCTCAAAGGCATGGAAGCGACGGCAGGCTCGCCGATGCGGGTGTTTCGCCGCAGCGACGTCAGCGCCATGCGCGCGGTGCCGCACCCGGGGGCGCCGCCGATGACGCTCGACATCGCCCATGTGGACCTTTACTTTTTCCTTGATGTGGACCTGGTGCTGCTCTATGTCGAGGTCAGCGCCAGCGACCTGACGCTGGCCCAAGCGCAGGACTTGCTGTACCGCTTTGGCCGGGGCTATCCGGCAAGCTGGGACGCTGACGGCAATGCGCAGCACTGCCTGGTCGATGCCGAATGGCTGGGCCGCGAGGGCCAGGTGCTGGCCCGGTCGGATGCCAGCCAGCGCGACATCTTCATGGACCATGTCAGCAGCCACCGCGCGCCCCGTGTCGCCGCCCACTGGGCCTGGCTGCTGCAGCCCCTGGTGGGCGACCATTCCGGCCAGGCCGGGAACCTGCGCTATCGGCAAATCGAGTACTACCGCATGCCGCAGCTGGCCTTTCTGGCACTGGACAACCCGCAGGCACTGAGCCGCGCCGACCTGATCCGCCTCGGGCTGGTGACCGGACCAGCAGCATCAAGCCATGACACCCGCCTGCCTTATGCCCAAGAACACCTGGCCGACTTCGAAAAGCGCTATTGCTACGACCGTTTCTGGACCGACAGCGGCGCCGCGCCCAACACGCGTTATGTGTGCACCGGGCATACGCTGCTGGTGCTGGGTGATGCGCGGAGTCCGTTTTTCGTCTGCCCGGAACGCGGCGTGCTGGCGCAGTTCCGGCACCAGCATTTCCTGCTGTTCCTGATTGCCCATTTCCAGAAGGCAGCCTTGCTGATGTTCTCGGACCGGCTGGCCGAAGCCCTGAAAAACCTGGACATCACCGACGCCGCCAGCGTGCGCCGCTTCAAGCGCACCATACGCGACAGCTTTGCCGGGTTTTTGCGCTTCACGCACCGCTACTGGTTTCACGAGGTGTCCGAACAGGCCCAGGTGCGCGCCTTGTTTCGGATGTGCGCCAATCACCTTGAACTGGACCCGCTGTACAAGGAGGTCAAGGAACGGATTGCCGAAATGAACCAGTACCTGGACGCCGACAGCCTGCGCCGCCAGGCCAACACCGTGGTGCGGCTGACGGTGGTGACCATCTTTGGCCTGATCGGCACGGTGACCACCGGCTTTCTGGGCATGAATCTGCTGGCCGAAGCCGAAGCCCCGATGAGCCGCAGGCTGTCAATTTTTGCTGTCGTCTTTGTGCTGACCATGGCATTGACCCTCTACACCATGGTCAAGTCAAAACGCCTGTCGGACTTTCTGGACGTGCTGTCGGACGAACGCGCCAGCCCGTGGCAAAAAGTCAAGGCGCTGGCGCTGGTGTGGCGGCGCCCCGGGGACTGAGGAGGGAAGCTCCCACGCCGAAAAGTACAAAAATCCATGCAAATTAACCAATACATGGTAAATTTGCATGAATGTTAACCAGAAAAATCCTAGCAACTGTCCGCCAAGCGCTGTCTCGCCAAGCCTCCGTGGCCTTGATTGGCCCGCGTCAGGTGGGCAAAACCACCTTGGCGCTCCAGATTGGCGAGGAGCAAAACGCGCTTTACCTTGATCTTGAAGACATTCAAGAACGAGACAAGTTGATTAACGCTGCGGTCTTTTTGTCGGCGTATGAAGACCGGCTTGTGATTCTGGACGAAATTCACCGGGTGCCCGACTTGTTTCTGACCCTGCGGGGCCTGATTGACCAAGGCCGGCGCCGGGGGCAGCGCACCGGGCGCTTCCTGCTGCTCGGCTCTGCATCGCTCGACCTGATGCGCCAAAGCGGCGAAAGTCTGGCCGGGCGTATCAGCTACATCGACATGACGCCGTTAAGTGTTCTGGAGGTGCCCGCCGAAGCGATTGAGAATTTGTGGGTACGCGGTGGCTTTCCTGACGGTTTTCTGGCGCCAGGCGAGCAGCAAAGCCTGAGCTGGCGCAAAGACCTGCTCAGAACTTATCTCGAACGCGACGTGCCCATGTTTGGCGCGCGCATTCCGGCAGAAACCTTGCGCCGGTTCTGGACCATGCTGGCACACAACCAGGGCAGCTTGATCAACGCATCACGCCTGGCCGCAGGCCTGGAAGTCAGCAGCCAGACAGTGAGCCGTTACACCGATTTGCTGGTGGATTTACTGCTGGTGCGACGCCTCCAGCCCTACCACGTCAACGTGGGCAAGCGCCTGGTGAAGTCGCCCAAGGTTTATATCCGTGACAGCGGGTTGCTTCATGCACTGCTCAATATTGCCGACAGGAACGCCTTGCTGGGACACCCGGTGGTCGGGGCAAGCTGGGAAGGCTTTGTCATTGAAAATCTGATCAATGCCGCGCCAGCATTCACCGTGCCGGGGTTTTACCGCACCTCCGGCGGCGCCGAAATTGATCTGCTGCTGGAACTGCCAGGCGGCGAGCGCTGGGCGATTGAAGTGAAACGCAGCCGCGCCGCCAAGCCTGCCCGAGGATTTTATGAAGCCTGTGAAGACCTGAAACCCGCCAGACGTTTTGTGGTTCACGCCGGGCTAGAGCGTTACCCCATCAGCGAAGATGTGCAAGCGATTGGGGTGCGCGAGCTGGCTGACAACTTGTCCCGGCTGGAAATGTAGCAGCCGGAACCAGCGGAATGCCCGGTTTTTCATTGCCGCCTCCCCGCCAGACTGCTGGCATCAAGACCTCGGCAACACGCCAGCCCTTTAAGCCTCGCCTAAGCTGCACACTCCAGACTTTGCGACTTCAAGGAAAACCCCCATGCGCCTGCTGCTGGTAGAAGACGACGCCATGATCGGCGAGGCGGTGCTGCAGGTGCTTCGCGCCGAGCACTACGCTGCGGACTGGGTGCGCGATGGCGTCATGGCCGACGCGGCGCTGCGCAGCGAGCAGTACGACCTGGTGCTGCTCGACCTGGGCCTGCCCAAGCGCGACGGCCTGGACGTGCTGCGCGCGCTGCGCGCCCGGCGCGCGACCGTTCCCGTGCTGGTCGCCACGGCGCGCGATGCGGTCGGCGACCGCATCGCCGGGCTCGATGCCGGCGCCGACGACTACGTGGTCAAGCCCTATGACATCGACGAGCTGCTGGCGCGCATTCGCGCCCTGCTGCGGCGCAGCGCTGGCCGGGGCGAGCCGGTGTTCGAGCACAAGGGCGTGAGCCTGAACCCGGCCACCCGCGAAGCCACGGTGCACGGCCAGCCGGTGTCGCTGTCAGCCCGCGAATGGGCGGTGCTGGAGCCGCTGCTGGCCCGCCCCGGCGCGGTGCTGTCACGCGCCCAACTGGAAGAAAAACTCTTCAGCTGGAAGGACGATGTCAGCAGCAACGCGGTGGAGGTGTATATCCACGGCGTTCGCAAAAAGCTCGGCAATGAATTCATCCAGACCGTTCGCGGCCTGGGTTATGTGGTTCCCAAGGAATGAGCAACACCCATTCCTTGCGCAAGAGGCTGCTGTGGTTCGTGCTGGTGGCGATTTTGCTGGCGGCCGTGCTGCAGGCCGTCACGGCCTATCGCGGCGCGCTGCGGCAGGCCGATGCGATGTTCGACGAGCACCTGCAGCAGATGGCGCGCTCCTTGCGCGGCGGCATTCCGCTCGGACTGCCGCAGGCCGGGGCCGAAGACGATCCGGGCTATGACCTGTATGTGCAGATCTGGGGGCAGGACGGCACGCAGATTTTCCGCTCCACCCGCTCGGCCCTGCCGCCGCGCGCGGTGCTGGGTTTTTCGGACGTTGAAGCCCACGGCAACAGCTACCGGGTCTATACGCTGCAAACATCGCTGCAAACCGTGCAGATCGCGCAAGACCTGAGCGCCCGCACCGCGCGCGCCCGCGCACTGGCGCTGCGGGCGGTGCTGCCATTTGCCTGGCTCACGCCGCTGCTGATGCTGGCGGTCTGGTGGATCATCAAGCGCTCGCTGGCGCCGATAGAGCGCACGCGCCGCGTCGTCGCCGGCCGCGCCGCCGATGATTTTTCGCCGCTCGAAGGCGCCGGCCTGCCCGACGAGGTGCGGCCGCTGGTCGATGAAATCAATTTGCTGTTCGGCCGCGTGCGCGAGGCCTTTGAGGCGCAGAAGAATTTTGTCGCCGATGCCGCGCATGAACTGCGCTCGCCCCTGACCGCGCTCAAGCTGCAGGCGCAAACCCTGCGCCGCCTGGACGCCGACCCCGCCGCGCGCGAAGCCGGCATTGCGCGCCTCAACCAGGGCATAGACCGGGCGATTCGCGGCGTCGAGCAACTGCTGCTGCTGGCGCGCGAGGAAGCCGGCTCGGGCCAGGCCGCAGGCGCTAGCGCGCGGGTCGATTTGCGCCAGGTCGTCCAGCTGGGCGTGGCCGATGTCCTGCCGCAAGCGCGGCACAAACGGATTGACCTGGGGCTGGCCGGCGACCGGCCGGCGCAGGCCATGCCCGAGGTCAGCGGCCAGCTTGAGGCCCTGCGCATCCTGCTGCGCAACCTGCTGGAAAACGCCGTCAAGTACACCCCGCCGGGCGGCCAGGTCGATGTGTCGCTGGAACTGCGGCAAGGCCAGCCGGTGCTGACAGTCGAAGACAGCGGACCCGGCATCGCGCCGGAAAACCGCCCGCGCGTGTTCGACCGCTTTTTTCGCGCCAGCGACACGGCACAGGAAACCGGCAGCGGCCTGGGGTTGGCCATCGTCAAGGCGATTGCCGACCGGCACGGCGCGGTGCTGGCGCTGGACGCCTCTGCCCGCCTGGGCGGCCTGAAGGTCGAAGTGCGCTTTGCGCCGGCCCGGACGGTTTAAGGATGCGGTCACAGCAATAACTTCCCTGCGTCATACCCGCGAAGGCGGGTATCCAGACTCGTTTGAGCGTTTCAGCCCGTGTCGCTGGATTCCCGCCTTCGCGGGAATGACGGACGAGAATTTGTTATTTGCCAGATCCTAAGTTTCGCCTAAGCCTGCGTCCCCATAGTTGACTCCATCGGCACCGAAGCGTGCCTTTCCAACGCAAGGAGTCTTTTTCAATGAATTCCGCAGCTTTGAACAATACCCAGCTGATTGCGGCGCTGCTGGCCGCTGGCGCCATTGGCGGTGCCGGAGTCGGCGCATTCAACATGGCGCACACACCGGCCACCGCAGCCCTGTCAGCCCCGGCCGTCAGCACGGCCGCCACGCCCATGGCCCTGCCCGACTTCTCGCAGATTACCGAACGCTACGGCCCGTCGGTGGTCAACATCAGCGTGACCGGCATGAGCAAGGTGTCCAACGATTCCCCTCTGGCGCAGGGCGGCGACGATGGAGAAGACGACCCGCTGCTCAGCGGCCCGCTGGGCGAATTGTTCCGCCGCTTCCAGCAGGGCCAGCGTCCCGGCGCGGGCCGGGGCGGATCGGGCGCGCCCGAGGAAATGCCGACGCGCGGCCAGGGCTCGGGCTTCATCGTCAGCGGCGACGGCATCATCCTGACCAATGCCCATGTGGTGCGCGGCGCTAAGGAAGTCACCGTCAAGCTGACCGACCGGCGTGAATTCCGAGCCAAGGTGCTGGGCGCCGACGCCAAGACCGACATCGCCGTGCTGAAGATCGCCGCCAGCAACCTGCCGGTCGCCACGCTGGGCAAGACCAGCGAGCTGAAGGTCGGCGAATGGGTGCTGGCCATCGGCTCGCCCTTCGGTTTTGAAAACACGGTGACCGCCGGCGTTGTCAGCGCCAAGGGCCGGTCGCTGCCCGACGACAGCGCCGTGCCCTTCATCCAGACCGATGTCGCCATCAATCCCGGCAACTCGGGCGGCCCGCTGTTCAACGCGCGCGGCGAAGTGGTCGGCATCAACTCGCAAATCTACAGCCGCAGCGGCGGCTACCAGGGCGTGTCCTTCGCCATTCCGATTGACGTGGCGAACAAGATCAAAAACCAGATCGTCAGCACCGGCAAGGTCGAGCATGCCCGGCTGGGCGTGTCCGTGCAGGAAGTCAACCAGGCCTTTGCCGATTCCTTCAAGCTCGACAAGCCCGAAGGTGCGCTGGTGTCGTCGGTTGAAAAAGGCAGCCCGGCCGACAAGGCGGGCCTGCAGCCGGGCGACGTGATCCGTCAGGTCAACGGCCAGCCGATTGTCTCGTCGGGCGACCTGCCGGCGGTGATTGGCCTGGCGGCGCCGGGCGACAGCGTCAAGCTCGATGTCTGGCGCCAGGGCGCGGCAAAGGAAATCACCGCGCGACTGGCCAACGCCGACGACAAGGCCGCGCAGGTCGCCAGCAAGAAAGAGGCGCCCGGCCAGGGCAAGCTGGGCCTAGCGCTGCGTCCGCTGCAGCCCGACGAACAGCAGGAAGCGGGCATTGAGAGCGGCCTCTTGGTGCAGCAGGCCAGCGGCCCGGCGGCGCTGGCCGGCGTGCAGGCGGGCGACGTGCTGCTGTCGATCAACGGCGTTCCGGTGAAAAGCATCGACCAGGTGCGCGCCACCGTGGCCAAGGCGCAAAAATCAGTGGCGCTGCTGATTTTGCGCGGCGACAGCCGGATTTTCGTGCCGGTGAATCTGGGCTGACTTGGGCGGGCTTGGAAGGCCCGCTTGTTTTGCTCTGTTTTTAATAGCTGATGGTGCTTATTCAGCTTGCTCCAGAGGCCTATTTGATGCGATAAACGGGCCGCTCAGGAGCCCAATTTACCCCGCGCCCGTTTCGGTTCACGTTTCAGCCGTATTTCGACCGTTTTTCCAACGGCGCTGGCAGCTTTGATCAACAACGAATCTTGCCCTCTTAATTCAGTGGTCGTCGGAATGATGGGATAGGCTCACTTACGGCCCTCGTGTTCGATCTTTCTCAACACGACGTGGATCGTTGAAAGATAGAAATAGAACATCCAACTGAACCAGATACCCGCGTCATATGCTGTGCGTTGCTTATCGTTGTGATGCCGTATGCCGAAGTTGTTTGCAATGTTGAAGAGATCTTTCTCATCGGCACTCGTGAGAAGCGTCTTGACCTGTGGACGCAAGTACTCAAGTACGTCCGCGAGGTCGCGTACTGCTTGGCGCCGATCGTCGAGCGTTGAGCCGTGCCTCCGATATCGCAAAACGGCAACGCTTACGCGGGACAGTACGTTTTGGTCCTTCGACGGAAGGTCCGCGTCAAAGATTGGTTCAAAACCGGCCTCGGGCTTATGAAGTACTTCTCCGTTTGCTGACAGCTCGTAGCGGTGTTCATAGTGCGCGAGCACTGCATTCATCCGTGATCGAAACTCCGCCTGACCCAATACCTTATTGAAGGTCTCCCAGTGCATTCCGCACTGTGCATACGAATGCATCGTGCCGTCGATTGGTTTCGAGACGTACAAATGCAAGAACTCAAGTACATCAAAGAAGTCGTCTTCACTGTAAAAAGGGGCCTTCTCATGGATTGGCCAAAGGCCAGTCTTCCGTATCGTCAACAGCATTTCCAACTCAGGGTCGCGGACCTTTCCTGGCACGTCACCCGCGTCCACGCAGACGAATCCGAATGCCTCGTGAAAATACCCATCCTCATGCAGTTGGTTGTACAGGCGGACAAATAGGCCAAGCGTTTCTCGAAGGGGTAGCCCATTAAGGTTCGGATTTGTGCCTTTGCGAACTGAGTAGAACTGGTGCGACATGCGTTTAGCGATCATGAACTGGTTATTTTTCCATTTACGAAATTCCCCTGAAACCCCGCAACCCGCCTTTACCATGCATCCGTTTGCTGGATCAGATCGGGGGAGCGAATTCGGTATTTGCACTATAGCTTGAGCACCGAAAAGGTTTACCGCCCCCGGAAACGCACAAAGCCGTTTTCCGGAAAACGCCGCCCGCCAGCCAATCAACGCGGATCACTGCCTTTTTTGACTCCCTAATCGGCTACGCTCAAGCGCCCGACAAGGAGAAAACGTGGCCCGCGTCCTTACAAAAATAATCGCTGCCCTGGCCGCAGCCGCCGCCCTGCAGGCGCAGGCCCTGCAGATCACCAGCCTTTCGCCGCAAGGTGAAGTCGCCCAGATCCGGCAGGTCGTCGCCAAATTCGACGAAGCTGCCATCAACTTCGGCGACCCGAAAGCGCCCGCGCCGCTGACTCTCAATTGCAGCGACGCCCAAGCGAGCAAAGGCGCGGGCCGCTGGATCAGCGACCGCGAATGGGCGTTTGAGTTTGCCAATGACCTGCCGCCGGGCGTGCGCTGCACCGTGACACCCGTTTCAGGCTTCAAATCGCCCTCTTCCGCACTACTGGCGGGCGCTAACAGCTATAAATTCAATAGCGGCGGGCCGTTCATCCAGAACCTGCGCCCTGGAACCTACCAGCCCATCGACGAAGAACAGTATTTCGTGCTGCAGCTCAACGGGCCGGCGACGCAGGCCAGCGTCCTGCAAAACGTCTGGTGCGCCGTCGAGGGACTGGGCGAGCGGGTGCCGGTGCGGCTGATCGACGGCGCCGAACGCGAGGCGCTGCTCAAGTCGCACAACCTGGACAAGGCCGCCGTCAAAGACCCGCTGCGCTACGCCACGCTGGCCTGCAACCGGCGCCTGACGCCCGCGACCAAAGTGCAACTGGTCTATGGCAAGGGCGTGAGCACGCCCAGCGGCGTTCCCAACAGCGTCGAGAAACGCTACGACTTCACCGTGCGCGAGCCGTTCACCGCCAGCTTCAGCTGCGAACGGGAAAACGCCCAGTCGGCCTGCCTGCCGATTCGCCCGATGCGGCTGAACTTCAATGCGCCGGTGGCGCGCAAGCTGGCCGAGGCGATTCGGCTGAAGTCGGGCAGCAGCGAATTCAAGCCGGCGCTTGAAGCGCAAGCCGGCGATGGCGACAGCGTCGTGACCGACATCAGTTTCAAGCCTCTTTTTGCAGAACTCGGCCGGTTCACGCTGGAACTGCCCAGGGACTTCAAGGACGCCTCGGGCCGGACGCTCGCCAATGCCGGAAGTTTTCCGATGAAGCTCGCCACGGGCGCCATGCCGCCGCTGGCCAAGTTCGCCGCCGCGCCGTTCGGGATTCTGGAACGCTTTGCCGAACCGGGCGCCAGGCCCGGCGACCCGGCGCTGCTGCCGGTCACGCTGCGCAATGTCGAGGCCGCCCTGCAGGTCAAGGGCTTGGCCGCCGGCCAGGTCAGCGACCTGCAGCCGCAGGGCGATGCCGACATCATTGCCTGGTTCCGCAAGGTGCAGCGCTATGAGCGCTACGAGGTGGACCACAAGCTGGCTGCCGCCGACAGCAAAAGCCCGTTGCCCAAGGCGCTGGATGCGCAAGGCAGGGATTCCGTGCAGTCGCGCATGGTGTCGCTGCTGGGCGGCCAGCCGGGCGTCAAGACGCTGGACCTGCCCCAGCCCGCCGCATCGGGCGGCGGCGCGGCACCCGCCAATGCCCTGCGCCCGTTCGAAGTCATCGGCATCCCGCTGTCGCCCGGCTTTCACGTGGTCGAGATCGCCTCGCAAAAACTCGGCGCGTCGCTGCTCGACGAGCGCCACGGCGCCAGCCGCACGATGTACGTGCGCACCTCGGCGCTGGTCACCAACCTCGGCGTTCACTTCAAGCTCGGCCGCGAAAACGCGCTGGCCTGGGTGACGACGCTCGACAAGGGCGCGCCCGTGGCCGGTGCGCTGGTGCGCGTCTCCAGTTGCCAGGGCGTCGAGCTGGCCAAGGCCACGACCGACGCGCAGGGCATTGCCCAGTTCACCGGCCTGTCGTCCGACCCGCCCCGGTGTTCCGGCGACGAGGGCGGCAACGCCTACTTTGTCAGCGCCCGGGCCACGCAGGCCGGCATTCAGGACATGGCGTTTACCTGGAGCGACTGGCACAAAGGCATCGAATCCTGGCGCTTCAATGTGCCGACCAGCAGCGACCCGGTGCCCGACACGCGCGTCCACACGATCTTTGACCGCACGCTGTTTCGGGCCGGTGAAACCGTGTCGATGAAGCATCTGCTGCGCAATGAAACCAGCAAGGGCTTTGGCCTGCCCGACCTGAAGCCGGCCACGCTGGTGATCACCCACACCGGCAGCGGCCAGCAGTACACGCAGGCCGTGGCATGGCGCAAGACGGCGACCGGCGGGCAGAGCGCGGAAAACAGCTTTGCGATTCCGCCCGCCGCCAAGCTCGGCCTGTACGACGTGCAGCTCAAGGGCCTGCGCGCAACCAGCGACGGCAACCAGGAAGAAACCCTGAGCAGCGGGCAGTTCCGCGTCGAGGAATTCCGCCTGCCGGTGCTGGCCGGGCGCATCACGCCCGTCAACCAGCAGGCGCTGGTCAATGTCAAGGCCGTTCCCGCCGATGTGCAGGTCAGCTACGTGGCCGGCGGCCCCGCCGTGAACCTGCCGGTGCGCGTGTCGGCGCTGGTGCGCGGCAAGACCCTGAGCTACGGCGACTACGAGGAATTCAGCTTCTCGCCGCCGCGCGCCCAGCGCACTGACAACGCCGAAGGCGAGGAAGAAACCAGCGCCGCGCAGGACCAGCGCGTGATTGCCGACAAGCTGCCGCTGACGCTGGACCGCAACGGCGCGGGTAAGGTCACGATCACGGGCGTGCCGGCCGCGAAACAAGCGCAGGAGCTGCTGCTAGAGGCCAGCTATGCCGACCCGAACGGCGAAGTGCAGACGCTGCGCGGCGTCTCGACGCTCTGGCCGGCCGGCGTGGTGGCCGGCATCAAGACCGAAGGCTGGGCATCGAGCAGCCAGAAGGTCAAGTTCCAGGCGCTGGCCCTTGGCCTGAACGGCAAGCCCGCCGCCGGCATCGCGCTGGACGTGAAGGCCGTGGCCCGCATCGTCACCACCAGCCGCAAGCGCATGGTCGGCGGCTTCTACACCTACGACAACAAGACCGACATCAAGGACTTGGGCAGCGTCTGCAGCGGCAAGAGCGACGCGCGCGGCCTGCTGCTGTGCGAGGCCACATTGGGCGAGCCCGGCGAGGTCGAACTCGTCGTGACGGCGAAAGACAAGGACGGCAACAGCATCCAGGCGGCCAGCTCGGTGTATGTGACCCGGCAGGGCGAACTCTGGTTCGGCGGCGAAAACCACGACCGCATGGACCTGCTGCCGGAGAAGAAAAGCTACCAGCCCGGCGAGACCGCCGTGTTCCAGGTGCGCATGCCGTTTCGCTTCGCCACCGCGCTGGTGGCGATTGAGCGCGAAGGCATCATTGAAACGCAGGTGGTGCAGCTCAATGGCCAAGACCCGACCGTGCGCCTGCAGGTCAAGGAAGGCTGGGGGCCGAACGTGTATGTCAGCGTGCTGGCCCTGCGCGGGCGGCTGCGCGAAGTGCCCTGGTACAGCTTTTTTACCTGGGGCTTCAAGGCGCCGCGCGAGTGGTGGACCTCGTTCTGGTACGAAGGCCGCGAATACGTCGCGCCGACGGCGCTGGTCGATCTGAGCAAGCCCGCCTTCCGGCTGGGCGTGGCGGAAATCCGCGTCGGCACGAAAGCCCACCAGCTCGATGTCAGCGTGAAAGCCGACAAGGACAGCTACCCGGTTCGCGGCCAGGCGCAGGTGACGATTCAAGTCAAGCTGCCCAACGGCCAGCCCGCCGCCAACGCGGAAGTCGCGCTGGCCGCCGTCGATGAAGCCTTGCTCGAACTGATGCCCAACACCTCGTGGGGCCTGCTCGACGCGATGCTGCAGCGCCGCGCCTGGGGTGTTGAAACTGCGACCGCGCAGATGGAAATCATCGGCCGCAGGCATTACGGCCGCAAGGCCGTGGCGGCGGGCGGCGGCGGCGGGCGCAGCAACACCCGCGAACTGCTCGACACGCTGCTGCTGTGGAACCCCAAGGTGCAGCTCGACGCCAAGGGGCAGGCGGTGGTGACCGTGCCGCTCAACGATGCGCTGACGACCTTCCGCATCGTCGCGGTCGCCGATGCATCGACCGGCCTGTTCGGCACCGGCCAGACAACCATCAAGGCGACGCAGGACTTGCAGATCATCAGCGGATTGCCGCCGCTGGTGCGCGAGGACGACCAGTTCCGCGCGCAGGTCACGCTGCGCAACACGACGAAAACCGCGATGAAGGTCGAGGTCAGCCCGCGCGCGACGCTGCTCGACCTCAAGCCGCAAACCGTGGACATTCCGGCCGGCGAGGCGCGAGAAGTGGCCTGGAATGTCACTGCACCGGCGCAGCTGGGGCTGACGCGCTCCCAAGCCATCCTATGGGAAATCCAGGCAAAAGACACGCTCAGCGGCGCGCGCGATGGCCTCAAAGCCAGCCAGCGCATCATTCCGGCCGTGCCGCTGACGGTGCAGCAGGCCACGCTGGTGCAGGTCGATGGCAGCTTCAGGCTCGACGTGAACCCGCCGGCCGACGCCCTGCCCGGCCGTGGCGGCCTGAAGCTGTCGCTGCAACCCCGGCTCGCCGAAGGCATGGACGGCGTGCGCGACTGGTTTGCCGCTTACCCGTTTGCCTGCCTGGAGCAGAAAACCAGCAAGGCGGTCGGCCTGCGCGACGGCAGGCTGTGGCAGGCCGTGGTGGCGCAACTGCCCGGCTACCTCGACAGCGACGGCCTGGCCAGCTACTTTCCGCCGCGTGATGGCGACGCCGCGCGCGGCAGCGACACGCTGACGGCCTATTTGCTGGCCGCAACGCACGAGGCATCCGGCATCAACCCGGCGTTTGCCCTGCCCGACGAGGCGCGCGCGCCGATGGAACGCGGCTTGATCGCCTTCGTCGAAGGCCGCATCCAGCGCGACTTCTGGAGCCCGCGCAAGGACCTGGACGTGCGCAAGCTGGCCGCGCTCGAAGCGCTGTCGCGCTACGGCAAGGCGCAGGGCCGCATGACGGGCAGCATCACGATAGCGCCCAACCAGTGGCCGACGCATGCGGTGATCGACTGGCTGAACATCCTCAAGCGCGTGGCCGACGTGCCGCAGCGCGAGCAGCGCCTGCTCGAAGCCAGCCAGATACTCAGGTCACGCCTGTCCTACCAAGGCACCAAGCTCGTGTTCAGCACCGAAAAGGACGATTACTGGTGGTGGCTGATGGTCAACAGCGATGTCAACACGGCGCGCCTGATGCTGGCCGTGATGGACGATGCGGCGTGGAAGGACGACATGGCCCGGCTGGCCAACGGCTTCATCGGTCGCCAGCAAAACGGCGCGTGGCACACCACGACAGCCAACCTCTGGGGCGGGCTGGCGCTGGACAAGTTCTCGGCGAAGTTTGAAGCCGTGCCGGTGGCGGGCGTGACCCAGGCGGCGCTGGCCAGCGCGGCGGCTACGGCAAAAGCTGCCAGCGTGGACTGGCGCAAGGTCGAGCGCATCACGGCCGCCGATGCCTCGGGCGCCGCGCACCAGACGACTTTCTTCGGCGCACCGGCCGCGCCCGGCATGCTGCGCAACAACACACTGTTTTTGCCCTGGGGCAGCCCGGCGAAAGACACGCTGGCGGTGACGCATGAAGGCAGCGGCAAGCCGTGGCTTACGCTGCAGTCGCTGGCCGCCGTGCCACTGAAAGCCCCGTTCAGCGCCGGCTACCAGATCAGCAAGACCATCACCCCGGTCGAGCAGGCCGTGAAGGGCCAGTACACGCGCGGCGACGTGCTGCGCATCACGCTCGAAATCAACGCCTCGGCCGACATGACCTGGGTCGCCATCAGCGACCCGATCCCTGGCGGCGCGACGATTCTGGGCAGCGGACTGGGACGCGACTCGCAAATCGCCACCAGCGGCGAGAAAAAGACCGGTGCGGGCTGGCCGGCGTTCGAGGAACGCAGCTTCGAGGCCTTTCGCAGCTATTACGAATACCTGCCCAAGGGCGTGCTGAAGCTGGACTACACCGTGCGGCTGAACAACGCCGGCAGCTTCGCCCTGCCCCCGAGCCGCGTCGAAGCGCTGTACGCGCCCGAGATGTTTGGCGAAGCGCCGAACGCGCGCGTGAAGGTGGAGGCGGCGAAGTGAAATCCAGCCTTCTCGGAGGAATTCACTTATGTCACACTTTTTACTTCAAATTTTGTAGCTTATAGGGCTTTTGCGCAGGTATATCATGCCTTTACAGCTATTAAAAATATAGCAATAAAAGTTACCTGCGCATTCCAAATCTTGGCCGAAATACTTGCAGAGCCCATCTGTATCCATTTGTTTTTCTTTGTTCTGATTTGTCAATTTTTTCATCAACTTACAGTTTCTGTTACCTTGAATAAGTAGCCGTTTGGGTTTGCCTTGCATGACTTGCAAGAAGCTCATCCATCGCCGATGTTCCAGGAATCCGTTCCTGCGTCAAACCGCGCAACACCGCGCCAGCACTCGAAACAAGCCGTATCGGACCGAGACTTCGGCCGCCCTCAGGGCAATACGCATTCAGGCATTGCAGCCGCCGCGCACGCACCGCCACGGCATGGTGCAGGCGCACGCACATCTTCTTACTGTCGAGCTAACGTAACAAGTTAACCTAAAAGCACTACCCAATACGGGGTACCCACTTTGACTAATCCAGTCGTTTTCTTGTTCTCATCAACATGCAAAAACCTACCGCGCTCGCCATTCGAACTACCTTGATCAAATCACCTGCCCACCCTTTTTCAAGTCCTCGAATTTCACGTACCTTGCGCAGCGCGGCCATCCTGGTTGCGGCGACAAGCACCCTGACCGCTTTTGGCGCCACCGAATACGGCAACAGATGGCAACGCCACCGTAACACCCAAACCGCCACAACCACAACCACGACAGCAACGCCAACGCCAACCACAACTACGACGACGACACCAACCACAACCACGACAGCAACGCCAACCACCACCACAACGGCCACCACCACGGCCACGGCCAGCGCCAATAACTATTACGTTGCGACCACGGGTTCCGACTCCAATCCGGGTACGCAGGCAGCGCCCTTCCGCACCATCAAGAAGGCGGCGAGCGTGGTCAAGCCTGGAACCACGGTCCATGTCGCGCCCGGCACTTACGCCGAAACCATTACCACCACGGTCAACGGCACGGCATCGGCCAGAATCCGTTATGTGTCAGACACGAAATGGGGCGCGAAAATCGTGCCCGCCAGCACTGCGGAATCGATGTGGAAAGCCGATGGTGGTTATACCGATATCGACGGATTCCAGGTTGATGGAAGCGGCAGCAGTACAGCCACCATCGGAATGCGCCTCACGGGTGGCAACTCCTCAATCAAGAACAGCTGGGTTCATCACGTCGGAGTCAATGCGCAATGCAATAGTAACGGCGGCGCTGGCATGCTGGCCGACCAGGGCAGAGGCCAAACTTTCAGTAATTATGATTTCACCGGAAATACTGTTCATGACGTAGGTGGCAGTTGCGGCTGGTTCCACGGCATTTATCACTCTTCCACCGGAACCGTAAAGAACAACATGGTTTATGCATCCGGGCAAGGCATTAACATGGGGCATGACTCCCATAATGTAAAAGTCGTGAACAACACCATCTTTGGAAACGCCAATTATGGCATCTGGTACGGCGGTTGCACGGAAGCCTACACCAGCAGCAACTGCCCGATATCCGGCCATGAAGTTCACAACAACATTATTTATGATAACGGTGGGGGTATTCAAGGACCTATCGCCTCCGAAGATGGAAGTAATTCCTTCAAAAACAACCTTGTCTATCGCAACACCAGAAACTTTGACCTTTCACCCAACTCGCTGAATCAGGTTTCAAGCATGCCAAGTGTCGATCCCCAGTTCACCAACTATATCCGTACAGGCGGTGGAAACTATCACCTGAAGAGCACCTCACCCGCCATTGACAAGGGACTTGCCACCAATGCACCGCTCATTGATCTTGATGGTACGCCACGGCCACGTGGTGCGGCAGTCGATATTGGCGCTTATGAGTATTAATAAATAATAAGCAAAGTACGCACGTCATACTCAAATAGCCGGCCCTGAATTATTCAGGGCCGGCTATTTTTTATTCCAAAACTTTGAATTTATCGAGCAAAAATCCCCACTATGTCCTGGACAAATGATTTCGTTATGACTTGATTGGGACACAGTCCATGCAAGCCTGATAAAAGTGCTTTGCCAAGCTTGTGTATGAATACATTTGCTCGGCCAAAAGACGCGCATCCTTCATCATTCCTTCCTGGCCTGCGGCATGAGCGACGAACTCAACAATCCTGCATGCGGTTTTCTGATCGTCCGCATCATTAATCGCCAGGGCAAAGGGCTTTGAACCAAGATTTTCATCCAGTCCGTAGCCAAGGTAAATCAGAGGCCGCCCAAGGGCCAGATATTCAGGAATCTTGTTCATGCTGACGCCATACTCATAAATACGGCGTACAGGAACTGCAAGAACAAAAGCAGAAGCCTTGGATGCTATCGAATAAAGTTCACATTTATCCTTGCAAAAACCAAGGAATTTCACTCTTTTCAAGCCAAGTTCACGGCATTGAGAAACGATTCCCGGCAACGAAGGTCCATCTCCTATAATTTGCAAAGACATATGGCTTGAGATTTTTTCAATCTCCACCCATATACGCAGCAGCATATCCAGCTTGTTTGCGGGTCCGATTGCACCAAAATAGACGACTTGCCCTTCAACCCGACTTGCATAGCTGATTGTGGCGGGAAAATTCCCCAGATCAACTCCATTGGGAATCCAGACCGGATGGCGCTTTATCGGAAATTTCTTATCGTTCACATACCTGGCTATTCCGGGCAATACACTGATCACGCGATCTGCTGAACAAAATAAATGTTTCTCAACCACTCTCATGGCGAAAACGAATGGATTTTTACGATTCAACCCAAGCACATCCACAGCAGAGTCAGGCCACAAATCCCGTATTTCCAAAACAAATCTTGTTCCAGCCAGGAAGGCCACCGCATTTGCCCCCAGTGCTGCAAACAAATGAGGCGATGACCCAACAACACATTTTGGCCGCCCCAAATAACCAGATAAAAAACATAAAATGGCGAGCAGCGGATAAAAAATCATGTTCAGAACCCGTGCCTTGAACCCTTTATAGACTGGCAATCGAAGCCATACATATCTGACCTCGTCAACTATCTGGCTTTTCCAAAGACTTAAACCATCAAATTTTATGTTTCTTCCTGACCTATGGTCAAAGCCTGATCCGATTAACGTGGTTTTAATGCCCATCCCGAGAAGTTCACGGGCCAGCGCATAGTGCCGCTGCGGAGAGCTTCCATTGGGTAAATAGGATGCATGGTCAAAAATAAAAAGCTTCTGATGATTTTTATCAGTCATTTAAAACAACCATCCCCGGCAAAACCGGAAGTTTTATATTGTGAGCCGCTCGAAGCGGCCGAACGAGGATGCTGACGCGCGCCCAGTTCCTTGGGCCACTGCGACGATGGCCTTCACATCAGGTCTTTGTAGAACTTGATCAGCTTGTCCGCTTCAGTCGGCCAGTTGTAGCTGCTCAACACCGCCTGGCGCCCCGACTTTCCCATGTGCTCAATAAGCGCCGGATCATCGGCCAGCCGGCGAATTGCCGACGCGATGGCTGCGGGTGATTGCGGATCGACACACAGCCCGGCGTCAGCATCATTGATGATCTGCCGCCATAGCGGAAAGTCTGATGCAATGACCGGCAGTTCCGCCGCCATGTATTCGAACATTTTGATGGGTAACGAATCCAGGTAATTTGGAACTGGGAATAGCGTGACCGCTCCTGCCATTGATTCCGCCATGACCTTGCCCACGGTATCCCGATCAACGTAGCCCAAGTAATCAACCTGCCCCCATCCAGGCAGCGCACACAGCTCGCGCTCGAAATCTGCTTCTGAAAACCGGCCACACAGGACCAGGCGCATATCTGGCAACAAGGGCAAAGCTTCAATCAAAGGCCGGATGCCCCGGACGCGGCAAATCCCCCCGACATAACAAACCTGCCTTTTCCGGGCAACCGGCGCAAGCGCCCGGGCAAGCTCATCTGGCAGCGGATAGTTGTTGATGTCCATGGACTTCGGGTTCATAAGCCTGAAGCGCCTGGCGATGAAAGGTGTTGCGGTTGCAATCGAGAAGAAGCTTCTCGCGCCCAGGTGCTCCAGTACACCTGCCGCACCGGCTACCTTCCCGCGCGCCCAGCGCGGAATCCAGTCCTTGGAAAGGATGTCTTTGGGCAGATCCTCATGCACGTCGTAAATGACCTTCTTGCCTGCCAGCGAAAGCAAGATGCCGTAAGGAATCAATTCGGCATCATGGAAGTGATAAATATCCGCATCGAGGTGCTTGCCGAGCTTGTAACACTGCCAGGCTTGCTGGACCATGCGCGAAAAACGCCCCGAAATAGGCCTCAAGGGATGCAGTTTCACACCTTTCACTGCCGCCTTTTCAACCTCCAGAGGCGTCGCATTGATCACAAGATGGGTGTCAAAACCAGCCTCCGCCAGCGACACGCACTCTTTGAAAAAGATGCGAACGTCAAGCCCGCAATGCGCTGATGACAGGTGACAAACTCGCGTCATGCATCGGTCCGATGCAGATCTGGCAAGCGCACTGGTTTGGCAAGCCACGCCAGCATCAGCGCCTCGTCCAGAAGGTTTCTATCCTGCACCAAGGCCGAATCCGACAGCAACTGGCCGTAATTCACATTTTTCTTCATATAAGGTGCCAGGATGTTTCGGTGCTCATCTATACGGGCACGAAGACTTGCACCGATGCCGCCCTCGATCCAGGACTGGGTAACGTCAAACCCCCGCTTTTTGCGATTAAGGCGAACCAGGTCTGGAACCACGCCATCGGTGATGCGCCTTAGCGTCCATTTACCGTAGCCTCTGGCGATCTTGAGCCTGGCAGGCAATGCCAACGCCAGTTCAACCAATCGATAGTCCATGAATGGCAGGCGGGTCTCAACGCCATGCCCCATCGAATTGCGATCCTCGAAACGAAGCAGGCTGGGAATGCTCCACTGCTGGATGTCATCCATCTGGCGTTCGGAAAGTGTGCCCTGCGCACTCCCCCACAGGTTCACGGATGGCGAATGCCAATCCAGCAAGCTGAACCCGAAACTCGTTTTGTTGCTGTAGCGACTCAGCCCCTGCCAGTACACCCGTGCCTGAGCGACTTCATGGAGCAGCATGAGCCCCAGAGAATAGACAAGACGAACCGCACCACCGATGTCACGACGGTTCAGGGCATCCCGCGTCGCCACGACAAAGAACTTGCGGTATCCGGCAAAAATCTCGTCACCGCCTTGCCCACCCAGCAAGACCTTGAAACCAGCCTGCCGAACCGTCCGGAACACCTCGTTTTGCGCAAGCACACTGAGCCCACCGAACGGCGCCTCCTGAAATGTCAACGAGCGCTCCAGCAACTCGTCCAGCGCACGCGCGTCGTGCAGGGGCCAGATGTACGCGGCGGTGACGCCCACTTTCTGCGAAAACGCGGCGACCACAGGGCCTTCCGAACTCAAGGCATCGGGCGAACCATAGGTGAAGCCCTTCAGGTCACGAATATTGCGCGAAGCGTGTGCGGCGATGCAAGAGGAGTCCAAACCGCCGCTCAACGACACAGCCACCGGCACATCGCTGCGCAGCCTGATCCGAACAGAGTCTTCGAGCAGCTGCCGGCATTCCTCCAGCACGTCCTCATCGGTGCGGGATTCGATGCTTGAAACCCTGCAGGCCACTGCTTTCTTGAGATCGTACCAACGACCCTGCGCCATCTTCAGCCCGGCATCCGAAAGCTGAATTCGCAGCCATCCGCCCGCCGGCACCGAGTTGACGCCATTGAACGGCGTCTCGGAGCCCGGCACTTCGAAGGCCTTGTAGCGAACGCCGCGGGCGCAGTATGCAACGTCAACGTCGGCCGACACAAGCCTGGCAACCGCGGCAACCGAGGATGAAAAAACCAGGCCTCCATCGGGCAAATTCCCCCACAGCAAGGGCTTGACACCAAAACGGTCGCGGACAAGCCAAATATCGCCAGACGCACGATTGAAGGCGGCAAAGGCGAACATGCCATTGAAGCGGTTCAGCGCATCCAGCCCCCACTGAGCCCAGCCCTTCAGCAGAACCTCAGTGTCGCTATGTCCATGAAACGTCCAGCCTAGCGCGCGCAACTCCTCGCCAATTTCGAGATAGTTGTAAATCTCGCCGTTGTAGGTGATGCACCAGTTCGATGCTTCATCCAGCATGGGCTGGTGGCCATGCTCTGAGAGATCGATGATCGAGAGCCGTGTGTGCGCGAGAACCGCATCAAATCCACCGAATTGCTCCTGAGCAACACCATGACCATCGGGGCCGCGCGAGCCAAGTACATCCAGCCCGAAGTCGATCATTTTTTCCAACGCACCATCACCCGGTTGACATGCCTTAAAAATACCAAAAATTCCACACATCAGTCAGCCCTTGAAATATCCAATCTTGAAGCTCATGTGATAAGCCGATCTGAATATGACTACTTAAAGTCATTCACAATCATGAATAAACTTGTGAATAGATCACTGCATCACACTCCCAAAAGCATGTCTTCCTGTAGGCAACAATATTTTTTACCATATCCAGGTAATCGACTTTTTCAATAGCATCAAGCAAGCTCAAATCCCCTTGCTCCAAGACCAGCCCTAAACCCAAAGATTCAACAATTGATGACAAATAAGTCATATTCCTGGAAACCACCACCGGAATGCCAGCATGGAGGTATTCAAAAAATTTATTAGGCAGGCAATATTTATAACTCAGCGAAAGCGATCCGTTAACCACAAACAATCCATAGTCCGCGTTAGATGTATATTTCACAATATCCTGCATGTCAACCGCTGGCTTATAATGAATATTATTCAAATTCGCACTCACTTCACGAATTTCCGGTTCCATATCACCATAACCCATTAGTACCAGATGCTTGTTTTTATGCCGGGAGAAATAACTGACAAGACCGTCAACCCCCCGTTCCCTCTCCAAAACACCCTGGTATATGTATATCGGATTTTCATCATTTATATGAAACTCGGAACGAAATAAATTAACTTCATTCGTTGTATTTGAAATATTAGCCAAATTCGGCATATTTCGAATTACAAAAACATTCCGCATCCTGTAATTACTGATGTACCATTCAGCGATAGGCTGGCAAACAACAATCACCGCTTTACAAGACCGTACAAACATCCACTCAATGAACCTATTAAAATGTTTTGCAATACCATGCAATCCTGTTCTTTCCGTCTCCAGTTCATGCGGGACATAAATCAATTTAGCATTAACCACTATCGCAGAAATCCAAGCCACAGGAAGCAGATTTAAATTATGGCAGCTGACATGTGATGGCCTCAGCTTTAATGATATAGAAATGGCAGCAAAAAGATATTCAATCAAACTCAATGCGGCCAAAAGTTTTCTAAGATAAGTTAAGCTGGTTATCAAATATGAGTTTTTATATTTTCTGAGCAGGGTTTTTTTGCGAACGATTTCCAAACCGTAGTCCGTCTTCTCGGTAGTATCAAGTGGACTTTTCCAAAGGCCAAGGACAACCACCCTGTCAAAAATTTGTCTTGACAGAGTGAATTCTGCTTCTTTGAAGAGCCTTGTCTCGGTAAGTACCTCTGACAGGAAAAGATGCAAATTGGCTTTGCTATTCATGGTTTTATCTGAATTTTTTGTAGATGCCACTCAGAAAATGCAGATTTTTACGCATCCATTTATATAAATTGTCATTGCTAGGATAATCGCTATAAAATCTTGGTGACTCGGCCATGATTCTTTCATATTCCAGCATGTTTAATCCTAGCTTTTTTGTCCAGAATATTTTATCTTCATTTAATTCAATTGGATTATAAAGAGGAAATTCCAACTCGATTTTTGCTTCCTCCTTTGTCATCTGCCCGGAAACCACCAGACTGGCCAGATGGGCTTTTCGCTTGTCATATCCAAACTTGGCGGGAAGATAATGAGCCTGAAAAAATTTCGTGAACACTGATTCGTAATGCTTGCCTCCATAATCGCGCCAGCCCAGCTCTTTCATCAATATTTTTTTTGCCGCGAATTTGTTGTAATCAATCCACTCAAGTGGCCGATGCGTGCGCATCTTGCGGATTAGTGGATAATAAATTAATTTATCAAATGTTGAATGTATCGGGAAGTGCTTCAGTTGATGCTTGCCAAATTTTTTATGGATTGCCAGCAGGCTTTTCGGATCACCGGCATCATATCCCCATGCCGCAGGAAGAATTGATTCTGTCTGCATATTACCGCCGCTCAGAATATCCTTGATGCCATATTTCCTGGCCTCCCTGTAGAGGGAAGCTATAAAGGCATGGTCTTGCGGCACGTCAAGATTGGCAGTTCCAGAACGGAAATAGGCTTGCTGCAAATCCTTTATTTCCTCCCAGTCCATCACCACAGTATGCAAATCAAGATTTAGCCGCTGAACTATATTCTGGATATTGTTAACCGCCAGTTCCGAATTCCAGCCGGCATCCACATGGACGGCCAACGGTCTCAACCCCAACTGTTTCACCGCATACCAAGCCAGGTAGGAACTGTCCACACCTCCGCTAAGTCCCATGATGCAGTCGTATTCTTTACCCTTGCCAGCATTTTTTAAATGAGCAACCAGCGAATTCAATTCGCTCATTTTCTCATCTGGTGTACCTAATTCAGCGATATAGCTGTCATACATTTTGCAATGGTTACAAACACCATGTTCATCGAATTCTATCCATGGATCGGATGTATCCATCACGCATCGAACACATTCCTGGTGTGGATGCTTATGCAAAATATCAGTATGCAGATTTTCTCTGTAGTTCATATATTTACTTTGAATATTTAAATGAAATGTAAATGCAAAATGCATACCAGAAACCGGCCATGGTGCTGTACATAAAGAGGGCTTTTGGCAAGGAATCACTCTGAAATAAAATGTGAGAAAATACAAAAGCAGCAGCACTTATTACAAAAAGCCCGATTTGCCATAAAAAATCCATTTTCTGCTTTCCCCTGATTATCCATATATAACTCAATGGCGAGGATATGAAACGAACAGCCAACAGAAAAACCATGACACGAATCAGATAGCCTGATTGATTCCATTGCTTGCCGAATATTAGAGGAAAAAGCTCTGGAACAATCAATACAGTCGGCACAAGCAAAACCACCGAAATCAATATCATCAATGCTAGAAAAGTGCCATATGTGACTTTGCAACTTCCTGACAAAGTAAACTCAGTTGAAGCTTTTTGTCTAAAAATATCATATATCGAACTGGCCAGGAAAGATAAAGGCATATTAACCATGCGATTCGCCAAGGAATATTGCCCCAGCTGATGTGCGCCAAACAGCTTGTTGATCATGAACTCGGGCAATTGCGAACTCAGGGTGTTGAGCAGGGTCGCTGGCACACTGTAAAGCGGTAATTCTTTATATTTTTTGAGTTGTGCCTTGATGGATCCGAAATTCATGTCTGGTCTGGATGAACTTATATCGATATGAAATAGTCGATAAAGTAGAAAATTCGCCAAGACATACCCTAGCAGATTAGCCAGTACAAAACCGACAGCCTCTAGCCTCATCAAACCTATACTAACCTGGATCAGCATGGTGGAGACTCCAAGAATGACCTTATTTCTGGCTAATTGCTGGTAATATCCTTTACGAATACACCAAGTATAAAGTGACATGTAGCCGCTTGAGGTCATCACGGTCAACGGTAGTAAAGGCAATATGGATATCGTGTCAGCACCGACTGCCCAACGCAACCAGTATTCAGGCATCGCGAATAAAGCCATAGCCAGTACAGCACTTGTTGCAACAGTTGCAGCGAAGGACAGGAGCGCCGCATGCACAGCGGCACGGTCATCTTCTTCCAGCAAAATGGCATTATGAAAGGCCAAGGATGCTACAGATCCTATGATGACAACCAGCGCATAAAATACCGCATAAGCACCAAACGCTGTCGGTGAATAAAGTCGGGATACTATGGGTGCGGAAATCAAAGGCAGCAGTTGCACTGCTGCCGAACTGGCAATGAATGAGCCATGGTTGTGGTGTAGCGCTGAGGTGACGATTCCAACACCTTGCGCATACAATTTTCGTGTGTGTTTCAAAGCGAATTACTCACACCAGAGTTTCTGCGTATCCTGCTCATTCGGATACGTGATCAATACCGCCCGGTGTTTGCCCTGGAATACGAACATGGCACCAGCGGCAACGGCAGAAGCCCCGGCTTCGTGAACAGCCCGTTTGAAATCGTCCAGGGTTCTTGCACCGCCTGCCGCCACGACAGGTACCGAAACGGAAGACGCTACGCGTTTAATCAAGTCAAGGTCATAGCCAATCATCTCACCATCCCGGTCAATGGAATTGATCAGGATTTCTCCGACGCCCATCGCCTCTAATTCTTGCGCCCATTGCACCGGGGATTTAGGGATTTTCTCCGATCCGCCTTTGATATATACCTGCTCCTTGCCGAGCCAGTTTCTACGCACATCAATGGAGCCAACCAAAGTGGAGCTGCCGAAATAAGCTACCAGATCCTGCACCAGCTTGGGCTTCGTGTACGCTGCGGAATTGATGATAATTTTTTCGATGCCGATGCCGATCAATTCACGCACCATTTCGGCCGAGTTGACGCCGCCACCATAGCTCAAGGGCATGAAACATTCCGCTGCAATATCCTTCAGTAATCTGAAATCCGGCTCCTTTCCGGTCCGTGCAGAAGCAATGTCGAGAAAAGCCAGTTCATCGACCTCCTTGTCGTTGAATATTCTTACGGCATTGATTGGATCACCCACATAGATTTCATTGGAAAATTTTCGAGTTTTATACAAACCTGCCCCTTTAAGAAGCAAGACAGGAATAATTCTCGGTCGCATATTCATGTCAACTCTGAAAAATTACGCAGTAACTGCATACCGAACTTATGGCTCTTTTCCGGATGAAATTGAACGCAGTGCAAGTTGCCTTTACTCAAGCCACAGGCATATTCAAACCCATAGCTGACATTCATTGAAACGATGTCTTGCTCAAGTGGTTTGAGAAAATAGGAATGCACGAAATAAAATCTAGGTGTGCTGTTGAAACCGGACAGCAAAGGCGAACCGTTGACGTCAAATACATCACGCCAGCCTATATTTGGTAAAGGCCATTTACCGGCGATGCCGTCAAACTGGAATTTTAAAGTCTCTGCCTCGAACCAACCCAGACCTGACAAACAGCCTTCCTCGCTGGACCGTGTCATTAATTGTGCCCCCAGGCAGATACCAAGCACTGGAATTTTCTCGGCCAATGCTTTATATCCCAGAATATCGAGCAGGCCAGAATCAGTCAAATGCCTCATGCCGGTATCAAAAGCACCAACTCCGGGCAAAATAAGTTTGCTGGCCTTGGAAATTTCATCAGGGTTTGAAGAAACCATTGATGAATAACCAATTTTACGCAACATATTCTTGATTGAACCAAGGTTACCAAGACCGTAATCAACAATCACAATCATTTGCGTTAGCCTCTTATATATCCAGGTCGATAAGCTTTTACGCACATGTAGCCAAGGAAGAACCAAAATGGCGCCCAATCGAAGAATACATAAATACTGGCCAGTCCAGAAATCACCAAAAATAACCGAAAAGCAAGCAGGTTATTTGAATCAGTGAAAACAGTGGACTTTATCTTGTCAATATACAGAATTAGCCATGAGAGAAGCATGAGGAAAAATCCTGCCACACCACTATGCGTCAGCAAGGACAGAGGAAGACTGTGTATGTATTCGCCTTTTTTAAATCCGGCACTTACCTCGGCATGGTAATCACCAAAGACGGGGGCTATTTGAAATTGGCGAAAAAATCCTGGAAGCAATTCGGTTCTGGTCTGCAAGGAATCAACGGAGGACAAGCCATCATTCAAATTTTTTAACCGCGTATTAGCCAGTATGTCCGCAACAAAAAACTCAACTGAAATCCAATATATCAGCACGAGCATTAAAAATACAATTGTCAGCCTGATGAGCAGACGAGAGCGTGATGTAACAGAAACAAGTATGACCGGAAGACTTACGATCCAAAATGCCACTATACCTGTGGACTGCATCAATGCCACGGCGTAAACTAGGAAGCTGGACATGGCAATGCAAAAATAAACCGGCAAATTGGAACTGACAGCATTCATTGATTTATTTTTTATAAAGGCATGCAAGGCAATTATGCTGATGCAGATCAAAATAATTGCGTTCGATGCAATCGCTTGGTAAGAAACGAAAACGACTCGATCGGAAAGATATTTTTGTATGATCCAGGCAACTGGCAAAAATGACAAATAAATAATCGAGGTAGCAGTTTTCTGAAGCCGCCTGCTACCGCCAGCTTCCAGCACCGTGCGTATGCTTCGAATGCCAACTGCCATCCATAAGCCAATCGACAGCCAGGTTAACATGCCATAGCGTGAAAGTAGAACCGACTTGAGGGACTCATCAGTATTAAATACAACATTAATTATTAAAAATATGAAAAAAATCCCGAGAACTGTAAGCGGAGCAAAAAGCAGCAACCGCTTTTGCAAAGCATAAATTGTCAATAGCGCCCCAATCCCAGTATTGATTGCATAGCCGAGCAAATCCAGGTGGCTATCCTGTTTGCCGTAGGCATCAAGGTACATCGTACGTGCCGTCTGCAGCATAAAAATGCTGATATACAGCAAGCCAAGATACGCCGCAGCATTACTGGGTTTCAGGAATTTCATGGATTAGCCAGTTCGGCAACTATCTTTTCCTGATCTGCTTCAGACAAATACGCTCCCATCGGCAGGCTCAACACCTGCTCAGCCACCGCATCGCCAATCGGTAATTGGCAACTGGCGTCGGCCACCGCAGGCTGCTTGTTCAGAGGAATTGGGTAATGCACGGCAGTTGGAATCCCGGCTGCCTTAAGCCTGGCTTGCACATGCTCACGGTTGGCTACGCGAACGGTATATTGGGCGTAGGCGCTGATGTTCTGTGAGTCGATGTACGGTGTAGTGTCAATCCCGGCCTTGCTGAGCAGTCGGTCATAGTTGGCGGCAACCTGCTGACGCAGCGCGATTTCTTCTTCAAGGGCGGCCAGCTTGGGCAGCAGGATAGCGGCTTGAATGGTGTCCAATCGGCTGTTGACCCCCACACGGATATGGTGGTAGCGACGGTCTTGTCCGTGACGGGCGATCTGGCGCATGACCTCAGCCAACTCGTCATCGTTGGTAAAGAGGGCGCCGCCATCGCCATAGCAACCCAAGGGCTTGCTGGGAAAGAAACTGGCGCAGGCAATGGTGCTCAGGTTGCAACTCTTGCGCCCTTTGTAGCTGGCGCCAAAGCTTTGAGCGGCATCTTCAATGACTGGAATTCCGTGTTTCGCTGCAATGGCGTTGATGGCGTCAAAGTCGGCGCACTGGCCATACAGGCTGACGGGGATGATGGCTTTTGTGCGAGGCGTAATGGCTGCTTCGAGCAGATTCGGGTCCAGGTTGTAGGTGCGCTGGTCGATGTCCACATACACCGGCCTGGCACCCAGCAAGGCCACGGTTTCAGCGGTAGCGATATAAGTAAAACCCGGAGTGATGACTTCGTCGCCGGGGCCGATGCCTAGCGCCATTTGGGCTATCTGCAGCGCATCGGTGCCGTTGGCACAGGTAATGCAGTGTTTGGCGCCAGTGTAGGCAGCGAGTTTTTCTTCCAGCTCGTCCACTTCTGGCCCAAGAATATATTGGCCATGGGCCAGCACGCACTGGATGGCGGCGTCGATCTGGTCCTTGAGGCGAACTTGCTGGCCTTTAAGGTCGATGAATTCGATCATAAATTGGTGTTTCTTAAACATCAGCGATATTGCTGAATATTATTTAGATTAAAAGAAAATCACTCGCACAATGATGACTTCACCTTTTATAGCCACACTATCGACCAGACCATGGAAATTCGGTTTAATTGCAATCAATATAATTCGCATGCTCTGGCAGAGCCATGCACTCTTACAGGCAATTTTCACATGGAATAATAAATGGCATCAATCCCAAAACTGTACCAAAATAATAACAAAGTCCTTCGTATACCCGAAGCATATTATCTTTGGCATTTTCCAGCGGATTGCTCCGCCACTGTCGCGGATGAATGAGCAATTTAATAACCCTGTCACCTCTTTTTATCGCGACTATTGGATTCAACGGATTCCAGAGATTGGGGTACATCAGATCTGAAAAACGTGATTCCAGATGATCTGTTAACTCGCCGTCGTAGGCTTCGTAGTCGATGCGCATTGACTGCCGGATTTCTGGAGTCAGCAGCTCATAATTAATTATTCCTAGACTGCGATTTACAAAATCACCATGCGAGGCTATTCCGCAAAGCGGCAAGCCACTCTTCAGTCTCAGTGCGGCCAGATTTTCACAAAACAGTTCACCAGCATGTTTTCTTAAATGATCGAGATTGGAGGTGACTTTCAGCCTTTTACGCTTGGCGACTGTCGCGATTTCCTCAAAATGATAACCAACCTCCCCACCGCCATCATGGATTTCGCTCATCAGAGCGATATCGGCAGTGAGGAGTCGAAAAAAAAAGGTCGCGCATATGCCATGCTGGCGTTCAAGTTGCCAAATTGACCTGGCTGTCGCTACATCGGTATCTATGTCGTGTCGCAAAATAAGATAGCGGGACCGGGAATCCAACTTGCCCTCTCTCGCCACGTTCAGAAAGCCATCAATCGATAGAACTTTATAACCTTCAGAAAGGGCGGCAAGAAGCACACTCTCCAATTCATCCAGGCGAGACGGCATCAAGAAATCATTGAATAGTCGGTGAGCGATTTTTTTCATGACAGTGCCTTCCCTTCGCTAGGTTCGATATGTTTAATAAGCTGCTTGCCAGCCAGCACGTAACGGGTTCCCGTGTGCTGACACACGGCTTCCCCCTGCCCTTCGCATGGCAGGGGCAATCGCTCACCAAACTCGCTGATCCAGCCAATCTGCCGAGCGGGCACGCCCACCATGAGCGCGTAGGCGGCTACGTTTTTGTTAACCAGCGCCCCAGCACCGACAAGGGCGTATTCGCCAATGGTCACGCCGCAAACAATGGTGCAGTTGGCACCCAGGGTGACGCCTTTCTTGACCAGCGTGTTCATGTATTCATTCTTGCGTTCGACGAGGGCACGCGGGTTGTACACGTTGGTAAACACCATGCTGGGGCCGCAAAAAACACCCTCTTCGAGCGTGACGTTGTCATAGACGCTGACGTTGTTCTGGATTTTGCAGTGGTCGCCCATGACGACCTTGTTGCCGACAAAGACGTTTTGACCGAGTGACACGCCTTTGCCGATGCGGGCACCCCCGCAGACATGCACGAAGTGCCAGACGCGGGAGCCTTCGCCGATGTGGGCGCCTTCGTCAACGATGGCGCTGGGATGAATCGCGTAGGTCATGCTGGAACCTTATCGTGAACACGGTGTTGCACGGCATTGTCTTGTTGAGGTTCTCTGACCAAATCAACAAAACCCCTGATCATGTCTTTGATAACTGGATCACCGATTCCATGCCAAAGACTTATCGAACCGAAATTAAGGACATAACCACCGGCATCCATTTTCTTGAAAACAACATCCGCTCCGCCAGATCCAGGATTATTTCCAGACGCGATCACAGAAAATCCAGTGCGCGGCCCCAAAAATTTATCCGTCTCTTGACCGCTTGCCCCATGCATGAATTCGCCGCACTGCGCAAGTGCGGTTTTTTTTCCAAACTCCATGCCACCCTTGCGCCCCTTGAAAAAAGGAAAACTTTCGTCAACGATCTTGAATGATGAATACGTATCATAGCCACGGGGATCATAATGAGAACCTAAATAGTTGTAGATGAAGTTTTCATACTTTGTATTCAAGATACTCTTCCCCCAGTAAACTTTCATGGCATGAACTTTCCTCACGAAGCGATAGGCAGTATTACCCCCTAGCACCAGCATGCTTCCACCACTATCAAGAAATTTTTCGATGCTTCTTATTTTTGCGGGACTCCAGTATTCATTGTGCGCTCCAAAAATAATCAGTTTGTATCTCGAAATATTTTCATATTTTTCCAAAAAATCATCGGACGATATGTCGTAAACCATCTTCAAATCATCCAGTCCGGACTTTATTAAAAGGTCTGGATTTACAAGATGATCCTTGCAGTCAACCTCTGTCAGGCGATCAGATTTTTTAAAATTCTTCAACTGATAATCCATTGGATAAGCTTCCGGACGCGTGAAATTGCGTTCCAGATATCGCCGGCCCTGCTGATAATAGTTTCTCAAGCCATTCGCGGATAGATAGGCATGCATCGTGTCTGTTGATTCAACAAATAGAATGCTGGAGCTTTTATCCCCCTCGACAAAAAATGGAATGTATCGAATATCACGGCCGTTTTTCACCTTGAGCTGAAACCACCCGCTATCAGAATTCTTCAACTGAAAGCGATAAGCATCGAAATCGCGATGATCAAAACCATCAAACGTCGTCGCCACCACCTCCATGGCATTGTTTTTTGGATTTATTTTTTGAAACCACACCATCTCATGATCATCATTGGAGAATTTCTCCAATTCCACCTCGACAGGCGAATCGCTTTTGAAATGCAAACTCACCGAGGTGCCCCGGTCATAAATCAATTTATCAGTGAATGCAATAAAATCCTCATCCACAATAAATGCTTGATTAACCATCACCGGCACCACTTCACGATATTCCTTGTAGACCAATATGTTCCTTATCCTATTCTGGAGATTCAACAATACCTCTTCCTTATAGTGCCCCAGGAGTACCCACAACAAAGAGCCCACCAAAATAAGCAAAGCAAAAATAACAAGCAAAAATTTTTCAATAAACGTCATTGAAATACTCCAATTCAATCATGACGAGTAAATTCCCTGCCTCCTGGGGCGGGGAAATTTATTATTCTTGCCAGAGCGATGGCCCAGCTTTATTGCCGCTCAAATCAATTGACCGATGAAAGGATGGACCTCGCCCTGCTCCCCTCTAACTGGCGTTGCCGTGCGAATGACGTTGACGGTTTCAATGCAATGGCGTGCATCGTCCAGGCCATAGCCGCGACCGGCCAGGATTTCCTGGTAGCTGGTGGTGTGCAGGTCGGTAAACCCTTCGGAAAATTCAAGCTGCTCGCCGCTGATGTCAATGTTGCGGTAAGTTGAGCTTTTGCCCCTGACCTTGTCAGGCAGGTCATTTGCATCAATGGACAAAAACCAGCGCACACGGGCGCGTTCGTATTCAAGATAGCCCGCGGCCTTGGCGTCAGCCCTGTAATGCGTGACATTTTTCTGCAGGCTGCCAAAGATGAAATGCAGCATGTCGTAGAAATGCACGCCAATATTGGTGGCGATGCCGAAAGACTTGCGCGGATCGCCCTTCCAGCTTTGGGCGAACCACTTTCCGCGCGAGGTGATGTAGGTCAGCTCCACATCAAACTTGCGGTCTTCAGGGGCAGCAGCCACTTTGTCGCGCAGCTTGCGGATGGCTGCGTGGTGGCGCAACTGCAGGATGTTGAAGACGCGCTTGCCGGTTTCCTTTTCCACCCGTTCCAGTTCGTCCAGCAGTTCGGGGCCAGGCACCAGGGGTTTTTCGCAGACCACATCGCAACCCAGGCGCAGGCCAGCGGCAATGTGGGGGTGATGCAGGTAGTTGGGGGAACAGATGGCGACGTAGTCGAGCGCGGTTTGAGGGTTGCGCTTGAGAAAGTGGGCAAATTCCTGAAAACGCTCGAACTCGGTGAAGAATTCACTTTCAGGCGAGATGCTGTCAATGATGCCGACGGAGTCATTGATGTCGTAGGCCACGGACAGGCGGTTGCCGGTGTCTTTGATGGCGCGCATGTGGCGCGGGGCGATATAGCCGGCGGCGCCGATCAGGGCAAAGTTTTTCATTTTTTTATTGCAGGGAGTTACAGGCGGAAGACGGTAAAACCGGCGGCGGCGGCGTGGTGGCGGTCAAGCAGGCTTTTCACGTCGGCCAATACGGGTTTGGTGCCACGGCAGAAGGTGCGCAGTTCTTTAGGCGTGGCATGGCGGTATTGGTTGTGACCGACGGCCACGACCAGCGCATCGACCAGGTTTTCTGCATCCACGGCGCCCAATTGCACGCCGTGTTCGTGCATCACTTCTTCGGCGCTGGCCCAGGGGTCGGCCACCACCACGCAGGCCCCCCAGGCTTCAAACTCGCGCACCATGTCCACCACTTTGCTGTTGCGAATGTCGGGGCAGTTTTCCTTGAAGGTGATGCCCAGCACGCCGATGCGGCAGCGCGGCACGTCCATGCCATTTTTCAGCATGAGCTTGATGGTGCTGCGCGCAACGTAGCGGGCCATGTTGTCATTGATGCGGCGCCCGGCCAGAATCACCTGCGGGCGATAGCCCACTTCTTCGGCCTTGTGGGTGAGGTAAAACGGATCAACACCGATGCAGTGGCCGCCCACGAGTCCCGGGCGAAAGGGCAGGAAATTCCATTTGCTGCCGGCGGCCTCCAGCACGTCGAGGGTGTCGATGCCCAGCCGTTCAAAAATAACCGAAAGTTCGTTGACCAGCGCAATGTTGAGGTCGCGCTGGGTGTTTTCGATCACCTTGGCGGCTTCAGCCACCTTGAGGCTTTTCGCCCTGTGGGTACCGGCGGTGATGATGCTGCTGTACAGGGCATCAACCGTGTCGGCGGTCTGGGGCGTGCTGCCACTGGTTATTTTTTTGATGGTGGTCAGGGTGTTGACCTTGTCGCCGGGGTTGATGCGCTCGGGGCTGTAGCCGCAGAAAAAATCAACATTGAATTTCTTGCTGCTGAACTTTTCGAGCACGGGAACGCACACCTCTTCAGTCGCTCCCGGATACACAGTGGACTCGTAGATGACGATGTCGCCCTGCTTCAGTACCTTGCCAACTGTCTCGCTCGCCTTGATCAGCGGCGTCAAATCCGGGCGGTTGGCTTTGTCAACAGGCGTGGGCACGGTAACAATGAACACATTGCACTCCGCCAGCGCAGCGATGTCAGTGGCAAATACAAGCTGCGTGGCATGGCGCAGTTCTTCGGGTGCGACTTCCAGCGTATGGTCTTCGCCTGTCTGCAGTTCAGCCACGCGTGCAGCATTGATATCAAAGCCGACGACGGGGTATTTTTTGCCGAATTCGACCGCCAGCGGCAGGCCGACATAGCCCAGGCCGATGACGGCGACGAAAAGGTTGCGCGCAGGGTTTTGCATATTTTTTCCTAGGCTATTGAGTAGAAAAAGCAGGAATGCGAAAAAAGAGGCAGTGGATTCAAGCCACTTTCGGAACCAGCGTTGCTGGGCTGAAGCACCACCTGAACTGCGTGAGCCGCGCATAAACGCTGGAGTACAGCAGCGCACAAGCCGCAAACCCAAAAATCAGCATGAACGTGTTGCTACGCCACTGAAGGGCTATCGAGACAGGCAGCAAGGTGGCAAACCACATGAGGGCGCCGGTGGCTGAATTACGGACCAGTGTGGATGACTGGGGCCAAAGGCGCCGGACCACGCGGCGCGTTACCAGGCTGTGCAAATGCAGGCGGTCAGGGGCACTGAGGCTGACCTTGTGGCGGTGGCGGCGCACGATGCTGAACAGCACTTCGATCACTGGAAAGCCGCACATCAGCACCGGCGCCCAGGCTGACACTTCGTTATGGCGCTGTACCAGCAGCACGGCCAGCCAGGCGATGGAAAAGCCGAGAAAGTAAGCGCCGCCATCACCCAAAAATATCTTGCCCATCGGCCAGTTGACCAGCAGGAATCCGGCGGCGGCACCGGCCAGAATCAGGCCCGTCATGGCCAGGTCAGCATCGCCCAGGGCCGTGGACAGGACGCCGAAAGCGGCAAGAATAATGAGAGAGGTTCCACCCGACAGGCCATTAAAGCCGTCAATGATGTTGATGGCGTTGGCAATGCCGCCTACGGCAAAGCCAGTAAAGGCCACCGAAACCGCGGTGAAGCCGAGCAGCCAGTCCAGCCCCCATACATTGGCGTAGGGAATCGAATAGCCGGTGATCGCCCAGCCCAGTACGCCACTACCCATGGTCGCCAGAAAGCGGGTGCGCACGCTGACGCGCTTGGTGATGTCTTCAAGCAGGCCAGATGCAAAGGCCGGAATGCCGGCAACGATCAGCGGCCCGAGCAGGGATTTTTTGTCGGAGCCGGCCATCAGGTAGCCTGCAACCACCCCCGCCACAATGGCAATTCCGCCAACACGGGGGGTGGGATGGGCATGGAACTTTTGAACACCCCGGGTCGAGTCCATGGTGTAGTGGCCATGCCAGCCTTGGGACGCGACCAGCAGCAGGGCCACCAGCAACGCCACACTACCGGCGGTCCAGGCTGCCATTGAAATGAAACTAAAGATACCGGGCATCGTCGGACTCTCCTGAAAATTTAGTTGTTGTCAGCCAGTGCGCTGCAAGCGTCAAGGCGGCGGTCGCGCAGGAGTTGCCCTGCATAGGGTTTTTTACTGGCCGGCGGTGGTTGTGCCGTACCGGTAGTGGGTGTAGCGGTCGCGGCTGAATCTGTAGCCGCCGTAATGCTGGCGGCTGGTGTCCAGGTCGTTGAACACCAAGCCCTTGACCGGCACGCCGGTATGGCCGAGGCGCTTGGTGCTTTCCTGCAATTCACCAAGCTCGGTGACTTCGGCCCTGACCACCAGAAACACCGTGCCCGCATGGAAGGCCAGCACTTGCGTGTCTGACACGGACAGCACGGGTGGGGTGTTGATCAGCACCAGATCGTATTGGGCGGACAAGGTTTCCAGCAGTTGCCGGATAACCGGCGACATCAGCAATTCACCGGGGTTGGGCGGAATGCTGCCGGTGGTCATCAGGTCCAGGCCGGGTGCGGCCGCGCGATGCAGCACGTCGCCCAGCGTGTGGCTGCCGGCAATCAGCTCGCTCAAGCCGTGGCCGCGCTGCATGCCAAAGAACTGGTGGATGTGGCCTTTGCGCAGGTCGGCGTCAATCAGCAGCACGCGCTTGCCGCCTGCGCCCAGCAAGGCCGCAAAGTTGGCACTGGTGAAGGATTTGCCGATGCCCTGGGTGGGTGCGGTGAACAGCACCACGTTGTTGCGCGCATCGAGCATGGCGAACTGCAGCGCGGTGCGCAGGCTGCGCAGGCTTTCCACGCCCGGGTCTTCGGGATGCGCAATGGCCAGCAGGTGGTTGCCCGGCGCCTGACTCCTGATCAGCCTGGACAGCTTGTCCTGCTCGGCAGAATGCGGCACGGTGGCAAACACATGCAGGCCGGTGGCCGACTCGATATCGGCCGGATCCTTCATGCCAGGACGCAGGCTGTTGCGCAAAAATGCCAGGCCCGTGCCCAGCAGCAGGCCGAGCACCCCACTGATGATCAGGATTTGCGCACGCTGCGGCTGGATGGCGCGTTCGGGCACCACGGGCGCATCGACCACGCGCACATTGCCGACCTTGCCTTCCTTGACGAGGCGGAGTTGCTGCGAGCTGGTCAGCAGGTTCAGGTACAGCTCGCCGTTGACCTTGACATCGCGCGTCAAACGGAGCAGGTCTTGTTCGGTGTTGGGCAGGTTTTTAACCTTGCTGGCCAGGCCCGCGATTTCCTTGCTGACGGCGGCAATCTGCGCATCAAGCGTCTGGATGACGGGGTGAACATCGGTGAATTGCACGCTTTGCTCGCGGCGTTTTTGCTGCAGCTCCAGCAAGCTGCCTTGCAGCTTGACGGCCGTGTCAAGGTAGTTCTTTCCTTCGGTGCCCAGGTCAAAGGTGCCGTTCTGGTTGCGGAACTGGTTGAAGCGCACTTCGGAGTCTTCCAGCTGCTTTTTGAGTTGTGGCAAAAAATCACCCAAAAAAGCGAGGGATTTTTCTGCTTCGGCCGATTTGCGCTCGACATTCTGGCGCACATAGTTGGTGCCTACGGCATTCAAAGTACGGGCAATTTTTTGCGGGTCGGTGCCCTGGAGTTCGAGCGCAATCACGCCGGACTGCTTGCCTTGCTCCGTGATGTTCAGATCCTTTTGCAACTCCTCGATCACGCCCAGGCGGGAATAGCGCGCCACATTGAAATACGCGCCGGGCTTGGCCCTGAGTTCAGTCACCAGGATGCGGCCCTTGTCCTGGCCCCGGTTAAATCCTGCCGGCGTACCGACTTTTCCCTGCACCAGCGTGCGGCCGCCAGGCTCGCGCAATTCAAAACCGCCTTCAGTAGCGACCAGCAGCAGCCGCTTGCCTTCGAGTTCGACAGGCACTTCGAGCAGCCCCAGGCGAATGGATTCATTGCCCGAGACGTAGCCGCCCAGCCCCATGAATCCGGGGTTGGACAGATCGGTGGCGCGGCGCGCAAGCCAGCGGCCGAGCAGTGGCAGGTATCTGGGGGCAGCAGTTACATACAGCTGCAGGTCGTCCACGGACTTGCCAAGCACCAGGCGAGAGCGCAGGATTTCCATCTCGGCCGTGGCCGGTGAATTGATGTCGAACAGGCTGGACGCCTCCCTTAAGGCACCAGCAGCACCAGCAGCGCCAGAGATTCCGGGCTTGCTGTCTTCGACCTGTATAAGAGAAGTCGCTTCATAAACCGGGCGGCTGAGGAAGGCATAGGCGCAGCCCAGCAGCAGCGCCAGCGCCGTGATGCCGGCAATCAGCCAACGCGCGTCAAGCAGCACATCGAGCAGGCCAAGCAGGTCGATGGGCTCCTCCTGCTGATCGGCGCCGTAGGGTGTGGGCATGGGAGATTGAAGAGCGTTCATTCGGCCGGCTCAATTGGAGTTCGGGTTGCGTGACAGATTGACCACCTGCGCGCTGGGCAGCACCAGGCTGATCACGCGGTTCCAGAGCACCAGCGGCACCGGATCGACAAACACCACGTCGCGCGACTTCAGCTCGAAGCCTTCGGCCAATGCGTAGGCCGCTGGCGAACTGGCGTCAAGGTGGTAAATCTCGGGCGTGGCGGGTGCTGCGGATGCGGCCGTGCCGCTGGCATCGGCATCGCCAGCGGTAGCGCTGTCGCCGCTGCGGCTGCGCACCACATAAATCTGGCGCGGATCGCCAGAGGTGGGGTTCACGCCGCCCGACTCGCCAAGCGCCTCATTCAGCGTCAGGCTGCCATTGCGCAGCGGCAGCGCCCTGGGAATCGTGACTTCGCCCAGCACATACACCTTGGTGTCATCGCGGCTGGACACGCGCACCAGGTCGCCGGCGGCCAGCATGATGCGCGACGGGTTCACGCCCAGCGTGGTGAGTTGCGGCAGGTTGATCTCGCTGGTCACGCCATCGCGGGTGACGCTGACCGTGGCCCGGTCGGCTGCGGCCGTCAGCCCTCCAGCGCGGTTGATGGCTTCGGGCAGGGTCATCGGGATGTCATTGATCGCCTGCAGGCCGGGGGTGCGCACTTCGCCATCGACATAGACCCGGCCCGCGCGATAGGCCTGGATGCGCAGGGTGATTTGCGGGTTCCTGACGAACCGGGACAGGCGGCGGGTCAGTTCCTCGCGGGCTGCGCTTTCCGTCAGTCCGGCGATTTTGAAGGTGCCCAGCAGCGGGAACTGGATCAGGCCTTCCGGGCTGACGTTGTAGCCGTTGCCGACAGACGCCAGGCCGGAGGCGTCGGTCGTCAGCGTGGCGCCTGCCGGGGCCAGCACCAGTTCGGGATGATTCCAGACGACGATGTTGATCACGTCGCCAGGGCCAATCCCATAGGGTTGGGCTTGCGCGAACAGACGTTTCACGCCGGTACTCAATTCAGCTTTGCGCAGGGCGCGTTGCTGCGTGATGAGTTCGGGCGTGATGGCCAGCAAGGTGCCGGGCGGCGGCGTCTGGTTTGCGGTGCTTGTGCCCGTGCGCGAAGTGCCGGCATCCGGATTGGTCCACTGGCCGGTCTTTTGCAAACTCCTGCCCACCGACAGTCCGGGCGCCATGGCGCAGCCGCCCAGCCAGACGGCCGCCAAGAACAGAACAGGCCAGCGCGCCTGCGCGAGCCTGGAAGTGAAGCCTGATGTTTGGAGTGTGCGCATTGGAAATGACGAAGGGACGAAGGCGAAGAACGGATGCAGGCGTGAGCCGGCGAGAGTCACGAAACCAGATTCCTGAAGCGATTGATCTGTAAAGCCGTGTAGAGCCAGTGCCGGCTGACGCAGTGGCTGCCTGAAAAAACAGCCGCCCAAGCTACCGCAGTGTTTGACACCCTTTAAGGATGAAACGCTGCAAAAAATCTAAAACAGGAGCGGACGGGCCCATGCCAGGACGGAAAAAATCCAACCCCAAAGCGTTAAAAATTCAGGCGACTTTCAATTGATGGTGCTCAACACTGACCAGCTGCTCGCGACCCATGAATTCCAGCAATACCGTCACGCGCAGGCTCGAAACGCTTTTGACCAGGCCCTCAAGCCCGTTCAGCGCCGGGTTGTGAAAACGCACCGCATGACCCGGGCGCAATGCACTCAACTCAGCCACATCCGCCGCATTGCGCTGCTGCTCAAGCTGCCGGATGGCATCAAGCGCTTCCGAACGAATGCTGGCCAATTCATTGCCAAACCGGACCAGCTGCGCCACGCCACGGGTTGAGCGGACGGGTGCAATCGACTGGGCGGGGTGCGACGGCCTGAAAAATACGTAGCGTGGAAACATCGGCACAAAAATGGCTTGGGTGCCTGCCTCGGTCTTTTTCAGGCACTTGTAAAGCGGTAGATAGGCATCGAAACCTTGCTGCTGCAGGTTCTGCAGTGCGACCGTTTCCAGGCGGGGCCGTGTGTAGGTCAAATACCATGATGAATTGGCAAACGCCGGGGCCGAAGCGCCGATTCCGTTGTTTATTTCAGCATTCATTAGCAGCACCCTCCCCCAGCACGCAGGCCATTTTTTGTTTTGATCACTCGTGCAGCCCGGGAATTTTTCATTCCTCAAATCCTGCAAGTGAGGCAAATCTTAATGACCAGTTCTGCCGGTTTCAGGCGATTTAAGGGCTTAATCGTTCGTCGTTACGCCGCTTACGTTTTTTGGCTCACTAGAAATTTGGCGCCTGGCGCCGCCCCATTCCGGGCAAGTCCCAAGCTCGTTCAGCAGGCGCTTGCCAGGCGCAAGGGGCCATATCCGGTGCATCCGGAGGATGCGGCGGCAAGTCTCTCAAGCTGGCCGTGGAGCATTTTCCGCATGCGGTTCATGGGCGCTCAAGGAAGCCGGAAAAAAGAAAATTGGCTTGATGCCAGCCGTTCCCGTGAACCGCTGGCCGGATTCATTGTTGCTATATTTTTAATAGCTACTTAGGCATGCGTAATGTGCGCAAATGGCCTATTTTGTTCATAAAATTCAACGTCCGCCAGCCCGGCGCCACGGCCCCGGTTTTAGTCCTCTTGCGCCGCCTGGATTGGCATTAAACTTACCCGAAACAAAGGGGTGCGGACTGCATGTTGCCGCCTCCCAAACGGCTCTGCGATGGACTGGCCGTCCATTGGCCGGCATGGTCCATCCACAACAATCTGGAGTACAGGCGATGAAGGGACTACTGAGCTTTCTGGAAAAGGCCGGACTGGTCAAGACGGACGTTCCTGCTGTTGAGCCGCCTACCCTTGACGAAGGCGAACCCCGCGCAGAACCGGCACTGGGTAACCCCGCGCCCGCCCCGGCCACGCCCATTGCGCAGGACGACGGCACGCCGCTCAAGCTCGACGACATCTACGCCAGCGAAGGCGTGATGGCGTCGGTGTTTCCCGCAGAGCGGCTGCTGCGCCTGGTGGACGGGCTGAGCGCGATGGACGAAGCCACGCGCCAGATGGCCATCCGGGCGATGGATGCCGCCGATGAATCGTGGACGATTGGCGACCCGCTGGCGGACGCCGCCGCCAAGGTCAAGGCGCTGGCCGCGCATGCCGAACGGCTTCGGCTGAACCTGCGGCAACTGGCGCAGGAAACCGAAGGCCAGCTCAACGCCGCCCGCCTGCGGCAGGAGCAGGTGGTCGGCAACATCCGCAAGCAGATCGCCGAGCTCGAAGCCCTGGCGTCGCGTGAACTGGCGCGCGCCGCCCAGGAAACCGCCGCCCACGAGGCCAGCCTGAAGGCGGTCACCGAGCAGACCGGTCGGGAACTTGAACAAGTCACGCAGGCCAGCCAGCGGCTGCAAAGCCTGGCGCTGCAGTTTGGCACGCCGGCAACCACCACAACCGGGGAATGATTGAATGGCCAGTTTGACACCGCTTTCAAAAGGCCTGATTGCCCTGGCCGTGGTGGGCGCCATGGCGTCGGCCGTCTGGCACCTCGGCCTGAAGGATCGGCTGGGCGGCGCAACGCCACCAGCGCAGTCGCAACCGGCGGACGCCAGCGTTCCCGCTCCCCCGGCAACGCCCGCCCCGGCGCCGGACACGGACCCCAGCACCAGCCCCTCGGCAAGCACCAGCACGCCAGCCAATGCGCCGGATCAGGCCGCGCCTCCAAGCCTCCCGGCCACGCCAGTCCCCGAGCCCAAGGCGCAGGCCTCCGGACTGTCGCCGGCTGAAAATGCCGAAACCGGGCGACGGCTGCTCGAAAGCAAGAACTACGAGCAGGCCCGCGTTCACCTGGAGCAGGCGGTCCAGGGCGGCGACGGCGGCGCCGCCTGCCACCTGGGCGAGATGCACCTGAAGGGCCAGGGCGGGCCGATCAACCGCGAAAAAGCGGCCAGCCTGTTCCAGTTCGCCCAGTCGCGCAGCATCATTTGTTTCACCTCGGGCCAGTGAAGGCAACCGGGTTCCTGACAGGAAATCACCCCATGAAAATTCGCACCCTTGCCCTGCTGGCGGCCCTGACCTGCGGCGGACTGATGGCCGGAACCGTCCAGGCCCAGGGCTTTGTCTTCGGCACCGGCCAGCCCCCTGCGGAAGCCGCCGCACCGGCCGGCGCGCGCAACGCCAAGGTCGAGACGGCGCAGCGCCTGCTGGCCCGGCTCGGCCTGCTGCGCGAGACACCGAGCGGCAACCTGACACCGGCCACGCAGGAGGCGATTCGCGTTTTCCTGGCGCAGAACAAGCTGCCCGCATCAAGCCAGGTCAACGACGGCCTGCTCAATTCATTGCGCCGCGTGATCTGGCAAACCCAGAACTGGTCCAGCGGCAACTACAAGGGCCGCGAGAAGCTGGTCGATGCGCAAGGCCTGCGCGAGGCGCAGATCCTGCTGGGTAAACTGGACTACAACGCCGGCCCGCTCGATGGCACCTTCGGCCCGCAAACCCAGGTGGCGACCGAGGCCTTCCAGGAATCGCAGGGCGTGACGGTCGATGGCCTGATCACCGCCACGGTGCTGATGAACCTGCGCCGCGCCGTGAATGGCGCCGGCGCGTCGGCCAGGGAAACGGTGCGCGTGCTGAACTGGCCCGACTACATCGACGCCGGCGTGCTGCAGGACTTCGAGAAGGAAAACAACATCCGCGTGGTGTACGACATCTTCACCAGCAACGACGACCTGCAGGCCAGGCTGCGCGCCGGCGGCACGCCCTACGACGTGGTGTTTCCCACCGCCAACGCCGTGCCAGCCATGGCCGCCAAGGGACTGCTGGGCAAACTCGACAAGGCCAGCCTGAAGAACCTGGGCAACATCGACCCGCGCGTCGATGCCACGCTGCGCGCCTGGGACAAGGACGGCAGCTACAGCCTGCCCTACATGTGGTACACGGTCGGCATCGCCTGGAACCCGAAACTCACGGCCAAGGCCTATCCGGGCCATGCCATGGATTCGCTGGGCAACGTGTTTGACCCGGAAACCGCCCGGCGCTTTCAGTCCTGCGGCGTGGGCGTGGTCGATTCGGCGAGCGACGTGATGCCGCTGGCGGCCATCGCCGGCGGACAGGCCAAATGGAACGGCAAGAATTCGGTCAACGCCGCCAGCCAGGTGCTGGACCGCCTGAAGGGCATCGTCAAGGTCATTCCCACCGACCAGTACATCGACGCGCTGGCCAGCGGCAAGATCTGCGTCGCCATCGGCTTTTCGGGCGACGCGGTGCAGGCCCAGACCAAGTCGCGCGGCACGGTCGAATACCGCGTGCCTAGCGAAGGCGGCCTGCTGGCCATCGACGCCATGGCCGTGCCGGCGAATGCCAAAAACAGGCGCGCCGCCCACCTGTTCATCGACTACCTCATGCGCCCGCAGGTGATTGCCAAGATCTCCAACACCGTGGGCTATGCCAACGCCAACCTGAAGGCCGGCGAGTTCATGAACGAGAGCATCAAGTCGAATCCGGCGGTCGTGCCCAGCAGCGCGTCGCTCAGCCGCTCGTCGCCGATTCCCATCCTGTCCGAACAGGACCAGCAGGACATCGCGCGGGCCTGGAGCCGGTTTTCCAAATAGCGTGGACAAACAGCCCTCCTACCTGGGTGCTTTCATCCGGCATCCGTACAACCGCGTGGCGCTGCTGGCCACCGGCTGCGCCGCCATTTTTGCGTCGATTCCCTTTGGCTGGCCGGGCATGGCGCTGGTGGCGGTGCTGGGGCTGGGCACGGAAGTGCTGGCCGCGCTGGGCATTCCCGAACTGCCATCCTTCAAAGCCTGGGCGGACCGCGAGCACCACCACCAGTTGCGCGCCGAGCGGCGGCTGCGGCTGCTGGCCGAACTGTCCGACTATGGGGATGCCAGGGCGCTGGCCAGCTACGAGCAGATGTACCGCCGCGTCCAGTCGCTGTACCAGACGGCCGGCGACGCCCGAAGCACGCTGACCCGCGATGACGTTGAAAAACTCGAAGACCTGACGGTGGACTACCTCGGCCTGTGCGTCGTCAACCAGTCGCTCAGGCAGCGCCGGGATGCGCCCAGCGAAGAAGGCGTCATCAAGCGGATTGCCAGCCTGCAGGGACAACTGCTGAACAAGTCCCTGACCAGCGACGAGGAGCGCCAGCTGCGCAGCGCGCTGGCCGAATACACCGAGGTCATGAACCGTTCGCGCCGCCTGGCCACGCGCCGCAGCACGCTCGAAGCAACGCTGATTTCCATGCCCGACAAGATGGAAGAGGTTTATCAACTGGTGATCACCGCGCCCTATTCGTCCGAGATGGGCGGCAAGCTCGAAGAATCCCTGGCGCGCCTGCGGATTGCCGAAGAAGTGGCCGCCGAGTTTGATACGGCCGAATCGTTTGACTTCACGCCGCCCCGCACGCCCAGCGCTTCACCGGCAACCCTGGGCCAGGCCGCGCGGCAGGCGGCGCAATCCGTCAAGTCACGCTCTTAAATCCCCAACCCGTTCCCCGCATTTCCATTCAACCAGGAGCAACCCATGGCCAACAACGCAATCTTCGCCCGCCTGTCCAACCTGTGGACCGGATTCATCTCGCTCTGGGTGTCCGACATCGAAAAAGAGCACCCCGAAATCGCCTACCAGAACGCCATCGCGTCGATGATCCAGAAGTACACGCAGCTCAAGTCGGCCACCGGCGCCATCATTGCCCGGCGCCAGGAAATCACCGCCCGCCTGTCCAGCCACGAGCGCGAGCTGGCCGGCATCAGCACCGACCTGGAAGCCGCGCTGGCCACCGGCCAGGACGACCTGGCGGTGGTGCTGATCCAGAAGAAGAATGCGCTGGATGCGTCCATCACCGAACTGCGTGCCGACGCCGAGCAGGCCACCACCGACGCCGACAATGCCAAGGATTCGCTGATGCAGGTGAAGACCGAGATCGACAAGCTCAAGGCCGAGAAAGACCGCATGCTGGCGCAGATGCACAGCGCGCAGGCACGGATCAAGATCCAGGGCCAGCTCGACGGCCTGTCGGTCGATGCCGAGGTGCAGGCGCTGGGTGCGGTGCGCGACCATATCAAGGGCCAGGTCGCGCAGGCCAGCCTGGGGTCCGAGCTGCACAACTCCGACCTCGACGTGCGGCTTGCCAAGCTGCGCCAGAGCAGCGGCAGCGTGACCGCCAAGGCCCAGCTCGAAGCGATGAAGCAGGCGCGCGCGGCCAGCGCCCAGGCTTCGGTCAAGAACCTTTAACAGCGGCCAGAACAAGTGAAAACGCCCGCGACGATTCCCGCCACGCGCAACGCGCTGCCGCGCTGGGCCGAAACCCTGCGCCAGAAATACCTGGCCGGCGAAGCCTCGACCTTCGTGCTGTATCGCAATGTGTTCGACAACTTCCTGGCCGGCGAGACGCTGCACAACCTGCAGTCCTTCCTGGTCGCCGAGCTGTTCAAGGACACCAAGAAGCACATCTGCGAAGTCAGCCTGGAGCGCGGCATCCAGGTGCTGGTCGGCAAGGCCGGTGCCGGCATGGGAACGGCTGAAGGCGAAAGCGCCGACGGCTCCACGCTGCTGGAATCGCTGCATGCCTTGGAAAAGCAGATGCGCGCCGAGCAATCGACCGCCGTCATCGTTCCCTACGCCGATGCCCTGCTGCCAGCCGGCGACCCGAGCTTCATGGCGCATCAGGACCGGCAGGTTTACCTCGCCTTTCACCGCTGGTCGCTGGACCAGACGCTGACGCGCGGCGACAACATCACGATTTTGGTGGCCGAGTCGCTCAACGCGATCAACCCCGGCCTGCTGTCGAACCCCAAGGTGGCGGCCATCGAGATTCCGATGCCGGACCTTGCGCTGCGCAAGCGGGTCATCGCCTTTTTCGCGCCCAAGCTGACCGAGCAGCAACTGAGCCTGTTTTCCGAACGCACCGGCGGCCTGCGCACCGTGCAGCTGGCCAGCATCATGGCCGGCTCCGAAGGCCACGGCCTGAGCGAAACCCAGCGCCGCACGCTCATTCTGGAACTGCTGTACGGCACGCCCGACGCCGAAGC